>JACXWD010000008.1 GCA_014764515.1 Candidatus Polarisedimenticola svalbardensis | reverse complement strand
AGGCAGAGGTCTGCAAAACCTTTATTCACCGGTTCAAATCCGGTCGCCGCCTCCATTAAGGCCCCCCCCGGGAAGCGAAGCTGAACAGCGATGAGTGCAACACCCTCAGACGCCGGACTCCTGCATCGGATCACCACCGGGAAGTATCCGCGCATTCTGGTGCTGGGCCTGCACCGCGGAGCCGGCAAGCGCACCGTGGTGGAAGGTCTTGCCAGGGAGGCTGCCGCCTCGGGCGACCCTTTGGGGATCGGGGCCGCCCCTCGCCTGGTTCATGATGATGACTACTCCCGGGAACTGCCGACGGTAGTGCCGCTCCCTGCCGGGACTATCGTGCTCACGGCCCGGGATATCCTTTCGGAGGGCAGCGCCGGCCTGGACATTCTCCAGGATACGGGGATCAGCAGTTCCCTGGGTGAACTGGTTGTGGCGCGAGTGCGGGAGGAAGGCGAGGCCGCCCTGTTCGGTCCGTCCGAACCGGATTCGATCCATGCGGTTACAGGTCTTCTAAGAACCCACGGCGCCCTGCGGCAGGTCGTGACCGCCGGACGGGAACACCAGGCTTTCCTGAAAACCGGCCTGTTCGACGGTGTGGTCCTGAGCGCCGGCCTGGGTATCGCCCCATCGGAAGAGCGGGCGATCGCCGCCATCGGCTACGAGGTCGACGCCCTCGATCTCCCTGAATGCGACGCCCTGGCCAGGACCTCGTTTGAAGTGGCCCGATCGAAGAACGAGATCGTGGTGACCGACGTAGAGGGCCGGGTGCTGCGCACATTGACCCGGGATCCTGCCGCTGCCGCCCGCTGGATCACCGGTGGAGATGCCCCCTCTACGGTGACGGTCATCGTGCCCGGGAAGCTGAACGACGATCTGGTGCGACCCTTGGTGCAGTCCGGCATGTCCGGGACCTTCGTGGCGGAAGACGTCACCCGCATGCGGGTCGCCCCGATATATTTCAAGGCGTGGCTCAAGGGTGGCGGAGAGTACCGTGTCGTCCACAGCACACCTCTGCTGGCGGTGGCGCTGAACCCCCACGATCCGGTTTCGGGCGTCACCGCAGCCCCTCCCCGGTTCCTCGAAAAGGTCGGTTCCGAAGTATCGAAGGTTGCGGTCCACGATGTGGTTCACGAAATGCTGCCGGCCGGTAAACGCCGTTCGTGGAAGTTCTGGAGCAGGAAGTCCGACTGAAGGTCCGGGCTGTTCGCTTACAGGATCGTTCTTTCCGAAAACCGTTGTGGATAGCAGACTCCGACGGTCCCAATTAAGAATTACCGGTTTTCCGGGCAACAGCAATGTGGTACGGATTTCGCTATTAGACAGCTCCGACACGAAAGACCTGAAAACAAGGTCCGATAAAAACGGAGCTGCGCCATGCTTAAGAAATCGAATCCGGTCCGCTACTTTCTCCTGGCAATCACGATCCTTATGCTTTCCGCCACATTTAGTATGGCGGGCACCATATCGATGCAGTGGGATCCGGTTCCAGACGGTGATCTGGACGGATACCGCATCTATTACGGAAATGTATCGGGTAATTATGACCAGTTCGTGGACGTTGGTAATGTAACTTCTTACACGCTTACCGGCCTGGCCGACTGCACCATGTGGTTCGCCGCAGTGAAGGCGTACGATACCCAGCAACTGGAGAGCGAGAACTTTTCAGCGGAGATAACCGGCTGGGCGAGACCGGTGATAACCGACGCCACACCGAACACCGGCCAGCAGGGGGCCGATGCCGCCGTTATCATTACCGGATCGAACTTCCAGTCCGGCGCAACCGTCGAGTTTGCAGAGTCCGGCATCACGGTGAACTCGGTTACGGTGAACTCATGTAATGACATGACGGTCAACATCAGCGTTGCACCGTCAACTCCCCTTGGACCCACCGACATCGAGGTGATCAACCTGGATCAGGTGTACGGAACCGGCCTCAACCTCTTTACCGTTATCGAACCCCAGGTCCCGGCCAGCATCACCTCCAACCCGGTGGACACCACCGTTCAGGAAGGCCAGACCGCGACATTCTCCGTGACCGCTTCAGGCACTGCTCCGCTGACGTACCAGTGGCGCAGGAACGGTTCGGATATCGCAGGAGCGGTAAACCCGTCCTACACGACGCCGCCTGTGACCCCGTCGGATGACGGCGCCCTGTTCACCTGCCGAGTCTCCAACGCTTCCGGTAACGATGTTTCCGGAGCAGCAAGGTTGACGGTTGATGTGATTGTGCCGCCGATCGTGATTTCCACTGCGCCGGTGGACGGCGCGTCCGGTGTGGCCCGTACGGCCCGGCCGGTGGTGGTGTTCAACGTGCCGATGGATCCGGCATCGATCCGTTCGGAGACGGTGCAACTGTTGAACCCCGACGGGAACCCGATCGCCCAGACCTCAGGCTCTCCACAGCTGGCAGGTGACGGTGTAACGGTGACCATCATTCCTGCCCAGGACCTGAACTACGGCACGACGTACCGGATCCGCGTCATAGGCGGCTCCGGCGGTGTTCTCACAACCGAGGGCGAACCGATGGACTCCACCTGGGTCCAGTCCAGCGGGTTCACCACCGAAGCGAACGCCAGCCCGAGCACGGTAGCGAACGTGGAGCGAACCGACACCAAGCCCGCGGCGCCCTGAGCGCCGGCAGGTTCCGCTTCCTGACTGCAAGGCCGGGGGATCGTGTTGCACGGTCCCCCGGTTTTATTTTCGGGAGGCAGGCAGGTAGTAGCGCTCGGTGTATTCCCGGACCATCCGGGCGGTGCTGAAACGAGGCGCCAGGTCGGCGATGGCGCGTTTCATCCTTGCGATCCAGCCCGCAGGCGGCCCGCCGCCTTCCTGGTAATACGCCGGCACCAGCATATCTTCCAGGACATGGTAGAGAGCGTCGGCGTCCTGCTTGTCCTGCTCGTCGTGGTCGTCGGTATGGTGATTGTTGCCGATGGCCCAGCCGTGGGCCTCGTCGAACCCCTCGCACCACCAGCCGTCCAGGATGCTGCAGTTCAGGCCGCCGTTCAGGGCCACCTTCATCCCGCTGGTGCCGCTGGCCTCCTGGGGCCTCCTGGGCGTGTTCAGCCAGACGTCCACCCCCTGAACCAGGAAGCGGGCTATGCGCATGTTGTAGTTTTCGATGAAGTGGATCCGGCCTCTCCAGTCCGGCGACAAGGTCTTGACGAAGATCTCCCGGATCAGGTCCTGCCCCGGCCGGTCCGCCGGGTGGGCCTTGCCGGCGAACAGGATCTGTACCGGCCGGTCGTCTGAAGCGACGATCGCTTTGAGCCGCTCCACATCCCGAAACACCAGGGCTGCCCGCTTGTACGTTGCGAACCTGCGGGCGAAGCCGATGGTGAGATGGTCCGGGCTCAGGTGGTTCTCGAGCTCAGCCAGTTCGTCCGGTCCCTTGCCGTGGCGTGCGAACTGTTCCATCAGCCGGTCCCGGGTAAGCTCGATCAGCCGTTTCTTCTGCTCCTGGTGAGCGGACCAGATCGCCTCATCCGGAATTGCAAGGACCCTGTCGGAGAAATCCGAACCCATCAGGTTCATGAGGAAGTCGGTTCCAAGGTGCTCCTGGAGCAGGGCCCTGATCTCCGGGCCGATCCAGGTCGGTGTGTGCACGCCGTTGGTTACCGAGCCGACCAGACGGTCGTCATCGGCAAGGTCCCTTCCCATGTGGCGCCAGATGCCGTCGGCAACGTCGCCGTGGAGGGCGGACACCCCGTTCACCGAACCGGCGGTCCGGATCGCAAGGGCGGTCAGGTTGAACCCTTCGTCGGGCTTGTCGTCGTGAATCCGGCCGGTGGCCAGGACCGTATCCATTTCAATGCCGCACTTTTCGGCGAAGCCGGTGAAGTACTTGCGGATCAGGTTGTTCTGGAACGATTCGTTCCCTGCCGGGACAGGAGTGTGGGTGGTGAATACGGCGTTCTGCCTGGCGGCCTCCATGGCGTCGTGGAATCCGGTTCCGTCGGCAGCGGCCTGGAGCCTGGTCCGTTCCAGGCCCAGGAACGCCGAATGTCCTTCGTTCATGTGCCAGACCGCAGGCTGAATCCCCAGCGCCTCCAGCGTCCGGGCTCCGCCGACTCCCAGGATGATCTCCTGGCACAGCCGCATCTCCCGGCCCCGGACATACAGTATCGATGTAATTGGACGGTCCTCGGGCCTGTTCTCCGGCAGGTCGGTGTCCAGGAGGAGCACCGGCGCCCGGCCGACCTGGGCCCGCCAGGCCCTGGCCTGCACTTCCCGGCCTGGGAAGTCGACGGAGATCCGGAGTTCCCTGCCGTCCTTGCCGGCCACCAGTTCCAGCGGAAGCCTGCTGTTGTCGTAGTCGGGGTAGAAGTGCTGCTGCAGCCCGTCCAGGTCGATGGTCTGCCTGAAATAGCCCCTGCGGTACATCAGGCCGATGCCGATGAAAGGGAGTCCGAGGTCGCTGGCCGATTTGCAATGATCGCCGGACAGGATCCCCAGGCCGCCGGAGTAGATCCCCAGTGATTCGTGCCATCCGAATTCGGTGGAGAAGTAGGCGAACGGCCCCTGGCCGTAGTCGGGAAAGGACTGGCGGAACCAGGGTGAGGGATCGCCCTGCATGTAGCGTCTCAGCTGGCCGACCACATCGTGGAGACCGCCCATGAACACCGGGTCGTTCTGAAGTTGTTCCCAGCGGTGGGGCTCCAGGCCGAGAAGCAGTTCCACTGGGTTGCGGTAGTGCTGCCAGCGGGGGCCGTCGATGCGGTGGAACAGCAGGTGGGCCTCAGGGGACCAGCACCACCAGAGGTTGTAGACGAGTTCACGCAGCCCGTTCAGTTCCTCCGGGATTTCCAGCTCCGACGGTTCCAGTGTCGGAATGTCAAACTCTTTCATCCACACGCTCCATGATTCAAGGTTGGCGACCGAAAATATAGCAGGCCGGCGTTGCCTTGGCCCCCCGGCCCGGTTAGGCTTGCCATCCGAAGGGAGCCGTCATGAAGAACCTGAAATTAACCCGGCCTCTGGCCTTCTTCGACCTGGAAACCACCGGAATTGACGCAGGGTCGGACCGTATCGTGGAAATATGTATCCTCAAGGTGTTCCCCGACGGTCGGCGAGAGTCCCTGGTGGAGCGGTTGAACCCGGAGCGGCCGATCCCGGCGGAAGCGTCTGCGGTCCACGGAATCTACGATCATGACGTCCGGGATTGCCCCGGATTCCGTGAAAGGGCCGCAACGTATCTGGGGATGCTGGAAGGCGCCGATCTGTCGGGATACAACGTCCAGCGCTTCGACATCCCCCTGATCCGCAGGGAATTTCGGGACATCGGAACGGACCTGCCCATGGATGGCGTGAGGGTCGTGGACGCCATGACCATCTACCACCGCAAGGAACGCCGGGATCTCTCCGCCGCGGTGCGCTTCTTCCTGGGGAAGGAGCTGGAAGGGGCCCACAGCGCCGAGGAAGATGTGGCCGCCACCGCCGAGGTGCTGGACGCCCAGCTGGCCCGCTATGACGATCTGCCCGATACGGTGGAAGACCTTGCGGCCTGGTGCAACCCGGTCCGAGAGGATGCGGTGGACCGGTCCGGCAAGTTCGTGTGGAAAAAAAAGGAGATCGTGTTCACGTTCGGGAAGTATCGCGACCAGACCCTGGCGTCGGTCCGGGACAGCAACCGGGGCTACCTGGAGTGGGTCCTGCGGTCGGATTTCCCTGACGATTCCAAGGTGGTGGTACAGGCTGCCCTGGACGGCAGGTTGCCGGACCCGCCCAAAGGCTAATCCACGTACCCCAGCGACTTGAGTTGCTCGATGCTTGCCTGGTCCAGCGTCTCCGGCGGCATGTCCTCGAAGGTCAGCAGGCTGTCGTAAACCGATTCCATCCATCCGACCAGGCTCTCGGTCGGTTCCTCCCTGCGGGAACTCAGGTTCCGGGTCTCCTGCGGATCCCTGGACAGGTTGAACAGCCTCCGCCGGTTGTTTCCGATCCGGAAGACCTCCTTGTCCGGGCCCTCGATTCTGCCGACCTCCAGCAGGCCTGATTGCCGTGCCATCTCCGAGCTGTGGTTGGAAATCACCGCGCCCTTGTGGGCCTGATAGGTGGTTACCCGGTCCAGAGGCTGCTCGCCTCCACCGACCAGCACCGGGGCCCAGTCGTACCCGCTGAAACGCTCGGGAACCGGCAGGCCGGCCAGGCTCAGCAGCGTCGGGGCCAGATCGGTATTCAGCGCCGGCGCCGGGAGGCGCATCGGCTTGACGTGGCCCTGCCAGGTAATCGACATCGGGATATGCAGCCCCGGCTCGTACAGGTTTCGGCCATGCCCCCAGTAGTTGTGTTCCCCCAGGCTCTCGCCGTGATCGGAGGTGAAAACGACGATCGGATCCTGGAGGTGGTCGCCCCTTGCGAGGCTGTCCAGCAGGTCTCCGATCTGGCGGTCCACGAACCGGATCTCGCTGTCGTACCGGTCCAGCTTGGTCAGGTTGTTTTGCGGCAGACCGATGCTGTCGGCGTCGTCCCGCCAGAGCCGGTAGGGTGCATGGGGCTCCGTGTAGTGCACCCAGAGGAACAGCGGCTTGCGATCTTCCGCCGCGGAGGCACGGCTTTCGAGAAACGCCAGCGTCCGCTCGTTGAGGTCCTCGGCGGTCGCTTCACCGCGCACCAGGCCGAACCAGCGCCGGCGGTTCAGCACCAAGTCGTATTCCTGGAAATGTTCGCCCAGGTGGGTCAACTTGTCCCTCAAGGTCCAGTTCCCGAGGATGGCCGCCGTATCGTAGCCGGCCGCTTCCAGCGCTTTCGGGAGGGACGGCAATCCGGGACGCATCCTGAGCCCGTTTCGGGATGCGCCATGCTCGTGAGGCGCCATGGAAGTGAGCATGGAGACCAGGGCCGGGGCGGTAAGCGGCTCCACGGTCCGGGCCTGGTCGAAGATCGCCCCACCGGCCATCAGTCGATCGATCCTGGGAGAGGTTTTTCGTTCGTACCCGTAAATCGAGAGGTGATCGGCCCTCAGGGTGTCCACCGAGACCAGCAGGATATCGGGGAGTTCGCCGCGGGACACGGTCCGGGGCGCACCGTTTGAGGCGCTGAGCAGGGTACACGCCAGTACAACGGCGCCGGCTTTCAGGAACCTGGAACTCTGGCCCATAGCAATCTGGATCTCCCGGCGGATGGACAGTCCGTCAATCACATAACTATAACGCATCGGTGGGGAGTGCTTCCAGCACCCGTTTCGCCTGCTGCCGGTCCTCGGCTGCCTGTTTCCCGCCGGCCCCCCTGGCGCCTGCCGCCTCCAGCCGGCGGAGGCGATGGAGTTGAATTTCCCAGAATCTCCGGACCACCGGATCGCCGCTCCGTACCAGCAGGGGGCCGGCGGCCATGAGGTCCTCACTAAACAGAACCGGATGGTCGGCGGGGGATTCCCGCTGATGGGGTATTGCCGCCAGGGTCAGGTGAAAGAACCCCCGGATCTCCTGGAGACGCTCGGCGATGATGCGGTAGTGATTGCCGGCCAGCCAGCGGCGCAACACCGCAGGCTCCCCCTGGGGCTGGAGGACCAGCCGGCAGCTTCCCAGGCCGGTGCGCAGGGGTGAAGACAGTATGGCGACTTGCGTCCCGGCGCCCATCCCGGCCAGGACCAGGACGTCCAGACGATCCGACGGGAGGAGGGGAGCCAGACCGTCGCCGGCCCGCAGTTCCAGGGTCGCGGGCAGGGGAAACCGACCGATCCGGTCCTGGAGCCGGTCCAGGGCGGCCGGCGTGATCTCGGTGGCGATGCAGTGCGCCGCCCGCCGTTCCTCCAGGAGGATTCTTGGCAGCAGGGCGTGGTCGGTGCCGATATCCGCCACCCTGGATCCCTCCGGGATCATGTCCACCAGGGCCCTGAGCCGGGCCCCACCATTGCTTTCGCCCCTGCCCATGGGCAGGAGCGTAGCGCATTTCCCGAACACCCGTTCTATAATCGGCGCGTCATGGGTAAATCGAAGCTGGCAAAGACTGACCGCTACACGGTGGAGCACTCCAGATCCACATACCGGCTGAACGCATGGGGCCAGGGGTACTTCAAGGTCCTGGCCGACGGCCACCTGGCGGTGCAACCAGGGGATGAAGCCGGCGGCTCCATCGACATTTTCAACGCGGTGCAGCATTTGAGGAGCGAAGGGTTTCGCACCCCGGTACTCCTGCGGTTCCCCCAGCTGCTGGAAGCCCAGGTTCGCTCCCTGGTGGGTGCTTTCCGCCGGGCGGCGAAGGAGTTCGATTACCCGGAACCGTACCTGCCCGTATATCCGGTCAAGGTCAATCAGCAGTCCTCGGTGGTCCGGGGGTTGCTGGAATACGGCCGGCAGTACGGCCTGGGGCTGGAAGCCGGCAGCTCCGCCGAACTCCTGGGCGCCATCGGCCTGGACATACCCCGGGGCTCCCTGTTGATCTGCAACGGTTACAAGGATCCGGACTATCTGGGCACGGCGGCCATGGCGGCCCGGTTGGGTCGCAACGTCATCGTGGTTGTGGAGAAGCCGTTCGAGGTAGATCAGATCCTCGAAGGTGCGCCGGACTGGGACACGGTCCCGGGCATCGGCCTCCGGGTCAAGCTGCAGGCCCGGGGTTCGGGGCTGTGGGAGAAATCCGGCGGGTTCACATCCAAGTTCGGGCTCACCACCCTCCAGCTGATCCAGGAGATCAGCCGGTTGAAATCCGCCGGACTGGGAGAAAAAATCAGTCTCCTGCACTTCCACATCGGCAGCCAGATCACCCAGATCCGGAAGATCAAGACAGCGGTCCGGGAGGCGGCCCGTGTGTACGCCAAGCTTCGCAAGGCCGGCGTCGCCATCCGGTACCTGGATGTAGGCGGCGGCCTGGGTATCGATTACGACGGCTCCCGAACCTCGGCGGACGGCTCGGTGAACTACGGCATCCAGGAATACGCCAACGACGTCGTGTTCGGCATCCACGAGATCTGCGACGAAGAAGAGGTCCCGTATCCTGTGATCGTCAGCGAATCGGGGAGGATGCTCACCGGGTACCACAGCATCCTGGTCACCGATGTGCGGGGTTCCCTGTCCGGCACCGATACGGTAAAGGTCCGGCTGGACCCGGAGCCTCCCCAGGTGATCACCAACCTCATGGAGATTGAGGAGGGGATCACCGTCAAGAATTACCGGGAGTATTACCACGACGCCCTGGAGTACCGGGACCAGATGTACTCCCTGTTCGACCACGGCATGCTGGAACTTGCGGACAAGGCCGACGGCGAGACCCTGTTCTGGTCCATCGCCGACAAGGCGATGGCGTACGCCCGCCGGGCTAGGTATTTGCCTGAGGAGTTCAGCGATCTGAAAACCAGGCTGCGCAAGAAATACATCTGCAACCTGTCGGTGTTCCAGTCCCTGCCGGACCATTTCGCCCTGGACCAGCTGTTCCCTGTGGTCCCGGTGCACCGCCTGGACGAGGAGCCTACGGCGCTTGCCAGCCTGGTGGACATCACCTGCGATTCCGACGGCGAAGTGGACAAGTTCATCGACCTGCGGGATATCAAGGACGCCCTGGAACTCCACGAGCTGATCCCCGGAAAGCAGTACTACATCGGGTTTCTGCTGGTAGGCGCCTACCAGGACACCATGGGCTGCCACCACAACCTGTTCGGCAGGGTTCACGAGGCGGAGGTGCTCCTGGCTGAAGACGGTTCAACCGTCTTCCGGAATCTCCGGCCCGGGCATGTCGCCCGGGAGACCCTGGGGATCTTCGGTCATGACCCCGCCACCCTGACCACGGGGGTTGACAGGATTCTCGAAGAGATGGAGAGGAACGGCGACCTGGCCGGTGGAGAACGGGATTCGATCCTGGAGGATTACACTTCCCGGCTGGAGCGGTACACCTACCTGGGTGAGTCGGTGAGGGAAACCTCGTAGTTCGAGGATGGGGATCCGGGATCACACGGCGAGCCGTCGGTATACGCCATGATGATCTGGTCCCGGCGGACCTCAACCATTGTCCGGCTGACGGTGACGGCGTCTTCCCGGTGCATGCAGGTGGACAGGGAGCTCTTCTCCGGCTCGTGATTTTCCATGAACCCTGTCAGTGCAGCTAAGTCCGGAGATCGGTTCCCGGCGAGGAATCGCACCCAGACTTCTCCCCGGGCCTGATCCGCCGAGATCTGGTGCAGGGAAGAAGAGACGAACATAGCCGGCGCTCTGTACGAGGCCCAAGCCGTTCGTGTTCCGTCCCAGCGACATTCCAGAATGCCGGGCGCTCCTCCTCCAGGAGACACCACGACCAGGTGGAACGGACGGAAGTGGGCCATGTCCATCGCCTCAATCAGGGACCTTGCCTCACACTGCGTACCGGCCGATGCCAGCTCCAGCGGGATGGTCCCGCGACTCACCGGCTCCGGCGGCAGCCGTTCCGGCGCCGGGTCGGGAGCGTTCAGCATGCAGAGTGTCAGACCGGCCCGGTTCACCCCGACCCAGGTCCCGCTGCCATCAGGATCCCGGGGGCAGAGCAGGGGGAAATCACCCTCCACCGGGGGGGTCCCCCGGGAACGGGTCCGCCGCTCGTCCCGGTTTTGGGCGACAATGTAACCGCCGCCCGGTCCTGCCACTACCGCTACGGTGCACACCGATGCGTCTCCTCAAAAAAGCCCGGGCAGGGTATCATGTCGGTCACTACGGAAGGAATAGCGATGGAAGAGTATCTAAATATCAAAGCGGCGGACGGCAGTAACCGTCGTCTGGAGATGTCCGGCGACAAGGTGAGTCTGGGCCGTTCCCACGAAAACGACCTGAGTTATCCGGACGATATCAGCCTGTCCAGAAAGCACATGGTGCTGGAACGGACCGAGGACCGCTGGTATGTCCGGGATCTGGGAAGCAAGAACGGCACCCGGGTCAACGACACCCTGATCGTGGACCGGTTCCGTATTCAGGCCGGGGATCGCATCACAGCCGGTCATCTGGTTCTGAGCCTTGAAGGGGCCGGCGGCCCTTCCACCGCAGGCGACATCATCTGGGACGATGCGCCGCTCGGCACCGGAGACACCATCGTCGCCAGCCTGGAAGGGGTGCTGGCCAGCGACTCCTCATCCCCCGGGAAGGGTGAGCGGGCGGACAGCCCGGCGCCGTTCACCAACGAAGCGGTATCCGCCCTGATCCGCGCCGGCCGGGAACTGGCCCAGGACCGTCCGCTGAACGAGCTGTTCGACCTGATCCTGGATCTGTCGATCCATGCGGTGAAGGCGGAGCGGGGAGTCCTGATGACCTTCGAGGACGGTGAGCTGGTTCCCCGGGGATTTCACGGGGAAGGGTTCCGGGTCAGCAAAGCGGTTCGGGACAAGGTGATCAACGAGAAGGCGTCGATCCTGATCCGGGACGTCACCGCCGACGACGCCTTTAAGGCCCGGGTCAGCCTGTTGGGCCACAACATCCGGACGGTGATCGCCGTGCCGCTGCAGACCGACGAAAAGGTGATCGGCCTGGTGTACGTCGATTCCAGTTCCATGGCCCGCCGCTTCGCCGCCAACGATCTGAACCTGCTTACCGTGCTGGCCAACGTGGCGGCGATCCGCATCGAGCATGAACGTCTCGCCGAGGTGGAACAGAACGAGCGCATCATGTTCCGGGACCTGGAGCAGGCGGCGGAGATCCAGTCCAGCCTGTTGCCGCTGAAGGCCCCGACTATCGCGGGGCTGGACCTGGCCGGTTACAACGCCGCCTGCAAGACCGTCGGCGGCGACTACTACGATTACCTGGAGTTCGGCGACAACCAGGTCGGCCTGATCCTGGGAGACGTGGCCGGCAAGGGGATGCCCGCCGCCCTGATGATGACCGGTCTGCAGGCCCGGGTGGAAGTCATGGCGGACAAGGATGTGACCCCGGCCAAAACAGTCGCCCGGCTGGATCGCCACATATCGACCAAGTGCCCCCAGAACCGGTTCATCACCTTGTTCTACTGCGTGGTGGATTCGGCCAGCGGCGATATGAGCTTCTGCAACGCCGGCCACAACCCTGCCATCCTGGTCCGGGCAGACGGCAACTACGAGCTCCTGACCCGCTCCGGCACGGTACTCGGCATCCTTCCGGAACTGGGTTATGAGGACAGCTCCTTGAATCTCGCCGCCGGCGACATGGTTGTCCTTTACAGCGACGGCGTCACCGAGGCGGTGAAGCTGGGCACCGAAGATGAATTTGGTGAAGATCGGCTGCGGGATCTGGTAGTGCAGCACCGCAACCAGTCGGCGGAGGCGATCATCCAGCATGTGAATGACGCGCTGCAGGACTGGACCCAGGGTGCTCCACCGGACGACGACATCACCATGCTCGTGGCGCGCAAGGTCTGAAGCCGGTCATGTTGCAAGGGGCCAGCCGGTCGTCCCGCCTCCTGGTGGCGGCGCTGGTCTGGACCCTGGTCGGCCTTGGCCTGCTGATCGCCGGCGGGAGGTTCGCCGTTGCCTCCGGGTGGAAACCTGGCGTAGCGGCCGTTCTGGCGGGCCTGATCCTGGGTGCGCTCAAGGGCCGTTTCCTCCTGGCGAAGATAGCCAGGGAGAACGCATCCCGGATCGAGTCCGGACCGGCGACGTCATGGATCGGCGCCTCATTCTCCCTGTCTTCCTGGGGGATTGCCGGTTTCTTCATGATCCTCGGAATGGTGGTGAGGAGATCCGGGCTCCCGGTCTCGCTCATCGGGTTCGTCTACATTGCCGCCGGCTTCGGTTTGTTCATCGCATCCTGCTCCGGATGGCGTGCCTGGCGTCGATTTACATCCGGGGTTACGGATCTGTAACCAGCCCTGCGATCTGTCCCTCCACCAGCGTGACTTCCGGGTATTCCGGCCTATATTGGAATGGAGGAGGTTCATGTGGCCAAGATACTGCTGGTAGGACCCAACCGGGAGCGAGCCTCCGGGATCCGGTCCCTGATGAAGGAAGACGGCCACGAGGTCGCCTGGGCCCGTATTGTCGAAGGATGGTTGGATGCCGAACGGGAGATTCTTCCCGACCTGGTGATCGCGGCGGTATCGGAGTGTGACCGCATGCTTGAAGCCGGGGGCAGGAAACCTCGAGGGTTCCCGGCGCCGCTGTTGTTCGTTCAGAACGAGGCCGATCTTTTTCAGGAACAGTTCGAACCGGACCGCCTGATAGACCAGATCACGAGCCCGTTCATGCGGGAGGAACTCCTGGCCCGGGCCGACGCCCTGATCCGTGTGCGGAAAGTCATCCGGCGCAGTGGCGTGGAACAGCTTTCGGAGGCTGAAGAAGACGACGGCAGCGAACGGACAGGTACCTTCAAAAGGCTCGGCCGCCAGCTCACCGCGGTGCTTGGCTCCCGGGTCCCTCGATACACCAAGCCGCTGGGCCCCTATGCCGAAGTGGCCGCCAGGGTGGCGGACTGGGCCGACCGCCGGGATGGGATGGAGCCGGGTCACGCCGAACGGGTGACCATGTTCTGCAACATGATCGCCGAAGGGTTGAGGCTTCCCCGGGACCAGGCCAATTCACTCCTCAGGGCGGCCATGCTCCACGATATCGGCAAGGTCGGAATCCCGATGGAACTTCTCAAGAAAGAAGGGCCGCTGGAAGAGGACCAGATGCGGCTGATGCGGACCCATCCCCAGAAAGGTGCTGCCCTGATGCGTGCCCTGGATCGGGACGAAGAGGTTGTTCGCACCATCCTCTACCATCACGAACGCCCTGATGGCACCGGCTATTACGGCAAGTCCGGCCGCAGCGTTCCGGTGACTTCCCGGGTTCTGGCGGTGGCTGAGAACTACGACGCCATGACCCGGTCCCAGGTCCGGGCCCAGATTTCACCGGAAGACGCTTTGGAGTACCTCAAGCAGGGCCGGGGCCACATGTTCGACGCCGACAGCGTGGACGCCCTCAGCGACGTCCTCCAGCCTCGCAGGACCTGCATACCGCTGTCGAGTGTCGGTTACTGAGGAGTGGGGAGGGGCGTAACCATCCCCTCCTCTCAGGATCAGTAGCGGATTTCGAAGCCGGCGTACTGTCCGGTGACCGGGATGTCCGTCTTGTCGACTTCGTCCACGCGGCCGTGGCGGGGACCGGCGAGAACATCCATGGCCAGTGCCCGGACGCCTATCGGGCTACCCTCGGCAACAATCTCAACCGTACCGTCCCGGAGATTGCGGACGAATCCGGTGATCCCCAGCGGCTCCGCCGCCTGAAGGACGAAGTACCGGAAGCCGACTCCCTGCACCCGGCCGCTGACTACGAGACGCTTCCCAACGATCATGACTTCCGGTCCACCCAGCAGACACCGTCGCGGCAGACCCGGCGTTCCGGGACACCGGTTTCCAGGTAGTCCAGTGCCGCCAGCAACGAGGAGCATCCGTTAGGCGCCCGGTGAAGTTCGCCGGCATAAGATGAGAGGGCGCGAAGCGCTGCTTCCCGATAGCGGTCGAGGTTGAGTCGTGCCGCCAGCAGCACCAGTGTTTCGGTGGCCACTCCTGCTCCTGACGGCAGGGCGCCGTCCAGGCCGGAGCGGTTGCGAACCAGAAGGTCTTCGTGATCGTCGGCGATGAAGTACCAGCCTCCACGTTCCTTGTCCTCGAAGCGGTCCAGCAGCACCTGGCCCAGTTCCCCGGCCGCGTCCAGGTAGCGGTCGCCGCCTCCGGCCTCAAACAGGTCCAGGAGACCCCGAGCCAGGAAGGCGTAATCGTCCAGGTACGCCGGATGGGCTGCGCTCCCTTCCCGCCACGAAGCCAGCAGGCGGCCCTCCTGGAGGAGGTTGGCCAGGATGAAATCGGCGCAGCTTCGTGCCGACTCCAGGTCTTCGCTGCGGCCGAACGCCTGGTACCCGGCGGTGAAGCCGGTGATCATCAGCCCGTTCCATGCGGTCAGGATCTTGTCGTCGGTTCCCGGGCGGACGCGGGTTTCCCGTGCAGCCAGGAGCCGGGCTCTCTGCGTCGCCAGCTTTTCCTGGATCGCCCCGTCCGGTTCCCCGTGGAGGAGGTTGGGGATGCTGTCGCCTTCGAAGTTGCCCCCGGCGGTGATGTCGTAGGTGTCGTTGAAAAGCGTGCCGTCCTCTTTGCCCAGTATCTCCACGACCTGTTCCGGCTTCCAGACGTAGAACCTGCCCTCAACCCCTTCGCTGTCGGCGTCCAGGGACGAGTACGCGCCGCCCTCCTCGTGGGTCAGTTCCCGGCGGACGAAGTCCAGGGTGTCGCATACCGTCCTGCGGAACAGCGGCCGGTTGTCCACATGCCAGGCGTCGCAGTAGACCGGCGCCAGCAGCGCCTGGTTGTACAGCATCTTCTCGAAGTGGGGGACCAGCCAGCGTTCGTCCACGCTGTAGCGGGCGAATCCTCCGCCGACCTGATCGTACATCCCGCCCAGGGCCATCCGGGTCAGGGTGCGGTCCACCATCTCCCACAGAATGTCCTGGCCGGTTCGCCGGTACTGCCGGAGGAGGAACGCCAGCTGGGTGTCCGGCGGGAACTTGGGTGCGTGGGTGAACCCGCCGTTCACGGTATCGAAACTGGCGGTGATCCGATCGGCTGCAGCGGTGGCGGCTTCGTCCAGGGCCGGGGCTTCCAGGTCGCCGGCATGGATCCCGGCGGAAATCGCACGGAGTTGCTCCGTGAGTCCGCCTGCCGCCTCCTCCACCTGGTTCCGGCGCTTGTCCCAGGTGTCGTGGACCCGCACCAGCAGGTCCAGGAAACCGGGCCGGCCGTAGCCTGAGGCAGGCGGGTAGTAGGTTCCGCCGAAGAACGGCCGCTGATCCGGCATGAGGAACACGTTCAGCGGCCAGCCTCCCTGGCGGGTCATGACCTGCACCGCATTCATGTAGATCTCGTCCAGGTCCGGCCGCTCCTCCCGATCCACCTTCACCGGGATGAAATGGCTGTTCATGAACTCCGCCACCTGCTCATCTTCGAACGATTCCCGTTCCATGACGTGGCACCAGTGGCATGCGGCATACCCGATGGACAGGAAGATCGGCAGGTCCCTTTCCCGGGCTTCGTCCAGGGCTTCCTTTCCCCAGGGCCTCCAGTCCACCGGGTTGTAGAGGTGCTGGATGAGGTAGGGGCTGGTCTGGCCCAGGAGATGGTTCGGCTTACGGCTCATCGCTGCGGCGCTCCGAAACTTCGGTTCCGTTACCCACGGCGGCAAAGGTCCTCTCGGTGGTGGCGATGATCTCTCCCTTTTCCAGCACGGTGACCAGGAATCTGAATTCGCCGTCGGTCATCAGATCCGGCGGCACCATGTCCCGGTACTGCACGCAGCGATCGCCTCCGGCGTCGAACTGCAGGGGAGGAAACTCGGCTTCCGTGTCTCCGCTGAGAGTGCGCAGGACGGTGAGGTCGTTGCGGTTGTTTTTGGAACGACAGACCAGGCCGACCATGGCGGTGGGGCGTGTAGTATCCACCGGTTCCTGCTCCCGGTAACCGAGGGGGCCATCTTCCCGCAGAATGCCGTTCCTCAGGAACGCGGCGATTTCCGGCTGCAGCACCACGATCGGGCTCAAGGTTACCGGCAGCTTGTTCGGGTTCGGCCAGTTGCCCTCCAGTTTTCGGGAGACGACCTGGTCGGTGGTGATCTCGTGTCCCACCGCCACCAGTTCGAAAGGCCCCGGCGGGAATTTCATCTCCTCCTCGAACACCACCCGGATGCCGGGCGTGGCCGCCAGCAGGCGGCCGGAGGCGTCGTCACGGACCTTTTCCTCAGTGACCAGGGAGGCGCCCAGGTCCCAGGTGGCGCCGCGGACACGGGAACCGGGGACGGTGACCTGCACCAGTGCCGAGAACAGGCCGTTTTCATAGCCGGTAGGCACCACCACACCGGAGATGCGGAGGTCGGCGGCTCCGGCAGGCGCCGTGGCGAAGGTGGAAAGGAGCCGGGCGGTGCGCCGGGCCGATTCACTCTGGATCACCAGTCTTCCCCGGGTCTGAATCCGGACCTTCTTCCGCGACGTTGTCAGCCTTACCGGCAACGGGGTGTCTTCCGGAAAGTCACCTGGCGGGAAACTGACCAGGTAAAGGCATGAAAGGTCGTCGTGGATCCGGCTCACGATCTTCTCGGCCCGCACCCCGTTCAGGAACCAGGCGCCGCCGGTCTCCCGGGCAAGCCCGACCAGGGTGTCCTGGGCGTCCCGAACCCGGACCAGGTTGGGCCGCCCGGCGTCGGCCTGTGATCCGGACCAGGCGGTGACCATCGATTCGGAAACCAGCCCTTCACCCTGCACCGTGTAGAACCGGATCCCAAGGGCGGAGGCGCTGTTGATAATCCGGTCCATGGCGTTGCCGGCCATCATGGCGCTGGTGGACAGGGAGCTTCCGGCGAAGTTCTGATCCCGGAGCATCCTGTTGCCGAAATAGGTCAGATAATGCTCGCCCGGATTTTTGCGCATGGTGTCGGCGAAGTACAGGAACGCCTTTGGCGGGTCCATTTCCGCCAGGCGTCCCATAACCATGTTCACCCGGTGCAGCGACTTCTCCGCCTCCCAGATCTCGGCACGCTGGTGGAGTCGGGCGATGCTGATGGCATGATCGGTATTCTTCTCCTCCCAGAGGGCGTACAGCAGTTCCTGGATCCGCTTGTCCTCTTCCACCGCCCAGGTGGACCACTGGTTCCTGTTGCGCTGCAGCCGGTCCAGGCCGGCGGCCAGCTCCACCGGGTCCGACGTCATCTCCTGGATCACCTCGAGTTTCCGGGCGCCGGAGACGATCATTGCCTGGGCGTTGCCGTCCATCAGATCGGGGATCAGTTCGTGGGCCAGGTCAATGGACTCCTGCCTTCCGGCCTGGGTCAGGTGGGGTTGGTCGAAGAAGAAGATGTAGGTCGCCATCGATCGCCTAGATATCGGGATCGGCGGCGTATCGCCTGTTTCCGTGGAATCCAGAGTCGGGGTCGCGACCGGGGAGTCGCCGCACACCCGGTCCACGATGAAGGAATCGATGAATTTGCCTCCAACCCGCAGCTCGAAGTCGGCGGCGGTGAGGTCGTCCACGAACCCTTTGGGGCCTGTGACGCTGACGTCCAGCTGGGCCAGCCTGCTGCCGGTTCGCTCCAGCATGTCGATAGACCGGGGCTTCTCGTCCTGGGCCGGCATGGCGATCGGGATCGGTACTGCCAGCGCCAGCAGCATGCCCAATATCCTCGTTCCGTTCATTCTCCGGTCTCCTCCGGCTTGGTCGCATTGAATATCCGGGACGACCCGGTCAGTTTCTCGTCATCCCGATAGAGTTCGATCTCGTAGCGAAAACTTCCTTCCACAAGGGTGTACGCCGGTATGACGTCCCGGACCTGGATGCATCGATCCCGGCTGGATTCCGGCATGAGGTCCGGGAACGACACCGCGGCGTCGCCGATCAATCGCCGTTCCACCCTGGTGTTGTCCCAACGGTTCTTGCCTTTGCCGGTGCATACCAGACCGACCAGGGCGGTGGGGCGATCGGTGAGCGCCGGCCTGTCGTCCCCAAGGGCGAGTGAGCCTTGCCCCCGGACGTTGCCGTCACGGACGAACACCGCTTCAACAGGTTGGACCAGGGCGATCGGCCCCATGCTGGGATGATCCGGGTCCGGCTTCGGCCAGTCGGTACCGCCTTCGCTGGACGCCACCAGACCTGTGACGTGTTCATGGGCCACCGACACGATCTGGAACGGACCTGGGCTCAAGGACATTTCCTGCTCAAAAATGACAGGCGCTCCCGGGGCGGAGACGGTCATCTGCCCCGAGGCGTCGATCACACCCGAATGGCTGTCCACCACCGAGGCGCCTACATCCCAGCGTGCCCCGGGCACCGGCACGCCGGAGACCGCAACCTGCAGAAGCGCCTTGAATTCGCCACCCTCGTAGTCCAGGGGGATCAGCGACTCGATCACGGAGATCTGGGGATCGTCGGAGCCCGGCGCCGTGAACGCCGCCAGAAGCCTGTCGGTCAGTTTCTTGGATTCACTCTGGAACAGAACCTGGCCACGGGAGTGCAGTTTCGCCCCTTTGCGCTTGAGCTTGACCAGCAGGCGATGGGGTTTGTCCATGGAATAGGGCGCCGGGTCGAAACTGACGATCAGCAGGCAGTTCAGGTCGGCCCGGATCCTGTCGGCGATGACCCGGGATGACGGCCCGTTGATGAAGTGCGAGCCGCCGGTTTCCACCGCCAGTGAAGCCAGGGTGTCCTGGGCCATACGGCTGCGATCGGATGTCACCGTCGGTATGTCTCCGGACTTGCTCAGGCCCAGGCCGGTAAGGCCCAGGCGCTGAACTTCGAAAGTCAAACCCTCGGCGTGAATCGGGTAGAACCTGATGCTGTTGGCCGATGCCTGTTGCACCACCCGGTCGAAGCCTAATCTTGCGGTCAGCGCGTCGGTCCGCATGTTGGACAGGGTGGAAACTACGGCGATGACCTCCGGCGAAAAGAATCCAAGGTAGAGCTCGCCGGCGTTGTACCGCAGGGTATCGGCGAAGTAGATCACAACCTTGGGCGGCGGCAGGCCGGCCAGCCTGGGGAGGGTCGCTTCCAGCCGGTGGAAGTTCCTCTCGGTGATCTGCCGGTCCTCCCGCTGGTGCTGTCGCGCCACGGCGGCTGCGTGCTCCACCGTATCGATATCGTTCATGGCGGTAATGATGGAATCCATGCGCATCGATTCCATGGTGGCCCAGGTGCTGAGCTGGGTCGGATCGTTTTCCAGCACGTCCAGCGCCGCCAGCAGCTCGCCGTGGTCGCTGGTGAAACCGGTGAGGGTGACCAGGCGGTCGGCATTGGAGACGATCATCGCCTGGTTGCCGTCCCGTATCAGCATCGGGATCAGCTCCCGGGCCTGCACCAGGGAGTTGTGCCGGCCGGCCTGCGTCAGGTGGGGCTGGTCGAAGTAGAACAGGTACGATCCCGGACGGGAGACCGGCACGCTCTCGACCCGCTCGCCGGTACTCTCGTCGATAGCGGCCTCGGGATATTCACACACCCGGTCCAGAATGAAATCGGTCAGCTTGTGGATGCCGATTTTGATTTTGAAATCCGCCGGCTGCAGGGACCGGATCACGTCCGGATCGCCGCTGACGGAAAGATCGACCTGGAACAGCCGGCTGGTGGTGCGGGTGTGGAGTCCCAACTCCTTCGGCTCTCTTTCTTCCTGAGCCGCCACCGGCAGGCAGAGCAGGAGCGCCAACAGTCCTGCCAGCCCAGGTTGGATCGAACAACGCACCGTCTGCACCCCCATCGTCAGCCTAATATCCCCGGTCCGCAGGTGCAGGGCAAGCTGGTTTACAGATTTTTACCCCCTCCTGCGGTGAACATGCACCGCTGCGGCCTGATCGGTGGGCAATAGCAGCATTTCCGCCACCTGCACCCGGCCGGGCCGGGTGGCTGCGAACAGCACGGCTTCGGCCACGTCCTCCGCTTCAAGGGGCGTCATCCCCAGGTAGGTCATCTTCCCTTTCCGCGTATCGCCGTGATAGCGAACCTGGCTGAACTCGGTATCCACCAGCCCCGGATCGATGGAGACCACTCGCACACCGGTCCCCAGCAGATCGATACGCAGCCCCTGGGAGAGGGCGCGCACGGCATGCTTGGTGGCGCAGTACACATTGCCCCCGGGATAGACCTGGCTGCCGGCGATGGACCCGATATGGATCACCATCCCGCTTTCCCGAGCAACCATTCCGGGCACCACCGCCCGATCCACGTACAGGAGACCTTTGACGTTGGTGTCGATCATCTCTTCCCAGTCGTTGAGCTCGCCTTCGTGGAGCTTGTCCAGCCCCCGGCTGAGGCCGGCATTGTTGACGAGAACATCGATGTTACGGAAACGCTCCGGCAGCCGTTCCACCATCGACTGCACCGCCGGCTGGTCACGGACGTCCAGTCCGGCAACGTGCACCGCCCCTGCGCCGGCCTTGAGGAGATCCGCTTCCATCGCCTGGAGACGGTCCAGGCGCCGGGCCGCCAGGACCAGGGAGGCGCCCCCGGATGCGAAGGCATGGGCGCACGCGGCGCCGATTCCGGAGCTGGCCCCGGTGATGAAAACGACCTGTTCCTTGAGGTTTGCCATGCAGGTTCTCCATTTGTAATGGTTCAGGATCGGTAACAAGAGTATAAAAGAATCATGCGTGGAACCATCGTCTCGCTCATTCTTATACTTCTTCTCTGTACCGGCGCCGGCCTGCCGGCCTCCCTGGAAGGGGACTGGGTGCTGGTGGAGCAGCATTACGGCAAGGGCGCCCGGAACATCCTGGGTGACGAACTGCCGGTCCGGTTGTCGATCCACCTGGGCGCCGGCGGCCCGGCGGTGATGATCCGCGCCGGGGACCACCCGGCTGCGAGCTGGCCGGTCTGGATCGGACCGGATGGGCCTGCCGCCGTGACGCTCCAGGAACGGACCGTGGACCCGGCTGCCGGAACGGTGGAGGCCCGGTTCACGTTGGCGTCTCCTTCCGACCCCGGGTTCGAGTTCGACGTTGCGGAGGAATACCGCCTGACTCCGGAGGGAGATGCACTGATCGGGACGATGACTGTTTCTTTCCGGCGGGACGGTGAGCCTCGAGGATCGTTCGTTCTGACCTCCCGCTTCGAAAGGGCGCCGCGATGATCCGTCGCAGGAGCTCACTCCTGGCCCTGGTCTTCGTGGCCGCCGCCGTCCCGTCGCTGATGGCTCAGTCGGTTGAAGGGACCTTGTTCGAAGACCTGAACGGCAACGGTATCCATGACGCCGGTGAACCGGCCCTCCCGGGGATCCCGGTCGCCTTGTACGGTAGCCCCGCTGCCGGCGGTACGGTGGACCAGACTTCCCTCACCGGCGCAGCCGGTGACTACACCTTCACGCCGGGAAACGGCTGTTATCTGTTGAACATCAATCCGGGCCCGGATTACCGCTTCTCCGGCACCCGGCAGGACCTTTACCCGGAAGGAAGCACTCCGTTCGGGTTCCCTGTGGGGATGCCAAGGTTCGGCACCATGGAGAACGGCATCGCAAACCTCAAGGGCGGCGCCCTGCGCTTCGCCGCTCTGGGGGACAGCATCGCGTACAACTGGAGCTCATGTAATTTCTTCGGTCCGTACTTCGTGTACAGCCGGGCCGTGCGGGACCGTCTGCAATGTGTGGCGCCTGCCGCTGCGGTGTCCCTGGATGAGAACGCGGTGAAGGGGGAACATACCGACGACCTTCTGGTGAACGACGGCGCCTCCGACCACAACAATCTGTTCGCCATGATCGCCGACCAGCCGGAAAAGATCACCATTTCCATCATCGGGAACGACCTGCTCAACGTGGACCCGGCGGGGGCGCCGACCCAGGCGGAGCTCAACCGGGCGGTGGATGAAGTCCTGGACTCCCGGCAGAACCTTCAGGAAACCCTGTCGGCCCTACTCACCGAGGTTCCGGGAACCGACATCGCCCTGAACACCCTGTACGACAACCTGACCTGGGACTGCTACGCCGGAACGGCTACCTCGGCGTTCCATCGCACCTGGGTTCCGATCATGGACCAGATTCTCAGGGATCTGGCCTGGGGCCAGATCCGGCCTGTGGCTGTCAGCGAGATCGCCGCCGAGTTTGCCGTGGAGGATCTGGACGGCAACCCGCCGGGGAGTTGCACCGGGTTCGACGGCATGATCTGCCGGGGTGGCATCCCAACCGACAATATCCATCCCACCAACAACGGTTACCAGATCCTGCGTGAGAAGGTATGGGAGTCCGCTGGAGGTGTGAGCCTGGGCGGTGGGGATGCGGTCGGCCGCACCGCCATGACCGGCGTGGACTACGGCCTGCTCCGCCGGGTGCGACGGATCCTGCCTATCTCCTTCGCCGACCTGAACGGCGGCCAGTCGGTGAACCAGGAGGCGGCCTTTGACGATGCCGACGGCGGCCTGACCGCTTCGATCACCCTGGGCGCCGGCCAGGAGGAGTTCCGGCTGGACGGGTTCCCGGACTATTACGACGAGATCGAGATCGTCCGCGTCATCGCCGGCGTGCGCTACCGCACAACCGGAACGGTGAACGACGATTTCTACCGTATGGAAGCGTCTCTGAGCGGCGCGTTCCGGCCGCCGCCGGGACACGACTACACGCCGTTCGACTGGAACTACTACACCCCGATCGTCGGCGGTGGCGGGCCGAACGCTCCTGCCTCCAACTCCGACTACGCCGGAGCAGAGCTGTTGGTGGTGCCGGACGTCACATCCTTGCGGGAGGCCTCCGCCATGGTGACGGTGAACCCGGTCCAGGACGCCGGGGCTGTGCACTACCGCTGGCCGGCAGTAACCCACGAAGACCTGTCCACAACCGCCGTCCGGGTCGTGGCGGCCCCTGTGGCCGGCACCCTGGGTAACGACAACTACCAGGTGGAACTGGACGGAGCATGGCTGGACCTGTACGGGTCCGAAAAGCCGCGGCCCGGGGAGATTGAGGGTATCGCCGTTTCCCGGGGAGCCGGGGACCTGATCCTCACCTTCGACACCCTGGCCAGTGCGGACCGCTACAACCTGTACTTCGGCCGACTTGCGGCCCTGCCGGGCTACGACCACGGCTCTTCCGGGCCGGCAACCCCGCTGTGCGACGCCGGGGTGAGCGACCTGGGGGGCGGTAGAACCCAGATGGTGGTCGGTTCGGCGGACCAGCCGGCGGAAAGCGCCTATTTCCTGCTGACCGGCCACGTGGATGACGTGGAATCGCCTGCAGGGCTCGATGGGGCCGGGGTTGAGATCGACCGTTCCCAGTCGGTCTGCAGGTGATAGAATCCCCGTTCCCCGGATCAGGGGCGGAGGAAATGGCGTCATGCTGAACAAGAACTTCAGGGAACACGAGAAAGAGGTCTGGACCCGGCTCAGCGAGGAGATCGGGGGCCGGTTCAACCACGAGGAAAAGGGTGAGGGTCGCTTCGACACGGTGAAGGCCAAGGTCGGACCGTGGACCATCACGCTGGACCTCCATGCCGACGCTTCCTACGCCCACGAGGATATCCACACCCGTCTGAGGGCTCCGTACATCAACCCGGACGGCTTCCGTTTCAACGTATTCAAAGCCTCCATGTGGGATGACGTTTCCGCGGTGTTCGGCGGCCAGGACGTGGAAGTAGGGGACTCCTCCTTCGACGACCACTTTAGGATCCGGGGCAGTGACGAGGACAAGGTCAAGGACCTGTTCGATGACCCGCGCCTCCGGGAACTGCTCCTTCAGGAGCCGGAAGCCCACCTGTACGTCCGGGACTCCGGCGTGTGGTGGGAGTCCGAATTCCCCGACGGTGTAGACGAAATCGTCCTGGAAGTGGGCGGCGCCATCGCCGATCTTGGGAAACTGGAACGGCTGTATTCGATCTTCGCCGCATCACTCCACGGCCTGTGCCGTATCGGATCGGCGTACGAGAAGGAACCGGATAGCTAGTCCGGAATGTCCAGGCCTCGCTCCCGGGCCTCGTGGATCACCCGCTCCCGGTAGCTCTTGAGTTCCCGCAGTTCCCGCCGGGCTGCCTGCAGCAGGTCGGCCGGCCCTTCGGTGTACTTGTCCACCAATTCCTGTTGCTCGGCGATCCGGGAGTCGACCTCCGCCAGGATCCCCTCAGCGGAGCCGGATTCCAGTTCCCTCCTTGCCCGGTTCCCGGCGGACCGATCCTCCACTCCCCGGAAGAACCTCCGGACCACCATCGGCCACATGGAAATCAGCAGGAGCAGCCCCAGGCCGAGGACGGCCATGAGGATGATCCGGCTGTTCATGTCCCCATCTCCTGGGACGGAACGGTTTCGGAAAGAAGTTTCTTGCCGGGAAGGGCGAACAGCTCGCTGCATTCCTGGAATACCAGCAGGCCGAAGGCAGCTCCGAAATCGCTCTGCTGAAAGACGATCAGGCCAGGGCCTGCCAGCCAGGCGATATAGCTCAGGTACATCGCCCAGGTGCCGGCCGGGCTGGCAAAGTACGCCTGCCGCAGGCCAAGCTCGTCACTGCATTCCAGGAATCTGGCCGGATCGACCTTCATCCCCGAGGTCCGCAGGCAGCCGACCAGGATCCCCAGCGGCAGGCCAATAGTCGTCGGCCACCGCGGAAATGGTCGGAAGAAATACCAGAACCCGATGAGAAAAGGCACCGCAGAGATGGCGCCGATCAATCCCTTGCGGTAGTCAATGCTCCAATGAGGGCGCTTCCCCATGCGTCTCCCTCCCGTGTGGTGCGTAGATTGTAACCTGAAACTACCGAGACTATGACTTCTCCATCCACGCCACCACCGCACTGTGGGGGCTGTGCTTGCCGGGGATTTCGGTGGTGTAGAGATCCAGGTTCCTGAAGCCCGGTTCGAACAGGTCCCGGATCTCCTGTTCCGATGAGAAATACAGCGTGGTCCCCAGAGGAGTCTTGCGATACTTCCCTGAGCCTTCAAACCCGGTGTCTTCCTCGCTGAAGCACATGCACAGGTGCTTCCCGCCCGGCTTCAGCATCCGCTCCACGTTGCCTGCGAACGCCTGTCGATGTTCAGGGAACAGGTGGTGCAGCAGGGCCCAGTGGTAAACGAAATCAAATTGCGGTTGGTGAATATCCAGCGGCCTGGTGAGATCGGCCACCTCGAAACGGCAGGGCAGTCCCTGTTCCGATGCCAGCCCCTCGGCGTGGCTGATCGCTTCTCCGGAACAGTCGAACCCGGTGACTTTGAAACCTTTCCGGGCCAGCCAGACGGCGTAACCGCCGGCGCCGCAACCCAGATCCGCAGTGGGGCAGGGAGCGATCATCCCCGACTCAACCAGATCGGCCAGGATTCTAGGCGGATCGTTCTGAACCCAGGGTATGTCGTCCAGCGGCTTGTCCCGGTAGATCCGGTCCATCTCGTCCTGGATGTTCATGGGCTGGCCGGGATCCTGCGAAGCCGGATGAGAACCACGATCACCGCCACGGTGGCGGCGACAGTGAGAGCCGTCCAAGCGGTACTCCACAGCATGAGGGATGACGGCGAATTGATGTCGGGGGAAGGCAGCAGCCCGGTGGTCCCGCCTGCCACCAGAGCGACCACCGTGACGGCGGCCAAACGACGGTGTCCCAGGTTCCGGCAGATCCTGGCAAGCTGGAGAAGGCCGAACAGGGCCAGGGCGGTGAACGCTATCGAACTGTACTGACGAACGTCGATACGGAGCATGATCAGGATGGAAACCCCAAGCCAGGCCACGGCAGAGAATCGAGCCATCATCCTGAATGCAAACAGGCTGCGGTTTTCCTTCGGTTCAGCCGGCGTCAGAAGCCACGCGGCGATAACGAACAGGATCGATGTCGGAGCAACAAACCGTCTGGCCTGGATCAACAGTTCCCGGCCGCCTGTGGCCGCATCGACCGAGTCCACAGCCATCGAGAGGAACGGCAAGATAAAACCGACCAGGTTGAGCAACACAGGTCCGAGGAGTATTCCAAGAAGGGCGAACAGGGCTCCGGTACGGATGGTTTTCACTGGATGCCTCCCTGTCTCTAAGTATCACACGACAGTTGACTTTATTCTGTTCATCGACAGGCTTCGGTCAGGATCATCCCTTCGGTGAAGCGATCGTCGGGGCCGGTGATGGCGAGTGGTGTCTGGGAGAGGTTCTGGAAGCCGGCGTTCTTGAGGTGGCGCCCGATCCTTGCCGCCGTAGGGAACATGAACTCAGGATCGTGCAGGGACCCATCCAGCGCCCAGTGCACCCTGGACGGTGGCGCGATGCCGTCTCCAGGGGCGAGCTGGTCCACGATGACAAACCGCCCCCCAGGAACCAGGGCATCGAATACCTTGCGGAACAGTTCGTCGCTGTAGATATCGACGTCGCATTCCAGGATCATGTCAAAACCGGATGGCAGGGCCTCCTTCGCGAAATCCACTGCCTGGAAGGTGAGTCGATCCTCCATCCGGTCTTGAGTAGCCAGCTCATGGCCGGCGATGCAGACGTTCTCAATGTCCACTACAAGGATTTCGAGCTCCTGGTGCCGTCTGGCCAGCGCCGAAGCGATCACTCCGGACCCTCCTCCCAGGTCCATAAGACGCTTTACTCCGGTCATGTCCAGTCTTCCGGTCACCTGGTCCGCAAGTTCCTGATGCAGCTCATACAGCATGCGGGTGAAGCGGCGGGCCTGATCCAGGTCGGAGGACATCCGGGTGACGTACGCCGAAGGCAGATTTTCCCGGGAAAGGTGGTTCGCGCGGAGCTGGGCCGGGAGGTCGCAAAGCCCGGGTAGCCTCTCGCGAGCCTCCTGGGCCAGCAGGGACCAGGATTGAGGACTGAACTCCTGAAGTATCGCCTGCCGGGCAGCAGGGGAGGGTTCATAGCCCTGGGGGCTCTCCTCCAGCAGGCCGGCCCCCACGAGCAGTTGCAGCCAGTACCCGCAACGGACCCTGGGTAGCTTCAGTGCCTCGGCTATTCCGTTCCGATCCATCGGATTTTCGTCCAACAACCAGAACAGGCCGAATTCTAGAGCGGCCCCTACTGCGGTGGACGTGAACGGCGCATCCAGCAGGCTCAGGATTTCTTCAGCGGTTGTCGGCTTCATAGGGCTCAGTCCTCCGCCAGATGAAGCACGGCGTTCACCACGCCGTCCACCGCCTGGGCCATCCGCCTGTAGTCCAGGGAGTCGGAAGTGTCCTGTTCGGTATGGTAGTTCCTGTTCCGGATGAAAGCGGTGTCGGTCACCATGACGGCGGGGTAGCCGGCGGCCCAGTAATTGCGATGATCGGAGAGGTCGGTGCCGATTCCGGTAGGCCCACAATAGCTTTCCGTTTCAAGGCCGGAGATGCCCTGGAAACTCCGTTTGACCTTCCCGACCAGGTCTCGATCCTGCCATCTCCCGGCGATCAATATGAAATTCCCGGTGGAGGGATACAGCAGTTTGAAAAACGGTGACGGCGCCGGTTGCTCATCCGAAAAGTAACCGATCATCTCCAGGCAGACCATCGCCCTGACCTCGACCTGGTTCTCTTTCAGGCTGTCGGCATGGATGGCGCTGCCCATTTCCGGTGTCCCGAAAAATGGCGGCTCCTCCGTGGACCATGCCACCAGGTCGATCCGGATTTTCGGATTCGCACTTGCCAGCAGGCGCGCCGCTTCCAGAAGTCCTGCAACCCCACTTGCGTTGTCGTCTGCTCCCGGTTTGTCCCCGCAGATGTCGTAATGGGCCCCCAGTACGATCCGGGGTCCATCCTGCGGTCCGATCCTCCCGATGATGTTTCGTGCCGTGAATCCACGTACCTCGTAGGTCTGCTCGTAAGCTTCGATCCCGGCGGCCAGGAAATGGTCCCTGATGTAGTCGGCTACCTGATCCAACTTCAGCGGGTTTCTGAAATTTCGGGGAAAGGCATCTTCCGCCATGAATCGTACGTGTCTTTCTAGTTCGTCGGGACGGGAGTCGGTGGCCAGGATTCTCGGATCAGACCCGACTACGGACTGGTTGATGGCGCATTTCAGCCCGAATACGCCGATCAGCAGGACGATCAGTACCGCCGAAGCGATTCGGATCACTGGCCGTGTAGGGAAACCGGCCATTACTCCGGGATCTCGATGGACTGCAACATCTCCACGTAGCGGTACTCGGTACACAGCTTGTCGGCGGTTTTAAGGCGGACTGAAGTGACTTCCTTGAGCGGTCCCACGCCGGGGCAATACCAGCGGGTGGATGTGGATTCCACGGTGCCGGCGCTCACGGTTGTGCCGTCGGCACAGGTGTCGCCTTCGGTGGTTGTGGTCCGGCCGGAGGTGGTGATGGTAAGGCAGCCGGTGTAACTGGATTCGCCGAAGCTCAGCCCCAGCTCGGCGCTGCCGATCCGGCCGCGGTAATCGAAGGCCAGGCCGGAAGCCAGGGGAGGTTCCGGTTCAAGACGTGTGGAGTGGAACTCCCAGGAATGATCCAGTTCTACCGGCCCTTCCAGTTCGATGAATTTGCACTCATCCAGTACCTTCTCATCGTCACCGAGAGCGTAGGCGAACCGGCAGCTGATGACGTCTTTGGTCCACTGGAATCGGGTGATGTCCGATTCCCGGACCTCGCCGCCGGGAAGCTCGATCTTCCGAACCGTTCGCCTGGGGGTCACGGGGATGTACTCGATGGACTCCTTCGGAAGGATCGTGGTGGTGTTCACCGAGTTCCAGATCGGCTCACCATCCTTTTCCGCCGCGGTGGCCGTGGTTCGCACCGCCCCCTCGGTCAGGAGGAGGTAGCGCAGGACCGAGATGTCTTCCTTGCCGGACTTTTTGTTTTTCTTCGCGGTTGCCGCTGACGTTGCCATGGCAAGGGCGAGGAGAACGATAATCAGTTTTCGCATAATGTCCTGCCTCGGTTGTGGGTACGATTTCGTATCATCCATTGTTGCGATCCGGGCTCAGTTATACAGTCCGTCTCAGTGCGCCCAGAGCTGTCTCGATGTCCTCTTCAGTTGTGGACCAGTTGCAGACCGATACCCGTAGAGCCGGCCTCCCTTTCCAGGTAGTCGTTCCCAGCCAGCATCTTCCCTCCGATTGTATCCGTGAGGCTACTTCATCGTGAAGCGCTACTTTGTCGCCGTGGCCCGGCAGGTTGATAGCGATCAGAACCTGGTTCAGGACCACCTCGTTCAACACCGTGAGCTGTTCAACGTGTGAGACGCCCTCGGCGAACTTGCGAGCCAGGGAACAGCACCGTTCCACCATCTCCCGCACACCGGATCGGCCCAGCTCCCGCAGCAGGGCGTATAGCACGAACGCCCTGGCCCGCCGCGAGTTCTCGGGGCTCCATGTGGAGCCGTCCCGCCTGTCCGCCGATTCTACGCCGGCGTAGTCGCAGCGACTGGTCTTGAGGGTGCGGTGTCGCTTGGGATCTTTCAGGATCACGATGCCGGAATCGTACGGAACGTTGAGCCACTTGTGGGCGTCGGTGGCCCAGGAGTCGGCGCGATCCAATCCGACCAGGTGTCGGGCCAGATCAGGGGATACGGCGGCCCACAGTCCGAAGGCGCCGTCCACATGGATCCAGGCATTCTCCTTCTTCACAAGGTCGGCCACGGCGCCTACCGGCTCGAACGCTCCGGTATTGACGTTCCCTGCCTGGAGGGAGAGGATCATAGGCCGCCCAGATGCGTTATGGATCGCGTCTTCAAGGGCATCCAGCTTCAGTCGCCCTTCGGAATCGGAAGGGATTTCAAGGATCTGGTCCGAACCGACACCGATCATGCGGAGGGCCGAATGGACGGTGCCGTGGCCGCAATCGCTCATGAGAACCGTAACCGGCGGTGCGCCGAACAGGCCGTTCTTGGCCAGATCCCAGCCGGCACGTTCCAGCACCGTGTTTCTGGCGCACAACAGGGCGGTGAAATTGGCCATCTGGCAGCCGGTGACGAAGCCCACCGAGGATCCTGCAGGCAGCCCCAGCAGTTCCACGATCCAGCGCGCCACGATGGTTTCCGCCGCCGCTGCGGCCGGGGAGGTGGCGTAGACCTGAGCGTTCTGGTCCCAGGTCGATGTGAGCCAGTCGGCCATCAACCCTGCAGGAGTAGCTCCCCCGGTGACGAACCCGAAATAGCGGGGGCCGGCGCTTCCTGTCAGACCTTCCTCTACATCGGCCACCAGGTCCCGTATGACCTGGGAGGCAGGGGAGCCGCTTTCCGGGAACGGCCTGTCCATGGCCCGGAGCAGCGACTCCGGTGTACCCGTCCCGGTGATATGGCGATGGGCAAGGGATTCCAGGAAATCGGCCGCCTGGTCCGCAACCGAGTGAAGATCGGCGCGGCGGTTCATGGATGCTTTGTTCAAAATTCCGAACCCGGAATATCTTGCTTCCGGCGGCCTCCGTTCAGGGCGGCCAGTTTTCCTTTGGCCCAAAAGGCCCCCTGCATTCCGATGGCCCCAACAATCAAGGCAAATTGCCACGATCCCAGCAGACCTTTCGGCTGGTTGGACTCTTGAAGCCACTTCTCCGCTTCAGCGATGGTATCTGCGTCCGAACCGCCCCTGTAGTGCTCGAGAACGATCTCCTGCCTCAGCATCTTTTGTCTTTGATCGGTCAAATAAGAACCGACCCGCATTCCTGCCCAAAACATGACGATCATACCGATGACAATCAGGACCGTAAGTTTCGCCCTCATTCCGAGTTTTCCCCGAAAAATGTCAGTATCGGTTTGATCGCAAACAGGATGCACAGCACGACGAGTACCCACAGGTTGATGGTCAAAACCTGGGGGATGAGCTTGGCGACAATCAGTGCGAAACAGAACGTCGCACCCTGAGCCAGTTTGGTGTCGAGAAGTCCCAGTCGTCGGGCGCGCCTGTCGAAATAGGTCCACATGGCCAACTCCTGCATCCATATCGGTTCAGGTCCGGTGAAGGCTGTGGAAATTCTACCGTACTTGCAGCCCGCCCAGGAACGAAAGCATCGCGGATGTGGTCGCCTCCGGCCGTTCAAGGGTCGGCAGGTGCCCGGCGTTGGCGATGACCGCCAGGGAAGCGTCGTTCAGTAGCTCCACGATCTCCCTGGAGCAGGCCGGGGGCAGGAGCCGATCCTGTTCGCCGACGATGACCAGGGCGGGGACGGTAATCTCGCAGAGCCTCTCCAGTATCGAGTCCCGCTCCTTCAGGGCCTGAACGGTCCGAAGGATGGCCGGTAGCGGCACGTTGGAGAAATGCTCTTTCCATTCCTCGACCAGGCCGGGGTTTAAAGACCGTGTCTGCCGGCCGAAGAACATCCGGGCGACCTGGGGCACCAGTGACCCGGTTCCCAGCAGTCTTGTCACCGCCACCATCGTCCCGAACTTCAGTCTGTTGACCCGGGTTTCGGCGCCGGCGTCGGTGTCCAGCAGGATGAGGCCGGCGACCCGTTCCCTCGCGACCAGGGCGGCGCGAAGGGCGACCATGCCTCCGATGGACAGCCCGGCCCAGACGGCCTGCTCGACCGCGAGATGGTCGAGCACAAACAGGACATCGTCCACCAGATCGTAGAGATCGAACGGCTGATCCATGATGCCGGAGCGGCCATGGCCTCGAAGGTCCACGTTGATGACCTGGTATCCCCAGGAAAGTGGTTGTATCTGCGGCTCCCACATCTTCCCGGAACACAGAAAACTGTGCCCCAGCACGATCGCAGGACCGGATCCGGTGACCTCGTAGTAGATACTGCTGGTGTTCCGTTCGACCCGCGCCATACCAGGACTCGAAAACTACCGTTGCCCTGAGGCGATGGCGATGGACAACCGGGCCCACTCCAGGGAGGCAGTGTCATCTCGGGCCACATCCTCGGGCAGTTCCCAGTACGGCATTATTCCCTCGTCATGAACTGGTGCGACGCGTCGAGAGCAGTTCGATTACATCCTTAAAGTCCGGGTAGCCTGCGCCGAACTTCCTGGTGAACCAGTTGCCTCCACGGGTAACGACCGTTTCCCGGTCGACGAGCACATCGAACTGGCCGGTCTTTCCGGGTTTTTGGACAGCTTCGACCTGAAGCTGTTGCTTGATGAGGGCTGCGAGACTCGCAGCCTTGGCCTGGTTGTTCTGTCACGTGGGGCAGTAGTGAATCTCGATATCCATCTCGTCTCCTTATCGAATCGTCTGGAGACAGTATAACCGGGCGCTTCGCAAAGAAATTCTCAGGTCGATTGAACATCCCAGGAAGCGCTGGTCATTTTCCCCACAAGAACAGGCTCGACCCGGGTGAATTCGATCTCCCGAACCAGGCTCATGTCCCGCCAGATGAGGGCGTGGCCTCTGCTGAACCGGACGCGCTGAACTCTCTTCTGCCAGATTGCCACCTCGGTGTCGGTGGCTTCCCGAAGATCACCGGCGACTCCGTGCAATCGAACCGCAGGTGGAGTGGTGAACTTCCCGCCTACCAGGGACCTGAGCCAGAACCATTTGCTGCTGTTGACGGCAAGAACACAAACCTGTTTGTTGGTTTCCAGGTTCCGGGGAAGATGCTGGGGGAATTTTTCGAAATAGATCCCATGCCCCGGTTTGCCGAGGATCAGTGAACCGACAGGCGTCACGTGGGGCTCTCCGTTTTCAGACACGGTCGCAATCGCATAATGGAAAGACGATCGGAACGAATCCTTGAACAGGCGTTTGATCTCGTTCCAGTTATCGATGATGTTCATATCACTGCTTCTTTTTCTTCGGTTTCGGCTTCGGAAGCTCCGCCTCGGTCCGTCTTACCAATTCACAGAGCCACTCTCTGTCCTCGACCTGTTCTTCAATGAGGAAAAAAGGTTTGGCTCCCGTATAGGGAGGCGCTTCTGTAACCTCTCCGATGAACGAGCGCCCGGCGTCCGTCGGCTTGATAAACAGCTGGTTGTCGCAAATCAGCGCTACGACTTTATCCTGGCAGTAAACCGTACATTCGCCAAACATCATCCTGTACCGGACAGAGCCGGCATCCGACATTTGATCGACAACGAATTTCACGAAATCCATATCAGGCGCCATTGAGAATCCTCCCTGCCTACCATGCACCGGATTGGTCCAGTTCAGGATCTGGATTTCCAGAGATCCGGTGGGGCCAGTTCCAGGCTGTTGCCGGCGGGATCCCGGAAGTAGATCGAGTGTCCTCCCGATTTCCAGTCGACCTCGTCCTCGATCGGTACGCCGTGGTTGCGGAGTCGGATGCGCCATGAGTCCAGGTCGTCTGCTTCCACGGCGAATGCCAGGTGGCCGGGTCCGGTAGTGCCGTGGGAGGGGACCGGGCGGCCTTCCTCTTCGCTTTTATTGCGGTCGAAGATAAGCAGGTAGACCTGGTCGCAGGCCAAGGTGATGAACAGGTCGCTGGTCTGGAGGGTGATAAGGCCGAGGACTTCCCGGTAGAACACCTCGGCGGCCGTCAGGTCGTCGGCGTACAGAACCGTTTCGAATATTCGCAGCTTTGCCGGCATGGCGGGCTCCCTGAAGCTCCCGCCATGATATCAGCAGTTGTTCAGCCGACCTCGACCTCGATGTTCACTTTTGCCATGGCCTGTTCGAGATCGTCCTTGAGATCGTCGAAGTCCTCGCAGCCGACGGCCAGCCGGATGAGGTCGTCGGTAATACCCGCTTCCTCCCGTTCTTCCCGGGGCATACCGGCGTGGGTCATGGAGGCCGGGTGCTCGATGAGTGTTTCGATGCCGCCCAGGGATACCGCCAGAGTGGCCAGCTTCATTGAGTTGATAACCACCTTGGCCGTTTCAAGGTCACCCTTGACGCCGAAGCTGATCATGGAGCCGGGGCCTTTCATCTGCTTCTTCATCAGCTCGTGGCCCGGGTGGGAGGGAAGTCCGGGGTAACTGATCCACTGGATCGCCGGGTGGGCCTGCAGCCATGTGGCCAGACGTTCGGCGTTGGTCTGGGCCGTGTTGACCCGCATCGCCAGTGTGCGCAGGCCCCGGAGCACCAGCCAGGCCTGGTGGGGGTCCATGGTGCCGCCCAGGATGAGGAGACTTTTCTTCAGCCGGGCGTACAGGTCCTGTTCCCGCGCAACGATCATGCCGGCCACCACGTCGGTGTGGCCGTTGAGGTACTTGGTCATGCTGTGTAGCACCACGTCGGCGCCGTACTCGAACGGTTTCTGGAGAAGCGGTGAGCTGAACGTATTGTCCACGACAAAGAAGGCGCCGTTCTCGTGGGCGATCCTGCCGGCCCCTTCAAGGTCCGTGATCTTGATCGTCGGGTTGGCCGGCGTTTCGATGTAGATCATCTTCGTGTTCGGCCGGATCGCCTTGCGGATATTGTCCAGATCGTCCGTCGACACCCAGTCCGACGTGATCCCGAATTTGTCCAGGTGGGATTCCATCAGGATCCGGGTCGGGCCATACACCGAATCGGTGCCGATCATGTGGTCGCCGGTTTTCAGGAGGGAGAGGAAGGTGGTGCTGATCGCCGCCATCCCGGTGGCCGTCGCCAGGCCGTCATACCCGTCTTCCAGTTCAGCCACCGCCTGCTCCAGGGCCCGGATCGTCGGGTTCCCCAGCCGGGTGTAGATATAGCCCTGCTCGGTGCCGGCGAAACGGTTGGCGCCCTGGTCCGTCGAGTCGAACGAGAACGTGGACGTCTGGTAGATCGGTGTTGAGACGGCGCCGTTCACAGGATCCGGATCCGGGCCGGCGTGGATCGGGCGTGAGTTCGGTTTCAGTTTGCGGCTGTCACTCATGGTGTTCATCCTCCGACACGAATTTACCACCGACCAGCCGACGGAATATCGAGTGAATCCGTCTGATTTTGCACATAATTGTGGCAAAATAACGATGTCTGTAGGAATTCATGGATGGAGTGACCACGATCCGATGACCGATCCCTGGAAAGGTGATTATCCCGGCCTTCCTGTCCGGGTCGTCCAGGCCGAAACGCCACCCTCATGGGTCGGCCGGCTGCTGGACGGCGCACCGATGTCCAAGCCGGAGTTCTTTGATGACGGCGGCACTCTCCGGACTGCCCTGGCGGACCGGTTCACCCTGGTGGAGGCGTTCGTTCCCGGGGCGGCAGCCCACGGCGCCGGTTCGCTGGAGCGGGCTTCCGAGGAGGCGTACCTCCGGATCGCACGGGCCATGGAGCGGACCGACACTCCCCACCCGGTGCGGTTCTGGAATTTCGTCCCCAGGATCCTGGAAACGGGGGAGACCGGCGGCCTGCTGTATGAGGCGTTCAACAGGGGACGGTTCAAGGCGTTCAAGGCCTGGTTCGGCCAACAGGAGTTCGCTTCCCGGATCACCGCCGCCACCGGCGTCGGTCACCGGGGGGAAGGCCTGGTGGTCCTGGGCCTGGCCGGGGCCCGGTCCGGGGATTCGGTGGAAAATCCCCGGCAGACCCCGGCGTACCAATATTCCGATGATTTCGGGGACCTGCCCCCCTGCTTCGCCCGGGCCACAAGGCTGGCCAGGGGGCCGTTGCTGGTTTCGGGAACCGCTGCGGTTGTCGGGGAGGAATCGATGCACCCTGAGGATGTGGAAGCCCAGAGCCGCGAGACTTTTTCCAATATGGACGAGCTTGCCGGCGGGCCGGAGAAGTATTCCGAGCTGCGGGTTTACGTCGTCCGGGATGACGACGCCGGGCCGGTGCTGGAGCAGGTTCGGGATCATTTTCCCAACCTGATTTCCGTGGAGCTTTGCCCGGCGGATCTGTGCCGCCAGGACCTTCTGGTTGAAATCGAGGGCATCGCAGGTAGGATCGAACCATGAATATCGCTATTGTGCTGCTCAACCAGGGCCGTGGAAGCGGCGAGGTCGCCCGGGCCCATGCCGCTCACCTGGCCGCCAGGGGACACAAGGTCTGGTTCATCCACCCCGGAGTGGGGAGCGGCGTGTCCGGCGCCGTCAACGTGGATGTGGAGCTCCATACCGCCACTGTTCCGGTTCACGAGTACCTGCCGTCGGCCAAAGGGCGTCAGAAGGCGGTCTCCCTCATGTCGTACGAGGAAGCGACAGCCTACCTGCCGTCGTATCTGAAAGCGCTGCAGCCGATCATCCCCCAGGTGGACATCCTGATCGGCCACCACGCCAACCTCAGTTCGGTAGCGGTGGCGGAAGCTGCCAGGGCCGCTGGAAAGCCGTACGTTCTGTTCATCCACGGCACCGGCATCGAGCCTCGCAAGGAAGGCGGCTTCGAGGAGCGGGTATGGAGCCGGATCGAGGACGCCATCCAGGGGGCGTCGGGCATCCTGGTCACCACCGACTACGTGCGGGATTCACTCGTCCGGCCGGTGGTGGACCTGCCTGAGCGAAAATTCCTGGTCCTCCCTTGCGGCGTCGATCTCACCGCCTTCGCCCCGGGGAATACCGGTGGCGTCCGGGAGAAGTACGGCCTGCCCGATTCATTCGTGCTCTGTCCCGGAGCGCTGACCCGGGCCAAAGGGCCGCAGAACGTGGTGGAGGCTTCCCGGGAATACGACGATCTGGCTACCACCGTGTTCATCGGTGATGGAGATCTCAGGGAGCAGCTTGAAGGGGATATCGGCAGGCGGGGGCGGTTCCTCGGCTTTGTGTCTGCGGAAGACCGCACACACCTGGTCAACGCAGCCACGGTGCTGACCGCGGCGCCGGAGAAGATGGAGCACTTCGGGATCATTTACGCCGAGGCGCTGGCCGGCGGCACCGTGCCGGTGGCGTACAGGGGAGGCGGTGTGCCGTCGGTGGTTTCGCCGGAAGTCGGCATCCTCACCGAGCGTACGCCTCGGGCCCTGGGTACGGCGATACGGGGGCTGCTGGAAAAGGCTCCCCGCCGTGAGCGTATGGCCCGGGCGGCCCGGGAGCGGGCGGAGAGGAAGTACGACTACGAGAAGTTGATCACCCGCCTCGAGACGTGGCTGGCAGGCCTGGCCGGATCCTGATCCCTGGCCCAGCAATCCAGATCGGCGGCAAGGAGCTCCAGGGGGACCGGTCCGCTGGACAGGACCCGACGGTGGAACTCCCTGAGGTCGAACCGGCTGCCCAGAAGCTTCCGGGCGGCTTCCCTCATGGCCATGAGGGCGCCGCCGTCACACGCCAGGTACCTGCTGAGGCCCAGGCGGTCGCCCAGGCAGGCGGCGTACTCAACCCAGGCCGCGACATATTCCGGCTGGCTGCCGAACTGCTGCCGGCAGGCGCGGCTGTCCGCTTCACGGGCCAGAACGGTCTGCAGGTGGCGGCCGGGCAAACCTTCCCGTAGAAACAGTGTTTCCATTTTCTCCCGTGAATGCTGCTCCGGCCGGCACAGGTTGATGTGGAGAATTCCGGGCCGCTCACCCTCGGTGCCGGGAGGCGTGTACCAGGCCGGCGGGCTGGTGGCGCCCTTTTTCGAAAGCTCGCCCACGATCCTCAGCCCGGTCCCGGGAAGATGGTCGAACAGCAACGGCAACCGCTCCTCCACCCGGAGCTGAAGCGCGGCGTAACGTCTGAGGATGTCAGCCATGGAGATGCACCGAGCTGATCATGATTCCCTCGTAGTTTCGATCAGCGCTTCCATGTGGGTGATGTAACGGGCCAGGGCTTGTCTGCCCTCCGGCGTCAGCCGGTAGGTCGTCAGCGGCTTGCGGCCTGAGAACTGTTTGTCGCACGCGATGTAGCCGGCGTCTTCCAGCTTGCGGGCGTGGGAACTGAGGTTGCCGTCGGATATCCCCAGGGTCGCCTTCAGTTCGGCGAAACTGAGGGAGTCGGCCACGGCCAGGGAGCTTACGATGCCCAGCCGGGTTCGTTCGTGGACCAGCCTTTCCAGCCCCTGTACCAGGCGTGAACGGATCGCAGGCCGGGAAGCCGGCGCCGTAGTCGATCGGTGTTTTTTCTCAACCGCCATGACGTTTCGCAATCCTGGCTCCGAAAAAGATATGGAGCCCACCGAAGCCCAGCGCCAGGAACAGGTCGGCGAAGCCGGGTGGTGACAGCAGGGTGAACAGGCCGCACACCATGAACGAAGCGCCCATCACCGGTACGATCCGAACCGAGGATACGCCGCCGGAGGCGACGGCGGCTCCGTACAGCAGCAGCCAGGTGCCGGGGAGTGTGTCCAGTTCGCCTGAGCGCACCGCCACCAGGCTGAGGATTGCGCCGGCGGCCAGGGCCGGGGCCATACCGAAGAACGTCTTCCGGGCCGGTGCCGCCGTGAGCAGGTGTCCCATCCGTTTCGCCTTCAGGACCATGGCGGAAATGACGATCAGCGTCGCCAGACCCAGTTCCGCGGTCCAGACCAGAAGCCAGGAAGTCCGGTCCGGCTGGAGGAACGCCACCGCAGCCGCCAGAACAGCTGTACACCCGACGGCGACCTGCCCCATACCGGGAACGGCGGTGAATGGGCCGCCGCCTTCCATCGCCTTGCGGATGTAACCCAGGTCCTCCATGGCCCGATTGTGGATATCGGTGACTTCAGCCGGTTGTTTTTCCTGAGGATCGCTCATGGAGATCAAGATACGTTCAGGTTTTAGCTCTGTCAAGTACTTTGCAAAGCAAAGTAGGTAGTCAAATTCTCTTCTTCTTGATTCAGGAGCCGTTACAGAACCCTAGGGAGAACCCTTAATTTGTTGGGAAATAGCCCCTAGTCGCTGAGGGAGTAGGGCGCCTCGAACGACAGTACACGGTCCGCTGTAGTGACCACGATACGGACCTTTTTGCTGTCCGTGAAGGTACAGGCGACCTCGTGGGTGCGGCCGTCCTCCCTGCTGCTGGCTGTTCCGTGGAGCGTGTTTCCGGGAGCGACCGCATCCTGGAGCTGGTCGGTGACAGGAATCCGGATCGTCCCGAAATCGTCCATGAACGGCGCCAGTGGGATGCGGATGGCGTACTCGCCGCGCAGTCCCTGTTCGGTCAGGGTGAGGTGGTCGATGTTCAGGACCACCCTGGCGAGGCCGACCCGGGTCTTGGCACGCTCCACCTTGATGCCGCGGATGGCGGCGCCGGCGGCACTACCCGCCGCAAGGCAGACAATCAGCGCAAGTATCAAGCTGCGAACGCGAAATGGCATTGAGTCTATCCCTATCCGTCAAATCGAAGCGCGGAGGATATCAGCTTTCCAGGTGGCGGACCAGTTCGTCGGCCAGCCCGGGGGCTTCTTCCACACAGTGATTAACGGCGATCCCGCCGTAGGAATTCCCTCCAACCAGCAGGCCGGGATGTTTTTCCAGACGTTCCTTGATAATACGCAGCCGGTCCTGGTGTCCCAGGGTGTACTGGGGGATGCCGTGGGCATGGCGGAACACCTTCACGAATTCAGGCGCGACGCCGATCCCCATGGTGATCTGGATGTCGTGGCGAGCCAGTTCCACCAGTTTCGCATCCGGCAGATCCATGACCCCGGTATCCTCTGCGCCGCCGATCATGGCGGTGAGCAGGACCTTTCCCTTGGGGGCCCGTCCCGGGAATATGTTGGACGACCACAGGCAGCCGAGTATCCGGACGCCCTGTCCCCGGGGAGCCAGGAATCCGAAGCCGCGGGGCATGCTGTCCAGCGCCGCCTGGTTGTAACCGAGATGGATTACCGCCAGGGGAGAGGACGGGATCGCTCCCATGGCGTCGGCCATCACCGGGTCCATCTCCCGGACCATCGCTTCCGCCGCCCGTGCCGGGCAGGCCAGCACCACGCCCTGGACGTCCAGTGGCGGTCCGGACTCCAGCAGAACCCGAAATCCCCGGCTGCCCATGTCGGAGATCGCCTGCACAGGGGTGTTCAGCCGCAGGGCGTTGCCGTTCGCTTTCACCAGCCCCTGGATCAATGTTTCAAGGCCGGGCCGGAACGATGTCAGGACGCCACCTGGCCCTGCCGGCCCGGCGTTGTCGCTTTTTCCCGACTTCGTCTTCTTCTTCGCAAGCATCGCCTTGAACAGGGAGCCGTGATCGGTCTCCATGGCATACATTTTCGGGAACGTGGATTTCAGGCAGAGCTCCCGGACGTTGCCGGCGTACACCCCGTTGACCATGGCGCCTACCAGAACTTCAGCCGCCTCACTTCCGATTCTTCGGGCCGCAAAGTCGTACACCGACTCGTCTCCCGACCCGGGCCGTTTCCGTGCAAACGGCTCTCCCAGCAACCTCAGCTTCCCCAGGGGGGACAGGATCCCTGACTTCAGGAATGCGCCGGCGCCGGTGGGAGCCTCCCGGAGTGCGCCTGCCCGGTAGATGTACCGGATCGCCGCCTGTTCGTCGGCCTGCTGCAGCAGTTCGGACAGACCGAGCCGCCGCACCAGTGCCGGCGTGGCCGGGACGTTGTCCAGGTAGCCGTTGGGGCCCCACTCGCAGGTGTACCCCGCTTCCTTGTGGGTTCGGATGTTGCCGCCTGCCCGGTCGGACGCCTCCAGGCAGATCGCCCGGACACCATCCGGCGGGTGCCGGGCGTACTGTTGCAGTTCATAGGCCACCGTCAGTCCGGCGACTCCTCCGCCTATGACTGCAACGGTTTTCGGCATGTCACACGGTCTGGGAGAACATCGGGGTATCGTCGCGCTTGTCCTTCATGTACGCGTCGAACACCATGCAGATGTTCCGGATGAACAGGCAGCCGTCGCCGTGAACCGCCAGGTGATCGTCGGCGATGGTCAGGAAGCCGTGATCCACCGGCCCGTCGGCGCCGGCCAGCTCGGCCAGTTCCGGTTCGAAATACTTTTTGAATTCGATGCCGAAGCGATCCTCGATCTCGGGGATCCTGAGGTACAGGTTGGACATCAGGCGGGTGATGACCTCCCGGCGGATGTGGTCGTCGTCGTTCAGCACATAGCCGCGCTCAACCGGGAACTTCCCGGCGTCAAGGGCCTCGTAGTACGTGGACAGCTTCTTGACGTTCTGCGCGAAGGCGCCACCGACATCGCCGATGGCCGATGTTCCGACCCCGACCATGTCCGAACCCATTTTCACGGTATAGCCCATGAAATTGCGGTGCAGCCGCTTCCGGGCGGCGGCGTTTGCCAGGTCATCGCCGGGAAGGGCGAAGTGGTCCATGCCGATCTGGGCGTAGCCCGCCTCCAGGAACCGCTCCCGGGCGATGCAGAACAGCTCCAGCTTGACCTCCGGGGAGGGGAGTTCGTCGGTGTTGATCTTCTTCTGGTTCGCCTTGACCCAGGGCACGTAGGCGTAGGAGTAAACCGCCACCCGGTCCGGCCTCAGGTCCAGCATGATGTCCATGTTGCTGCTGAAGGCGGCAGGGTTCTGGAGGGGCAGTCCGTAGATCAGGTCCAGGTTGATGGACTCGAAGCCGACCTTGCGGCAGTAGTCGTACAGCTCCCGGGTTTCCTTCTCGGTCTGATTGCGGTTGATCGCCTCCTGCACCCGAGGAGTGAAATCCTGGACACCCATGGAGATGCGGTTGAACCCCATCTCTTTCAGCAGGTCGGCCTGTTCCCTGGACGTGACCCTGGGATCGACTTCGATGGCGACCTCGGCGTCGGGGTCGATGGTGAAATGTTCGGTGATCTTGTTCTGAAGGGCGCGCATTTCAGTGGTGTTCTGATAGGTCGGAGTACCGCCGCCCCAGTGGTACTGGCTGACCCGGCGCCGGTCCGGGAGGTGTTCGGCAAGCATGTCGATTTCCCGATGGAGGTAATCCAGGTATTTGTGGGAGACCTCGCGCTTCCTGGTGATCACCACGTTGCAGCCGCAGAAGCTGCAGCGCTCTTCACAAAACGGCAGATGGATATAGAGCGACAACGGCTCGTCCGCCCTGGCGTTGATCTTCTTCAGCGATTCCACATACGCGCCGTGATCGTACTCCTCGTTGAACTCCACCGCGGTTGGGTACGAGGTGTAACGCGGGCCGGGCCGGTTGTATTTTTTGAGTAGCTCCAGGGCACTGCTCACGAAGTGACCTCCTGGACCGCCTGTACCAGCGCCTGGGCATGCTCTACCGGGGTTTCCGGAAGGATGCCGTGGCCCAGGTTGAAGATGTGGCCGGGCAGCTCTTTCCCTGCGGCCACCACCCTGCGGGCTCGTTCCCGGATCGTCTCGGGAGAACCGGACAGGAGCACCGTCGGATCCAGGTTGCCCTGCAGCGGGTAGCGGCCGTCCAGGCGTTGGTTGGCCTCGGCCAGGTTCATGCGCCAGTCCATGCCGACCACATCCGCTCCACAGTCCTTGATCTCGTCCAGGAGGTGGGCGTTGTTCAGGGCGAAATAGATCCGGGGAACTCCTGCGTCTTTCAAGGTGTCCAGGATCCGGCGGGCGTACGGCATGCCGAACTCCCGGAAGTCTTCGGCGGAGAGCAGGCCGGCCCAGCTGTCGAACAGTTGCACCGCCTGGGCCCCGGCCCGGATCTGTGCCAGCAGGTACTTCTCGGTGGCCACGGTAATTTTTTCAAGCAGGGCGTGGGCGGTGGCCGGTTCGGAGAACAGCAGGCCCTTGACCTTGCTGAAATTCTTGGAGCCCTTGCCTTCCACCATGTAGGTCGCCAGAGTGAACGGCGCGGCGGCGAACCCGATGAGCGGCACCCTCCCTTCAAGCTCCCGGCGCAGGATGCGGATCGCCTCGTAAACGTAAGGCACCGTCTCTTCCGGATCGGTGATCCGGATGTTGTCCACGTCCTGCATGGTCCGCACGGCGTGGTCCAGCACCGGGCCGGGGTTGAAGGAGATGTTGAACCCCATCGGTTCCACAGGGACGAGGATGTCGGAGAACAGGATCGCCGCGTCCACACCCAGGCGGTCGATCGGCTGAATGGTGACCTCCGCCGCCTTCTCAGGCGTTTTGCAGAGTGTTACGAAGTCCATCTCCTTCCGGATGGCCCGGTACTCCGGCAGGTAGCGGCCGGCCTGGCGCATGATCCAGATCGGCGGCCGGTCCAGCTTCTCCCCACGGCAGGCTCGCAAGAATCGGTCGTTCATCTCGGTTCTCCGTGCGGGCCTAATCGGCCAGGATGATCTTGGCGATCGTATTCAACTGCATGAAGGAGGTCCCTTCATAGATCTTTCCGATCTTGGCGTCCCGGTAGAATTTTTCTACCGGATACTCGGAGGTGTAGCCGTATCCACCGAACAGTTCCACTGCGGCGGAGGTGATATGTTCCGTCGCCTCGCTCGAATAGATCTTCGCCATGGCCGCCTCCTTCGTGAACGGCAGGCCGGCGTCTCTCAGCCTGGCGGCGTTGTAGACCAGGAGACGGGATGCTTCAAGCTCGATGGCGGACCTGGCGAGCTGGTGCTGGACAGCCTGGAACGATGCGATCGGTTTACCGAACTGTTCCCGCTCCTTGGTGTAACGGCAGGCTGCTTCCAGGGCTCCCTGGCCGACCCCGACCATCTGGGCGCCGATGCCGATACGGCCCTCGTTCAAGGTCTCGATGGCGATCTTGTATCCCTTGCCGACTTCTCCGATGACCCGATCCGCCGGGATGCGGCAGTTGTCATACACCAGTTCGCAGGTACTGGAAGCCTTGATCCCCAGTTTGGATTCCCGCTTGCCCACGGTGAAGCCGGGGTCGTTGCGGTCCACGATAAAGGCGGTGATCCCTTTGTACCCTTTGGCGGTGTCGATGGTGGCGAAGGTCAGGAACAGGTCGGCCTCGCCGGCGTTGGTGATCCAGAGTTTGCTGCCGTTCAGAACCCACTGCTCACCGTCCTGCTCCGCCTTGAGCTTGAGGGCGAAGGCGTCGGAGCCGGAACCGGCTTCGGACAGGGCGTAGGCGCCGACGGTATCGGTGGCGACGCGACTGAGAAACTCTTTCTTCTGGTCCTCGGTTCCCCAGCGGGCGATGGCGTTGTTGAACAGGGTGTTCTGCACGTCCACCATGACGCCGACGGCGGCGTCCACCCTTGAGACTTCCTCCACTGCCAGGATCGACTGGAAGAAGGTTCCTCCGGATCCACCCAGTTCCTCCGGGATGTCCACACCCATCAGCCCCATGTCGAACAGCGACTTCAGAAGGTCCGGATCATAGCGGCCGTTCTTATCCATCTCGCCGACCCTGGGTCGGATTTCCGATTCGGCAAAGTCCCGTACGGCGTCGCGGAACATCGTTTCGTCTTCGGCAAGAACGGTCAGGGCAGGGTTCAGGCTGGTCGGTTCGGGCATCGGACTCTCCATGAATGAGGCGGAAGGCGTGTGACCTTTCATTATTGCATACAGGATTCGTTGGGAAAGGGGGTCCGGGAGCGTGGTAGAATTCCGCTCGCTCCCGAGTCTAACCCTTGGAGGATCAGGCCCTTGGGACACGCCGTGGAGGCACGACGGCTGGAGAAGCGGTTCACCCGGAAGCGGTCGATCCGTGAGCTCCTCTTCCAACCCTTCCGGAAGGCGGAGGTGGTGGAAGCGCTGCGGGGGGTCGACCTGACCATCCGGGAAGGGGAGATCTTCGGCCTCCTGGGGCCGAACGGGGCGGGGAAGACCACCCTCCTCAAGATCCTGTCCTGTCTGGTGCTGCCTGATGAAGGCTCCGCCACCATCGGCGGGCACCCTACCTCCCGGGAACAGGAGGTCAAGCCGCTGATCGGGCTGGTGCATTCCGACGAGCGTTCGTTCTACTGGCGGCTCAGCGGCCGGCAGAACATGAATTTCTTCTCCACACTGTATGAAGTGCCCAGAGAGCGCCGGGACGGCCGCATAGCCGAGCTTCTCCAGAAAGTGGATATGGACGATGCTGCGGACCGCCCGTTCGCTGACTACTCCTCCGGCATGAAGCAGCGCATGTCTATCGCCCGGGCCATGCTTCACGACCCGCCGATCCTGCTCATGGATGAGCCGACCCGGTCCCTGGATCCGGCGGCGGCCCTGTCCCTGAGGCGGTTTATCCAGGACGAACTGTCCGGGAGGGACCGCAAGACCATCGTCCTGGCGACTCACAACCTCCACGAGGCGGAGTTGCTGTGCAGCCGGATCGCCGTCCTGATGAAGGGCAAGGTCCGGCAGGTCGGAACAGTGGAGGAGGTCCGGCGCTGGGGCCTGGACACGCGGAACTATGAGCTGGAACTGGACCGCTGGCCGGCGGAGGCGGGGGGCCGGTTCAACGTCCTTTCCGACCGGGCCTGGGAAGACGGCCGCCGGATCCGGATCGGTCTAAGCGGCGATGACGGTCTCAACCCGATGCTGGCGTACCTGCTGGAGCAGGGTGTGACCATCCGGGGCTGCACCCAGGTGGATGCCGATCTTGAAGGGGCGTTCGCCCGGATCCTGGAGGCGGAATGATCCGGGTCGCCGCCAAGCTGTGGGCGTTCATCGTCCGGGATTTCCAGCAGCAGGTCTCCTACCGCCTGGCGTTCCTCCTCCAGATCGGCGGGATGTTCCTCTCCCTGGGGGCGTTCTTCTTCCTGACAAGGATGATCGATCCCAACGCCAAGGGTCTGGACGGGATGAACCCGTTCGAGTGGATGCTGTTGGGCCTGGCGTTCCAGTACTACTTCTCCACCGCCCTGTACGCCTTTTCCGCCAAGGTCCGCAGCGAACAGATGATGGGCACCCTGGAGGCGATGCTGGTTTCGCCTACCAGCACCGGCCTGGTCATTTTCTCCTCGGCGGCATGGGACTTCACTTACGCCGGTTTCAGGGTGCTGCTGTACCTGGGTGGGGCCTGGCTGATATTCGGGATCAGTTTCCATCTGGAAAACTTCCCGGTTCTCCTTCTGGGGATCGTGCTCACCCTGCTGTCTTCCGTCGGCCTGGGGATGCTGTCCGCCTCGTTCATCCTGTATTTCAAGCGCGGGGATCCGATCAACTTCTTCCTCAGCGGCATGACCACGTTCTTCGGCACCGTGTTCTTCCCGGCGGAACAGCTGCCGGCGTTCCTTCAGGGAGTATCCGACTACCTTCCGATCACCTGGTCGCTGAGGGTTGTCCGTGGCGCCCTGCTCCAGGGCAAGGGGTTCGCCGAACTCCAGTCGGACCTGGCTGCCCTGGCGGTGCTGACCGCCGTCTTGCTCCCTGCCGGCCTGTTCCTTTCCCGAATCGCCATCCGGAAGGCGAAGCAGGAAGGATCCCTGGTGCAGTACTGAAAATAGATCTGTCCCCATTTCTCTCCTGATGCTGCGTTGACCCTTTTAGAGGCCGGTGCTAGGCTGCAATTCTGCCATTTTTCCAGCCTATTCTTGATCGCCCGGACGAAGCCGGGCCGGGAGAGACACCATGAGAAAGAAGATCACGGTCATCGGAGGCGGACACGTAGGCGAGCACGTCGCCATGGGTTGCGCCATGAAGGAACTGGGAGATGTCATGCTCCTGGATATCGTCGAGGGTATGCCCCAGGGCAAGAGCCTGGACATGTTCGAGGCCTCTCCGGTGCAGGGTTACGACTCCATGGTGAAAGGGACCAACGATTACGCCGACACCGCCGGCTCCGACGTGGTGGTGATCACGGCCGGGCTGGCACGCAAGCCGGGTATGAGCCGCGACGACCTTCAGAACAAGAACGCCGGAATCGTCAAGGCCTGCACCGAAGGTGTGATGAAGCATTCCCCCAACGCCATCCTGGTGCTGGTGAGCAACCCGCTGGATGTCATGTGCTATGTGGCCAAGGCTGTCAGCGGACTCCCTCGGGAGAAGGTTGTCGGAATGGCCGGCATCCTGGACACCGCCCGTTTCCGTTCCTTCATCGCCATGGAGCTGGGAGTTTCGGTGGAATCGATCTCGGCCCTGGTGCTGGGCGGCCACGGCGACGCCATGGTGCCGCTGCCCCGACTGGCAACTGTCGGCGGCATCCCGCTCCCCGAACTGATCCCCCAGGACCGCATCGACGCCCTGGTGGAACGGACCGCCAAAGGTGGCGGCGAGATCGTCGCCCTCCTCAAGACCGGATCGGCGTACTACGCTCCCGCCGCAGCGGCGGTGGAGATGGTGGAATCGATCCTCCACGACAAGAAAAAGATCCTGCCTTGCGCCACCTACATGGAAGGCGAGTACGGTGTCAACGGAACGTTCGTCGGTGTCCCGGTGATGCTGGGGGCTGCAGGCGTGGAAAAGGTCTACGAGGTCAAGCTGAACGACAAGGAGACCGCGATGTTGCAGGCGTCCGCGGCGGCGGTTAAAGAGCAGCAGGAGAAGCTGGACGTCTGAGTCTTCGTCCCTGCTACCAGCTTTGAAAAAGGCCGCCGTTTGGCGGCCTTTTTTTATGTTTGTGACTTAAGCAGCGGGGCGGGCATCCAAGAAGTCAGATGGAGGACGAAACCATGAGCGAAGCTATTATCCATACCACCGATGCAACCTTCGACAGTGACATCACCCAGGCCGGCATCCCGGTGATGGTGGATTTCTGGGCGCCATGGTGCGCGCCCTGCCGGACCATGGGGAAGACCCTGGACGAGGTGGCTCCCGATTACCGGGACAAGGTTCGGATCCTCAAGGTCAACGTGGACGAGAATCCGGAAGTGGCCGGACGGTTCGGGATCCAGTCGATACCGACGTTGCTGTTCTACACCGCCGGCGAACCGATCGGACAGATCCCGGGGGCGCTGCCCCAGGAAGCTCTGCGGGAGATTCTGGACCGCCACGCCCAGGGGAAACTGGGCGAAGGCGCTAGCCGGGAATAGGACCGATCTCCGCCAGGACACGGTCCACATCTTCAGGCGCAACACCGGTGCTGTTGGTTCGCAGGGCATCCTCGAACCCTTCCGGCTCGGTGGTGCAGTCCTCCGCCATGAGTTCCCGCACAACGCAACCCGGGTGGACATTGATCGGACCGCTGCGGACCTGCCCGGCAAACTCCACACCCCGGAGCAGGATGACCCGGTAGGTGTCCTTGGCGATCGGGTCACCGCAGTGCTTGCACTTCGCACGCCCGGTAGGAGCCTTCTCGGTGTGGGGCGAAGTCTTGCGTTCCGCCTTGTCCTGCTCCGCCTTCTCAGCCAGGAGTCTGAGCTTTTCGATAGGCGGGACGTCCACGCCATCTGCCCATACTTTCGATGCGTAGGCTTCTTCCACCTTGGCCAGCTGACGACGGGCGGCGCAGTTCATGTGGTGCCACAGGTAGCCGGGACCGAACGGTCCGACAATCAGGATCCCGATCCGCGTGTGACCTTTCTGGATCGCCCGTCGGCAGGTTTTGCACTTGGAGCGGCCTGATCTGGCCGGCTCGATGACGTAGGGGGCCATCTCGGGTTGTTCGCGGTTCGCTTCGTCAGTCATGGCGGTCCACCTCCTCGTTGAGAACCGGTATTGTAGATCAGGTTTCCTCGTCAATGGGCGGGAGTGCATAGACCCGGATCGTTTCCCAGCGTTTCAGCAGCACCTTCCCTGCGGGAAACCTGCCGGGCTTTCTCAGGTCTGCTGCCCGGCACCAGTGAATCTCAACCTTGCCCCGGCTGCCCCGGGCCTTGGAGTGCCAGGCCGCCAGGCGGGCCGCCTGTGCCAGGATACCGGCCGGCGGATCCTCAAGGAGGTCGGGGTTGCGGATCACCACGTGACTGCCGGCGTAGCCGGCGGCGTGAAGCCAGAAATCCCGGGGCTCGGCCACCTGGAACGACAGCACGTCGTTTTCGGAGGCACCTTTCCCTACCAGGATCTCAAACCCCTCAAATGGATAGGTTCGGTACGGTCTACCTTTCCCCGCCATGGACGCCTCCCCGGGTGTCATCCTCGGGGAGAGAGGCCGCCGGGTCAAGGGGCTGCCGGTCCACCAGCCGGATCATGCCCCGGTCCAGTAGCCGTTGCAGGTTCCGCAGAACGTCCAGGGCACGCATGGGAGCGATCCACTGGATCGACTTGATTTCGGCCACACCGTCGATCAGGGTCGTCAGGTAGGCCTCACCGGGGGAGAGGGACTCGCAGGCCAACTCGTTCAGTTCGGTGTCCATGATCGGGACTGCAGACGAAGGTATAAGCTGGCTGATCTTTTCGAAGTACTCCGCTTCGGCCCGGCTGATCATCTGGCGGACCGTCGGCGCTCCGGGCCAGGCCCGGCTGGTCGCCTCCAGCACTGCGATGGCGGCGTCGTGCTCACCTCGTTCCATCAGTTGGCCGGCCAGCTCGATCTCACCGGACACTCCGCTACCGGTCTCGCTACGCGAATCGTTTTGCGGCTGATCCGAGGGGACCAGGGGCGCCACTGGGCGCATCCCGCGGATCTCCAGCAGGTTGCTCCGGAAGAGCTGGAACAGGAACCGGGTGACCAGATACTCGGAGCCCCGGGTGTGCAGCAGTATTTCTTCCAGAGTGCGTTCGCCATCCACCGCCTGGAGCAGCCTCAGGGAAGCCCGGCTGCCGGAGACTCCGGCAGGCAGGTCCTTCATGGTGCGGGCGAGGATGACTCCAGGATCGGTGAACACCTCCCGCATCTGGTTCATCTCGTCGTAACGCTTCAGGCCTTTCAGCAGGATTTCCTGGACGTTCAGGTCCACCGCTACCAGGTAAACCGGCTCCTCGCCGTTTTCGTCGAAACGGAAAAAGGCGTCCTCCTGGTCGAACAGGCCGTAGATCGCCTCTTCCGCCTTGGCGGCCACATGTTCCACCACCACTTCCAGGGTGACCATGCCGGATTCCACCAGGACCTCGCCCAGGATCTTGCCGCTGGCCTCGTGGACCGCCAGTGCGTCCTGAAGCTGGGATTCGGTGATCTTGCGCTGGGCCAGGAGCGATTGGCCCAGGCGGGTGGAAGGGTCGTCGGAAGTGCAGGCGACGATCCGCCCTTCACGGCAGACGATCGCCTTCTTGATGTGGCGCTGCTCGATTTCGATAACGCCGGTTTTCCGCGAGCTCTCGACCCACTGAAGCAGGTCGGTGACCGGGAATGATCTGAAATCTCCGTAAAGTGCCATAGTAAAGAGAAAGTTCGGCCCGGAAACCCGGAAAAGCAAGCCGATCGGGCCGAATTTCTCAATTCGGGAAAAAAGTTGGAACCGGGGGCAATCCAGGCCGTTACACAGGGCAGGGGAACGGTATCCCCCAGGGGAGACTCGCAATGGATCTGAGAGGACGAAAACTGACCCGCAGCCTGGATGATCGCAAGCTGTCCGGGGTCTGCGGCGGCATCGGTGAGTACTTCCAACTGGATCCGGTGCTGATCCGACTGGCCTGGGTGTTCGGCACGGCGATGACCGGGGTGGTCCCCGGTATCCTGGCCTACCTGGTGGCGTGGCTGATCGTTCCGGAAGCGCCCAGGGTCATCTACGCCGAGCCGGTGCAGCCGACGGTCAACGAGAGCTGAGAGGGGCGACTTCCCTCTCGAACAGCTGTCTGCCGTTGCCGTTGACCGGGTCGTTGCTCACCGCCGGTTCCAGGTCCACAAGGAACGGCTCGGTAAAATCGTCTCCGAACAGATGCTCGGCCAGCTGGATCGCCCGGCCTGCATAGCGCAGGATCTGTACGCCTTCCAGGCCGGCCAGATCATCGAAGAACCAGCCGCAGGACGTGAACATCAACATGGCGTGGTGCTGTAGCTCCATCAGGTCCAGCGCCCGGCTCCGCCGATCCTCATCCAGGAACGCCGAGGCGTGCTGTGCCAGGAACCGGTCTTCCGAATCCTTGCCCGGCGCCAGGATGACCCGGATGTAATCTTCACGGGCCAGCCATGGGTCGTGGTACAGGGCGGCGCCGGCAGCCTCGAACGGCAGCCGGAGACGGTCCCTCAAGCGGTCGAGCGCTTTCCGCAGAGGTTCCCGCCAGGCCTGGTTCCAGTCCTGGTTCAGCCCGGTCTCGCAGCCGCAGTCCGAACGCCAGCGTTCGATTCCATGGGCACAACTCCATGCGGTGTTCTCATGGATCTCCACCTCGTGGTCCGGCGGATGAAGCTCAAGGTACTGGCCGTAGTTGACGGTCCTGGCCTCCTTGTCCCGCCTGATGCGCCGGAGGGCGAAGGCCAGGGCCATGTCGCCATGGCGGTGGTGGTGGCCGTAGGATTCGCCGTCGGTGGCGATGTGCGCCAGTTGGGCCCGGTTGCGACTGTCGTCAAATCCGCTCATCAGCCGTTCGGCGAAAACCGTCCCGTCGTCAAGCAGGTTTTCGAAGGCGACTCCCCGGGAGATCGGGCCGTCGTAGAAGAACAGCGCCATGGAGCGTCCCGACGGCAGGTGCACGGTATAGGGGCGGCTTGGATCGATGCCGCCCTCGGCGACCTCTTGCCACTCCTCCTGTCCGATCTCCCGGAAGCGGGAGGCCTGACCCGGCTCCAGGATGGTGAACAAGATGCCGGCCCCGGCCATCTCCTCCAGGGTCGGGATGTCCACGGCGGTTTCCGGAAGCCACATCCCCTCCGGCTCACGGCCGAACCGGTGGCGGAAGTCCTCCATCCCCCAAAGGACCTGGGTGCGCAGGTCCCGGTCATCGGCCAGGGGCATGATCATGTGGCTGTAAGCCTGGGCCAGGGCCGACCCGTGGTCGCCGAACAGGGCTGCACTGTCCCGGTCCGCCAGGAGGATCCTGGCGTACGCCATCGGCGCGTGGGCTTCCAGCCAGGCCAGCAGGGTCGGCCCGAAGTTGAAGCTGATGGAGGCGTAATTGTTTACAACCGCCTCCACCTGGTCTTCATCGTCAAGAATCCTCGATTCCCCGTTGGGCCGGTAGCACTCGTCGGTGATCCGGGCGTTCCAGTCATGGAACGGAGCCGCCGAAGGCTGGGCTTCCACCCGGCCGGTCCAGGGATTTTCCCTGGGAGGCTGGTAGAAGTGACCGTGGATACAGATGCAGCGATCTGGTTTGGACAACTCAGCTCTCCTGATGTTTGAAAAACAGGGCGGACATCGGGGGAAGGGTCAGGAGCACCGACTGCTCCATATCGTTGTGCGGCGAGTCCTCCGCCGTCACCAGCCCCAGGTTGCCCTCGCCGCTTCCGCCGTACGTTTCTGCGTCACTGTTCAGCGTCTCGCGCCAGCCACCGGCCAGGGGGACGCCTACCCGGTAGTCCCGGCGGATCACCGGGGTGAAGTTCAATGCAACCAGCACCGGCGATTCCCCGTCACCGCCGGAGCGCAGCAGGGTCAGCACGGACTGTTCCTCATCGTTACAGTCGATCCAACGGAAACGCCCAGGATCCGACTCGCCGCGATGTAGAACCGGCTCGGCGGCATACAACCGGTTCAGGTCCATGTACCAGTTCCGGATCCCTGCATGGAGCGGATCGTCCAGCAGCTCCCAGTCAAGGGCGGCATCGTGGTTCCACTCCTTCCACTGGCCGAATTCGCAGCCCATGAACAGCAGCTTCTTCCCCGGCATGGCGAACATGTAGCCGAACAGCAGGCGCAGGTTGGCCGCCTTTTCCTCCCGGTTGCCCGGCATCTTGTCCAGAAGGGACCGTTTGCCGTGGACCACTTCGTCGTGGGAAAGGGACAGGGTAAAATTCTCGGACCAGGCGTACATCATCCGGAAGGTCAGCTTGCTGTGATGGAACCGCCGGTGGACGGGATCCATGGCCATGTACTCCAGGGTGTCGTTCATCCAGCCCATATCCCATTTCAGTCCGAAGCCGAGTCCGCCGGATTCCACCGGCTGGGTGACCATCGGCCAGGACGTCGATTCCTCGGCGATCATGTGCACGCCGGGGAACCTGCCGTAGGCGGCGGTGTTGACGTCCTTCAGGAATTGCACAGCCTCCAGGTTCTCTCTGCCTCCGTGCCGGTTCGGCACCCACTGACCCTCATCTCTCGAATAGTCCAGGTAGAGCATGGAGGCGACCGCGTCCACACGCAGCCCGTCCACGTGGAAATAGTCCAGCCAGAACAGGGCGCTGCTGATCAGGAAACTGCGCACCCATCCCGAGCCGTAGTTGTAGATGTACGTTTTCCAGTCCGGGTGGAACCCCTGCCGGGGATCGGCGTGTTCGAACAGGTGGGTGCCGTCGAAAAACGCCAGGCCGTGACCGTCCGACGGGAAGTGGGACGGCACCCAGTCCAGGATTACGCCGATGCCGGCCTGATGCAGCTCGTCCACCAGGGCCATGAAGTCCGAGGGCGATCCGAACCGGCTGGACGGGGCGAAGTAGCCGGTGACCTGATATCCCCAGGATCCGTAGAACGGGTGTTCCATCACCGGCAACAGTTCCACATGGGTGAACCCGGTCTCCCGGGCGTACTGCGCCAGCCGTTTGGCCGCTTCCCGGTACCCGAGATGGTTGCCGTCCTCGTCCCGCATCCAGGACCCGAGATGGACCTCGTAGGTGGACATCGGCCTGTCCAGGCCGGCGGTTCGGGCTTCCATCCATTCCCGGTCGTTCCAGTCGTATTCGAGAGAGCAGACCACCGAAGCGGTGCGAGACGGGGTTTCGTGGTGGAACCCGAACGGGTCGGACTTGTCGGCGGTATGGCCTTGGTAGCGGGACACAACGTGGAACTTGTACATCGATCCGGTTGTGGCCTCCGGGATGAACCGTTCCCACAAACCGGTATCCTTGCGCCGCTCCATCGGGGCCGCCGCCGGGTCCCAACTGTTGAAATCACCGATGACCGCCACGGTTTCGGCGGCAGGGGCCCAGACCGCGAACTGTACGCCGTCGACGCCGTCCCGGGTGGCGACATGGGCGCCCAGATGTTCGTACAGTGTGTCGTGACGGCCGTCCTGCAGTCGCGCCAGGTCATCCCGGGTCATCGCTTCTCCTTCACCGGTTGCCGGGCGGCAGTGAGCCGCTGCAGCATGGCGGTGATCCGGTCTGATTGTTCCATATCTAACAGGGACTGCGAAGATCTCCCGACCCAGTTCGGCCGATCGTCCCTGGTGCCCGGCACGTTGTGGGCCCGGGTCTCCAGCCACAGGTCCTCGGCGTTCACCAGGACAAGCCGGGCCGGGCCTGCCCCCAGCCATTGCAGCCAGGCGTCCAGTAGGACCGCAGGTTCTGGATTGCCGTGCCGCAGGAATCCGGCCTCCACCAGGGCGGCGGCTGCGAGGCGGAACGATTCGGTGCGCTGGGCTCGGGCCGCATCTTCCGCGTCAGGCGCCATGAACCCGTGCTGCAGCCTGTCGTCGATGTCCAGCCCTTCCAGGAACCCGGCAAACGGGCGAAGATCATGGGTATTCAGCGCCGCAACCATTTCCTGGGACGGCGATGACGGCGGATGCCGGAACTGGCCGACGTAAAGCCGCTGGATCCTGTGCCTGGCCATCGCTTCCCGAACACCGTCCGGCACGACGCCAAGGTCCTCGCCGGCCACGGCGCAGCGGTTGCGGTGGGATTCCATGGCCAGGATGGCGTACTGTTCATCGGCCGGGAAGGTGACGTAGGTGCCCTCCGACGGGTCTCCGCCTTCGGGGATCCAGAACTGGCGGTGCAGCCCCATGACGTGGTCGATGCGCAGCATGGAGGCAAAGCGGGCCTGGCGTCGGATCGTTTGTGTGACATAGCGATAACCTTCGGCCCGGTTGGCCTCCGGGAGGAGGGGCGGGAACCCCCAGTTCTGCCCGTTGGAGAACATGACGTCCGGCGGTGCGCCGACGGTGACCCCTGAAGCGAAAAGTGCGGGATGGGCCCAGGTGTCGAAGCTGTCCGGGTGGACCCCCAGGGGGAGGTCGGAGTAGAGCTCCCGGCCCGGCTTTTCCTGGGACACGATCTTCCCGAGCCGGTCATGGAACAGCCACTGGACGTACAGGTGGTACTGCACAGCCGGGTCTGTGTCGGCTACCGTCAGTTCTCCGGACCGCGGGCCCTCCGGCCAGATCTTCCAGCCGGTGCCGTGGCGTTCGGTTTCGGCACGGAACCGGGCGTACGGCAGGAGGTAGGGATCCTCCTCCACCAGCCCGCGGTACTCCCGTGAGCCGGCGGCGGCAGCCTCCAGCACCTTTCGTTTCGCTGCCATGACGGTGCGGTAATCGACGGTGTCTGCCGCTCCCGCCCCGCCGACGCCTTCAACGTCCAGGAACAGCTCGTTCCAGAACAGCCGGCTGGCTGGTGTGAACGGGCTGGGAGCGTAAGGCCGGTCCAGGAACGCCGCGTTCATCGGCAGGACGCCGACCAGGGAACCGCCAAGGGAGCCGGTCCAGTCCATGAGCCGTTCCAGGTCGCCGAGATCGCCGACCCCGCTGTCCGGCCCGGACCGGGCCGCGTACAGCGGCAGGAACAGTCCCCAGGCGCGATCGGGGAACAGTCGCTCCGGCGGGTAGACCGTGGCCGGGGCACACAGGAGCAGGCAGCTCTCGCGGACCGATCCGAACTCAAGGTTCAGTGTGTGGATTCCGTGGGGCAGACCGTCAGGGATCTGGATGGCGCCATCGCCGGCAGGGAGGGCACGGCTGCGGCCGTCCTCGAGTTCCAGGTCGGCTGCGAAAGAATGGCCGACCCGCGGATCAAGCTCCACCAGTGACGTCCCGTCGCCGAACCGAACCACTGCCGGAGGCAACGCCCGGGTCTCGACCGCTTCGATGGGGGAGTCCATGGGACACCCCAGCGCCTTCAGGATCTCCGCGACAGCTTCAGGCCCGGGCCGGCATTCCCTGCCCAGCCCGTCCCGGTAGACGGTGGCTACGCCGTAGCGGTCCGCAAGAACCTGGAGTTGTTTCAGTGACGGTTCCATGCGGTCCATCATATGATGAAACCGATGAGTGATTCGATCCGACTACGGGATGCGGTGCCCGGGGATTCCCCGGCGATCATCCGGCTGATCACCGCCGCGTTCCTGGAGTACCCGGGCTGCGTCATGGACGTGGAGCGGGAAGAGGCGGGCCTGCTGGCCCCGGCCCGGTCCCATACGCGGTTCTGGGTGCTGGAGGATCAGGGCAGGGTAGTCGGCTGCACCGCCTGCCGGGTGTTCCCGGACAGCGCCGGCGAGAAGGTTCTGGAGGTCAAGAAGGTCTACCTGGCCGTCTCCCGGCGAGGAAAAGGGCTGGGCCGGAAACTGATCGAATACCCGGAGGCATACGCCGCCGAACTCGGTATCCTCCGGCTGATCTGCTGGTCCGACACCCGGTTCGAGGCGGCACATCGGGCGTACGAGGCGGTAGGGTACGTCCGCACCGGGGAGACCCGCGCCCTCCACGACCTCTCCCGCTCGGTAGAGTACGGCTTCAAAAAGATTCGGGGACAGCAACCGAAACCCTAGTTTCAGGGACACCTATCCGTTTCCGCAAAACTGTAATGCTGTCACCGAAACCCGGGTTTCGGTTGCTGTCCCCGTCAGGCGCGGGTGATGCGGCTGGCCACGTCGTCGACGTGGAGCTTGACCTCGACCTTTTCCCCGTGGGTGAAGGTGATGACGGACGTATCGTTCGACGCCGGTTGCACATGGGTGACATGTTCCGGGTTGAAGTGCACCGCCATGCCATCGGTATCCACGACCTTTATGAGTTTGATCAAGACTGTTCTCCGGTCCGGATTTCCCCGGAAATCTGTTCCACCTGCCGCCATACCCTGAGGATGTTTCCCGAAAGGACCTTCTCGATCTCTTCACGAGAATAGTCCCGGGAAAGGAGTTCGCGGACCAGGTTGGGATACCCGGTAACGTTCTCCATACCCTTGGGGAGGGTGCCGATGCCGTCAAAATCGGATCCGATGCCCACATGGTCTATCCCGACCAGGGCGACGACGTGGTCTATATGATCGGCGATCGTTCCCACGTCCCCGGTGATCTTCTCGTGTTCTGTCCAGTACTGTTCCTTGAAGCCGTCCATGCCGCCATGCTTCATCTCACCGCCGTTGGCCTCCGAGTATTCCTTCCAGGCGTCCCAGTACCCCCAGGTCTGTTTCTGGGCGGCGCCGTCCAGAAATGCGGATCCGAAGTTGATCATGATCACGCCGCCGCCGCCCGCCAGCTTGAGGATCATGTCGTCGTTCATGTTGCGTTCAAAATCCGGTGTGAATTCCCGGCAGGAGGAGTGGGATGCGATGACCGGAGCCTTGCTGATCTCCATCACGGCGTAAAAGGTCTCGTCGGATACGTGGGTGATGTCCACCATCATCCCGATCCGGTTCATCTCCTGCACAAGCTCTTCACCGAACGGGCTGAGACCGTGCCAGATCCGCTCCTTATCGTAAGAAGAATCGCCGATATGGTTGCACCTGTCGTGGGTCAGGGTGATGTACCGGATACCCCGATCAAAGAAGTGGTGCAGGTTCTTCAGGTCCCCTTCCATGGGGGAGGCGTTCTCCATCCCCATGGGCAGGGAGATCAGTCCCTTGTCCTTGTGTTCCAGCAACTGGTCCGGGGAAGTCGCCACGGCAAACTTGTCCGGCCAGTCGTTCTGGAATTGCTCCACCAGGTCGATGAGCTCGTCCGCCACCGCCCTGGCGCCGTTGTCTTCGTACTTCGAGGGTACATAGATCGACATGAACGGCGCGTTCAGACCCCCTTCCACGGCACGGGGAAAATCGAAGTGGCCGCCCTCGGTCCGCTCCGAAATATCGTCGGGACTTTCCCTCAGGCGATAGGGAACATCAACATGGGTGTCTATGATCAGAACGTCCCGGGCGATCTGTTCCGCCGAGACATCCTGGGCCCCCGGCCCGCCCGGCGGTGTGACATCGGCAGGTGATCCGCAAGCGGTCAGCAGCAGGGCGGCTGCCATCAGGATTCGATATTTCAACGTGATCTCCGGTTCTTCAAGGTGTCAGTGCCTCGGCCTTGTGCTTAGGCAGGGCAAATATGTTGTACAGCACGAAAATCAGCGCCGTGAACAGCATCAGGGCGCCGAACGTAAGCCACATCAGATCCGGTCGCTGCATGTCCCGGGCCAGTTTGCCGTATAGCTCACCGGAGAGGATGCCCCCGAACAGGTTGCCCAGGGCGATGGCGACGAAGTAATACCCCATGTACAGCGCCTTCTTGTCTTTAGGGGCGATCCTGCCTACATACTCCTGGCTGGTGGGGCTGGCCATCATCTCCCCGAACGAGAATATGAACAGGCCGAGTGCGACAACCCAGATCGACCCGCCGAGGCCGATTATTCCCTGAGTTCCGGCAAACATGGCAAATCCAATGCCGACAGCTGCGATGACCATCCCGACGATCATGGTGGTGAATCGATGGAACCGGGCCATGAGGAAGGAGATGAATACCTGGAAGAGAACGATCGCACCGGCATTGATATTGACGACGAACTCGGGGTTGAACTGCCGCGAGCTCTCCATGATCCCGGCGGTGATGGAATCAACATCCCCTCCACCTCGGTCGATGGCCACCTGGAGTGCATCCGGAGTGATCCGGACCTTGCTGTGCAGCAGTTCCCGTGAAGCCTCTTCCAGCGCGGCAGGTGTCAGCCCGCCGTCGATGGCGGCTCGGAGGTGGTGGACGATCTGTGCCTGCTCATCCTGGTTGATGGTCGCGACTGCCGGGGAGATATCTCGTGCCCCGAAGGCCCATTCCAAAGTGTTGTCGTAGGTGTTCTGGACGAATTCGATCATTGGGCGGGTTTCGGTGAAGTCACGGATATATTCCGGCATTGTGTAGAAGATCTGGTTGAAGCTGGTCCAGAACCCGGACATGATCAGCAGGAACAGGGCGAACCGCCAGTTGCTGCAGTGCATCCGCTTCATCATCGCCGGCCGTTTGATCTCACCGGCCGGGGTCGGTTGGCCGCTACCCTTGGGAAGCATCAGATCGTAGACGGCGTTGCCTATCAGCCAGACAGGCACGAAGATGGCGCAGTGCAGCCACGTGAAGTGCTCGAACCAGCCGATCCGCAAGTTTGCGAACATCAGTGCAAACAGAACGACGAACACGGTCAGGAAGAACCGGACGTTGCCCAGCACCTCCACCATGTTGTCCAGCACCTTCTGTAGCCCGCCCTGGCGCTGGCTGTCCTCGATCTTCGGTTCTCGGTACAGGGTAAGAACGATGATCAGGTTGATGAACGCCCAGAACGAGCAGGCCACGAACACCCACTTCCAGCCCTGGCCCCGGACGATGCCGGCCACGATCGGCCCGGCGAACCCGCCGATATTCACCATCATGTAGAAGATGCCGAACCCGGTGGCGGAGTTGCCTTCGGTGGTTACCTTGGCCACAGTGCCGACCACGACAGGTTTGAACAGCGCGGCGCCGACCGCCACGAACATGAACGCCATGAAGAACGTCGGGAACGTGGTGAACTGCCCCAGCAGGTAGTAAGCGGCAATCATTACGAAGTACGAGGTGATGAATGTTTTCTTGAACCCGTAACGATCCGCCAGCGCCCCGGTGAACACCGGGATGACGTACAGGAAGAACGGGACGATCGCCTGCAGAGCGCCCCGGGTCTCGGTGGTGAAGCCGAGTCCGCCGGTCTCCACCGACCCGGTGACGTACAACGCCATGACGGTGAACCAGCCGTACCAGGACATCCTCTCGAAGATCTCCATGGTGTTGGCGACCCAGAACTGGGAAGGGTAGCTCTTGATGATACTCAGCAGCCCCTGCTTGGTTTCAGCCACGGTTTCCTCCTGATCCGGCCCGTCAGCCGGCGGCATAAGCTAAAAACTTACAGGAGAACCGGGCGGAGGTACAGGGAAAAGAAGACGAGGGCCCTACGGCTACTGCAACGCAAAATTCACCTGGATCGTCAGGTAAAACGGCACCGGTGTGTCGTCTTTCAGTGCCGGGTCATAGCGCCAGCGTTGCACCGCTTCCATGGCCGAGTCTTTCATGTCCTGGTTGTCCGGGTTGGACTGCAGGACACAGAGGCGGGTCGGCACGCCGCTGGGGTCGATGATCGATCGCAGGATTACGGCGCCTCCGGTGCGGACCTTCCGGAGCGAGCGAGGGAAACGGGGGTCCACGGAGATCGCCTTTTCAGGTTTGATCACTCCCGGAGACCCGACCCGGTAGACCGTTTCATCCTTACCCGGGAACATCGGATTCGGGCCGGGGCAGGGGGACAGAGTGGCATGGACGGTGAAGAACACCAGGGCCTGTTCCTCGTCGAAGTAGACGTTGCCCGGGAAACCGTAGTAGCGGAACAGGTTGGTGCGGATGCCGCTGGCCAGTCGGTTCCAGTTCTCCCTCGGGGCGATCTGGAATGACGGACTGTCCAGGAGCAGGCGCCGCCATAGTTTCTTGAACTGTTTGAAATCCGAATCCACGGCGGCACAGGTGGAGAACTGCCCGGATTCGGTCCAGGGCGTGCTCTCGGCCACCGGGCAGGACTGATCCGCGGCGCCAATCGCCGGGCCGGCCTCCTCCAGGAACTCGGGGAACAGCACTTCCGCCGCCACTGGCAGGGCTGCCAGGGCGATGCTGACCAGGATGACGGAAAATCGACGGCGAAGCATGGAGCCATGGTAACCCGAACTACCGTTCAGCTCTAGCCTCGTTGTAGACTGCTCCGGTGAAAACCGATTGGCTCATGCAGGGGATCCTGGTCGGCTCCGGCGGGTTCATAGGCTCGGTGCTGCGATACGCCATGGGCGGCGCGGTGCACCGGATGCTCCCGTTCACGACCTTTCCGTACGGCACCTTCGCCGTCAACGCCGCCGGTTGCCTCGCCATCGGGTTCCTGGCAGGGCTCGCGGAGGCGAGACAGCTGATCGGCCCCGAAATGCGCCTGTTCCTGTTCATCGGGGTTCTGGGAGGGTTCACCACCTTCTCCACGTTCGGGTATGAAACCTTCGGCCTGCTGCAGGACGGCCAGCACCTGCGGGCCGCTGTCTATGTCGGGATCCACCTGTTGCTGGTGGTGTTTGCGGTCTGGGCCGGTTATGCCGCCTCCGGCCTGTTGTGAGGTGACCCATGGTTCTTCCGGAAGAAGGTGTTCTGCTCAGGATCTTCATCGGGGAAGGCGATCACCACGAGGGCCGACCGTTGTACGAGTGGCTGGTGCTGAAGGCCCGTGAGCATGGGCTGGCCGGCGCCACGGTGCTGAGAGGCCTTGAAGGTTTCGGCGCCAACAGCCGGCTGCACACGGCCAAGGTCCTGCGGATGTCCGCCGACCTGCCGGTGGTTGTGGAGATCGTTGACGCCCGGGAAAAGATCGATGCGTTCATGCCGTTGGTGGACCAGGCGGTGGAAGAAGGGTTGGCAACACTGGAGAAAGTGGAGATCCGTCTTTACCGTGGATCAAAAAAATAACGGATTGACCGGTCCGGCCACCGAAAAACTCCATTGCCAATGCGACCGTGACCACCTGAACCGTGGTACCTTCAAGGCAGCTGTTTGGAATCGGACATGCCATGAACAACGTCACGCGGAAAATTGCGGGCTGGTTATCCCGGAGGGCCGGGATGGAAACCTCGTCCGATCTGCGCCCCTACGGTCTCCACCCGCGCGAGTGGACCGGCAAGCTCGAGTCCCGCAGAAAACTGGCTCCCCGTGACCTGCCGGAGAAACCCTCAGTCCAGAATCTCCGCCGTGATCTCCAGGAACATTGAGCCGAACATCTCCTTCTTGCTTATTCTTCCGGTGTAACGGAATCGGGAAGGTTCCCCGTCTAGTCTGTTAAACTTCGCCCCATGATCCGACAGCACGTCATTAACCGCACCGAGATCAAGGCCCACCTGTTGTCCTGTGCGGTCGGCGTCGCCAGCCGCTTGGAAAAAATCGCGGCGGCGAGGCCACAGGAATGAACGCCGGCAGCAGGGTTGCACTATCCCTGTTGCTCCTGCTGGCAGCGGTGGGCTGTGGAGGGGGGACCAGTTCAGATGGCCGGCCGCCCAACCTCCTGCTCATCACCGTGGACACCACCCGTGCCGACGTCCTCGGTTGTTACGGCGGATCGGTGGAGACACCGGTCATGGACCGGCTGGCGGCGGAAGGGGTCCGATTCGACAACGCCTGGACCGTGACGCCCCTGACCCTGCCGTCCCACGCCTCGATCTTGACAGGTCTCCAGCCGCCGTCCCACGGTATCCGGGAGAACACCAACTTCCGGCTTCCTGAAGGGGTCCGGACCCTGGCGGAGCACCTTGGCGAAAACGGGTACAGCACCGGGGCGGCGGTGAGCAGCATCGTGCTCTCGAAAATATTCGGCCTGGACCAGGGTTTCGACACCTACGACGAGCCACACGCCGGCGCTCCGATCCGACCAGGGGGCGCGTCGGTGGAGTTCCGTGAGATCCTGGAACGGAAAGCAGGGGAGACTACCGACCAGGTGCTGGCCGGACTGCTGCCCCAGAGCGGCAAGCCGTTTTTCCAATGGGTGCATTACTACGACCCCCACTCTTCGTACGATCCTCCCGAGCCGTTTGCGTCACGTTACCGGGATGATCTTTACGCCGGTGAAGTGGCGTATGTCGATTCCGAGATCGGCAGGCTGCTGTCCGGGCTCGAGTCCCGGGGGATGCTTGAAAACACTTTGATTGCCGTGTTGTCGGACCACGGTGAGAGCCTGGGTGAACATGGGGAGAACACCCACGGCCTGTTCATTTACCGCTCCACCATCCAGGTCCCCCTGATCCTCCACATGCCCGGTATTCTGGACGCCGGGACGGTTCGCGACGACCCGGTGAGCGTGGTGGACCTGGTTCCGACCCTCCTTGAGATCATGAAGGTTCCACCGATGTCCCTTCCAGTGGAGCAGCCGCTGGTTTATGCCGAGGGCGAACTCTCCCTGAGGGCTTACGGCTGGGCTCCCCTGTACTCCCTCCATGACGGCGCAACACGGTTCATCGCAGCCCCCAGGCCGGAGCTTTACGACATGGCGGCGGACAGGGAAGAGTTGAACAACCTGGCCGGCAGCCGGCCGGAAGAGGTCCGGGAGTGGCAACGCAGGCTTGCCGCCATGGTGGACCTCCTCCCGCCGCCGCCTATGAGCGAAGGGCCGGGGCTGGACAGCGAGGAGCGCCGCCGGCTCATGAGTCTCGGCTACCTGTCCGGCGGGGACGGCGTCGAGGGAACGGCAGGATCGTCGGCGGATCCCAAGGACCGTGTGGCGATTCATAACCAGCTGATCCGGGCCGGAGCCTTGCTGGCGACAGGTAATCCGGAGCAGGCCGGGGTAGTGGCCGATGAAGTGCTGGCCGTTGATCCGGACAACCCGGGCGCCCTGGCCCTGGCCGGTGTGCTGGCGGTGTCCGGCGCGCTAGAGGGGCTGGCCGATCTGCGCCGGGCGGCGGAACTGGCGCCGGGGAACTGGGAGATCCGCAGGAACCTGGCCAACGCCCTGCACATCTCCGGGGATCCGGGGGGAGCGGCCCGGGAATACCAGGCGGCTGCAGAACTGCAGCCTGCCGATCCTTCCACCTGGTTCGGATTGGGCAACGCCCTGTTTTCCGCAGGAGACCTGGTCCATGCCGAAGAAGCGTATCGCCAGGCTCTGGCCCTGGACCGGGAGCAGCCGGCGGTGCGGGCCGCTCTTGGAACCACACTGGGGAAACGTGGCGATCTGGACGGCGGCAGGGAGATGCTCCGCGCCGCCCTGGACCAGGAGCCGGCCATGGCGGACGCCTGGAACCAGTTGGGGATCCTTGAAGAGAAGGGCGGGGATCTACCGGCCGCCCGGTCGGCCTATCTCAGGACCCTGGAACTGGCGCCGGATCATGCCGACGCCCTGTTCAATACAGCCAAGGTCTCGCTGCGGTTGGGCGAGGTGCAGGCGGCCAGGGAGTGGCTGGGCAGGCTTAAACAGGCCCACCCGGGCTACCCCCTGACGCCGGTGCTGGAAGAGCGACTCGGAGCGCCCTGACCAGGTCCTACTTCCGGGCCGTCTCGAGGATCGGAGGGTTGGGAACCGGAATGAAGCACTGGGGTAGTTGCCGGATCATCTCCAGCCCGTAAACCAGGTTCTTGCCGTCACGCCATGCCGGAGCGCTGGTGTCGCCGCTGCGTCCGTTGAACATGTACCCCATCATGTGCTCGCAACTGCCCAGGTGGTTGTCCCGGGCGGTGCGCACACCGTTCAGGAAGTGAGTCATGTAGTCCGGCTCGTTCTGAACCCGGTCGGGGATCCTGGATGTTTCCTCAAGGGCGATCTCCAGCTTGGCCTCCACCATGGCGTTGTACTGGGTCGCCTTCCAGACCGCATGTTCGGCCAGGGTGACTTCGTAGTCTTCAGGGTACGATTCGATCTCGCGCATGTTCCAGGTGGACGATCCCTGGGCCGAGTTCACGTTGGTATGCCGTTCCACAACCATACCCAGGAACTCCTCGATAGCAGCCACGTCTTTGGATTTCACCAGGTGCCGGGGCAGCTCCACCTGCAGTTCGATCCTGCAGCTCACTTCGTTGTACAGGGTGAACGGGCCGTCCTGGGTCGGTACCAGGAGCGGTTCCTGGAACGAGAGCATCAGGTCCAGCCGGGACCGTTTGGCGTCCACCTTTTCCAGCTTGGCCAGTTCCCCGGCCTGGAAGCTGAACCGGCCCCCGCTTTTCACCAGGTTGCCGTTGATCCGGTTGTTGGTATGCATCCCCGAGCAGTCGGAATACGACTCCACGCTGGTGACCACCCAGGCGCCCAGCCAGCGGCTCTTCAGTGCTTTCTGGAGGTCTCCGGCGGATGCGGCCGCCGGGACCAGGGACAGGATGATCAGAACAAGCAGTATCCGTTTCATGCTGCATACCTCCGGAGAAAACATGGGTTCCGGCGGCAGCAGCGTCAAATCAGGGTCAATACACCTCGGGAATAAAGGTCTGATCGCTCATGGGAGGCCTGATATATCCGCCTCTTTCCTGCCTGGGCGGGAGCTCGATCGGCTCCGGGGTGTGGTCATCGTAGGGGATCATGCTCAGCAGGTGATGGATGCAGTTCAGGCGGGCCCTTTTCTTGACGTCGGCTTCAACCACATACCAGGCTGCCTGCTTGATGTCGGTGTAGGCGAACATCTGGTCCTTGGCCCGGGAATACTCCACCCAGCGCGCCCGAGATTCCAGGTCCATCGGACTCAGTTTCCAGCGCTTGGTCGGGTCCAGCAGCCGGGCCTGGAAACGCCGCTCCTGCTCCTCGTTGCTGACGGAGAACCAGTACTTGATCAGGATGATGCCGGAGCGGACCAGCATGCGCTCGAACTCGGGGCAGGACCTGAGAAACTCCTTGTACTCCTCGTCGGTGCAGAAATCCATGACCCGCTCAACGCCGGCCCGGTTGTACCAGCTGCGGTCGAACAGAACCATTTCTCCGGCGGCGGGGAGGTGGGGGACGTAGCGCTGGAAATACCACTGGGTGGTTTCTCGCTCCGTCGGGGTGCCCAGGGCGACCACCCGGCAAACCCGGGGGTTCAACTTCTGGGTGATCCGCTTGATGGTGCCGCCCTTGCCGGCTGCGTCCCGGCCCTCGAAGATGACCACCACCTTCAGGCCGTTTTCCTTGATCCACTCCTGGAGCTTCACAAGTTCCACCTGCAGGCGGGCCAGCTCGGTCTCGTAATCCTTCTTGGTCAGGATTCCGGGCTTCTCGACCTCTTCCTTGGGCTTCTTTTTCGAGGACTTGTTTCCCACGGCAGCAACCTCCTGAATAGTCAGAACTTATGACATTCCAGGTCGGTTGCCAAGGTCAGGCTTTTCCCAGGCGCAGGATGCGGGCGGGCAGGAGGATCACGGCGCGGACGAACTGGAACACACCTTCCACCGCGATTCCCAGCAGGCGGAAAGGCAGGGTGAGCAGCCAGATCACGGGGTAGAGCAGGATCGCCAGCAGGGCCAGGGGCCAGCACAGCACCAGCAGGATGCACCAGAGCAAAAACTTGAACATGGTTCTCCCTCCCGGTTCACTAAACGGACGAACCCTGTCCCGGGTTCCCGATTATTTCCCGACCTTCCAGACCGTGTCCAGGACCGTGCCGTCCACCCATTTGATGATCGCCACCGGATCGTCGGTGAGGACAGGTTTCTGCGGCGGGCCGCCACAAAACCGTTCCACTTCCGCCTTGATCTCCTCGATGGGACGGATCGGCAGTTTGGATCCCTTGAGGGCGTCCAGCAGGTCGGTGCGACGGGGGTTGATCGCGATGCCCCGCTCGGTGGCCACCACGTCGATCAGTTCGCCGGGACCGGTCAGGGTTGTTACCTGATCCACGATCACCGGAATGCGGTCTCTGAAACTGGGGATCGCCAGGATGGTGCAGCCGGAATGCAGGCAGTTCTGCCAGCCGCCGATCCCGTGGAGAAGCCGGCCGTCGGAGTGGGTGACGACATTGGCGTTGAAATTGACGTCGACTTCGGTCGCCCCGAGGACGACTGCATCGACCATGGAGGCGAAGTTCCCCTTGCCGTGGTGGTTGTAGGAGGTGAACGGCGATGTCGCAAGATGCCGGGGGTTCTCACCGATGCTGGCCACACCGGCCAGGTCGAAGGTCTGGCCGTCCAGGATGTAGTCGGTGAGTCCTTCGTTCAGAAGGTCCACAAGGTACGAAGTCGATCCTCCCCGGACGAAGCGGGCCCGGACGCCGTCCTGCCGCATCATCTCCTTGAGGTATCCGACGAAGGCCAGGGCGATGCCGCCGGCGCCGGCCTGGAATGAAAAGCCGTCCTTCATGATCCCGGCGTCACGCAACAGGGTGGCGATCTGTTTTGCGATACGGAGTCGTTCCGGAGACCGGGTGATCTGGGTGGTGCCGGAAACGATCTTGGACGGATCGCCGACCTGGTCCACCTCCACCACGTAGTCCACGTTGTTACCCTGGATCTGCCACGGCACACAGGGGAACGGCACCAGGTTGTCGGTAACCGCAATGACGTGGTCGGCGTAGATCGAGTCGGCCAGGGCGAAACCGAGGGAGCCGCACGCCGACGGGCCGTGGCTGCCGTCGCAGTTGCCGAACGGGTCGGCGGTAGGGGCAGCGATAACTGCGATATCCACGTGGATCTCGCCATCCTGGATCGCCTGCCAGCGGCCGCCGTGAGAGCGCAGCACTCCCAGGCCTTTCATCTTTCCCTGGGAACAGTAGTCTCCCAGCGGGCCGTTCATGCTCCCTTCAATATGATGCACCACCCCCTGTTCCATCAGGTCCACCACCGGGGCCTGGCAGGGGAACGAGGCGGAGGGGAACCACATCAGGTCCCTGGCGCCGATTTCGGCGGCAGCCTGCAGCGTCTTGAGTGCGATGAAATCGCCGTTGCGGAAATGGTGGTGGCTGGAGACGGTCATACCCGATTTCAGGCCGCACTTCTCGAGAGCGGTCTTGAGATCGGGAACGCGCTTGTCGCCGTCGGCAGGGTAGTAGGCGGCCGACCTCACAGGCGGCGCCGCCTTGCGCCCTTGCGGCAGCTGTTTCCCCAGCCCCGGGAACGGGATCTGGGTTTTGCCGTTGGCCTCCACCGGAACCTTGCGCCCTGCGGCGTTGACCTCGAATCCGGTCTTCCCGCTCATGACTGTTCCTCCTGGACGCGGCCTGCCTTGCGGGCCTGTTCCACCAGGCGCCTGGCCCGCTCCACAACCGGCGGGTCGATCATCTTGGAGCCCAGGCTGACCACCGCCAGCCCCAGCTTCTGGGCCTCTTCGAAGGCGTGGACGATCTGCAGCGCCTTGTCCACTTCCTGCTCAGAGGGGGAGTAGGCATCGTGGACTACCGGCACCTGCCGGGGATGGACGCACCCCATGCCCTGGAAACCGAGGGCGCGGGATCTCTCGCCCCAGGCTCTTAGTCCTTCCTCGTCGGCCACATCGCCGTAAACCGAATCGATGGCCTGGACCCCTGCCGCCGCCGCCGCGTTCACCACGCGCGAGCGCGCCCAGAGAGTTTCCGCTCCGTCCCTGGTTTTGACGACGCCCAGGTCGGCGGTGTAATCCTCGAGACCGATGGTCAGGGCCCCAACCCTCTCCGACGCCCTGGCGATTTCAAAGGCGTTCTCGATCCCCTTGCCCGATTCCAGGATCGGCATGAGCCAGATCGGCCGGTGCTCGCCGACTTCTCCCAGGATCCGGTTGATGGCGGCGTCCACCCTGGCAACCTGGTCGGCGTCTTCAACCTTCGGGATCAGGATGAGGTCCGGCCTGGCCGGGATCACCGCCGCAAGGTCCGGTATCGCCATCGGCTCCGGGTTGATCCGGACCATTCGTTCCGAGTGTCCGAATTCGATGCAGCAGAGTGCGTTCCGCACCAGGAGACGGGCGGCGTCCTTGGCATCGGCGTGCACCGAGTCTTCGAGGTCGAGGATCACACCATCGGCTCCGTGGAGGCCGGCGCCGATCATGAGCTTCGGGTCGTTCCCCGGAACGTAGAGCCGGGACCGGCGCAGCCGGTTTCGGTCCGATACCGGCGGCAGCGGAGCCGGTTCCGGCAGGTCCGGCTTTCCGTCCAGGTAGCCGGCCAGCCGGGCGGCCGCCTCCAGCCGGGCTTCGATGGCAAACGGCAGGGCGCCCTGGTCCCGGACCTCGACACGAGCGTCCCGAACCCCGGCGGCGTCCAAGGCGGCGGTTGCCTGCTTCCGGATCGAATCGCCGTAGTACAACTCGACCTTGGATTCGATCTGCAGATCCAGCCCGCCGCCGTTTGCCGGGGTGATCCGGACAAAGCAGTCCGAGCGGGTGTCGTCGTTGCCTGCCTGCCCTGCGCCCGGTGCCATCGTCTACCCCAGCTTCGCGATAACGGCGTCTGCGAACTGGGAGCTGGTGGCCGCTCCCTTGGCGATGGAATCGGATCCGCCACGGATCTTCATCATGTCGTAGGTTCGGACCTTGCCCTCTTCCACCACGGCAGCTACTGCTTTCCGGACGGCGTTCGCCTTGGCGGTTTCGCCTATGTGGTCCAGGAGCATGGCGCCGGTGAGGATCATGGCTGCCGGATTCACGATCGGCGGGTCGAGCTCGGCGTACTTCGGCGCCGACCCGTGGGTCGGCTCGAACACGGCGACCTCGTCACCGATGTTGCCGGAGCAGGCGAAGCCAAGGCCACCGGTCAGGCCGGCGAAGGCGTCGGAGGTGATGTCGCCGAACAGGTTGCCGGCGACGATGACGCCGTAATCTTCAGGGACCTTGGTCAGCCACATCATCTGGGCGTCGATGTTGGTGGACCAGTGCTGGATGTCCGGGAAGTCCTTCTGGACCTCGCCGGCGATCTCTTCCATCATGCCGGAGGTTTCACGGAGAACGTTCGGCTTCTCGCACACCGTCACCGACTTGTAGCCGTGTTTCTTGGCGTATTTGAAAGCTGCGGTGATGATCCGCCGGCAGCCGTTGCGAGTAAAGATGCGGGTGGAGATCGCCAGTTCTTCAGGCGGAGTATCGGCGAACTTCTTGAACCGGGGATGGGTTGCCAGGGCGTCGTGAACATTCGCCGGCGGGTTGGTCCATTCGACCCCTGCGTACATGCCCTCGGTGTTCTGCCGGAAGATCACCGCGTCCACCATCGGCTCTTCGAATCCGCCGTCGGCGGTGCGCCGGATGAAATTCAGCGGATTGCCTTTGAACGAGCGGCACGGCCGGATGCAGATATCCAGGTTGAAGCGCTGGCGCATGGTGACGATCGGGCTGTAATACACCAGACCCTGGCCCTGCAGTTCGGCGGCCAGTTCGGCGGAAGCCTGTGGCTTCGGCTTGGACGTGATGGCGCCGAACAGGCCGAGCTTGTGCTTTTCCAGCAGCGCGATGGTGCGGTCCGGGAGCGGGTTTCCTTCCTTGATCCAGAAATCCCATCCGATGTCGCCGTGGACATAGTCGGCCTGGAAGCCGGCCGCTTCGAGGACCCGGATCGCTTCCGGAAGAACGACGGCGCCGACGCCGTCACCTGGCATGCTGACGATAGTGTGCCTGGCCATTTTATTCTCCTAATTCCGGCTCAGAGGCCGAGGGTAGTCCGTACCTGGTTTTCAACGCCGCCGGCCAGCACCAGGGCCTGGGGGACTTCCCCCAGGGTCGGGAAGCCGAAGCCGGTCCCGTTCCACGTGATGACGCCGGAGGCGAAATCGACGGTGATCTCGTCTCCGTGGATGGTTTTGGCCCCGGCATCGATCCGGTCCCGGTAGTACAGGCGCAACGCCTCCACCAGTTCCGGGCTTGCGATGCACGGCATGCCGTTATTGAACGCATTCCTGAGGTAGGTCTGCGAGTAGCTGCCTGCGGCAACCAGGGCGATTTTTGCCGCCTGCAGTGCGGTGACCGCCTGCTCCCGGCTGGAGCCCGTTCCGAAGTTGAAGCCTCCCACCATGATGTCGCCGGGGCGGCTCAGCCCGGCGAATTCCGGATCGTAGTTTTCCATGACCACGCCGGCCATCATTTCCGGGGTCATGTCTTCCCGGTAGGTGTAGTCCTTGCCGTAGATGCCGTCGGTGTTGAGGTTGTCCTGGGGGAGGTATACCAGCCGCCCGGTGATACTGGTGGGGAACCCGTCCAGTATCTCGACGGCGCCTGCCTCCGCCCCACGGCTAGCGGTCCGGACGATGGTGGTGCTTACCTTTCCGCCGCTGGGCAGTCCTTCGGGACCCTTGATGGTTCCTGCAAGGGCCGAGGCGGCAACAACCGCCGGGCTGGCCAGGTAGCAGCGGGCCTCCCTGGACCCCATCCTCCCTTTGAAGTTCCGGTTGGTCGCCGATATGCCGACCTCCCCGTCTTCAAGCAGCCCGGTGCCCAGGCCGATACAGGGACCGCAGCCTGGAGGAAGGGCGGTCGCCCCGGCGTCCAGCAGTGCCTGCCACGCACCGCCGGCACGGGCGTCGTCCTCCACTTCCCGGGAAGCGGCGGCGATATAGAACCCGACCCCGTCGGCGATCTTCTTCCCGCGCACAACCTCTGCCGCCGCTTGGAGGTCGGAGAGGCGGGAGTTGACGCAGGAAACCAGGTACGCCTTGTGGACCGGGATCGCCTGGGATTCCATATCCGAAAGGGACGTCATGACCTGGACCGAGTCTGGCCCGGCGAGATGGGGCGTGATGGTCGAGAGGTCCAGTTCGATCTCCGCCGCGTAGGCGGCGTCCGGATCCGGCCGCAGCACGTCCCTGTTCCAGTGGGCAAGATCGGCTTTCTTCAAACGTTCGGCGGGAATGCGCTCCAGCCGTGCGGTGATGAATTTTCCGGTGACGTCGTCCGCCGGGAACCAGCCGGCCAGTCCGCCCCACTCGGTGGTCATGTTGCTAATGGAGAAGCGCTCATCCATGGACAGGGTCGCCACCCCCGGACCGTGGAACTCGATAACGGTGTTCAACACCTCGCCCTGGTTGTACCGGCCGCACAGGGTAATGATGACGTCCTTGCCGGTTGCGCCTGCCGGAAGCTTGCCGGTCAGGTGGACCTTCACCGTCGGCGGGATCTGCCACCAGAACTCGCCGGTGGACCAGATGGCGGCGGCGTCGGTTCGGACCACCGGCGTGCCCAGGGCCGACAGGGCGCCGTACATGTTGGAGTGGGAGTCGGATCCAACCACCAGGAGGCCGGGCCGGACGTAGAGCTGCTCGCACATGATCTGGTGGCCGATGCCGGTGCCGGCAGGGTAGAAGTCGACCCCGTTCTCCTTGGCGAACGCTTCGATGTTGCGGTACTTGGCCAGGTTGGCGTCGCTGCGGTTCTGGATATCGTGATCCAGGATGTAGACCGGCTGGTCCGGGTGTTTGACCTTCGGCACGCCGATGGCCCGGAACTTGTTCATCACCGCGGCGGTGTTGTCGTGGGTCATGATGTGATCCGGCCGCACGGTCAGGAAGTCTCCGGCCTTGAGCGGCCGGTCCTTCGGCCCTGCAACCATGTGGGACTGGGCGATCTTCTCGGCTATTGTCTGACCCATGATTACGCTCCGGTGTCGGTGGTGGTCATTTCCAGCAATTCACTGATGAACCCCAGGTTCTCCAGGTTCCAGACGGCGTCCTTGATCCTGGTCCGCGCCTCTTCGGTGAGCACCGGCTCGCACAGGGCGTCGAATTTCTCTTCGATTTCCTGGTCGGTGAGCGGGTTGCGAGGGTCGCCCTTGGGGTAGTCGACCTGCTTGGTCAGTTCCCGGCCGTCGGTGGTGTGGATGGTGACGATGACCCGCTGCAGATCGGGGAACAGCGCCTCGATCTCGTCGTCGGCAACCACCTCGATCTTGTTGAGCTGGGCTCTGAGCACAGGATCCATGATGCGATCCATCTTGAACTGGGCCGGCGTGACCATGCGATCGGTAATCGCCGCGGCGATGACGTACGGCAGGCTGTGGTCGGCAGTCTCTTTGGTGCGGGGGTCGTACTTGGACGGGTCGGACAGGATGTCCGCAGCCCGCTCCAGGGATCGGATGTGGACCTTTTCGATGTCGTCCGGCTTAAGGTCGTGTTCATTGACCAGGTCCAGGGTGACCGAGATCGGGGCATGGGTCAGCGCTTCGGTAGGGTAGGCCTTCATGCCGCACTGCATGATCCGCCAGGAATCGCCCAGCCCTTCGGTGAGGATGTCCAGCTTCCAGTCCGGGCCCATGCAGTGCACCAGCCCTTCCTTGCCCTCGAAAATATGCTCCGGGCCGGTGTAGCCCTTTTCCGCCAGCAGCGCAGCCAGGACGCCGCTCTGGGTTGCCATGGGGGAGACGGTGTTCTTCATCATGGTCAGCTTGCCGGCCACGGCGGCGCCGAAGGTTGCGTGGCGGCAGGCGCCGATGCCGATGGCGTGCTGCAGCTTCTCCGCGTCCAGGCCCAGGAGGGCGCCGGCCACTACCGGCGAGCAGAAGCCGGTGATGGTGGCGTGATGCCAGCCCCGCTCCCGGATGCCGGGGAACGCAGCTTCGCACATCCGCATTTCGGTCTCATGGCCCAGGATGATCCCGGTAATCAGTTCCTTGCCGCCAAGGCTGCACCGTTCGCCGATGGACAGGGCGGCCGGGATGATATCCGTCGGATGGGACGGATCCTGCTTCCAGTAGATGTCGTTGTAGTCCATGCACCGGACCATCAGGGCGTTGAGCAGCGACGAGGTCACTGGGTCGACCTTGGCGCCGGAGCCGATGACGGTGGTGTTGCCTGCGCCGGCGTGTTCGCCAAGGACTTCCAGGGCGATCTTCACGTCGTGCTGCTGGTATCCGCCCAGGGCGCAACCGATGGAGTCCAGCAGGTAGCGCTTGGCCTCCTTCACCGCTTCGGCGGGGATCATGTCGTATTTCAGATTGCTGGCCCAGACGGCCCATTTTCCGCTAATGAGATCCAGGTTTGCGGGCATGATGAAACTCCTTGGTCAGGCTAGATTCTTGAAGGGGAGATAGCTCATGAAGTCGGCATGGTGGACGATGTAGGCCTCGGTGGTGCGTTTGACCATGTCCCCCTCGCCTGCGTGGGTGGCGATGATGTGGCTGACACTGTCGGGGATGCCGCACTCCATGGCCAGGGCGACGCCGGTGAACGGGTGCCGCAGCTTCCTTCCCCGGTCGCTCTGCACAGCCTTGCCTTCCACCAGCTCGTATTCCAGGAGCTTGCCGACGTCGGCCAGGATCGCTCCGGCAATGACGGTGTCCATGTGGATCGGCAACTGGTGCCCCAGGAACTCGTCCATCGCTTCCGCCGATTTCCGGGCAATGTGCACCACGCAGCGCTTGTGCTGCATGAACGTCGCCTTGCAGCCCGGGACCAGCAGGGTGAACGGAATCTCTTCCAGGTCCTGGGGGGTGAGGGGGCTGCGCTCGAACGCCAGCACCCAGCATTTCAGCACCGCAGCCTTGAGAACCGGATCTTTGATCCAGTCAATCTCGGGCCAAATTTCCATGACCTTCTGTTCCATCTTTTCAGCTCCGCCGGAAAGGGGGACCGTCCCGGTTATTGCCTCATATGAGACAGTGGAATGTTAAGATCTATGCAGACGCCCAATATGGCAGGCGCAGCCGGTTTTCCGCAATGGGAATCGGACAAGATTTTACCGTTTTTTGGCCCGTTTTCCTCCTCAGAAAGGCTGTTTCATGCCGCGGTCGCGCAGGGTCGCTCTGGGAGGGATTTGCTATCACGTTCTGAACCGTGGAAATTGCCGGAATACCGTGTTTCTTGAGCCGTGTGACTACGCTGGTTTCGTCCGGCTGATCGGCCGGGCAAATCGGCGTTTCAGGATGAGAATGCTGGCCTATTGTCTCATGCCAAACCACTTCCATCTGGTGCTGTGGCCCAGGGGAGACAGGGATTTGGGAAGATGGCTGCATTGGCTGCTCACGACCCAGGTCAGGCAACATCACGCCCGACACGGGACCGATGGGAGAATCTGGCAAGGGAGGACGAAGCAGTTTCCGATCCAGCAGAACCAGCATTTGCTGAACGTCATGCGCTACGTCGAGCGGAACCCACTCCGAGCCGGTTTGGTAACCCGGGCCGAAGCGTGGAAATGGTCGAGCCTGGGTGTGATATCCGAGCCTGGGAGGGTCCCAGGGCTCACCAGCGGCCCCGTCCCTAAATATCTAAATTGGCAGGGATTTGTGAACGCCCCGATCACAGCCGCCGAACTTGCCGCCATGCGAAACAGCGTTGGGAGGCAGGCTCCGTACGGCGAGGAAGGATGGGCCCTCGAGGCGTCGTCCATCCACGGCAATTGGTACCCTCTCGGCGGAGCGGCTGGAGGGAGGCCACGATCTGCCTGAGCTCGTACAATCCTGCCTTCCCTGCCCCATATGGGGTAAAAACCGGGACGGTCCCCCTCTGCTATTATTTTTGGTCGCTGTAAAGGAATACCGATGGCCGAAATTACGGTTTACTCTAGGGATTGGTGCCCATACTGCCGGAGAGCATGTGCCCTCCTGGACGGAAAAGGTGTCGAATACAATAGAATCGACCTGGATGCCGAGCCGGAGCGGATGGAGGAGATGATCCGTCTGTCCGGCGGGATGACTACGGTTCCCCAGATTTTTATCGGCGACAGGCACATCGGCGGGTCCGACGACCTGCTGGCGCTGGACAACGCCGGCGAGCTGGATGAACTGCTGGAATCGGGTCAGGAGCAACAACGAGGAGACGGCATGGCAGACGTACATCAGGTGGTGATTATCGGTTCGGGTCCCGCCGGTCTCACGGCGGCGATCTACAGCGCCCGGGCGAACCTGAAACCTGTGGTCGTGGAAGGGCTGGGCGCCGGCGGCCAGTTGATGAACACCACCGACGTGGAAAACTATCCCGGGTTCCCGGAGGGGATCATGGGCCCGGACATGATGGAGAAGTTCAAAGCCCAGGCGGAGCGGTTCGGGACCACCTTCGTTTCCGGCGATGCTACCGCTATCGACTTCTCGAAGCGGCCGTTCACCGTTTCCACCGAGGCCGGTGATCTCATGGCAGAAACGGTGATCGTCGCTACCGGCGCGTCTCCGCTGAAGCTCGGCGTGAAAGGCGAAGAAAAGTACTCCGGCCGCGGCGTGTCGTACTGCGCCACCTGCGACGGTTTCTTCTTCCGGGACAAGGAGATCGTGGTGGTCGGCGGCGGCGACACCGCTATGGAAGAGGCGCTGTTCCTGACCCGTTTCGGCACCCGGGTCACGGTGATCCACCGCCGGGACGAGTTCCGGGCCTCGAAGATCATGGCCGACCGGGTCCTGGCCAACGAGAAAATCGTGGTCCTGTGGGACTCGGTTGTGGAAGAGGTTACCGGCGATGACATGAAGGTCACCGCCATCAGGGTCAAGAACGTCAAGACCGGCGAGGTTGCCGAACGGCCCTGCTCCGGTTTCTTCGTCGGGATCGGCCATTCCCCCAACAGCGAGTTGTTCCGGGACAAGATGCCGGAGGAAGACGGGTACCTGAAGGTCCACGGCAACACCTCCCGCACCGATGTGGACGGCGTGTTCGTAGCCGGCGACGTCCACGACCACGTCTACCGCCAGGCGGTCACCGCCGCCGGGGAAGGGTGCAAGGCGGCTATCGACTGCGAACGCTGGCTGGAGGCCCAGAACTCCTGACCAACCGGGCGACACCGCCCAGGACGGCAGGGATCAGCGGCACGGCGATGGTCAGCATCGCAATGACGATCAGCCCGGTCTTCCCGCTGGAGATCCGCGGCCAGTTGAAGATGAACAGGTCGGCGGTCCAGTGGGACAGCACCACAGTCAGGGCGTCGTAACGGAAGAACGCCCAGCCCCACACGCAACCGACCAGGGTCATGACCACCGCACGGCCCCAGAACGGCTCCGCCGGCGGCAGGAACGACAGGCCGGTGTGGGTCAGGCCGTAGATCGCCGCCGGAACCAGGATCGCGATCCACCGGAAGCGCTGGATGCGATCCAGCCAGGCGCCGGCAAAGAAGCGGTACCCCAACTCCTCCAGCAGGGCGACGTTCAGGAAGAACAGCAGGGTGGACAGAGCAGGGGAGGCTGAGTTCAGGGCGTAGAAGAAAAACCCCCTGGGCTGAAGAGCGACCTGGGCGCCGACTACCATCTGCAGCAACAGCACGCCGCCTGTGAGCACCCCGCCGCAGATAAGGCCGACCAGGAACCCGCGGTACGAAGCGGCGCCCACCGCCGGGTCCAGCACCTTCCCCCGGAACAGCGCCCACATCGAGTCGGCCCGTCCGGCCCCCGATTCCTTGTCCAGGGCGTCCCCGGCGCCGATGAGAGCCAGGAGGACCAAGGTCATCCAGGTCTCCATCTGGGCCCTGCCGCCCAGGTACTGCAGGCTGGAAACCCAGCGTGGCCAGAGAGGTTCCCAGCGCCCGAACAGGTATCCGGTCTGGAGCAGCCAGGTCGCCAGAAGGCAGGCGAAAATGAATCCGGCCAGAAGCGCCGCGCGGGCCAGCCGAACCTTGCCGTCTCGCAGCCGGGTCAGGAAGATCCAGAACCCGGCTACCACCGCAACGCCCAGCAGCACGAAACCGATAGACTGCATCGCCCGCTCCGGCGCCTCCGCAGCACGGGCCGCACGGCGGGCGGCCCCTGGCGCCACGCCGTACCGACGCACGTGAATCACCTGGTCTCCAGCCACCACCGCCAGGGCCTGTTCCCTGAATTCCGGCTCTTCCGAAACCAGTCGCTCCAGGACAAAGCTGGTATCCCGCCGGTCGGGTCGCTCGGTGACCGCTACGGTTTTCTCCACCCAGCCGGAAAGGTCCAGCCCCAGACCATCCACCAGCGCCGCCCGGGCCAGGGTGCGGGCCTCATCTTCAGTGATGGAGGGTCCGGGATCGTCCTCCTCCAACAGCTTCCGCCAGCTGATTACCGATCCGTTGGGGTGGATGGATGCAAACAGGGCCCTGGGCTCCCCCGGCTTCTTGAACCCGATGCGGTACATCACAAGAGGGAGGCCGTCCCGTATCCAGGCCTGAACCTGGTCCTTCCCGAAGGCGGACTCCAGGTACGTCAGCGGCCCGGACACCGTGACGGTGCCGGAAGACTGGAACCGATCCAGGTCGAACCCCCGGGACTCCAGGAATTCACGGGCCACGGGCACCAGTTCGTCCGGGTCCCGGGTTACGTCGGCGTCTACCAGGGGCCACAGTTTCCCGAGGGAAGGGAGGAACAGGGCGGCGGCCAGGACCGCAACCAGCGGCAGCAGCCAGCCCTTCAACGAAGAAGGCGCCCTGTCAGGACGCCTTCCATCGGTCTCGTTCACGCAGCCGGCCTTACTTTTTGAAGTAGTCGGCGTTGATCTGAAGATAGCTTGCCCATTTTTCCGGCAGGGCGTCTTCCTCGAAGATCGCTTCTACAGGGCAGGCCGGCTCGCATGCGCCGCAATCGATGCATTCATCCGGGTCGATGTAGAGCAGCTTCTCTTCTTCGAACTTGGGATCGTCCTTGGTCGGATGGATGCAGTCAACAGGGCAGACGTCCACGCAGGCCGTGTCCTTGGTGCCGACGCAAGGTTCAGCGATGATGAAGGTCATTTGGTATTCTCCTAGTCCGGAATGCTGGTCCGGTGCTGGAGATTAACATGGGATCCGTCGATCAACAACCGGTCACCGACCGTCTGGAACGGGAAAAGTCCCTTTGGGCTATGGGTTTCCAGCGCATAGCCGGGGTGGACGAGGCCGGCGTCGGCCCCCTGGCCGGTCCGGTTGTGGCGGCGGCGGTAGTGTTCCGGCAGGGCGAATATCTTCCCGAGGCCAACGACTCCAAGAAGCTCACCGCCGCCCGCAGGGAGAAACTGGCGGTTCGGATCAAGGAAGAGGCCCTGGCCTGGTCGGTAGCCATGGTCCACCCGGAAGAGATCGATCGGCTGAACATCTACCACGCCAGCCTGGAGGCGATGCGAAGGGCGGTTGTCGGCCTTTCGGAGCCGCCGGACCGTGTGCTGGTGGATGCCCGGACCATCCCCGGGATCGAAACTCCCCAGGACGGCATCATCAAGGGCGACGCCTCCTGCCACATCATCGGCGCCGCTTCCATTCTGGCCAAGACCGCCCGGGATGAACTGATGGTGAACATGGACCGGAAATACCCTGGATACGGCTTCGCAGGCCACAAGGGGTATCCCACAGAAGCCCACCGGGACGCCATCCGGAAGCAGGGCCCCTGCCCGATCCACCGCAAATCGTTCAACCTGCTGCCGGAGCGGAGATTGTTCGAGTAGCCGGAAGATGGCCCGTATTCTATAATCCGCCGTCCTCTCTTAGATATGAATTCATCCAGGAGGATTGCGGTGAAAATCCACGAATATCAGGCCAAATCCGTTCTGGCCCAGTTCGGCGTTGCCGTCCCTCGCGGGGAGGTCGCCACGACCCCCGACGAGGCCGAGGCGATCGCCAAGAAGTACGGCGGCACGGTGGTGGTGAAATCCCAGATCCACGCCGGCGGCCGGGGCAAGGGCACCTTCAAGAATCCGGCCGGCGAGCCGGTGATGCACCCTTCCGGCGAGAAGCTGCTGGGCGGTGTGGTGGTGGTTCCCGATGCGGGGACGGCCAAGGAAGTGGCCTCCCGGATGCTGGGGAACACCCTGGTGACGATCCAGTCCGGCGCCGAAGGCAAGGAGGTCGGGAAGGTCCTCATTGAAGAGGGCATGGATATCGAGAAGGAGTTCTACCTGGCGATCCTTCTGGACCGTGCGGTGGAAGCGCCGGTGTTCATCGCATCCGCCGAGGGCGGAACCGAGATCGAGGTGGTGGCCGCCGAGAGGCCCGACGCCATCCTGAAGGTAGCGGTGGACCCCCGGGCCGGCTACTCCGCCTGGATCGGACGGAAGCTGGCGTTCGGCCTCGGCCTGGGCAAGGAACAGGTCCGGCCGTTCACCAAGCTGACGGCTGCTCTCTATGAAGCCTTCATGAAAACCGATGCATCGCTGGTGGAGATCAACCCGCTGGTGGTCTTGAAAGACGGCCGGGTGATCGCCCTGGACGCCAAGGTCAACTTCGACGACAACGCCCTGTACCGCTACCCGCACCTCCGTGAACTGCGGGACCTGACCGAGGAAGATCCTCTGGAAGTGGAAGCGGGCAAATACGGCCTGAACTACATCAAGCTGGACGGCAACGTCGGCTGCATGGTGAACGGGGCAGGCCTCGCCATGGGAACCATGGATATCATCAAGCACCACGGCGGCAGCCCGGCCAACTTCCTGGATGTGGGTGGCGGCGCCACCACCGAGGCGGTGACGGCGGCGTTCAAGCTGATCCTCAGTGACGACCATGTCAAGGCGGTGCTGGTGAACATCTTCGGCGGCATCATGCGTTGCGACGTGGTGGCCGAGGGTGTGGTGGCAGCCTCCAAGACGGTAGGCGTGAAGATTCCGGTGGTGGTCCGCCTGGAAGGGACCAACGTGGAAAAAGGCCAGCAGATCCTGAAAGAGTCCGGCCTGAACTTCATCGTGGCCGACGGCATGAAAGACGCCGCCGAGAAGGTCGTTGCCGCGGCAGGAGGTGCGTGATGTCGGTACTGGTGAATAAAGACACACGCCTGGTGGTTCAGGGGATCACCGGCAAGGAAGGAACCTTCCACACCCGGCAGGCGGTGGAGTACGGCACCAACGTGGTGGCAGGCGTGACCCCCGGCAAGGGTGGCCAGGACATGGACGGCATCCCGGTGTTCAACACCGTCTCCGAGGCGGTGAAGGCGACCGGCGCCAACGCCGGAGTGGTATTCGTACCGCCGCCGTTCGCAGCCGATGCGGTCATGGAAGCGGCGGATGCCGGCGTCAAGCTGGTGGTCTGCATCTCCGAAGGTGTCCCGACCCTCGACATGGTCAAAGTCATGCGGTTCCTGGACGGCCGGGATACCCGGCTCATCGGCCCCAACTGCCCCGGGATCATCACCCCCGGCGAATGCAAGATCGGGATTATGCCCGGCCACATCCACAAACCGGGCGGCCCGGTGGGCGTGGTTTCCCGCTCCGGGACGCTGACCTATGAAGCGGTGGGCCAGCTCACCGCCCTTGGCATCGGCCAGACCACCTGCGTCGGCATCGGCGGCGATCCGATCGTCGGCACCAACTTCATCGACATGCTCACCGAGTACAACGCCGATCCCCAGACTGAGGCGATCGTCATGATCGGCGAGATCGGCGGCACCGCCGAGGAAGAAGCTGCGGACTACATCAAGGCCAACGTCAAGAAGCCGGTGGTGGCGTTCATCGCCGGGCAGACCGCACCTCCAGGCCGCAGGATGGGCCATGCCGGGGCGATCATCGCCGGCGGCAAGGGCACGGCGGCGGAAAAAATGAAAGCTCTGAGAGCGGCGGGTATCTCCGTCGTGGAAACCCCGGCGGCCATCGGCGAAACCGTCCGGGACGTGATGAAATAACCAACCGATTCATAAGGAATACAGCCCCATGGAAAGAACGTTTGCAATCATCAAGCCGGATGCGGTTGCCAGGAAGGCCGCCGGTCCGATTTTGGACAGGATCGAGAAGGAAGGGTTCAAGATCCTCGGTATGCGCCTCGTGCACATGAGCCGCTCCGATGCCGAAGGGTTCTACGCCGTGCACACCGAACGGCCGTTCTTCAACGACCTGGTGACCTTCATGTCGTCCGGCCCTGCCGTGGTCCTGGCCCTCGAGACCGAAAACGCCATCGCCAAGTGGCGTGAAGTGATCGGCGCCACCAACCCGGAGCAGGCTGCGGAGGGAACGATCCGGAAGCAGTTCGCCACCGACATCGAGAAGAACGCGGTCCACGGCTCCGACGCACCGGAAACGGCGGCTGTGGAGATCGCATACTGGTTCCGGGACGTGGAACTGGTCTGAGCGACAGCCCAATTCGTTGGCGATGGGGCCGGGCATTTGCCCGGCCCTTTTCGTGTCGTGTACCATCCACGGAACGGGAGGCAAGATGCTCAAACTGTACTCTTTTCAGGGTTCGGGGAACTGTTACAAGGTCCGGCTGCTGTTGAGCCAACTGGGGATACCGTTCCAGGTGGTGGAGACCGATATCTTGGCAGGCGAGGCCAAAACTCCCGAATACCTGGCCAAGAACCCCAACGGCCGCACCCCGATGGTGGAGTTTGGTAACGGCAACATATTGTGTGAGTCCAACGCCATCCTGTATCACTTCGCGGTTGGGACCCAGTATCTTCCCGAAGACCCGCTGGCCCGCACTCGGACCCTGCAGTGGATGTTCTTTGAGCAGAACAACCACGAGACCACCATCGCCGTTGCCAGACATTGGCTGAAGTACAAGCAGGTCACCACCGAGCACAGAGACCGGCTGGAAGATCTTCACAAAGGTGGCTGCCGGGTACTGGGCGTGATGGAACAGCACCTGGTATCCCGGCCGTTCTTCACCGGCGATAGTTACGGCATCGCCGACATCGCCCTGTACGCCTACACCCATGTCGCCGATGAAGGCGGCTTCGACCTGTCCGGGTACCCGAACATCCGCACCTGGCTCGGGCGGGTCTCGTCCCAGCCGGGCCATATCACCATGGACCATATCTGCAGCTAATCTGGTAGCATCCACGATATGAGCCCGATGCGACGATTCTTCGGCTACCTGAAGCCGTACATGGCGACCATGCTGGCGGCAACGCTGCTGCTGGCGGTGAGCGGGGCGCTGATGACCCTGGCTCTCGGCACCGCCCGGCCACTGGTGAACCAGGTACTCCTGAACAAGCCGGTAGAAGCAAAAGAGGAGCCGACCGGTTTTGACCTTCTGGACAAGGCCAAGGAACTGGTGCCTATCGATCGATGGGCGGAAAGGCTGAAAGGCGGCTCCTCGGCCCAGGTCGCTCTCCTGATCGTCCTCCTGTTCCTGGTGAAAGGTGTGGTCGGCTATTTCGGCCAGTACTGGGCGACCCGGGCAGGTGTGAAGGTGATCCGGGACATCCGCTCCGACCTGTACGGCTCGGTCATGGGGCAATCGCTATCGTTTTTCCAGAAGAACAACACCGGCCTGGTCATGGCGAGGATCATCAGCGATGTCCAGCGGCTGCAGCGGGTATCGACCCATGTTCTGGCCGACCTGGTCCGGGTCGGCGTCGCCATCCCCCTGGTTGTGATCCTGATCATGGTCAGCGACTGGCGGATGTCGATCTTCGCCGCAGTGGTGCTGCCGCTTCTGGCCTACCCCCTGGTGCGGCTGGGTAAAAAGATGCGCAAGGCGTCCACCTGGTCCCAGGAAGCGATGTCCGACGTTTCCAGCACCCTGAACGAGTCGATCTCCGGCGTGAAGGTGGTGCAGGGTTTCAACATGGAGCGGTTCGAGACGAACCGGTTTGTCGGAGTCCTGGCCAGGATGTTGCGGGCCGACCTCAAGGCCGGCCGGGCTTCCGCCCTGGCGCCGTCCATCATGGAACTGGTAGGAGCCACCGCCGGCGCCGGCCTGTTCTGGTATGCCGGTTCCCAGATTGCAGCAGACAAACTGGACCCGGGCAACTTCATGGTGGTTCTGGTCGGTCTCGGGTACCTGTTCAGCTGTATCAGGCGGCTGAACGTGATCAATGTGGAAGTGCAGCAGGCCTCGGCGGCGGCCCAGCGGGTGTTCGCCATGATGGACAGCCGGCCGACCATCACCGACCGGGCAGGCGCGGAAACTCTTCCGCCGTTCACCGGGGATATCCGGTTCGACAACGTCACCTTCGACTATGACGGCGGTGACGGCGCCGTGGTCCTGAAACAGATCGACCTGACTCTGAAGAAAGGGGAGGTCGTCGCCCTGGTGGGCGCTTCCGGTTCGGGGAAAACGACCCTGGCCAACCTGCTGCCCCGTTTCTACGATCCCACCACAGGACGGATCCTTGTGGACGGCCGTGATATCCGGGATGCGACCCTGATCTCCCTCCGGGGGCAGATCGGGCTGGTGACCCAGGAAACGGTGCTGTTCGACGACACTGTGGCCCGGAACATCGCCTATGGCCGGAAAGACATTCCGCTGGACCGGATCCGGGAGGTGGCCCAGGCCGCCCAGGCCGACGAATTCGTTTCCCAACTGCCGGACGGTTACGATACCCGGCTGGGAGAGAAAGGCACCCGCCTGTCCATGGGACAGCGCCAGAGGCTGACCATCGCCCGGGCGCTGCTCAAAGACCCGCCGATCCTGATCCTGGACGAGGCGACCTCCGCGCTGGATGCCAAATCGGAATCGCTTGTGCAGCAGGCGCTGGACGTACTCATGGAAGGGCGCACCAGCCTGGTCATCGCCCACCGCCTGGCCACCGTGCGCAAGGCGGACCGTATCCTGGTCCTGGAGGCCGGCCGGATCGTGGAGCAGGGCAGCCACGATGAACTGCTGGCGAAAGGTGGTGTCTACGCCCAGTTGCACCGGTTGCAGTTCCAGGGCGGGGACGCATGACCGGTGAGAAGAAACAACTGGTCATCCTGCTCCTGGCGGCGGCGGTGCTGTTTGCGCTGTTCCCCGGCAGCCGGGATCTGTGGAACCCCAACGAACCGATCTACGGCCAGGCGACCCGGGAGATGATCGATAACGGCACCTGGCTGACACCGAGCATCAACGGCAAGATTTTTGCCGAGAAACCTGTGCTGTACTACTGGATGGCCCGCGTGGCGTCGGTTCTTCCCGGCGGGCCGGACGAGGGCAACCTGCGACTTCCTTCTGCGTTCACAGCCCTGCTGTCCACCTGGCTGTTGTACCTGCTGGCCCTCCCTTACGTCGGGCACAGGCGGTCGATCTGGTCGGCGGCGCTGTTCGCATGCACCTTCGCCGTGTTCTGGGGCGCCCGGACGATCCAGATGGATATCCTGGTTCTGGGAGGGACCCTGGCGGTTCTGGTGCCTCTTTCCCGGGTCGCGGACCACGGCATGCCGCCACTCAAAGGTTGGCTCCTGGCCGGCGCCGCCGCCGGCCTCGGGTTCATGGGCAAGGGACCTGTGGCCTGGGTACTGCCGGCGCTGGTGTTTTGCACCTATGCGCTGATGACCGGGAGGATCGGTCTGCTGTTGAACCGTTACGTCCTGGCCGGCGCCGGAGCGGCGCTGCTGGTCATCGCCCCCTGGCACCTGGGTATCTGGCTCTCCGGACAAGGCGACATCCTGGTGGAGATGTACTACCGCCAGAACTTCACCCGGTTCCACAACCCGTGGGACCACCAGTCGCCGTGGCACTACTTCATCCCGTACTTTTTCCTGGACATGGCGCCCTGGGCGTTCTTCGTTCCCCTGGCGTTCCGTTTGCCGGGGCGGGACAAGAACGAACGCCGTCTGGATCTGATGGCGTGGATCTACATCATCGGGATCATCGCGTTCTTCTCCCTCTCCCAGAGCAAACGTTCCGCCTACATCATGCCGGTAGCCCCTGCGGCGGCCTACCTGGCATCAGGCGTGTTGCTCCGTCTCCGGGACGGCGTTCTGCCGACCTGGCGACGTAGGATCGCCTTCGTTATTTTTGCAACAGCAGGCCTGTTCATGACCCTGGGTGGTGTCGCCGTTCTCCTGAAGGTGATCCCCGAACATCCGGAGTTCGCCTCCGCCGGCTACGTGCTTGCGACAGTGTTGACCCTGGGCGGCCTGGCCGTGCTGGCCGGGGCAGCCGTGAAAGGACGGGTACGGTACGTAACCGTTGCCCTGGCCTCTGCGTGCGCCGCCGTGTTCCTGACCGGTGTGCTGGTGGTAGGGCCGGCGGTGGACCCGCAGAAATCGGCCCGGGTGTTCTCCAGCCAGGTCAATGAGCTTATGGCCGGTGGCGGCAATCTGTATTCCTACCGGTTCTGGGACTGGCGCTCAGGCTACACGTTCTACACAGGGCGGATGATCACCAACCTGAAGTCGGAAGAAGCGCTTCAGGATGTATGGCGGCAGGACCGGAAGGCGTTCCTTATAGTGGAAGAGAGACGGGTGGACGAGGCCTGGGAATTACTCGGTGGGGCTGAGCCGGTCCTGGTTCGCGAGATCGGCAGCCGCACCGCCTATCTGTTCGAAAATACGACTCAACAAGAGGAGCGATGAGATCATGGCTTTGAGAGCTTTCCTGACTGGTATCCACCTTCTGGCTTCCGTTATCTGGGTCGGCGGGATGTTCTTCGCCTTCCAGATCCTCCGTCCCAGTGTCGCGGCGATGGAGCCCCAGGCCCGGTTGAAACTGTGGGCCGGTGTATTCGAGCGCTTCTTCCCGTGGGTCTGGGCGTCGGCGGTGGTGCTCCTGCTCAGCGGTTTCTGGATGATCAGCGCCTACTTCGGAGGCATGAAAGGCGCCGGGATGTATATCCATCTCATGATGGGGATCGGCATGCTCATGGCGCTGCTGTTCGTCTGGCTGTGGTTCTCGCCGTACCGGTTGTTCCGGAGCGCAATGGCGTCAGGGGACAGCCAGGGAGCAGGCAGGCAGGTGGACCGCATCCGTCACATCATCGCCGTGAACCTGATCATGGGGCTGGTGGTGCTGGTGCTGGCGTCCACCGGGAAGTACTTCCTGCACTGACCGCAGGCTATTTCTTCCGGCGTTTGGAGCGGAGCAGCAGGAGCCGGCCGGGCACCCGGGTGCGGAACCGCTTCAGTGTCAGCAGCCGCATCAGCCCCCGGATCCGCTTCGGAAGGGTACTGGCGTGGAGCAGGTCCATCGCTCCCTTGACCAGTTGTTCCTGTTCCCGGTCGTAGGGGAACGAGAACAGCGGTCCCCGTGAGGCCTGGGAATCGTACGCCACCAGCCGGCGGCGGCACATCTCCTGAAGTCCTTCGATGCCCTGGAGCTGTCCCAGGCCGCTCATGCGGTACCCGGCCCGTGATGCGGCCGGTTCGGAAGGAGCCCAAAGCACATCGTTGATGGTGACCACGCCGGCCTGCAGGCCGACCATCAGCCGTTCCGCCTTTTCGCTGGAGCCGGTCCAGCCGGAGGCGGATAGAGCGAAATCGGTTTCGTTGGCCAGGAAGATCGCCCGTTCCAGGCTGTCCACCACGGTGATCGGGATCACCGGCCCGAGAGTTTCTTCCCGCATGAGCCGGCAGTCCGGCGGCGGGTTGAGGACCACCGTAGGCGGGTAGAAGAAACCGGGCTCGTCCGGAAGGTGGCCGCCGCGAAGCAGCTGGCCTCCCTTGGCCACCGCATCGGTGACCTGGGAATGGATATGGTCCCGCCGCCAGGCGGAAATCAGCGGTCCCAGGTCCACGGTGGCGTCCATCGGGCTCCCGGTGACCAGCTTGTCCACTTCCGCCAGGACCTTCTCCACGAAACGGGAGGCGATCGCTTCAGTGACGTACACCCGTTCGATGGCGTCGCAGTGCTGGCCGCTTGAGACCATGGAACCCCAGACCACACCACGGGCGGTCCGTTCCAGGTCGGCGTCGTTGGCCACAACCGCCGGGTTCTTGCTGCCCAGGGAAAGCACGACAGGCTTGGGAATGCATCCGGCGATCGCCATGACCTGGCGTCCGGTTTCCGGTGATCCGGTTACGAAAATCTTGTCGACTCCCGGATGGGAGACCAGGAACAGGGCGTCTTCCTTTTTCATCGGGAGAACCTGGACCAGTCCTTCCGGCAGGCCGGCCTGGCGGCAGAGCTCGCCGATCTTCATACCGCAGAGCGGGGTCAGCTCCGATGGTTTGAGCAGCACGGCATTTCCCATGGCCAGGGCGGCGGCGACCTGGGCCAGGGGGAGTGCGAACGGAACGCTGTACGGCGTGACCACGGCGATGAGGCCGTACGGCTCGTACAGGTAGTGCACTCGCTTGTGGGTGTTGAACACGTGCCGGGGCTGGATCGGCCTGCCGATGTAGGCGTCCTCGGCATGGACCGTCAGGTAGTTCAGGTAATCAAGGGCAGGCAGGATCTCAAGCGCCATCGCTTCCGATGCCGGCCTTCCCATTTCCCGTGCGATCAGCTCGGCGATGATCGGGGCCTGCTCCCGGATCAGGCCGGCCAGCCGCTTGAGTCCGACCAGCCGTTCCTTGATATCGGTGCCCCGCCACATCGCCCAGGCCAGGGTGGCGGCGTTCACCGCCCGGTCCACTTCTTCGGGGCCGGCGCAGGTCAGTTCATGGAAAATCTCACCCCGGGCCGGATCGGTGCACTGCAGCACCCGGCTGGGGGACACTTCCGCCCGGCTCTCGATCTTCACCGGTACCGGCCGGCCCTCAGAATCGGGCACGCCGGGTCTGTTCGCTTCATTGTTAAACACGAGGTTCAATATAGGTCCCGGATCACCGGGAACCAGCACCGTTTACGTCGGTTGATTACGAATTGGTGATCGGCTGGCAGGACGGGCAAAGGTGGGTGGAACGGGAGGCGACCTGGATCCTCAAGAGGGCGGTCCCGCACGATTGGCACGGTTCTCCCTCCCGGCCGTAGACCTGGTGCCGGGACTGGAACGATCCTTCCGATCCACTGGAGTCCCGGTAGTCCCTTATGGTGGAGCCCCGGTGGGCGATGGCGTCTTTCAGGATCTTCTTCATTGCGCCGTGCAACCGGGCAACCTGCTCCCTTTCAAGATCGATCCCCCTTGAAAGGGGATGGATGCCGGCCCGGAACAGCGCCTCGTCGCAGTAGATGTTCCCCATGCCGGCCAGGGTTCCCTGATCCATGAGCAGCGCCTTGGCCTGGCGGTTGCGGGAAAAGATCGACCGGAACTCCCGAAGGCCGATTTCAAGGGCGTCCGGTCCCAGGTCTGCGGAGAACCGCCCCGATGCCGGATCGCCAATCCAGACGCCGCCGAACCGTCTGGGGTCCACGAAACGCATCTCGGGTGTGTCGCCCTCAAACCGGAACACCAGGTGGGTGTGCTTCTCCTTCGACAGTCCGGGCTCCGCCAGCATCAGGCTGCCGGTCATCCCCAGATGGACGTACATCGGAAGATCCGGATCGAATTCGAAGGTCAACCGCTTGCCGTGGCGGCGAATCGCCGTCAGCTCTCTGCCTCGCAGTTTCGTACCCAGCCGTTTCGGTCCATGACGGATGATGCCCGGCTCCAGCACCGACACCGAACGGAGTACCGCCCCTTCCAGCGCCGGTCGCAGGGTCCGGGCAACGGTTTCGACTTCAGGGAGTTCAGGCATCAGTTGCCTTTCCAGGAATCGCCGGGCAGTTTGGCGATCAGCTGTTCGAGAACGGAGGTCAGGGCGGTATCGAAGTCCCAATGAATTCCGGACCTGAGTATCGGTGACACGTCAGCGCGGAAGGCCGGGTCGCTCCTCTTCTCCGCAAGGTTGGCCTCGAACTGGGCACGGGTTACTGAGTGCCCACCCTCATTCATGTAACGCAGAAAGCAGGCCAGAAGAGTGTCGCAATCTACAGATCCGGTGTCGAGAGCGTGTATCAGGTCGAACAGGTCGCGGCCTTTCTTGCGCTGGTAGAGTGCACGGAGCTTGGTTCCCAGCAACTCTTCCAGGGCGAAGGTCGTCAATTGCGCGTGCCCGGAGAACCATCGGTTGCCGACATCGAACGGCAGATTCCTCAGCCCAAGCTCCGAAAAGTGCTCCCGGGAGTTGATCTCAACCTTGAGTCGCATCGGGATCGGCGTGATGTCCTCCGAATCGAATCGATAAACCAGACTCACCCGCCCTTCCCCAAGCCGGCGGTTCGGTTCTCCCAACCAGGGATCAAGGACGGAGCGAATGGCGTCGAAGGTCTCTCCGATCGGCTCGGGGTTCGTCTGAACGAGGTCGATATCTTCCGAGTATCGTGCCGCTGGATGAAGGTACAACTTGTGGATTGCGGTCCCTCCCCGGAACGCGAGTCGCTCTTTCAGTCCAGGAGAGTTGAAGATCTCGATCAGAGCCCGGCTGATGATCAGGTCCTGCTCGACCCATGCGTTTTCCGTCCAGGGGGCTTGCGCGCGCCATTCGGTGATAAACGCCTGGGGGATCATTGTTCCGAATCCACCCGGGTGTTCACCGCCACGTTCCATCGTTTGTCCCTGGCACAGCCGGTGATCGGGAGAGAAGGGGAGAGCGGAACGGTGTGCTGTTTTCGCTCCTTCAGAATCGGATCAAGGGCGAAGGCCAGAGAATCGGCATGGACCTGCATCAGCAAATACCCGAGCCGTTGAACCGATGCCGCCGGTGCTCGGTGAGCCTCAATCGCAAGGGCAGAGCGTTCCATCACTTCGACGAGATCGCGCAAAACCGTCGCCACATGGTCCAGCCCTCCACTTGCCTTCATATAGCCGACCAATTCCAGCGCCGTCGCTTCCGCGGAGGCGATGCGGAGCACACCACGTGCTGTATTGCGCCGAATGACAGGAGTTGCGCTCATGTCCTGGCGGGCGAGGAAACGGACCCTGACACGGCCGCAGTCGATGGGGCGCCTCCCTTGGGGCACCATCACCTGGAACAGTTGCGGCTTCTGGTGGGCCGATCCGTGATACGCCGCCGCGCTGAGAAGACAGATGTAATAAGGCTCACCAAGGTGGTCCATCAGGTCAGGGATGAACTGGTCCGCAGGCAGGCAGCCGAGTTCGCGGTATTCCGGGGGAACGATCACATGGAAGCCGCGGTGTGGAGTGGCAACCATGGATTTTCCGGTCAACCGCCGGATCGCAGCGCGAACCGCAGTGGTGTTGCCCGCCAGTGCCTCAACCGCTTCATCCGTCGTGAAGTGGTATCGGCCCCGGGCCTGCAGATCCTGAATAAACTCGGCAACCGATCTCATTTGCTTAGCTCCTGGTTGCGTAAAGTAACGTTAAATGTGTTGTTTTGCAATTAAAAACTAAAAAGCAGGATCGGTAATAGCTTTATGTGACGAGCATAGAAGTCCAATTGCCCTTGATTCGGTTGGGGAAGCGATCCGTGTAAAATACCCGCGGTTGATCCAATAATCGTCCGTACGAACGGCCGCGGGGAATTCCATCGTGAACCAAGACAGATCGATCCTTCAGCGACACCGCGCCGGCTACGTCCCCAAAGGGCCGGAGCTGCTTCTGGCCCGCCCGGGCAACCTGAGGGTCGTGGAAGGGGAGGCACCGGCCTGTCCCGATCCGGACATTTCAGGTCAATTCCCACACTCTTCAGGGAAACCGGTGCTGACCTTCCGGGATGGCGTCGAACCAGTGTCCACCGCTGCACTGCGGGTCGGGGTGGTGCTGTCCGGTGGACAGGCTCCTGGCGGCCACAACGTCATCGCCGGACTCCTGGACGGGCTGCTTGCGGCCCATCCGGACTCGAAGCTGTTCGGCTTCCTGGCCGGTCCCGGCGGGATCCTCCGGGGAGAGACGGTGGAGCTGACGCCGGAGGTGGTGGAGCCGTACCGCAACACCGGCGGGTTCGACATCATCGGCAGCGGCAGGGACAAGATCGAGGGCGACCAGCAGTTGCAGGCCGCCATGAACAGCTGCGCCGAACTGAAGCTGGACGGCCTGGTGGTGATCGGCGGCGACGATTCCAACACCAACGCGGCGGTGATGGCGGAATATTTTCTCGCCCATGGCTCCAGGACTTCGGTGATCGGCGTTCCCAAGACTATCGACGGCGACCTGATGAACGATTGGGTGGAGCAGTCGTTCGGGTTCGATACCGCCACCAAGGTGTACTCGGAGCTGATCGGTAACATCTGCCGGGATGCGCACTCGGCGAAAAAGTACTGGCACTTCATCAAGCTCATGGGCCGCTCCGCCAGCCACGTCACCCTGGAGTGCGCCATGCAGATCCGTCCCGATGTCACCCTGATCGGGGAAGAGGTAGAGGCGAAAGGGATGACCCTGCGGCAGGTCGCCGGGACGGTTGTCGATGCAGTGATCCGCCGGGCCGAAGCCGGGAGGAACTATGGCGTCTGCCTGGTGCCGGAAGGGTTGATCGAGTTCATCCCGGAAGTCGGGGTGCTGATCCGCCGGCTCAACGACCTGCTGGCGAAGCACGACGCGGACAAGGTGGTCGGGATGCTGCCTGCCGATTCTGCCGAGGTGTTCAAGGAACTGCCTGAGGGCATCGCCCGCCAACTGCTCATCGACAGGGACTCCCACGGCAACGTCCAGGTCAGCCGGATCGATACGGAGAAACTGTTGCTGGAGCTGGCGGCGGAGCAGGTCAAGGGGAAGGTGAAGTTCAGTTCCCAGGCACACTTCTTCGGTTACGAAGGGCGCTGCTCGGCGCCGTCCAACTTCGATGCCGACTACACCGCGTGCCTGGGCCGGATCGCCGCGGTCCTGCTGGCCAACGGCAGGACCGGGTACATGTGCGGTGTCAGGCAGTTGTCCGACCCGGCGACCGACTGGGAGCCGTGCGCCGTTCCGGTCACCGCCCTGCTCCACACGGAGACCCGCCACGGGGAACGGAAGCCGGTGATTGAAAAGGCTCTGGTGGATCTGGATGGTCCTGTATTCCAGGCGTTCGCACGGCAACGGGAATCCTGGGTCCTGGGCGATTGTTACCTGTTCCCGGGCCCGATCCAGTTTTTCGGTCCGGCGGAGGTAGTGGATCGGTCGACGGCGACCCTGCAGCTGCGGTCGGTCTGACCGCCGTGGGTCGGTGGTGACAGCTCAATCGTGGCGAACCATGTGTTAGGGTCGTACATATAAGGCTGCCTCAGGGCAAATATGGGGGGGGTATGAATTACCTATTCCATGTGCAAGCAACCCGAAACATCTTCCTGGCAGCGCTGCTA
>JACXWD010000040.1 GCA_014764515.1 Candidatus Polarisedimenticola svalbardensis | reverse complement strand
ACCACCGCCTCCCGGGCCGCCGTGATAGCCTCCCGGGCCGAACGGTAGCGTTCCATCTCGGCCAGCAGATCCGCTGCGATCTGCCCCCTGCGATCCGCAGTGCCCCACAGGCTCCGTGCGTGACGGGAATCGATCTGGCGCACCCTCGCCCGGGTGGCGCCTCCGTCATACAGGTTCCACTCCAGGAATATTCCGGCAGACCAGTTCTGGTAATTCGTATCCGTCAGGTTGGAGGTTTCGATCGCCTGGAATCCGAAATTGCCGTTGAAATTCAATTCCGGCAAGTGGTTGGCCTTCTCGATTCCCCGTAACCGGCCGAGCACTTCCCGCTCTTTCTCGAGAGCCATCAGATCGGCCCGGACGTTCCCTGCAGCCAGCAACCGCTGCCGGTCAGGAAGGTCTTCCAGACCATCGCCGGAAAGAATGTTTCCATCGATCCGAACCGGGTCTCCCGGATCGAGGCCGAGGGCGCGGTTCAAGGTCAGCGCAGCGATCTCGCGTTCCCCCCTGGCGGCGATCTCCCGGGATTTCAGCGAGGCCAGGGCCGCCTTGGCCTGGAGATACTGCAGCCGGGTGCCGGTCCCTACCTCCAGGTAATCCAGGGCCTGGCTGACCTGGACCTCCCTGGATTCCCGCTCCGAGTTGAGGACGGCGATGCGGGCCTCGGCCCGGGCCAGTTCGAAGCAGGCCAGCGCGGCGTCCCGTGCGATCTCAAGTTCACGACTGCGGACCTCGAAGCCGACCCTGGCCTGTTCCATGCGCGCCGCCTGGACCGCTTTGCTGACTTTGCCGAAGGCATACACGGTCTGCTCCACGCTCAGACCGTAGTCGTACAGGGTCACCGGCACCGGTTGCAGGAAGGAAGGATCGAAACCACCGGCGAAGTCGTCGAAGTTGGGGCTGTTCAGGAATCCGGGGTTCTGGGAGCGGACTCCCGACGCGGTGGCGTCCACAACCGGCAGCACCGCGGACCAGGCCTCACGCACCTGGGCCTTCAACTCGGTGAGACGCTCCCGTTCTGCGGCCAGTTCGGGATGGGAAGACAGGGCGATGTCCACCGCCTCCTGAACGGTCAGGAGGTCCGTCTGCAGCGCCGGTTCGCCGGCGGCGGCAGCGCTCCAGGCCATTAGGATGATGAACAGGATCTTCAGCGTTTTTTTGGAGCTGTTCATGGCAGAAAAAGTAGCATGCTCCACCGTTCACCAACAGGTAGGAATTATCAAAAACAGTCCAATATAGGGAAATTCCGATTGAACTTGAAACAAACAGCCCGGTTTTGTGTAATCTCTTCCGGAACGGTACTGGATGGATGGCGTCCGCGGGGCGCCGGAAGGAGGATTCATGAAACCGACTCTGAGAGCCGGAATCGTCCTGGGACTGGCCGTGATCGCCTGGATGTTCATTTTCGGCTTTGCCGGCTGGTACAAAGACCCGGCCATGGTACCGATCTGGTACGTGGTGATCCTGATCCAGGCCGGAGTCATCGCCTGGGGACTCACCCTGACGAAGGCTGAAGGTAAACGCTACGGCGGACAGTTGATGGCCGGGACGCTGATCTCGGTGTACGGCGGCCTCATCATCATCTTCGGCTCCCTTCTGTTCACCATGGTGGTTTTCCCCGACGCTCTCGACGTGGCCAGGGAGATGCAGGCTGAACAGTTGCTCAAAATGGGGATGAACGTCGAGCAGATCGAAGCGGCCCAGGAAGGTTCGTTCATGCTCACCCCGGCCGGCAACGCCATCGTGGGGTTCGTGGCAACCGTGATCACCGGCTTCATCCTGTCCCTGATCCTGGCGGCGATCATCCGCAAGAAGGATTGATCGGTCCGGGGCGGTCAGTTTACGATCTGGGTGTAGGACAGGTACCGGTCGGTGATGTCCCGCACGTAGTTTCGTGGCTGGTCGCCCCTGCAATACCCGAACCGCGCCACCGAGGCGTACTCCGCTTTCTTCAGGAGGAGCATCGCCTCTTCAACGTGGTCGAACCAGCGATCCGGATCCCGACCTGTGGACCGGGCGATCCGCCGGGCATCGAGAACATGACCACGGCCTGCATTGTACGCTCCCAGGGCAAACCGCAACCGCACTGACGGAGCCAGTTGGTCCTCCTCAAACAGGTCTATGAGGCGGCGGAGGTACCGCGCCCCCGCTTCAATCCCCACCTCCGGATCGGTCAGATCTCCGGTAATCCCCATCTCTCTTGCCGTCTCCGGCATTACCTGCATGACCCCCACGGCGCCGGCCCAGCTTTCCGCATCAGGATCGAACCGGGATTCCTGATACGCCTGGGCCGCCAGGAGGCGCCAGTCGAGCTTCTGCTTCTTCCCGTGTTTCCTGAACAGGTGGTCATAGGGGCTCAGTCCGGCCTTCCCTGCCGAACTCGGCTCGATCCGCCTGACGAGTCGACGGCTGTCCCCGAAATACCTGTTTTCCAGGACGTTGAACAGGGTGCCGCGGTAGTGCTGGTCCAGGAACAGGTTGACTTCCAGGAGGAAGTTTTCATTGTCCTGCCGGACGGCCCAAGCCAGCCGGCCCGGCGCTCCGATGGTCAGGGGCCCATGGACATCGTTGCGGTACTGCCGCTCGATTTCGAGGATCGACCGGTCCGCCACAGTCAGGTCGCAGAGCCCCTCGGCCACACCGGCGATCAACTCCTCGGTTTCCATTTCTTCCGGAGCATCGGCGATGGTGAACCCAACAGTCTCCTGCAGTTTCTCCAGGGAACGGCGATAGGAGGAGGACCGCCGCACCACCACGGTTCTGCCGGCCAGGTCCTGCGGCCCGGTCAAGGCCGGCTCGTCCGTTCTCTGTACTACCTGTTCGGTCTCCTCACGGTAGGGATGGCTGAACCTGATCTCCCGCTCCCGCTCCGGCGTCACCGTCATCGCGGCTGCAATCAGGTCTCCACGGCCTTCCCGCAGCCAGGGAACCAGGAGGTCTCCCCGAGGCGGGACGATGATCTGCAACCGCAGCCCCAGAGAATCGGCAAGCTCTCGCGCCAGCTCGTATTCGAATCCCTTTTGTTCGCCCCGATGCATGAAATAGGTGGCCGAGTTGTTCTTCGTCAGCACCCGCAAGACCTGCCGTTCCCGGATGGCGGCCAGATCCCCCATCGCCTTTTCCGGAATGTCGCCTGTGAACGCCTGTTCATAGAGAAAAGCGTCGATGGCGTTCCTGAGTTCCGGCGTACCCTTCCGCAACGCCCACGCGATCGGTCGCTTCCGGGTCAGCTTCAATGCACCGAACAGTCCCGGCATGTAGCCGGCAGTCTCCCGAACCATATCCTCGTCCGCCACGGTTGCCTGCAGCTCCCCCTCGTGAACCCGGTAAAGGATCTCTTCCGTGTCCAGTTCTTCAGGCAACAGACGGATTTTGAGCCCGGGTACTGATTCCCTGATTCCGGTCAATGTTTCATGGAACGAGGAGCTTTCCCTGACGGCGACTTCAAGACCGTCCAGGTCGTTCAGGGTATTGATCTCCGTCTCCCCGGTGCGAATCACCAGCATCTCATGCACACGGTCCGTCGGTACGGTGAAGTCGAAACTCTTCTCCCGCAGCGGCGTCCGGGCCAGGCGCGCGATGACCACATCTCCCCGTCCGTCCAGAAGAGCGGCCAGCATCTCGCTGCGGTCTTTCATCCGTATGATCATCGGCTTTAGATTGAGAGACCGGGCCAGCTTCTCCGCCATCCGCAGATCCAGCTCCACCGACAGCCCGCGGCGCTCGAGTCCCTCTAGTCTCTGGGGGGGCGTCAGGATGCGCAGGTAGCCGCGCTCCATGAGGGCCGGGAGATCTCCGGATTCCCTGAAAACCGGCTGGGCCGGCTCCGAAGCAGGCCCTTCGCCACAGCCTCCCACGACAAGAAGCAGCCCAACAAGCGCCAGGAACCGTACTTGACACCGGAGTGATGGAATGTACCATGCAGGCATATGATTCATTTTCCCATAAAATAATGAGCAATTTGAACTATGCACGAACCTAATACCGTTAGCCCGGATGAAGTCCGCCAGCGTATTGAGTATGCCCTGCCCGGCGCAGAGGTCAAAGTGGAAACCTTCCGCGGGCACGACCACTTCCAGGCGGAGGTTGCCGCCGTCCAGTTCCACGGGAAGAGCCTGGTCCAGCAGCACCGCCTGGTCTACGAAGCTCTGGACGGCCTCCTGGGCGATGCCATGCATGCTCTGGCGCTGAAAACGAAGATCAAGGAGTGAACCTGTCATGACCGATGTCGGCAATACGCAGAACTGGATGGAAACATTCAAAAAGGAAACCGCGGAAAATCGGGTGTTTCTCTACGCCAAAGGAGAAAAAGGCGCTCCGGCCTGCGGGTTTTCCAATCAGGTCATGCAGCTTTTCGGCGTCCTTGGCGTGGACTTCCAGGTCCGCAATATCCTCCTGGACCCGATGATCCGTCAGGAACTCTCGGTCTGGACCCAGTGGCCGACGATCCCCCAGGTATTCATCGAGGGTGAGTTCGTCGGCGGCTGCGATATCGTCACCGAGATGTACGAAAACGGCGAATTGCAGAAGAAGCTCGGCCTGTCCTGACCCCGACGGGGTATCCGACTGGATTCACGCCTCCCCCGCCCCCTATATTGCCGGAGTAACGGCAGGAGGGCGGAACTTGATCATCCCGATCGGACATGAGCACGAGACGGTGCGCAGACTGCCGTGGGTCACCTTCGGCATCATGATCGTGTGCGCCTCCATGCTGGTCCTGTCGGATTCCGGTGTTCTTGACGGCGGCGACGACGGTCTCTCGGCGGAAATCGCCGCCCAGTACTATTTCGAACATCCGTACCTTGAACTGGACCCGCGGTTCGAGAGCCTTCTGGCGCAGGCGTTCCCCCATCAGACCTCCGAGCCGTACCTGGAGGCGATCCGGTCCGTGTTCCCGCCGCCGGAGGATGGCGGAACCCTGGCAGGCGAACAGAACGAACTGGATCGCATGACCGCAGAGTCCATGACCCAGCTCAACCGGAACGGTTACCGCCGGTTAGGACTGGTTCCCGGCGACCGATCCGCCCTGGGGTGGATCACCCACATGTTCATGCATGCCGGCTTCCTGCACCTGCTGGGAAACCTCCTGATCCTGTACCTTGCCGGGCCGTTCATCGAAGACGTCTGGGGGCGGCCCCTGTTCCTGGTGTTCTATCTTGCCGCCGGCCTCTCCGCGGCCTTGTTGTTCCTGATGGTGGAACCGGACAGCATGGTCCCCCTTGTAGGTGCTTCCGGCGCCATTGCCGGTGTCATGGGCGCCTTCACCATCCGGTACTGGAACACACGGATCCGGTTTTTCTACATCTTCGGCATCGTGTTCCGGGGTACTTTCGATGCCCCGGCATGGATGATGCTGCCTCTCTGGTTCGCCGAACAGCTGGCCATGGCGATGGTTGCCGATACCGGCGGCGGTGGCGTCGCGTACTGGGCTCATGTGGGCGGGTTCGTGTTCGGAATCGGCTTCGCCGCCCTGATGGCCAGGAACGGCATCGAGAAAAAATATCTGGAGCGGCGGATCGCGGAGAAGACCGAAACGGCCATCGTCAGCAACCCGGAGGTGGAACAGGCCCTCCTGGCACGGGAAGCCGGCGACCTGTCCGGGGCCTGGAACCTCCTCGAGAACCAGGTTCGCACCGGCCCTCCCAACCTGGACGCCTCCCTGGCCCTCTGGAGCCTTGCCGGCGAAACGGGACGTACCGCAGAGGCTGCGCCGGTTCTTCTGGCTCTGGTGGAGATGGAACTCCGCAGCGGTGAGACCGGGATGGCGGTTTCACACTGGCTGGAGCTGCAGGAGCATGCACCGGGGCTGCCGGTCCGCACCGACCTCCTGGTCCGGATCGGCCAGGCGCTCCTGACCGCGAATCAAAGGGAGGCCGGACTGGCGGCACTGCGCCGGGCGCTCCTTGAGGGCGGCACAGGATTGAATCCGTCCCTGGCGCTTCGGATCGCAAGGGCCGCCGAAGAGTCGGACCCGGGACTGTGCCTGGGGGCGGCCAGGATCGCCCTCGGCAATCCGGAGATCCAGGCCGCAGAACGCCGTCAGGCCTTAGCCCTGACTGAAATCAACCAGCCCTGACACCGTCTCCCTGTCCAGAGCAAGAACCAGTTCCAGGACGAGATTCCTGGCGGCGCAGTAGTCGTCCCAATGCAACAGGCTGACATGGGTATGGATGTAACGGGACGGCACACCGATCACCACCGTAGGAACACCGGCGCCGTGTCCGTGGATCGTCTTGGCGTCGGTGCCGCCGGTCCGGCGCACCGCCTGCTGCAGGGGAATGTCGCAGCTGCCGGCCACCTCCAGAACCTTCTCCACCAGCCTGCGGTTGCTGATGGCGGTGGGATCGAACAGCCGGATCTGGGGCCCTTTGCCCAGGATCGCCTGCCGGTCTTCGAACCCGGGCAGGTCGTCCGCCGGCGTCGCCTCGAGAACCACGGCCACATCCGGAGCGGACAAGGTGCTTGAGGTGGCGCCACCGCGGCAACCGACTTCTTCCTGAACCGATCCGACTCCGATGACCGTGTTCGGGTGAGCCTTGCCTCTGAGGGCCAGCAGCACCTCGCACATCAAGCCGACACCGGCTCGATTGTCGAACGCTTTCCCGCTGAGAATGCCGGGAACCGGAAATTTCATGAACTCGGTCCTGGGAACCACAGCATCGCCGAGCCGGATACCCAGCGCCTCGACCTGCGAGCTCTCGGAGGCCCCGACATCCACGTACATCTTGTCGATGCCGATCACCTTGTCGCGCTGATCCGCCGCCAGAAAATGCGGGGGCGTGGAGCCGATGACGCCGGGGATCTTCCCGCCTCCGGCCATGACCTCCACCCGCTGCCCCAGGAGCACGTGCCCCCACCAGCCGCCCAGCGGCACCATGGCCAGTTTCCCCTCGTTGGAAATCGACTGAACCATGAATCCGACCTCGTCCAGATGGCTGTCCAGGACGACCCGGGGATGTTCGACACGTCCCTGCTTTTCACAGAGGATGCTTCCCAGGCGATCGTAGGTCAGGCGGCCGGCAGGTTCGAGTTCCCGCCGGACGATCCCGCGAATCTCGCCCTCGGACCCTGGCGGCCCTGCCGCCTGGCTCAGTTCCTTCAACAGTTCCATGGAGCAATCGGGTCGTGCAGTCATCATCACCTCAATAGAACCAAAGCGCCGGGACCGGCAGGTCGTCCAGCCGGGCCGGAGCTCCATTTGCGAACGCCCTGGAAAGGGTGGCCAGTTCGGCGGCCACCTGCCGCCATTCAACCGTCGGCGAGTTGATGTAACCGACGGCCGCCAGTTGACCCTCGGCCAGGAGAGACGCCGCCAGATCTTCTCTGAGACCGGGCCCCATCCTCCACACCAGGACCGCCCTGCCCCGCATGCCCGGCTCCCGGGCCAGGGCCCGGAGGCGGCCGGCAAGCAGCCCGTCCGGTTCGGCGCTTACCACCAGAACCAGTCCGCTCTTGCCGGCTGCAGGCAATTCATCCAGAACCGGCCCTGCCGTGTAAGCTGAGCGGACCTGCCGGGCGTGAGCCTTGGCAAATCCGGGGAACGCCTCCTGCGGTGCAAGGAGAACAGGTTCGTTCCCCGGAGCCGGAGCTGCGTTCCACCGCGCTGCCGCGTCAACCGAGGTTCCAACGGCCACCGCGGGATACGCGGTGCCGGCGCTGCGGTTGGCCGCCGCCCAGTGCACCATCGCCGCCGCCACAGTCAGAGGGTCTTCCTCACCGGGCAATGGTCCGGGGTCCTCCTGCCAGGGAGGCAGCGTGCGAACCCGGTCCTGCAGCAAGAGGATCCGGTCAGCCTCACCCAGCTTGGGCGACGGCGGCCAGACTCCGGGCACCGTCGTCCGGCGCCTGGGATCGACCCTCGGCCCCAGGACCAGCTGGCGGTACGGTTCCCTGGGGAAGTCGGCTGTAAGGGACCGTTCACCCTGGTTCCTGATCACCACCCCAAGCTTGGCAGGATCGGCGCCGCCCTCGATCCGCATGACCAGCATACCGGCCGGAGGCCGGGTCGGATCCACGGCCGGCGGGGAAGCTACATTTTCCGCAGGCGACAACCGGACCGTCAGTTCATCTCCGAACCGTTCCAGGCGATAGGCGATTTTCCGGCGGCTCTCGTACCGGGTGAACCACACCTCGGCTTCGCCTTTGAGGATCACGGTCCTGCTGTGGACGTCGGAACTGTCGGCGGCCTGAAGCAGGAGTCGAACACCGGGCCGCTCTCCCTGGGGGAGCGTTTCTTCAAAACGGCTGTCGCCATCACCAAGAGCCCTTGCCGGCGCAGCGCCAGGCTCCGGAGCACGGAACGGAATGGATGAACCGGCCTTGCGGACCGGCCGGACATCGCCGGACGACCTGCCGGCGGCGCCGAACCCCATGGTCCGCCCGGTCGCCTTGTGGAACACACGGTCCATACCGAGATCCAGACCGCCGATGCCAACGCTGAACAGTCTGAGCTGTTCGCCGGCCTGCCCACGGCGCCTCAGGTTCTCGCTGCGGTCCAGCGGCAGGGTCGAAAGTACGAGCCTGTGCATCCGGATCCGTTCCGCCTTGTAGGAATAGAAATCCAGGGAGGCGTCATCCAGTGCCTTGGGGTCGTACCGGGACAGCTCCTGTTTCAGAATGCGATCTTCCGCCATGCGGTCGTCCAGCAAGGCGACGGCCCGGTCGTACCTCATCCGTGCAGGCAGCGGCCTGCCGTCGGAAGAAAAAAGCCGGTCCAGTCCCGTACCGACCTCCAGCCGGCTGTGGACCTCAGCAGCACCGCCGCCGCCGGCGGTCGGCAGGGCGTTGAACGCCAGCATCTGTGGGAACCGGCGGGGGGTAGGATACGACGGCAGTTCCACCGCCAGCAATGCGTCCAGATCGGGAACCGGCAGGCCATCTCCTGCCGCCACCTTGAGCCAGGTGAAGAACGACAGAAGCCGCACTACCTGGTCCAGATCCGCCAGCTCGGGGAACAGGCCGGCCAGGGCGTCGTATTCCTCGTTCACGGTCTTGACGGTAGTCCGGGTCCAGGGCGGGTCGGCCCTGTCCCCTTCTGCGGCCAGCCCGGCCTCGTTGAGCCGCTCCGACGCCGCCGACATCCGGACCGAGCGCAGTACCAGAACATCACCCTCACTGGAGAGGGTCATGTCGACGCTGTCGGGATAGAACCACATGCGGGTCTGCTGAGACATCACGCCGGACGCGCCGGGGTCGGCGCCGAACCGCTCCACATGGGTCATGAACGACGGCAGCTTCCGGCGGATGACCTCCCGAATATCCTCGCCCTTGAAAATATCCATCCCCACCGAGAACGTCTTGAACCGGATGTCGCACAGGAGCGCCACCATCCCCAGTCGTGTGTCTCTAAGGCGGCCGCCATAATTCACGTGGGTGGTTTGGGGGGTGTACCCCCGGTCCAGGCTCATGTACGGATCACCCAGACCTCCGTGGAAAATCGCCCTGTACGCAACAGCCATGTCAGCCAGTGTCAACGGCTCGCCGAGAATTGTGCCGGGGCGGTCGGATTCGCTGGAAAGGAACCGGATCGAGCCGTCAGGCAACAGCCGGGCCCCCTCCAGGGTCCTGCCGGAAGCGAGAAAACGGTTCCATGCGGCGAAATCGACCGATGACTGCCTGGCGTCGGGGCCGGTAGCGGCCACCTTGCGGTTCGTGCCGGGCGCTGCAAGCAGGAAGACGGACCGTGCCGGCAAATGCCGGTACGCATGGACTTCAACAGCCAGCGGACGATCCAGACCCGGTTCCGCTGCGGCGAGGCGGGCCCTCTCCGAGGCCAGAACATGCCGCAACACCGGCCAGTGGGCATCCCATGCCTTCTCCGACGCAGCCGATCCGTCCAGCGCGGAAGGATCGGAACCCGGCGGCAGAGGGAGGCATACACGGAGCCTGCCCTGGCCATCGCTTTCAACCAGATACCTGCGTGATCGCAGCAGTTCCACCCAGGCCGGCTCCGCCTCACCTGGTTGCCACAGGCCGGCGAGTTCATACCACGGAGGAGATCCCGGTTTCGGAGGAGAGATCCGGTCCAGAGCATCCTGGAGAACGAATGCGTATCGCTCCAGCACCGGATCCAGGAGGATATGGGACAGCAGATCGTCAGGTCGCTGCCCGATCTCTTCTGCGGTGGGAACCGGACGTCCGCCAAGCCTTCGAAGCAGCCCGGACACCGCCTCCCCGGAATGGGTCGGTTCGCGACCGTCCAGGATCTCGGCGTAACGGACCGTGGTCCAGCCCGGTTTCGGCGTCTGGGATTGTGCCGTCCCCGGGAACAGGAGCCACAAGGCGGCCAGGACGGCCAGAGTCGGTCGCACGCTCATTACAGCAGTTCCTCCAGGTATTTCGGGAGCATCTCGCGCCAGGTCGGCCAGTCGTGATGCCACTCCGGCCCCCAGCCGTCGACCCGGTTGGGAATCGATCGACTTCCCAACACGTGAGCCACCCTGAACGACTGCTCCGGTTCCTCCCAGCGGCCTTCACCATGGGCCAGGATGACGAAAGCCTCTCTCAAGGCGGCCAGGCTTCGTCCCTCTTCCGCCTGTGGCAGGAAGTGCAACGGTGAGGAGTAGAAGAAATCGAGATTGACCTCTTCCCCGCGCAGGTGCTTCTCCAGATCGTACGTTCCGCTCATGCAGATCGCCGACTGGAAATCTTCCGGGTGGCGGCACAGGGTTGCCAGGGCATTGAACGCACCGATGGAGGCTCCGCCCACAATCGGTTTGATGTCAGGGCTTTCACAATCGTCCCGGATCGCGCCGAGAAGCTCATCCGACACGAAGGCGTCGAACAGGTTCTGGACCCGTGAACACCGGGTGGGTGAACTGTTGCCGGAGAACCATGTCTTCCCGGCGACGTTGTCACAGGAATACAGCTTGATACGGCCACCGTCGATGAACGGCGCCAGGGTTTCCACCAGCCTGAACCGTTCGATTTCCTCGGCGTCGCCGCCTGCAGTCGGAAAAACCAGAACCGGCTGGCCGAAATGCCCCCAGCGCACAATACGCACCGTCTGTTCCAGGTGCCGGGAATGCCATTCAGTGACGACACGGGAGCTCAACCTGCTTCCCCTTTTCCGGAATCCATACGATCCGCTTCGGTCTTTCGCCAGAATTCGATCAACCCCCAGAAATGTTCGGTGTACTTCTCGACCTCCTCGGCCGGGAACAGAGCAGCCACCTTGCGGCCGACCGCATCCCGGGCACAATCGGAAGCGAAGAACTCCAGGCTGACCCGGTCCAGATCGGCCAGATGCTCCTGACAGAACTCGTTGAAACGGTCGGTCTCATACCGTTCGTTGGCCACTCCTGCACAGGCGGCCAGCATCTCCCTGTACGGCAGTTCGCGGTCACGGATGGCGTGGAAAGGTGACCAGTCGAGATTGGGTCTCATTTTCTTGCCTGTCGCGGCGCAGAACAGCGACCACTTGAGCTTGGCCTTGACCAGCCACGGAAAATGATAGTGCAGGGAGGTGACCTGGGAATCGGGACACGGGTTGGCGAAATCGATCGGATACAGCGTACCGTCCTGGCGCAGCGTTTCACAGGAGTTGAAATCCCAGCCGAAGAACGAGTTGATGGTCAGCGTCATATCGTGGATCAGTCCGGCCTCCTCGGAGCCCAGAAAATCGAATGCGACCTGGTAGCGCTCGTGGAGAGAGGCGGAGGGGTCGTACTTCACCAGGTAGGTCTGTGGACCGACCCCGATACAACGCACGAAGAGATCATGGGGCAGCACTGATTTCTGAAGGTGCATGACCCGCCTGCCGCTCTCGTCATAGGCCTTGCGGAGCTGTTCCTCGTCGTCGATCTTCGTGACGCCGACCCAGGCACCGCCGTCGTACGGCTTCATGAACAACGGGTAACCGACCTGTCCTCCGATCTCTCCCAGGTCGAACATCCGGGCGTACTGCTCCAGCGTCGACTGGAGGTCAACGGATTCCTCGTATTCCTTGGGTGGCAGGATCCAGGTCTCCGGGACCGGGAGCCCCAGGTCCAGCATGGCGGAGTAACTGGTCTGTTTCTCCATGGACTGCACCGACCACGGGTTGTTGAAGACGTACAGCCCATCCATGATGATCGACTTTTTTATCCACTCCCGGCTGGTGTGGTACCAGTGGGTGAGGCGGTCCAGCACCACGTCGTAATGCTGGCTCGGCACCAGCTTGAACGGCTCGATATGGACCCGGTCCACTTCAAACCGGATGGTGTCTCCGCCCATCGGGATCCGGAGGTCCAGCCGCTTCAGAATCTCCTCGTAACAGATCGGCCAGCAGATATCGGCGCCCAGAGAGAGTCCGATCCTTTTTGTAATTGTGGCCATCGCTTCCGTCCCCTATTGCCGGCGTTACTCGTAAACCATCCAGAGCGGTCCCGGGAACAGCGAGGACAGTCCCTCCCGCAGCCGGTCCCGCCAGTTTACCCAGTTATGGCCGTCCCTGGCCTCCACAAATCGCACCTTCATGCCCACATCCTGCAGCACAGGCACCAGGGAACGATTCTCGTAGATCAGGGACTCGTAGATCCCGCAGCTGAGGAAGACCTCTTCAGCCGCACGAACCGGCGCTTCCCGGAACCGGTTGACGAACTCAACCACCGGATCGAACACCGGTCCGCGGCGATTGGCGCCGATGTCGGTGAAGGCGAACGATCCGGACTGCAGCAGAAGTCGTCCATAGAATCCAGGGTAGCGACACGCAGTCGAGAGCGCCGCCACGGCGCCGAAGCTGGCGCCCATCAGGCCCCGGGCTCCCGGCCGCCCGGCCAGCGGGAACCGTTGTTCCATGGCCGGCACCAGTTCCTCGGTGAGGAATCGGGCATGGGGCTCGTGGTCGGCGTACTCCTCCAGCCGGTTCCCCACCGGGTCCACCAGGGCGACGATCATGGGCGCGATTTCAAGGCGGTGGATCAGGTTGTCCAGCACTGTCTTGAATTCGGAAAATCTCAGATAATCCCGGCCATCGTGGACCACGAGGAGCGGGTACCTTCTCTCGGGGCGGAACCTGGCAGGGTGGTAAACCCCTACACGGACCTCGGATCCCAGCGCTTCGCTCCGCAACATTACCGGTTCGATCCAGCCCGGCCGCGCCTCGGTATCCGGTTCGGTCCAGTCGGGGACCTGATAGCCCTCTGCATGACAAACCGAGTTGGCGCCGAACGGATCCCGGGCTTCCAGGTGGTTCAGAGGATCCTTGATCATCTCCTCCCGGCCGGACCTTCGCAGGATGAATTTGTACTCCACCCGGGAGGAAGAAGGCAGGTCCATCACCAGGTACCACAGGTCCGATCCCGGAACCGGGGTGAACGGCTGGGCGGTCGGCAGACCGTGGATCCAGTGCTGCAACAGCACTTCGTCTGCCTGTCCCCGGTACAGGAAAGTCGTCCGACTGCCTTCCGCAATCGGAAACGTCCGTCCGTTCAGGAAGGCGTCGGTCCGTTCCGGCCCTACCGGTCCACCGGCCAGCAGTTCCTGGATGGCAAGACTCATAGCGACTCCATCTGCCGGACCGTTCCATCCGGATGCAGGCGCCGTGTACCCTGCCCGGCCAGCCTTCGGCCGTCGGAAAATGTGACCCGTGAGCCGGGATCCAGGGCGATGCAGGCCTGATCCCTGAACCTTCCGGCAAGGATGGAAACCCTCACCGGGTCGTTGAGGCGCAACCGGGTGGAGGCCCGCGGCAGAGGCACAATCCCGCGGCAGCGCGCCAGGCCGGCATCCAGGATTTCGGCGTTGCCGGCTCCCTGGGGCGGGCTGTCGTGGAACAGAACGACCTGCTCGGACAGCACCATCGCCCCGGCGGACCAGGCCAGGACCGGCAGGTGCCGAACCATCCCGTCGAGACCGAACAGCCGGAGCCGGTTCAGCAGTACGGCTGCATGGCCACCGGCGATCATGACCAGGTCGGACTCGGCAAGGATCGCCCCAAGCTGTTCCCGGTGCCGGGCCACAGCCGGCCTGAGGTGAGGGCTGTGCCGGTCCTCGAACTCCCCGTGGACCTGCCGGACTCTTGCCAGGTGGTGCTGATCCAGGCGGCGCACCGAATCTACCGCGTCTTCCTTCTCGGGGGCCAGAATCGCTGCATCGTCTTCGCGGCCGAACAGGTCCCTTGCGCATTCCAGGAGGTACTCCAGGCGGATGCGGTAATACTTCTGGAGCCGGCGCAATTGCTCCTGGCGTTCCCTCATCAGCCGGGACAGATCCTCGTCGGCCCGGAACACCTCTTCGGCCCGGCGATACAACTCGAGGTTCTTAACCGGCAGGGGCAGATGGTCTCGCAGTTCCTGATCTTCCGTCTCCCTCTCCTGCCAGCCGGCAGTTACCACCGCGACGCGGCCGGCAAGCCGGTGGTCCGACAGAACCGCAGCGACGTTCGGGTCGAAGCGCTGGGGGCCCAGAAGGCAGGTGATCGGCGTGGTCAAGTGCTGCTCCATTTCTTGATGCAAAGAGGCATGATAAACCGTAACGGGGATCTGTGGCGAGACTGCCTTAAGTTACTGAAAACATATGGCTATTCCCCCGAGACGGCGTATATTGAAAATATAGTACCAAAATGGTACTATTTAGTTTCGACCTGAGAGGAAACCAGGGATCATGATCCGGATTACCAAGCAAACCGACTACGCCATCCTGCTGCTGACCTACGTGGCGGCTCAGGAACCGGATCAGGTCCACACCTGCCGGTCCCTGGCGGAGTGGTCCCGGCTCAGCCTCCCGATGGTCTCCAAGATCCTGAAACCGCTTTCAAGAGAAGGGATCATGGTTTCGACAAGAGGGGTCAACGGCGGGTACACCCTGGCCCGTCCTGCGGACCAGATAACCGTGGGAGAGGTCATCCGGGCGATTGAAGGCCCGATCGGCATGACGCCATGTATCACCGACCCGGGCAGCTGCGAGCAGGAAACCTTCTGCCCCGTGAAGGTCAACTGGGAAAGGATCAGTCGCGCCGTTCGGGATGCGGTGGACGACGTGCGTCTTTCGGAAATGTTTGGTCCGGAGGATGAATCCTCACAGGACCTGCTGGCGATCCAATAAATACAGGTGGGACTGCACCGATGAGCGATCAGATAAAACTAGAAAGAAACTCCGAGGCGGCGGAACAGCTCGCCAACCGGGAATACAAGTACGGCTTCGTCACCGACATCGAGGCCGACTCGGCGCCCCCCGGCCTGTCGGAGGAGATCATCCGGTTCATTTCCGCGAAGAAGGAAGAGCCGGAGTTCATGCTGGAGTTCCGCCTCAAGGCGTTCCGGCACTGGCTGACTCTCGAGGAGCCGGACTGGGCGTTCGTCAACTACCCCGCCATCGATTACCAGCAGATCGTGTACTACTCGGCTCCCAAGGCCCAGGGCGACGGGCCTCAGTCCCTGGACGAGGTCGATCCCAAGCTGCTGGAAACCTACGCGAAACTGGGGATACCTCTGAAGGAGCAGGAGATCCTGGCCGGCGTCGTCGCCGTGGATGCGGTATTCGACTCGGTCTCGGTAGCCACCACCTTCAAGGGTAAACTGGAAGAGCTGGGCATCGTGTTCTGCTCCTTCTCCGAAGCGGTCAAGGAACACCCTGACCTGATCCGGAAATACCTGGGCTCGGTCGTCCCTTATACCGACAACTTTTTTGCCGCCCTGAACGCCGCGGTGTTCACCGACGGATCGTTCGTGTATATCCCCAAGGGTGTGCGTTGCCCCATGGAGCTCAGCACCTACTTCAGGATCAATGCCGCCAATACGGGGCAGTTCGAGAGAACACTGATTGTGGCGGATGATGACGCCTACGTCAGCTACCTAGAAGGCTGTACCGCGCCTCAGCGCGACGAGAACCAGTTGCACGCAGCCGTGGTGGAACTGATCGCCGCCGAGAACTCCACCATCAAGTACTCCACCGTTCAGAACTGGTACCCCGGCGACGAAAACGGGGTCGGCGGCATCTACAACTTCGTGACCAAGCGGGGCAAGTGCGCCGGGGCCAACTCCAAGATTTCATGGACCCAGGTCGAGACCGGCTCCTCCATTACCTGGAAGTATCCCGGCTGCATCCTGCAGGGCGACAACTCGGTGGGCGAATTCTACTCGGTGGCGCTGACCAACAACTGCCAGCAGGCCGACACCGGAACCAAGATGGTGCACATCGGCAAAAACACGCGGAGCACCATCATCTCCAAGGGTATCTCCGCCGGCCGGGGTCAGAATACCTACCGCGGCCTGGTAAAAATTCTCAAAGGCGCCGATGGCGCCAGGAACTACTCCCAGTGTGACTCCATGTTGCTGGGAGACCGCTGCGGCGCCCACACGTTCCCCTATCTGGACGTCCAGAACCGCACCGCCACGGTGGAGCACGAGGCCTCTACATCGAAGATCGGTGAGGATCAGATCTTCTACTGCCAGCAGCGCGGGATTTCGGCGGAAGACGCCGTCTCGATGATCGTCAACGGTTTCTGCAAGGAAGTATTCAGCGAACTCCCCATGGAGTTCGCCGTCGAGGCGCAGAAGCTTCTGGGCATCAGCCTGGAAGGCAGCGTCGGTTAAATAACGGGAGAGGCAAGAACATCATGTTGTCCGTAAAGAACCTGAAAGCATCCATCGACGGCACGGAAATCCTCAAGGGGATCAACCTCGATGTCAAGGCAGGCGAGGTCCACGCCATCATGGGCCCCAACGGATCCGGCAAGAGCACCCTGGCCCAGGTCATCGCCGGGCGTGACACCTACGAGGTCACCGAGGGCTCCGTGACCTATATGGGGAAGGACCTCCTGGAGCTGCCGCCGGAAGAACGGGCGCGGGAAGGGATATTCCTGGCTTTTCAGTATCCGGTGGAAATCCCCGGCGTCAACAACACCTACTTCCTGAAGGCGGCCCTGAACGCCGCCCGCAAACACCAGGGCCTTGAGGAACTGGACGCTATGGACTTCCTGATGCTGGTGCGGGAAAAAATGAAGATCATCCAACTGGACGAGGAGTTGCTGCACCGGCCGGTCAACGCCGGCTTCTCCGGCGGTGAAAAGAAGCGCAACGAGATCTTCCAGATGGCGGTACTGGACCCGAAGCTGGCGGTGCTGGACGAAACCGATTCCGGACTGGACATCGATGCTCTTCGCACGGTGGCCGAGGGGGTCAATTCGCTCCGGGGCAAGGACAAAGCGATCGTGGTGGTCACCCACTACCAGCGCCTCCTCGAGCACATCGTTCCGGACTACGTCCATGTACTGGCCGACGGCCGGGTGGTCCGCTCGGGAGGGCGGGAACTGGCCCTGGAGCTTGAGAAGGAAGGGTATTCGTGGGTCGAGCAGCAAACCGCCGGACCGGCGGAAACCAGGGGGTGAGGGCGATGAGCCGAATCACGGCCGCACCGCCTGCGGCCACCGATTTCGAAGCGCTGCACCTGCGGATCGTTGGTGAAGGGCCGGACTGGATTCGGGAATTCCGGACCAACGCCCGGTCTCGTTTCGTCCTTGAAGGACTCCCCCACCATCGCATGGAGGCCTGGCGCAACACCAACATTGCACCGATTGTCGCCGGTCTGTTCGAGCCGGCTTGCTCCACCCCGGAAATCTCGGGTGGCGGAGAGGGAGTCTGGACCGGCCGCCTGTCCCAAGCCCCCGAGAAGATACTTGCCCTGGTGCGGAACAACCTCGGTTCACTGGCTGACGCCGAGGGTCACCCGTTCACCGCCTTGAACGGGTCTCTCCTGAACGAAATCACCCTGGTCGTTCTTCCGGAAGGATGCGCAGCCGGAGAGCCGGTGACCATCGGGCACACGGCCGGCCCGGGCAACAGCCTGAACGTCCCCCGCACCCTGATTCTGGCCGGTGAGCGGGCGATAGGAACGATTATCGAAACTTTCGAAGGAACCGAAACCGAAGGTGGCTACTTCACCTCAGCAGTTACGGAAATTTTTTGCGGTAAAGACACCGACGTCAAATATTGCCGGGTCCAGAGAGAGGCTCCCGGCTCATTCCACATCGGTCGTGTGCAGGCCCGGGTGGAGCAGGGCGGCAGGCTGCACACTGCGGGCATCGCCCTGGGCGCCGCACTGGACCGTGAGGATGCCGGCGTGATCCTGGCCGGCGAAGGCGCCTCCTGTGAAATGGACGGCCTGTTCCTGACCGACGAGTCGCGCCATGTGGACAACCGCACCCGGATCGTACACGCCGTACCGAACTGCCGAAGCCGCCAGGTCTACAAAGGGATTCTGTCCGATCGGTCAACCGCCGTGTTCGTGGGACGGGTCATCGTGCGGCCCGGCGCCCAGCATACCGACGCCGACCAGTCGAACCCGAACCTGCTGCTGTCCGACGACACCACGGTCTACACCCGGCCCCAACTGGAAATCTATGCCGACGACGTGCGATGCACTCACGGTGCCACCGTGGGCCAGTTGGATGCAGATGCGCTGTTCTACCTCCGCAGCCGGGGCATCGATCCTGACGAGGCCGGGCGCCTGTTGGTGAAAGGCTTCGCCGGCGAGATCCTGGATCGAATCGAAGTGCCATCCTTGAGAACGCAACTTGAATCCGAGGTCGCCGGCAAGCTGCCGGTTACATCGGGCTCGGAGGGATAGACTATGTCCCAGGGCGAGACGTCTCTGAAACAGGCGAGCCAGTCGGGCCCTAGAGGCTGCAACACCGCCGCAGCCCTGGCCGGTGGGAGGATCCGGGAGCAGTTTCCGATCCTCGAGACTACGGTCCACGGCAAACCGCTTATCTACATGGACAGTGCCGCAACGACCCAGAAGCCGCAACGGGTCATCGATGCGATTGTCCGGCACTTCACCCACCGATGCTCCAACGTCCACCGCGGCGTCCACAAGCTCAGCCAACTCGCAACCGAGTCCTACGAAAGCGCCCGGGAAACCGTCCGGCGCGGGATCGGAGCCGCCGAGTCCCAGGAAATCATTTTCACCCGGGGCACCACCGAGGCGATCAACCTGGTGGCGCAGACCTTCGGCCGGCAGCGGATCGGAGAAGGCGACGAAGTACTGATCACCGCCATGGAACACCATTCCAACATCGTGCCGTGGCAGATGCTGCGTGACGAGAAAGGGATCGTCCTGAAGGTGGTTCCGATCAACGACCGCGGCGATATCGATCTCAACGACTACGAGGCTCTGCTCTCGGACCGCACCCGCATGGTATCAATCGCTCTGATCAGCAACGCCCTGGGAACCATCAATCCGGTGAAGGAGATGGTCCGCCTGGCCCACGCCCGGAACATCCCGGTGCTGGTGGACGGAGCCCAGGCGGTGGGCCACGATGTAGTGGACGTTCAGGATCTGGATTGTGACTTCTTCGCCCTGTCCGGCCACAAGATGTACGCCCCGTCAGGCATCGGCGCACTGTACGGCAAGGCCGATCTTCTGGACGAAATGCCACCCTACCAGGGCGGCGGCGACATGATCGCCACAGTGACTTTCGACAAGACGGTGTACAACGGCATCCCTCACCGGTTCGAGGCCGGCACGCCGAACATCGTAGGCGCCGTGGGCATGGGGGCCGCTTTCGATTTCCTTCAGGAGACCTGCTTCGAAGCGATCACCGCCCATGAGCATGACCTCCTGACCTACGCCACCGAACAGGTCGGCGCAGTTCCCGGAATACGGCTTATCGGAACGGCGAAGAAGAAGGCGGCAGTGCTGTCGTTCATGCTGGAGGGGGCACACCCTCACGACGTCGGCACCATACTGGACCTGGACGGCATCGCAGTCCGGGCCGGACATCATTGCGCTCAGCCTGTCATGGACCGCTTCGGCGTGCCGGCCACCGTCAGGGCGTCCTTTGCCGTGTACAACCTCCGCTCCGACATCGACGCCCTGGTTCAGGGTCTTCACAAGGTACGCGAGGTGTTCTGCAAATGAGCGAATTTCGCGAGCTGTACCAGGAGGTCATCCTGGATCACGGCAAGAACCCCAGGAATTTCCGTGAGGCTGCGGAAGGCGAGCGGACCGCTTACGGCCATAACCCGCTGTGCGGCGACAAGATCCAGGTCCACGTCGCCATGGATCATGGTGTCATCGAAAACGTGGCGTTTCACGGACAAGGCTGCGCCATCTCCACGGCCTCGGCTTCCATGATGACCCAGACCCTGAAAGGAAAAACCCTGGAAGCGGCCGAGACGATGTTTCAGTCGTTCCACAACCTGATCACCGGAACCGGTGACCCGGAGACCGACCTGGCCGGTCTGGGCAAACTGGCGGTGTTCGCCGGGGTGCGGGAGTTTCCGGTCCGTGTGAAGTGCGCCACCCTGGCCTGGCATACATTCAAGGCGGCCCTTACGCATTCGGAAGAACCTGCCAGCACCGAGTAAACCTGCAAATCGGGAGCGATCGGATATGAGCGAGAAGACCATCAATACCGCCGAGGTCAGGGAACAGGTCATCGAGATCCTGAAGACCTGCTACGACCCTGAAATCCCCGTGGACATCTATGAGTTGGGCCTGATCTACACCGTGGAGGTGCAGGAGAACGGCGACACCCGGGTGGAGATGACCCTGACTTCACCGGCGTGCCCGGTAGCCGAATCCCTACCCATCGAGGTCGAACAGAAGGTCAGGACGGTCCCCGGCACCGCCGAGGTCAAGATTGACCTGGTCTGGGAACCGACGTGGACCAAGGACATGCTGACCGAGGCGGCCAAGCTGAAGCTGGGCTTTTTCTAGAAGTCCTGGTTCACCACAACATCATGGGCCAGGGTGGCGTGGCCTTCGTTCAGGACAACCTCCAGCGGCCTCTGCGGCACCAGCAGGCGGAACGGAGTCTCCGCTGATTCCACCACCAGCTTCTTCGACCACTTCTGGTCCTTCTTCCCCAAAACCGTGATCGGCACCACCGCCCGGTACATCACACCGGGCATCTCGTACTTGTTGATCCTGTTGCCGTATACGACCCGCTGCTTCACGACACCTTCGATCAGCCATTTGCCGTCCTCGTTCTGGCGCGTGGTGTAGTTCAGGCTGTATTCCGGGATCCCGATATCCAGGATCCACTGGTCGAAGAACCAGCCCAGGTCGACGTTGTACGGATTTCCCTCGGCGTCCACCCCGCCCAGGTGCTTTTCGGCGGCACGCTGGATGTCCAGGGTCACAATTTGCTGCTTCTCCGCCAGGTCTTTCACAAACGGCGCGATGAAGGCGGCGAATTTCTTGTCGCCGAAGATCGTCCTCAGCATGTGGAACGCCAGAGGGCCCTTGTTGTAGATCAATGCCTGCCGTGCCGGTCCGGGGAACTCGCCCATGTAGTCCGAGGCGGAGCGTTTCACGCTGGCCATCAGTTCGGTGTCCAGGACCGACTTACGCCACTCCTCCACCTTCTTCTGGTACAGTTCCGGCCCTTCCTTGTCGCCGTAAACGGTCTCGATCCACAGCGCCGAGAAGTACTCCGCCAGGGTTTCCGAGTACCAGTAGTTGCGGTTGTTGACGTTGCCGATCAGGCTGCCCCACCACTGGTGGCCGATCTCGTGGGCGACCACGGTCTTGTTGAACATGGAGAGATCGGACCCGCCGATCATGCCGACGATGCCCTCTCCCCGGAACACCCCCCCGCCCAGGTAGACGATGGAGGCCGGCGCCTGCCCTGCGAACGACCCGGCGTCGTTCACCAGGTTCAGGGTGCGGTATGGATAGTCGTAGTCGGACATGGAGCGGTAGAAATCCAGGGCGCTGGCGGCCTGGTTCGCCACCGCGGTCATTTTCTTGCCCCGGATGTCCCAGTTCATCTTGCTGACCTCGTCCACGTGGACCGTCACCGGCACCTCGTGGCCGTCTTTTTTGATGACATGGATCTCCTCGTTCGGCTTCCCTTCGAAGTATTTCCCGAAAATTACCGTGGGGAAACTGACCGGCTGATCGGCTCTCCAGTGCGTGGTGGTGACGCCGTCGGCGGTGCTGGTTTCCAACAGCTCTCCAACACCCAGGGTCTTGTACTCCGACGGGGTCCGGACCGTCATCTGGTAATCGGCGATCTGGTCGGTAAACCGTACGAACGGAAGCCAACCCTGACGAGGAAGGTTCGAATAGGACGGGGTAAACTTCCGAATGCTGCGGTTGGAATATTCTGCGGTCACTTCGATGGTCGATCCTGCAGGAACCGGCTCGGGAAACGGCACCACCCCCTGGAACGGACTCGTAGGTATGACCGTCTGCTCCTCCCCGTTCAGGGCGATGTAGTACATCCGCAATGCCGGGTTGCGCCGCTCTTCCATATCGGTGCCCCGGGTCTGGGTGATGAGACCGTAGTTCAACTCGGTCATGTCCCTCTTGACGTTCATGCGGAAGGTCGCCCGGGCGACCAGGACCTCGGGATCTTCCAGCGCCAGGTCGACCTCCACATGGGCGCTCTCGATCTCGTACTCTCGGGCGTCGGAATCCGGTCGGTTCTCCAGTTCGTACGGATCGATACCGGCGTCACGGGTTTTCTTCCCGTGGTAGTTCAGGAGGACGCCCTGGTACACGTTCTGGAACAGGCCGTACAAAGCAACCTCTTCCGCCTCGTAACTGTCGATGCGGAAATAGAGGAAATTGGCCTCGTTCGAGAACAGGGCCACTTCCAGCATTTCCCGATCCTCTTTGGGCCGCACTTCGAAGTTGGTGAACGGGTTGTCGTGCAGACGCTTTTTATAGTCCTCTTTCCCGAGGTAGTCTTGCCCGAACCGTTCGTACCGCTTCGCCAATAGTCCGCTAATGCCGGCCGCCGTTCCGTGGGGAACCCAGGGCGCCGAGTCGTCGATGACCGGCACGGTGTAATCAGGCAGGCCGGTGAACACCGTATCCAGAACTTGCGGACAGGTGCGCGGGTCACATTCAAACTCCACCCAGGCCGGATCAAAGTCCATCTGGGCCTTGAACCGCGTATGCATCACCTCTTCGACCTCTTTGAAGTACCGAGGCGTCACGTCCTCCGGAACCGAATAGTCGTACTTCATGTTGTCGGCCACGACGACGAACCCGTTGATCTCCCCGCCGAACACCGTGAAGTACAGCTGACCGTTTCCTCCGGTGATCTTCATGCCCTCGCGGTCGAAGTTCATCGCTTCGAAAGCGTAAGACTTGGGCGCCGGGTAATACCGGTACAGACCGTCGAAGCTGTGCTCCAGCTTCTCGTCGGCGATCTCCCACTTCCGGGGGCCGGTCTGTTTGAGGGTCAGGGTGTAACGATCCGCCTTCAACTGGGTCGCCGTTGCGGTTCGCTCGGTGAACGTCACGGTGTAGGTGGTGTCGTCCACCTTGCAGAATTTCCGGCCATAGCTGCCGTGCCGGTCCTGGAAACCGCCAGGGGTCTTATGATCCAGCAGCGTCTCGATCCGCTTGTCCAGTTCCACTTTAAGAAGATAGCGGAGATCTTCGTCCGCGACCTCGCATTGGGCGGCCGCCGTCGATACGCCCAGGAGAGCGAGGACAACCATCAGACCAAGGACGGGAAAAATTCGCTTCATTACCGGATCTCCCATGACAAAGGATCAAAGCACAGCGCTTTCCATGCTATTTCAGGCGTTCTGGCACTGCAACCTGCTTCATGACCTGTGTGGGCACACTTGCTCCTCCGGCGGCCTGGCATTGGATTAAATGGGGACATTGCACATTATCTTTCAATAGCTCTAACGATCGGGCTGTACATTCGTGTTCTGGAACTATTGTAATCAAACGTGCAATGTCCCCATTTCTCAGTTGACCGCTTCCGCGACTTCCACCACTTCAGCGGTATCGTCGCCTGCATTCAGCGGCTCGAAGATCCCTTCCGGGTCCAGCCGGGCCAGGTTCAGCGCACCATGGCCTGCGCCTCCGTCCAGTTCCACGGCCCGGCAGTAAGCGACCTTGGCTTCGTATCGGTTACCGCACCGTTCCTGGGCCATGCCGAGGTTGTTGAAAATGTAGGGAACATCCGGGAGCAATGCGGCTGCCGCATTCAGAAAAGGGACCGCTTCGGTTTCAAGGTCCGCTTCCAGCAGCGTCAGGCCCAGAAGGTTGAGGGCGTGTCCGTTGTTCGGGTCGAGTTCCACGCTGCGGCGCAAAACCTGCAGCGCTTCGTCTCGAACACCCTGGTTCCGGAGGGAACGCCCTTCCAGGAACATCGCTTTCGGATTGTCCGGCTCGATGGCCAGCGCCTGACGCGCCGCCACCAGTGCCTCGTCATACGCCCCACGATCGTTCTGGATCCGGGACAGATTGACGCAGGTCTTGATGGACTGGTCGTCCAGTTCGCCTGCCCTGGTCATCGCTTCGGCAGCTCTGTCCAGGCTCCCGTCCTTCCAGAGCGAAAGCCCCAGCATGTAGTGCACCCAGGGCCGCTGGCTGCCGGCGGCGGCTTCGTCGCCGAAGCAAGCCGCGGCAACACCGTAGGCTCCGGTTTCCCAGTGCTCCAGGCCTTTGGCGATCCGACCGGTATCGCCGAGCGCGTCGCAGATCGGCACTACCGGCTCGATCCTGGGGATCTCGGGGAAGAACGGCTCGACTTCGGTCACCGCCGTCTGGATCACAGGCCTTTCTTCCTTGTGGGATGCAGGCAGCGCGGTCACTACCCGCCGCTCGCCGGCCTGATTCCGTTCCGGCTCCTGCCGGGTGCCCAGCACGCCCAGGGCCGCCAGACCGGCGGCCCCGGCGATCACCAGCACCGCGACCCCGATAATCATCTTGGTGTCCTGCGTCATGGTTACCTCCGTGCCGCCGTTCTTCCGGAAGAACGGCGGATAAGTTGCTCTCGGGTCCGGTTACCCGGCCGACCGTAAACCGGCAGGCACCCGGTATAGAGCGAGACTGATGCCAGACACGGAGAACGACGGGAGATCTCCTCCAAGCCTCTCTGAGTCATGAAGTTAGGTACAGCGCCGCCCCGGCCCCGGGTGATGCCTGCACCGGGGCGCAACGTGGCTCATGATCCACAACCGTGGCGCCCCAACCTCAGTAAACCGGAACTGTGTCCAGCTATGCGGCGCAGATGAAGTCCAGGCTTTCACGCCAGCCGCGGTGGTTCAGGAACGCCCGGATCCTGCCACGGGGCTCTTCCCCGGCCACTGAAACCACCATCGGCAGGGTTCCAGGTTCCGGGAGATCCTCGGGGCCAATCACCGCAGCGCCCAGGATCCTGTTGTCGATCCGTCCCGGATGGACATCGATGATCGCCGAGGGGTATCTACCGTGGACCTGGAGTTCCCGGGCCAGGCTTCGCCCGGTTCCGCCATACCCCCACAACAGGTACCGATGGCTGGCGTGCAGGAATCCGATGGCCGACAGTGTGCAGAGGTGTTCCGCCTTGCAGGCGGCGAACCGGTCGGCCAGGTATCTCGGGTCCGTCATGGACAGGCTTCCCGGATCCCGTCGCCACGACAGCAACCGTTGGGGCGCAACGCCGATTTTCCTGCCGGCTCCCAGGAGTCGCAGGATCAGGTCGTAGTCCTCCGGCCAGCCCTTATCCCGGTATCCGGCCTCTTTGAAAACCCCCGAGTGAAGCATCAAAGCCGGGTGGGCCACCGGACATTCGATCCAGAGATCAGCTGCAAGCCGTTCCGGCGAATCGATCCGGTTCAACCAGGCTTCGTAGGCCGCCATCCCCGGCCCCAGCGTCTTCCGGGGAAACATCCGTACCCGGCATCCCAGGCCGGCCAGGCCGGGGTCGCTCTCCAGCATGGCGACCTGGTGGGCCAGACGATCCCTGTGCATCAGGTCGTCACCGTCCATGCGGGCAACATACCGACCGGAACAGAGGGCCAAACCCTGGTTCAGGGCCGGCACCAACCCTCCAGTTGTCCCTCGGACGACCTGGATTCGGGAGTCGGAGGCCGCCGCCTCCCGAACCAGTTCCAGAGATCGGTCCGAAGAATGGTCATCCACCGCAACACATTCCCAGTCGGGAAAAGTCTGGCGCCGGATCGACTGCAGACATTGCGGCAGGGTCGCCTCGGCGTCGCGAAACGGCATCAGGACCGAGACCTGCGGTTCACCCTTGTCGGCCATGGTTTCAGTCTCCCGCCGCAACCAGGCCCGGACGGATCAAAAACGGCTGAATAGCGGCCCAACTCGACACTTTCAGTGCTGCATTGTACGATAACCGACTATTTGTACGATTCTGGAGGAACCATGAAACTGATACGAGTGATGATTATTCTGACCCTGGTCGCCCTGATGCCGATCATGTGCCTGGCCGGCAAAAACGACGATGACAGGATTGTGGAACTGGAGACGAAACTCGCCGCGCTGGAAGCCGAAATGAACGAACGGCTGGCTGCCATGGAAGCGCTGGTCGACCAGAAGATCGACACCGCGGTTCAGGAGATCGCCAACCGGGAACAGTACGCCACCAAGGCTTACCAGGAAATCGCCGGTCTGGTATCCAAGGGAGAGCACCAGACCGCCAAGGGGAAAATGGAGGCGTTCAACGCCAAGTACGCCGGAACGGAAGCGGCCCGCAAGAGTGCGACCATGGCCCGTGAACTGGCGGTGATCGGCAAAGCGGTCCCCGATACCGATATGGAGATCCAGAAGTGGTTCATGGGTGAAGGTGAGATCACATCCCTGGGCGGCTCGGGAACCACCCTGGTGGTCTTCTGGGAAGAGTGGTGCCCGCACTGCAAGCGTGAAGTGCCGAACCTCAAGACGACCTACGCCAGCCTGCACGAACAGGGCCTGGCCGTCATCGCCCTGACCGAAGTCAACAAGAGCTCCACCGACGACAAGGTGGCGGCGTTCGTCCAGCAACACCAGTTGCCGTTCCCTGTCGCCAAGGAGCCGGGGAAGATCAAGAGACTGTTCAACGTAGGCGGCATCCCCGCCGCTGCCGTGGTCAAGGACGGAGTGATCGTATGGCGTGGCCACCCGGCCCGGCTGTCCGAAACGATCCTCAAGCAGTGGCTCTAGAACGGGCCTGACCGCTCACTCGTTATCCGGTTTCTGGATCCCGAGCGCTTTCACCTTCTTATAGAGGTGGGAGCGCTCGAGGTCCAGTTCCCGGGCGGCGGCGGTCATCTTCCATCGATTCCGCCGCAAGGCCCCCCCGATAACATCCCGCTCCAGGTCAGCCATGACCTCCCTCAACGGACGCCCTTCGGTTCGCAGCCCTGAGGGACCGGCGGCGCCCCCCTGGGGCAGCCCTTCCACCACGTCCTGCTCTTCGATCCGGTCCCCCGGGCTCAGGATGACCAGCCGTTCCACCATATTGCGCAATTCCCGAACGTTCCCGGGAAAACCGTAGGACAACAGACCGTCCAGCGCCGGCTTTGCCATGGCGACCGGGCGCAGGTTGTTCTCCTTCGCCACCGATTCCAGAAAATGCTCCACCAGGGCCGGGATATCCTCGCGCCGATCCCTCAGGGGCGGCGCGGTCATGTGAACTACCTTGAGCCGGTAGTACAGATCCTCCCGGAACCTGCCTTCGGCCACTTCCTTCTCGAGGTCCCGGTTGGTAGCGGCCAGAACCCGGACGTCCACCCGGACCTCCCGGTCCGACCCTACCGGCTCCACTTCTCCGGATTCCAGGGAACGCAGAATCTTGGACTGCAGGTCCACAGGGATCTCCGCCACTTCGTCCAGGAACAGCGTGCCTCCATCGGCCCGGACGAACCTTCCTTTGCGGCGGGCGGTGGCGCCGGTGAACGATCCCTTCTCGTGCCCGAACAGTTCCGACTCGAACAGGTCCCGGGGCACGGCGGCACAGTTGACGCCGATGAAAGGCTTGCCTGCTCTGGGTGAATGTTCGTGGATCGCACGGGCGACCAGCTCCTTGCCGGTGCCGTTCTCACCCAGGATCAGCACTCGGGCCTGGGTCGGGGCGACCTTCCGGATCTGCTCGTAAAGCGTTTCCATCGGCGGTGAAGTCCCAATCATGTGATACCGGCCACCGGCCGCAGCCCGCAGCTCCCGGTTCTCGTCCTCAAGCACCACCTGGCGCAACGCGTTCCGGATCGACAACAGGATCTTCTCCGAATGCGGTGGTTTCTCGATGAAGTCGTACGCTCCCGCGCGTACCGCCTCCATCGCCTTCTCCACCGATCCGTGGGCGGTCAGGATCATCACCGGGATGTCATGTCCCTGTTCCCGCATGGCGGCCAGCGTGGCAAGGCCTCCCATCACCGGCATCTGCAGATCCAGGATCGCAAGGTCGATGGAACCTGCTGCAAGAACATCCAGCGCCTGCCTGCCGTCTTCGGCCATGACAGGGTCGAACCCTTCCAGTTTCAATGCCGTGGCCAGGCTGTTGCGGATATTTCGTTCGTCGTCCGCTACAAGGATGGTCGCCATAGTTCGATCTTCCTCCTTCAGGATCCAGGTGCGGCCAGCGGGATGCTGACCGTGAACCGCGCGCCGCCGCCGGGGCCGTTCCCGGCGATCACACTGCCGCCATGCTCGGTCACGATCCGCTGGGTGATCGCCATCCCCAGGCCGGTGCCCTCTTCCCTGGTGGTGAAATACGGGTCGAACAGCCTCTCCAGGACATCGTCGGTGAAACCCGGTCCGGAATCGGTGATCTCAACCACTCCGTACCCCTGGTCCACGCCGGTGCGGATCCGTATCTCGCCTCCGCCATCGCCCAGCGCCTCCCGGCAATTGGAAAGAATGTTCCGGAACGCCTGGCCCAGGAGATCGGGATCTGCCGCCACCGGTATACCGCCGGATGCCAGGTCCCGGATCACCTGGACCTTGCCCTCCCCTGCGAACAGGGCCGCCACCGGGTTCAGGATCCGATCCAGGTCGGCGGGCTGCAGTTTCGGCGCCGGCATCTGGGCGTAGGCGCTGAAAGCGTCCACGATCCTTCCCAGGCGGCCGACTTCCTCAAGCACCGCCTGCGCTCCCTCCTCGAAAATCGGATCGAAGACATCTTCTCCCTGCCTGCGGGCCTTGATCAGGTTTTCCATGGTCAGCCGGATCGGCACCAGCGGGTTCTTGATTTCGTGGGCCACCCTCCGGGCGGTCTCCCGCCAGGCCGCCACCCGCTCCACCGCCTGCAGCCTGGCCTGCTCCCGGTCCAGGCTGGACCGCATACGGGAAAACGAAGCAACCATCGGCCCGAACTCGTCACCACGGGGCTGGGGGTAATCATGGTTCTCGTCCCCGGCCGCCACGGCGTCCAGGGCCCGGGTCATCTCATCCAGCGGCCGGGTGAGGATCCGGGCCAGTAGAATCCCGATCAGCCCGGCGAGAAGGGCGAACGCCAGACCGGCGAACAGCATCGGCCGGGCCAGACTCGTCCCCGACACTCCATGGGGTGTGAAGACGACCGGCAGCTCCTCGCCTGCCGTGTACACGCCACCGATCAGGGTCCATGTTGTAAGGGGGTGAGGGATGGAGACGGGAACCACGAACGCCTCGTCCTCGGATTCGGGGCCTGGAACACGGATCAGCTGTCCGGAACCGTCGGACAGCTCCGTCAACAACATACTTTTGCTCCCAACCTGTTCAGGCCAGTGCAATGAACACAGGATCGCCCCCTCGGCATCGACGAGCTGCAGGATATCCAGTCCGGCCAGGTAGGCCGTTCCGAGGGCAAGGCCCTGATCAGGAGAGTCTGCACCATCCATTTTTTGCGCCAGCAGTTCCGCCAGACCATCCAGCGCCTCTGCCACGTCCTCCTGCCGTCTCACCTCTCGGGTCCGGGATGATGCTTCCGTCACCTCGGCCAGAGCCTGCTCCGCCTTCTCGACATACCGGGTTGCAATGGAAACCCCGAACCATGCCACCGCAGCGCCGGTAACCAGCGCCGTCAGAAAGAAGGTCAACGCCAGCCTGGTCCTGAGGGTCATGGCGTCCACCGGGCGTTCTCGAATAACAGAGCACCTGACGGGGAGGCGGCGATGCCGGACAGCCCGGTGCGCACAAGGAGGAAAGCCTTCTCCCGAATCAACGGGATCACCGTGTCCGTTTCCGTCCCGCCATGATCCGGATCATGGTCCACAAGCCGTAGTGCAACGGCACGATCCCTGCTCTCCTCAATCGGCTCCACCAGCACCTGCTCCGGGAGCAGATCGGCACGCAGCCGGCTGACGATTCTGTAGGCGGACGGGCTGTCCGATCCCCTGAGGATCTGGAGCCGCGGCATGGCGCCGGAAGAGACCGGCCTTCGTCCCGCTTCCTGATGTCCTGACAGGATCGGAACCGCACCCTCGCCGAACAGAACCCGGGCCATACCTGCACGGTCGATCCGCATTGCCAGCCAATGCCTGAAATTCGGATCATTGACCCACCGGGCGGTCGGGTCCAGTTCCAGGAACCAGGAGCGGTCCCACGAAGGGATCGGTGTTGCAACCATGCCTGCCGGCGGATCCGGTTGGCCGTAGACAACTTCGACATCTACGGGGCGGTCTCCCGAAGGAACCCGGACGATCCCCGCCACACCGGCCAGAGATGCCTCCAGGCGATCCGCAAGCGCCGGATCGGCAGGGACGGCCACCCTTATGACCTGTGGGGCCACCCGCTCCGGAGGCCGGATCTCCTGCACGGGGCACCCCGTGAGAAGCAACCCGAGGGGCAACAGCAGGACGGTTGGTCTCATGTGTCTAAACTAACACACGACCCGGGTGGCGGCATGGCGCTTTGATTGAGACAATCAGGTCCGGGAAGGGAGAGATGATGGATGTAAACGATGTAAAAACTGAAACGGAACCGATGATAAATATCCGGGACCTTTCGATCCGTTGCGGCTGCTGCGAGACCTACCAGACGCTGAGTTCTTACGCGCCTGGGGACGGCTACAACGTCTACACATATGAATGTGAAAACGACACCTGCCGGCCGGAACAGACCCGCACCCTGGTGGAAGTCCCCGTGGTCCTGGACCTGTTCGCACAGCGCCATCCGGAGTCCGGTTGCGACGGCGGATGCGGCACCGGCGGATAATCATGTGAAACCATTTTCATGGTTGCTGCGTTCTGATGGTGTGAAGGGCGAGGCGGAACAACCTGCCGGGCCCGTACCGGAGGACGCAACCATGAAACCGAACAGAGTTTTCATCGCATTCATCGCGGCGATTTTCATTTGCGGCCTGGCATTCGCCGGCGACGCATGGATTCACGTCAAGGTCGACTCCGCCAGCGGCGAGGGTGAGACCGTTCGCGTCAATATTCCTTTCAGCCTGGTGGAAACGGTCCTTCCCATGGTGGACGCCGACCCGCTGAAACACGGCAAATTGCACATCGACGAGCTGGACGACCTCGACATCGACGGACTGGACCTGCGGGCGGTCCTGGAAGAGTTCAGAAAC
>JACXWD010000007.1 GCA_014764515.1 Candidatus Polarisedimenticola svalbardensis | reverse complement strand
GCGAATTCGGCCAGCAGTTCGATTCCTTCAGCGATGCCCTGAGTTTCGGCGCCGCACCGGCTTTCCTGATCCAGCGGGCCATGCTGGAGCCGCTGGGGATGATCGGTTACGCAGCGGCCGCAATCTATCTTCTCGCGGTGGTGCTGCGGCTGGCCCGGTTCAACCTGGCCTCCGATCCCCATTCCAAGGCCAGGCGGACCACCGGCATGCCGTGTCCGATCGGCGCCGGCTACCTGATGGCGGCAGTCCTGATGCGAGGCCGTTTCGAGCCGATCTGGGCGGTGGCGCTTCTGATGCTGTTGTCGGTGCTGCTGGTCAGCAAGATCAAGCTCCCGGATCTCAAGGGCAAGAGTTTTGTCTCCGCCATGCTTTTGGTGGGGATGTGCAACTACCTTGCGGTGATCTTTTTCCCCGGATGGCGGACGATCCTGTGGTGGAACATCTGGAATGTGCTGATCCTTCTCGCCGCCTGGATCGAGGACCGCAAGCTGGCCCGGGAGCCGGTCGAGGGATAGTGGAGCCATAGGGTCCACGCTGTCCGTTGCCACCCTGCCTTAAACCCCGGTACCCTTATGGCCATGAGCGAGAAAGCGACCGGGAAGGAAGCCAAAAAGCGGAAAACCGAGGAGAAAGAACCCCTCGACCCCTGCATGGAATCCCAGGGCGACGGCGCCCCCTGCGACTGCGCCCAGTCCGACTGCCAGAGCTGCGGGAAAGGCGTTCCGCAGAAGAACTGAGCCCGTGTCGTAAACAGGCACGGCAGCGGTCCACGAGCATCAAGCTTTTCCCGACCATGTACAATACCGACCAGGCACGGGTCCGATCTTGCTTTAGGGAGAATCGATGATGGTGCGCGTGGGTACCTGTCCGCCTGTATTGGCGGCCGTATTAATTATTCTCGTTGCAACCGCATCCGCTGCGGAGGGAGATGAGGGCCGTCGCAGGCCTGGGGGACGATCCTCCCTGGACAGCGATGTTCAGGAAGAGCCGTTGCCCGCATCGGAGCGGCAGATCCGGCGAAGAGCCTTCGCCGGTGCGAGTCGCACGCTGACAGACGAATTCTGGTGCGGTTTCGACTGGGACCGTGACGGCGCTCTAGGGGCCGGCGACATCGTCGCCTGTCTCGACGCCGCTCGTGAAGAAGCCGGAAGTCGTGAAGATGGAACCGACTCATCCGTCGTGGTCCGGTTGCCTGAGGGAGTTTTCGACCTCTCTCGCGTGACGACTCTTCCCTACCCTCTCCAGGGCGGCATGACGATTAGCGGCGTACCTCCCCGGTCAACCTATACCGGCGTGGGAGCGGAAGATGGATCGTACTTTCCCGACGGCGGGACATGGCTGGACGGAGGAGGGGGTGGGCTCCGTACTATTTTCAGAGTCGATAACGCCAGGGACGTTCATATCAGCGATATCGGATTTCAGAATTTCAAGGTCGGCCTGCAGTTCGGAGGCGACAGCGTGCGAGGCGCTTCCTGGTCGGTCTTGAACAATCTTGTCTTTAGCGGGGGGTGCACCAGCCTGGATCAGGACTGCACCGGGATCCGCTGGTACAACGGGTTGCAGAACCACATCACCGATGTGCATTGCAGAAGCATGGAGACATGTCTCCAGGTGATTTCCCAACATGGAGACTACCAGCCGGGAAACATGGTTGTGACCGGATTGAAAATCAGCGCCCTGGACAATACGGACGGCGCCATCAAAATGGAAGTCCGGGCGCCGACCGGGCCGGGTCCATGGGAAGAAGGCGCCTGCACGAGCCTGAATTACATCACCCTGATCCGGCCGCAGGTGAATGTCTCAGGTCCGGCAGGCATAGCCGATTCCACCGGTATTCTGATCTCATCTCCCGATACGGGTGACTGCCAGGGGAACGTTCCTAACGGGATTTCCATCGTTGCGGCCGATATCGAAGGGGCGGGCATGGAATGCGGGATCCGGATGGTTTCCACCTTCGCATCGATGGTGGAAGTTGTGGGCAGTCACATCGATCCTGACAACGATATGGTGTGCATCGACTCCGGAAGCGTCGAAAACGTTATCATCAGTTCGTCCGGGGCGGCCAGTGTCCGTGTCGAAAATGGGGATAATACTTTTTTGGGAACGTTCCGGCGGTTTCGCTCATCCATCAATCCGCCTCCCGTGAACGGCTTCATCCGGGTCAACCTCAATGACCGGAGCTATCTGGCGCTGGACGGTCGCATGTTGTATTCGGACTCTTCCGAAGGGGAAGAACGGTTCTATGTTTCCAGCGGTCTGCCTGATATCCATGATGCGACCAGCCCTGATTATTTCCTTCGGCAGCAAAGGTTGATTACATCCTCCGGCACCGGAACATATGGCGCTCTGCCTATGGTTTCCGGTAACTGGTACGGTCCGGAGAGGGGTGGTCTTACCGGAGAGCCGGGAGATTTCCAGGTATCTGCTCCTGACAGGATCCTATTCTATCCGTTTCATGTTCAGTCCCGAACCGCATTTTCCCGGATCGGCGTCTATGTGGCGTCCGCAGGGTTGTCCGGGGAGGAGACCCGCCTTGCGGTGTATGAGGCCGATTATCAGTCCGGCATGAGCATGCCATCCGGGCCTGCCCGGTTGCTCCACCAGAGTGGGCCACTCGACGTGGCGTCCACCGGAGAAAAGGTCGCCGTTATCCCGGGGGATCTGACTCTTGAACCAGGACTCTACTATCTGGCGATCCTTAGTTCGGGGACATCTGCGTTCTACAGGGGGGCGGCGGCCGGCGGAGCTGGTTTCGGTACGTCAAGCCTCGAGAGTCTGGAGCAGCAGACGGCGCTGTTACTGGACCATCCATTCGGAGAGTTCCCGGCAGAAGCGGAAGGCGCCCTGCCCGGTAGCGGCAATGGATACGTGCGGGTCGGGCTCAGAAAAAAATGATCGTCCCGTCGGGGCGGACCGGGTTACCCCAGCACCCTCGAAACCAGAACCACCGCCACCAGCGACGCCAGGCCGATGCTGATGATGTTCAGCCAGAAACCGGCCCGGATCATGTCCGGGATGGAGATCAGGCCCGAACTGTAGACTACCGCGTTGGGTGGGGTGGCCACCGGCAACATGAAGGCGCAGCTGGCGGCGATGGCCACCGGGGCGCACAGGATGATCGGATCGTAGCCGGACTGGGTGGCAACCGCCGCCACAACCGGAAGGAACGTGGCGGTGGTGGCCAGGTTACTGGTCAGTTCGGTCAGGTAGATGATCAGGGTGGTGATCAGCACCACCAGCAACACCAGGCTGGACAGCTTCAGGCTGGTCAACTGTTCTCCAAGCCATGCGGCCAGGCCTGAAGACGAAACCGCCGCCGCCAGGGACAGGCCGCCGCCGAACAGGATCAGAACACCCCAGGGCAGTTCCTTCGTGTCCTTCCATTCCAGGAGTCGAGCCGATCGCCAGCCTGCCGTCGGCACCAGGAACAGGATGACGCCTGCCATCATGGCGATGCCGGTATCCGAGAGTCCTCCCAGGCCGGGTGTCTTCATCAGGAGGGGGCGGCCCATCCAGCAAAGAGCCAGCCAGAGGAATACGATGGTAACCCTTCGCTCCGCCGCGCTCATCCGCCCGAGATCGTCCCGGGTCCGCCTGAGATGTTCCCGGGTTTCCCGGTTGGTGGTAAAGGTCACCTGGAACAGACGTTTGGTCAGCAGCCACCAGCACACCGGCAGCAGGACGGCGGTGAGCGGCACACCGACCAGCATCCATTGTGCGAACCCGATCTCGACGCCGTAGTTCTCCTGCATGAACCCGGCCAGGAGGGCGTTGGGAGGGGTCCCCACCAGGGTGGCGATGCCGCCGATGGTGGCGGCGTAGGCCACGCCCAGCAGCAGCGCCTTGGGAAAACGGCTCTGGATCTCCTCGCTGTCTCCCAGGGTTTGCCCGACGACCGCCGCTACGGAAACGGCGATCGGCAGGAGCATCATGGTGGTGGACGTATTGGTCACCCACATGCTCACCAGGGCCGAGGCGACCATGAACCCGCCGACCATGGAGGCTCCGCTGCCGCCGAACAGGACGATCACCGTCAGGGCGATCCGTTTGTGCAGGCCGCAGCGCTGCACCGCCAGGGCGACCAGGAAGCCTCCCAGGAACAGGTAGATGGTGGAATTGGCGTAAGGCGCCGTGGCAGCCTTGACGTCGGCGATCTGAAGGAGGGGGAACAGGGCGATGGGCAGCAGGGCGGTCACCGGGACCGGCAGCGCTTCCGTTGCCCACCACACCGCCATGAGAATGCCGGCAGCGGCGGTGCGCCAGCCTGCGGACGACAGCCCTTCTGGGGCGGGGGAGAGCAGGATGATCAGCGCCAGAATCGGACCGGCCCATAAGCCGGCGCGCTGGTACCACGCCTTTTCTGCGATGGCGGCACCTCCCGGATCGATTCCCTTCGCAGGAAAAGTATGCATCAACATGGTGGCGCGCTGTGAGAAAATATCCGGCGGGGAGGTATCCATGAGCCTGATGCGACGCCGTACGAAACCACCGGTCGGGTCCCGGCCGGGCACACTGGTCATTGATTCGGCGGCTCAAGCGCCGACGATCCGTCTGATGACCTACACGAACTCCGATCTCGCCGAGCATGCAGTCGCCGGTGTGGACGAACTCCAGGCACTCATTCCGGCCGAAGGGGTCTCGTGGATCGACGTCCACGGGTTGGGCGATCTGCACACACTGGAAACCCTGGGGAAGCTGTTCTCGATCCACCCCCTGGCCCTGGAGGACGTGGTCCATGTGCCGACACGGCCGAAAGCGGAGGCTTACGAGCACAACCTGCTGATCATCACCCGCATGATCCGTGTCTCGGGTGATTGCGATGTGGACAGCGAGCAGTTCAGCATCCTGGTGGGAAGCAACTATGTGCTGACGCTGCAGGAATGGGACGGGGACGTTTTGGAGCCGGTGCGGCAGCGGCTGCGGGCCGGGCGGGGGATCATCCGCTCCGCCGGTGCCGGCTACCTGGGCTACGCCATCCTGGATACGATCGTGGACGCCTACTACCCGGTAATCGAGGTCGTGGCCGACCGGCTGGAGCAGATGGAAGAGCGGGTCATGACCGATCCGTCTCCCAAAACCCTGCGGGAGCTGAACCGGCTCAAGAACGTGCTGATCCGGATCCGGCGGTCCGTGGCGCCCCAGCGCGAGGCGGTCAACTCCCTGGTGCGGGATGAAAACGATTTTCTGAACGACACCACCCGGTTGTACCTGCGGGACACCTACGACCACTGCGTCAGTTCATCGGAAGCGGTGGAGAACAGCCGGGAGTTCGTCAACGGGCTGATGAACACCTACCTGACGGTGATCAGCAACCGCATGAACGAGGTCATGAAGACGCTGACCATCTTGATGAGCATCTTCGTGCCGGTGACGTTCATGGCCGGTCTGTACGGCATGAACTTCGATTCCATGCCGGAGCTGCACTGGAAATGGTCCTACCCCGTCCTGCTGCTGGCCATGCTTATGGTTGCCGGTGGCATGCTGCTGTACTTCCGGCGCCTGGGCTGGATCGGGTCCAGGACCCGGGAGACCGACGACGGTTAGCGCTTCGACATCAGGTCGATTCGCTTGGCGTCGTACGGGCGGACGGTCAGTTCGCCGCCGGGAGCGTTGACGGTGACATCCACGCCGCCGCTGCCGGCCTTGTAACGCCCGGTCAGGCCGTCCTGCTCCAGCAGTTCCAGGTTCATGCCCAGCAGTTTGACCTCGCCCTTCTTGGTCTCGGCGATCAGGCCGAAGCTGAGCTGCTCGTTTATCCTGAGAACCACGTTTCCGGAGTCGGACCGGATCGCCGCGTTCCGGGCCTTGCGGATCCGGAACGCCACGTCAATGTCGCCGCTGCCGGTGCGGACGTCCATGTTCACCGGGACCAGGTCGATGAAGCTCACGTCACCGGCCAGGTTGTTCACCTGAATGTCGTCCACATCCAGCTTCGAACCCTGGATCAGGCCGGCGGAACTGTTCAGGACGACCTGTTTGCTGTTGATCCCTTCCAGTTCCATCACGCCGCCTCCGGTCTCTACCGACAGGGAGCCGCCCTGCAGGGAGGCGACCCTTACGTCCGCCTCGCCGGCGGACAGATTCAGATTCCCGAAACAGGAGATCACGTCCACCGTACCGGCATCGGTGTCAATATTGATGTCGCCGCGAACGAACCGGACGTCGATTGAGCCGACGCCCTGGCGGATCGAGGTCGACATGTCGGAAGGGATCCGTACGGTAAGGTGCACCGCCAGGCCGGCTGCCTTGCGGTCCTTGCTGATCATCACGTCCCGGCCGCCGTATTCCACCGCCGAGCTTCCCCGGCGCATCAGGCCGGCGGTCCAGCGGGAGAAGATCCCCTTGAGACCTTCCTTCGGGGCCCGGAACATGGAGTTGGAATCCAGCGGGAAGGCTACATGGACCGTTTCCACCCCGTCGGCGGTTTTCCGGAGCAGTTCCACCCCGGCCACCAGGCCGGTGGCGTCCTCGGCGGTTTTCCCCTCGGAGACCACCCGGGCCTCGACCCGGACCGGCCCCGGTTCCCGGAGCATGCGGACTTCGACACTACCCAGCAGGTTTTCGATTTTCAGGGTCGCGCCGTCGGCAACCGGAAACGTGAGGTCCAGTTTCTTCTCCGCCGTTTCAAGGGCGAAGGCGGCGGACGACAACAACATCACCGCCAGGGTGAACAGGATCGGTCTCGGAGCGGTACGGGCGTTCATGGTTCGGCCTCCCTCATGTCCTCCCTTTAACGTAGGGCTATGAGGGAGGCCGATGCCAATGTCGATATTGAAATCAGGCCGACCGGGGGCTATTGCCAGGCAGGACCGTACTCCAGAGGCGCCGCAGCCTTGGTGGACAGGACCTTGTCCCCCCGGGACAACCGCGAGGTCTCGAATCCCACCGGGACCGCATAGCAGTACTTTTCCTTGACCTCGGTGACCTTGAGGGAGCCGATCTCTTCTTCCTCGGCGCCCAGGGAGAGGCCGGTTTCAGGATCCACGAACTCTTCACCCTGGGAGACCGCCTTGAGCTCGTCACCGGAGCTGACGGCGGCGCCCTGGGCCACCGAAGAGGTGGAGAACCGGATGTTCACGATGGCGTTGGCGCCCAGCTCTTCCGCCTGGGCGATCATGCGCTGGGTCGATTCGGCCCGGGATTCCTGGAGGAGTTCGGTGTACCCGGACAGCTCGCCTCCGAAGATGTTCTTGAATCCGGCGGCGATGTCCCGGCCCACATGTTTGGCGCGGATGGTGCTGCCCTGGACCAGGCCGTAGTGGGCGGTGATGGTCTTGCCGGGGACGGTTTCGAGGTTGGTCAGGAGCATGGTTGGTTCTCCGTCGATCAGAACGGCGAAAATCCGCCTTCGGCCCAGAAGTCCTGTCGCACCGATTTGTGCAGATCCTGCAGGGAGTTCAGGTGTTCTTTCTCCCAGTCGGCCAGGAACTGGTAGAACTCCCTGACCTCCTTTTCGTCGGTATTTCTGGCGGCGTCGGAGAATACCTTGATCGCATTGGTCTCAAGGGTCATGCCGATGGACAGGGCGCCCATCTCGAATTCTGCACCCTGGGCCTCTTTCTTGAACTTCTCGGTGACGATGGTGGCCGCGAAATCCTTCAGCACCGGATCCCGTTTCCCGATATTGAAAGCCTCGGTCCCTTTTTCCTCGTAGTTCATCATGACGCTCTTGAGGTACGCCTTGTGCTCGGTTTCATCCCGGGCCAGTTTGTCGAACAGTTCCTGCACCGCAGGCTGTTTCGCCTGGTCGGCAACCATGGAGTAGAACGTGTAGCCGTCTACCTCCACCTGGTACGCCATGCTGAGGATCTCCCGGATGTCATTGCTCATCTTAGGCATTTCAACTCTCCACCATGACAAAGTCGTCTTCTCGCGGTTTCGGCATTTCCGCCGCCCGGTCCGCCGGCAGGTACTGCAGGGCGCCGGTGGGGCAGAACGGCACGCACCGGGGCTCGCCGCCACACAGGTCGCATTTCTGCACCAAGTGGTAAGTGTCGTCCCACAGCATGTTTCCGAAGGGGCAGGCCGCCACGCAATAGCGGCAGGAAATGCAGCGATCCCGCACCATGTCGATGGCGCCGGTCGCTTCGTTACGCACCAGCGCCTCCGTGGGGCAGGCGGCGGCGCAGGCGGCGTCGTGACACTGGAAACAGACCACCGGGGTGCCGACCTCCGGCCCTCGCCTCAGGATGTTGATCCGGGAGGCCGCCGGTTTGCCTTCGCTGCCGTGTGCGAAGGCGCAGGCCAGCTCGCACTTGCCGCAGGCGATGCAGCGTTCCACGGTGACGGTATAGATCCTGTCCATCGGCATCTCCTAGGCCAGTTGGGGCACGCCTGGGAAGCGTGCCGCCTGCCGTTTGCGTTTGCAGGAATCGCAATACCGGAACCACTCTTCCGATACGCCGGTGGTTTCCGCCCGATGGGCGGCATGGTGTTCCGCCTGGGCCTTTGTGATGTGGGCCCGGCCGCAGTCCTGGCACCGCAGCATCTCGAACTCCTTGCCCCAGATGGAGCGGCTGACATGGGATGTCTTGAACGGGATGAAGTCGGTGGGGCAGATTTCGGCGCACGCCAGGCAGCCGATACATGCCTCGGGAGGTTCATGGAACGGTGGTGCGATCTCTTTCCCTGCGCCGCGATCGGCGGTGGAGATGGCTGACACCTCAATGTGGTCGCAGACCCGGGTGCACAGGGAGCACAGGATGCAGTCGGTCGGCTCGGGGTTGGGGACATAGCTGGTTCGCTCTATCCCGTATTTCTTGGCCATGGCCTGGATCAGAGGCGTCTCCGGGCAGCGGGCCAGTAGCAGGTCCAGAACCACACGGCGGGTCTCACGAACCTCGTCGGTGTCGGTAAGGACGATCAGCCCTTCTTCCACCGGGAACATGCAGCCGACCACCATCTTCTTCCAGCCGTCCCAGCCGTTCTTGGTGATCTGGACCTGGCACAGCCGGCAGCCGCCCCAGGGTTCCAGCCCTTCGAAGTGACAGAGGGTCGGGATCTCCGCACCGGCCTGCCGGGCCGCTTCCAGTACGTACGCCCCTTCGCGGGCTTGCACTTTTTTACCGTTGATGGTCAGGGTCGGCATCAGACCACCTCCTTCATCAATTCGTTTTTCGGGAAGGTCTCCACCGAGTCGGTGGGGCAGACCCCCATGCAGGCGCCGCAGGAAATGCAGGTGTCGTGGTCGATGATGTGCAGGGAATGGCGCTCGCCGGCGATGGCGTCCACCGGGCAGGCCTTGGCGCAGGCGGCGCAACCGTCGCAGTTCTCCGGGTTGATGCGGTAGGCGGTAAGTTCCTTGCAGACTCCGGCGGTGCAGACATGATCCTCGATATGGGCGACGTACTCGTCCCGGAAGTATCTCAGCGTGGAGATTACCGGGTTGGGAGCCGATTTCCCCAGTTCGCACAGGCTGCCGACCTGCATGCCGGCGGCCAGTCGTTCGATGAGGGGGAGGTCGCCGGGGACGCCCTTCCCTTCCACCATCCGGTCGAAGATCGCCAGCATCTGCTTCAGGCCTTCACGACAGGGGGTGCACTTGCCGCACGATTCCTCGGTGAGGAATTTCAGGAAGTACCGGGCCACGTCCACCATGCAGGTGCGGTCGTCCATGACGATCATCCCGCCGCTGCCCATCATCGAACCGGCCTCGGTCAGTTTTTCGTAATCCACCGGCAGGTCCAGGAGCTGTTCCGGAATACAGCCGCCGGACGGGCCGCCGGTCTGCACCGCCTTGAACGGGCGGTCGTCGAGAACACCTCCGCCGATGTCATAGATGATGTGCCGCAGGGTGGTCCCCATCGGCAGCTCGATCAGGCCGGTGTTCTTGACCTTGCCCACCAGGGAAAACGCCTTGGTGCCTTTGGATTTGTTGGTGCCCATGCCGGCGAACCAGTCGCCGCCGTTGGCGGCGATGGCGCCGACGTCGGCCCAGGTTTCCACGTTGTTCAGCACCGTCGGAAGGTCGAACAGACCTTTCTCGGTGGAGTGGACATACTTGGCCCGGGGTTCCCCGACCTTGCCGGCCAGGGAGAGCATCAGGGCCGACGACTCGCCGCATACGAACGCGCCGCCTCCCCTGGAAATCCTGATGTCGAAGTCGAATCCGCTGCCCAGGATGTTCTCGCCCAGGAGGCCCAGGTAGCGGGCCTGCGTAAGGGCCAGGGTCAGGTTGACCACCGCCAGCGGGTACTCGTCGCGTACGTAGATGAACCCTTCATGGGCGCCGACGGCGTGGGCTCCGATCACCATGCCCTCAAGGATCGAGTGCGGATCGCCCTCCATGATGGAGCGGTCCTTGAACGCCCCCGGGTCGCCTTCGTCGCCGTTGCACAGCACGAACTTGCGATCCCCCTCCGCCTTGCGGCAGGAGCGCCATTTGCGGGCGGTTCCGAATCCGGCGCCGCCCCGGCCCCTGAGTCCTGAGGTCTCGATCTCGTCCAGGACCTGTTCCGGCGTCATGTCGAAAAGCGCCCGGGTCATGCCGGTATAGCAGCCGGCGCCGATGGCGTCGTGGACTGCAGTCGGGTCGATTCGGCCGATGTTGCGCATGGCGACCCGGGTCTGGTTCTTGTAGAACGGAATTTCCGAGTACTGCTCGATGGCGATGTCGTCCGCCGGGTTCTTGTACAGCAGGCGGGGGATGATCTCGCCGTTTTCAACGGTCTTTTCCAGGATCTGGGCTACGTTGGAAACCCGGACCCGGGTGTACAGCACACCGGATGGCTGGAGGACCACCAGCGGGCCACGTTCGCAGAAGCCGTGGCAGCCGGTGTTCTTGACCATCAACTTGACCTGGGCGTCCAGGTTCCGTTTCCCGACCTGCTCCGCGAACGCTTCCGCCACCTTGCGGGCGCCGTTGGCCAGGCAGCCGGTGCCGCAGCAGACCAGGATGCGGTTGCCGTTACCGGCTTCGGCGGCGCGGATCTCTTCCCGGAGCGTCTCGAACTGCTCTCTGGAGTCAATTCGCATCGTCTTCGCCTCCCTGCTCCAGGTAGCCGCCTACCCGGGCAGCCCGGGCGTTGCCCCGGTATTTCTCGCCGACGATCATCACCGGCGCCATGGCGCAGGCGCCGACGCAGTTCACCGTTTTGAGGGTGAACTTCATGTCGGGGGTGGTTTCGTCGGGAGCGACGTGGAGAAGCCGCTGGACCTCGTCCACCAGGGCGCCGCCGCCCCGGATATGGCAGGCGGTTCCCAGGCAGACGCGGATGATGGTGTCGCCCTGGGGGTTCAGGGAGAACGCCTTGTAGAAGGTCGCCACCGAGAACACCTTGGAGAGTGGAACGCCCAGGGTCTCCGCGACCTTGGCCACAACGTCACAGGGCAGGTAGTTGTACGCCCGGTGGACGTCCTGCAGCACCTGGATCAGTGAAGCTTCCGCATGGGGATAGCCTTCCAGGATGGCGTCGGCCTGTTCCATCCCGACTTTGCAGGTCTCGTTCATCATGCCACCGCCTGTTCGCCCAGTTCATAACCTCGGTGCAGTGCGGCGATGTTGGCGTCGATCACCTGTGGCTTACTGGAGAAAGTTTCTCGAACCACCCGTTCCACGGCGTCGATCGGTACGGCGTGGGAACTGCCGACATACGCTCCAAGGGCAACCATGTTCCCGCCTCGGGGGTTTTTGAGTTCCATGGCGATGTCGTTGGCAGGCACCAGCAGGATCCGTATGTCGTCTCGGGTGGAGCTGCGGTCAATGAGAGAGGAGTTGATCAGCAGCAGGCCGCCCTTCCGAACCATCGGTTCGAACTTGTCCAGGGACGGCAGGTTCATGGCCACCACCGCCCTCGGGGACTGGATCACCGGGGACCCGACCGGCCGGTCGGAGATGACGACGGTGCAGTTGGCGGTGCCGCCACGCATCTCGGGGCCGTAGGAAGGCATCCACGAGACTTCCAGCCCTTCCTGCATGCCGGTGTAGGCCAGCATCTTGCCGATGAGAAGGATGCCCTGGCCGCCGAAGCCGGCCATGATGACGTCATTCTGCATGGTGCGGCCTCCTGGCAGGTCGAATGGGGAGAGGAGCCCGGTCTTCCCCGTCGGGGCGCTTGAACACACCCAGCGGGTAATACGGAATCATGTTCTTTTCCAGCCACTCGGTGGACTCTGCCGGAGGGATGCCCCAGTTGGTAGGACACGTGGAAAGGATCTCCACCAGGCTGAAGCAGCGGTCGTCCTTCTGGTACGTGAACGCTTCCCGAAGCATCTGCTTCGCATGCACCGCGTAGATCGGTTTGTGCACCGAGGCCCGGGCGATGAACGCCGGGGTCCTCAGGGTGGAGAGCATTTCGGCGATCCGGATCGGGAAGCCGGCCAGGTCGGTGTCCCGGCCGGTAGGGCAGGTGGTGGCGATCTGGCCCGGCAGGGTGGTGGGGGCCATCTGGCCGCCGGTCATGCCGTATATGGCGTTGTTGACGAACACCACGGTGACCTTCTCGCCCCGGTTGGCGCAGTGCACTATCTCGGCGGCGCCGATGGAAGCCAGGTCGCCGTCGCCCTGGTAGGCGAACACCATGAGGTCGGGTCGTGCGCGCTTGATGCCGGTGGCCACCGCCGGCGCCCGGCCGTGGGACGCTTCGTGGAAGTCCAGGTTGAAGTAGTTGTACGCCAGGACGGCGCAACCGACCGGGGCGATCCCGATGGTCCTCTCCTTCACGCCAAGCTCGTCCACGATCTCCGCCACCATGCGGTGGATGACCCCGTGGGTGCAGCCGGGGCAGTAGTGGGTCTGGACATCCGCCAGGGAGCCCGGGTTCTTGAATACCGCCTCAGACATGGCTGACCTCCTGGGATTTCCCGGCCTTGATTTCCTTGACCTTTTCCATGACCTCCTCCGGTGAGGCGAGCATGCCGCCCATGCGGCCGTGGAAGTGGATCGGTTTGTTCCCTTCGAGGGCGAGTCGGACGTCTTCGATCATCTGGCCGGCGGAGAGCTCTACGACCAGAACGGCGTCGGCTTTGTCCGCCGCCTTCCGGATCGCCTCGTATGGAAACGGGAAAAGGCTGATCGGCCGGATCATGGCCGCCTTGATCCCGTCGGCCTCCAGATCTTCCATAGCGGTGGAGCAGACCCTGGCCACGGTGCCGTAAGCCACGATCAGGATGTCGTAGTCCTTGTCGGTGCCGTAGGTCTCGTAACGGATCTCGTCGCGTGTCATCTCGGCGTATTTCGCCTGCAGCTTGTGGTTGTGCTTTTCAAGGGTCGCCGGATCCAGGAACAGGGAGTTGATGATCGCCCTGGGCCGGGTGCCGTCGTAGCCGGTGGCCGCCCAAATCTTTTCCTTGAGCTCCTTGATCGGCTTGCGATCCTTGTGGAACTCAACCGGTTCCATCATCTGCCCGATGAGGCCGTCTCCCAGGATCATCACAGGATTGCGGTAGTGGTCCGCCAGGTCGAATCCGTCCTGGACCAGGTCCGCCGCTTCCTGCACCGACCACGGGGCCAGGACCAGCAGGCGGTAATCGCCGTGGCCGCCGCCCTTGGTGGCCTGGAAATAGTCGGCCTGGCTCGGGAGGATGCCGCCCAGGCCGGGACCGGCCCGCATGATGTTCACCAGCACCACCGGCAGCTCGCTGCCGGCCATGTAGGAGATCGCTTCGGTCATGAGGGAGATTCCCGGGGAGGAGGACGAGGTCATGACCCGCTCACCGGAGCCTGCCGCCCCGTACAGCATGTTGGAGGCGGAAACTTCACTTTCGGCCTGTACGAAGGTTCCGCCGATCTGGGGCAGCCGGTGGGACATGTACTCGGGGATCTCGTTCTGGGGGGTGATCGGGTACCCGTAGAACAGCTTGCAGCCGGCCTGCACCGCCGCCTCGCCGATCGCCTCGCTACCTTTCATCAGTTTCTTGGCCATCGTTCGCCTCCAGGGCTCAATACGAGAAGTAGTGGTACATCGTGCCATGGGAGTGCATTTCGATCGCCACGTCCGGGCAGGTGATACAGCACAGCCGGCAACCGATGCAGCGCTTCTGCTCCTCGACCTCGGCGTAGAAGTATCCTTTTGCGTTCAGCGTCTTTCCCATGCCGAGGATCTTCTGAGGGCAGGCGTGAACGCAGAGTTCGCACCCCTTGCAGCGATCCGGGTTGATGACTATCTGGGACACGATGTGCTCCTTCCGGTCAGTTCAGCACGAACAGGGGACCATCGGTCCCGGTCCGCGGGGATTGTTCGAAGGGTGGGTGGACGATACGCCGGAGCACCATTACCGGTGGGTCGAAGCTGGTGCCGTCCAGGGTCGCGGCGGTGCCCTCGTCCACCGTCACGGCCACCAGGGGGACGCCGACCCGGTCGGCTGTTTCCCTGGCCATGTCGTAACCTTCCATGACGATCTCGGGCGTGGTTTCCCGCATGAGATGGGTGTTGGAGATCAGGCCGGTGATCTTCATGCGGCCTACCGCCTCGATGCCCCGGATCATCTGTTCCGCCTCGCCGGCGTTCTGGGTGAACGGACGCCGGAAATTAAGAACCAGGAGCCGTTCGGAATCTTCTTCCGGCACCACGTCGGAAATGGCGCCCAGGGCCCGGGCCCCGGTGTCGTCACCACCGCAGTCGAGGATGACCCGGCGGGATGTGTCCCGGAACGAATCCCGGATCGCCGGGACCAGGATCGGCAGGTCGGCGTGGTGATGCTCCCCGGTAGGGGCGATCAGTTCGATGCCGGCATGTTCCAGAATCGCCCGGGCCGCCCGGGACCGGAAGTACGGTTTGACCACGTCCAGATCGACCAGGGAGACCTTGGCGCCCTGGCCGGCTGCGTTCAATGCGAAGTTCAGTGAGATCTCGGTTTTGCCGCTTCCGAAATGGCCGACGAACACGGTGACCCGCTTCCGAAACGGGGATTGGCCAACCACACGGAGTTCGGGCATTCCGGACCTCCCTCAACCACCTAATAACGATGTACCGCCGTCCTTCACCGATGTTTATTTTTATCACTGAAAATGGACTAAATACAGGGTCTACGGAGGACAATACAGAGTGATTTGGGCGATTGAGTTCCGTGAAAAATCCCGAATTACTGTATTTTGGGCTATCCTTGCCTTCCTGAGGTACGCCATCCACCGGCGGCAAAGGGAGAGGTATGGACGGATCCTGGAACAAGCTGCCGACGATCATTCAGGGCGGCATGGGGGTCGCCGTTTCCAACTGGAATCTGGCGAACGCGGTCTCTCGCCTGGGACAGCTCGGCGTGGTTTCCGGCACCGCCATCGATACCGTCTTTGCCCGCCGTCTTCAGCTGGGCGATCCCGGTGGCCATTTGCGCCGGGCCATGGACAGTTTTCCCGTTGCAGAGATGGTCAAGAGGGTGCGTGAGACTTGGTTCGTGCCAGGGGGCAAGGAGCCCGGGGAGCCGTTCAGACTGGTCTCCCGGTCCACCGCTGAAATGAAAAAGGCCTGGACCGAACTGATGATCGTCTCCAACTTCTCAGAGGTCTTTCTGGCAAGGGAAGGGCACGACAACCCGGTGGGGATCAATTTTCTTGAAAAAGTTCAACTGCCCACCATGCCTTCGGTGTTCGGGGCGATGCTGGCCGGAGTCGGATGTGTCCTGATGGGCGCCGGCATCCCGCTGACCATCCCCGGCATCCTGGACGGCCTGGCCCGATGGGAACCGGTGGAGCTGAACCTCAGGGTGGAAGGGAAAAACGGTGGGGACGCATACGCCCTGCGATTCGACCCTAACGAATTCGTTCCGGTGGCCAACCGGCCGGAACTGTCCCGCCCGAAGTTCCTGGGGATCGTCTCCTCCGACGTTATCGCCCGGACGCTGGCCCGGAAGGCCAACGGGCATGTAGACGGCTTCGTGGTGGAAAACCACACGGCAGGCGGCCATAACGCGCCGCCTCGCAGGGTAGGGAAGAGAGAACAGCAACCTGCGGTGCAGGACCAGGCGGTTTACGGAGAGAAGGACCGGCCGGATCTTGAAAAAGTCCGGGCCCTGGGGAGGCCGTTCTGGCTTGCAGGCAGCTATGGCAGCCCGGAAAGCCTGGGGGCCGCCGTGGAGGCAGGCGCCAGCGGCATCCAGGTCGGTACGGCGTTCGCCTTTTGCACCGAGTCCGGCACAGCTTCCCGGATCAAGGACGAGGTTCTCCGGCAGTGCGTGTCGGGAGAGTTCAAGGCGATCACCGATTGCCGGGCCTCGCCTACCGGCTTCCCGTTTAAGTTGATCGTTCTGAAGGATTCCCTCACAGACCTGGACCGTCGCCCCCGTGAACGGATCTGTGACCTGGGTTACCTGCGGCAGCCGTACCGGGACGACCTGGGCCGCCTGCACTATCGCTGTGCAGCCGAACCGGTGGACAACTTCGTGAGGAAGGGCGGCAGCGTTGAAGAGGCCGAACAGAAGCAGTGCCTGTGCAACGGCCTCCTGGCCACCATCGGCCTGGGGCAGGTCCGTGGCGACGGCGTGGAGCTTCCGATCGTTACCGCCGGTCAGGATTTCGAACCGGTGAACCGGATGGTCCAGAGAGCCGGCGTGAAGTACACCGCTGCAGACGTGCTGGAGTTCCTGCTGGAGCGATCGACGGCTCAGCGGACCGTTGCGATCCCGGACCACGACCTGATCAGGACGTAATCACCGTCACTGTGGTGGCGGCGGTGATGGCAGCCATGGCGGCGGCCTGGGCTGCCCGGACCGCCGCCCGGACGGCGTCCCCGGCGAGCTCCCCGCTGCTCAACTCGACGATGCGGTCCTTGCGCTCCTTGAGCCGTTTCCTGTCGAAGCAGGTTTTCAGCAGGCCGGTGCCGTTGGACAGGGAGATAAGGATCGCCGTGCGCGGGTCTACGTCTCTCGATTCGCTGAAGATCGCCTTCTCCAGCCGGGCGATGATCCTCCGCTCCGGTCCCGGATCTCTTTCCGGGTAGATCTTGCGTTTGAAGATCAGGAGGAGCCTGCCCACGTCTTCCTGGAGGATCCCCCGGTCCACCAGGCTCAACGCCACCGCATGTTTCAGATCCTTGGAACTGCCGAGTTTGGAGACCCAGGTCGCCGGCGTGGATCGCCGCTTGGCGTCGCGTATCTTCAACATGGCGCCGTCCAGGATCGGCTCCCCCAGAGGGGTAGTGCCGGCCAGTTCAAGGAGCTGGTTTTTCTTCGGTTTGACCAGCCGGATCCGCTCGTTGAGGAACAGCTCGGCCAGGATCGCGCCACCCATGGCGAAACTGTAGGAGACGCCGAATTCCGTCGTGCCCTGGTCGTCATTGAGCGCCAACAGCAGAATTTCCTGGTGCAGGAGCAGGTTGTCGGGGCTGGTGTTCCTGGGCATTGCCGGTATCTCCTATGAAGGTTCATACCAGTATAACCACGACCTACCAGGATTATTCGTGTTGCATATGCAGCAAAAAGGGGGACGGTCCCCCTTACCTCCCATGCGATACTGGCCTTCCATGCGAATCCTGCATTTCAGCGATCCCCATCTCGATCCGGACCTGTCCGGCGTTCCGATGTCGGAGTGGCCGGGAAAACGGTTGATCGGCGCCGCCAACCTGCTGCTGAACCGGCGGAAGCACTTTGACCGTGTCGAGGAAAAACTTGCCGCTCTGGATCGCTTCCGGCAGGAGCAAAACGTCGATTTGGTGCTGTGCACCGGGGACTACTCGGTTCTTGGAACCGAAGGGGAACTGAAACGGGCCAGGGAAGTGATCCAGCCTCTGACCGGGGCGCCGCAAGGGTTCATCACGATTCCGGGGAACCACGACCTGTACATGCCGGACACGGTGAAAGACCAGCGCTTTGAGCGGATCTTCGGCGACCTGATGGGGGAGGGTGACTGGCCCCGGGTCCGGCGGTTCGGAGACGACATCGCCGTGATCGGGATCGAGAGCGCCCGGCCCAACCCCCAGCCGTGGCGATCCAGCGGTCAGATTCCGGAACAGCAACTGGAACGGCTGGCGCGGACCCTGGTACTGCCGGACATGGAGCGTCGCTTCGTGTTCGTCATGACCCATTACGCCCCCCGACTGTGGAACGGGCACCCGGACAGCCCGGCCCACGGCATGACCAACGCCGAGGAGTTCCTGGAGGCCTGCAGCGCTATCCGACAGGGAGCGATCCTGTGCGGTCACGTGCACAGCCGCTACCGGGTTGAGGTGTCGGGATTGCAGCCGCAGATCTTCTGCGCCGGCTCGGTCTCCCAGAACCGCCGGGAAGGACTGTGGCTGTTCGACATCGACGGTGGTTCGGCCAACGCGGTGCCGGGGAGATGGAATGAAGACCGCTACGAGCTGGAGGCGGACCAGGCCTACGGCTTCTGAGCTTTGCCTTTCTTGTTCTTGGGCCGCGGTTTGCCGGTACGCTTCGGCTTGAACGCCGGTTTCCCGGACGGTCTGCCGTCATCCTTTGAGATGTTCAGCGCCTGGCCCATGACCCGCACCCTTTTCAGTATCTGGAAGGTCTCCCTCGGCATCCCTTCCGGCAGGTCGATGGTGCTGTAGGAGTCGTACAGCCTGATATGGCCGATGAACTCGCTGTCGATGCCGGCCTCGTTGGCCACGGCGCCGACGATGTTCTTCGGCTGCACGCCATGGTCCAGGCCTACCTCGATTCTGTAGCGCGCCATGCCGATTTCGGGACGGGACGGCTTCTTGTGGGGCCTGTCGCTGTGCGGCGCCTGGGCCGGCCGCTCCTTGTACTCCTTCTTGACGACTTTCTGCTCGTCCTGGACCAGCAGCGGCCGCTCCTTCTGCACCAGGTAGGCCAGGGCTGCGGCGATCTCTCCTGCGCCGGTGTTGTGTTCCTGCTGGTACTGCTCCACCACCGTTTCGAAGAACTTGAGATCCTGGGCCTCGATGGTGTCGGTGATCTGCTGTTTGAACTGGTTGACCCGGCGGTTGGCAACGTCCTTGCGGCTGGGCAGCTGCATCTCGGTGATCGGCTGGCCGGTGGCCCGTTCGATGGTGCGGAGCATCCGCCGTTCCCGAGGCGCCACGAACAGGATCGCCTCGCCCTTGCGTCCGGCACGGCCGGTGCGGCCGATGCGGTGGACGTACCCTTCGGTGTCGTACGGGACGTCGTAATTGATCACATGGCTGATCCGGTCCACATCCAGGCCTCGTGCGGCCACATCGGTGGCGACGATGATGTCGATCGCCTTTTTCTTCAGCCGTTCGATTGTCCGTTCCCGCAGCTTCTGCTGGATGTCGCCGTTCAAGGGTGCGCTGGAGTAGCCTCGAGCCTCCAGTTTCTCGGACAACTCGGCGGTGGCGTTCTTGGTGCGCACGAAGATCAGGATGGCGTCGAACGGTTCCACTTCCAGGATGCGGGTCAGGGCGTCCAGCTTGTGGGTGCCGGTGACCTGCCAGTAACGCTGGGTAGTCGACTCCACCGTGCTGGTCTTGCTTGCGATCTTGATCTCTACCGGGTTCTGGAGATGGCGCTGGGCGACCTTGCGGATCGGCGGCGGCATGGTGGCGGAGAACAGGGCTATTTGCCGGGTGTCGGGTGTGTGCTCCAGGATCCACTCAACGTCGTCGATGAACCCCATCCGCAACATCTCGTCAGCTTCGTCCAGGACCAGGGCCTGCAGGGCGTCCAGCCGCAACGTCTTGCGCCGCAGGTGATCCATGATCCGGCCCGGCGTTCCTACCACTACGTGGACGCCTCGCTTCAACTGTTGCAGCTGGAGCTCGATGGACTGGCCGCCGTAGATCGGCATGATATGGAAGCCCTTGAGGTGACGGGCGTAGGTCTTGAACGCCTCGGCGACCTGGATAGCAAGCTCCCGTGTCGGGGCCAGCACCAGGATCTGGGGCCGCTTCAACGCCAGGTCGATACGGCTCAGGAGCGGCAGGGCGAAGGCGGCGGTCTTGCCGGTTCCGGTCTGTGCCTGCCCAACCAGGTCGTGACCCTCGAGCAACGGAGGGATCGCCGCCGCCTGGATCGGTGAAGGAGCTTCGTAGCCGACCTCGTTGATCGCCTGGAGGAGCGGGGCGGCCAGGTTGAGTTGTTCGAAGGTAGCAGGTGATGACATGGAGGGCCTCTTCGGAAAATCGGGCAATGCAAGGCTGATAGTAGCAGCGGCGGCATGGTTGCCGCCGCTGCGTGCCGGAACGGCCTCCTGAAGCGCCTATTGGGCTCCCATCCCGAAGCTGGCCTTTCTGTCCCACTTGCGGCCGTCGGCATGACACTCGTCGCAGCGGGAATGGTGGCCTACACCGCCGACATGGCAGCTTGCGCAACCCATCTCCTTGTGGATGTCATCGAGGATGACGCCGGTGATGCCGTGGTTGAAGTGCTCCTCGTCCCACCCCTGGATGTGGCATGTGATGCAGTTTTTGTCGTTGGCGGAATATTTGCCGCGTTTGTGGTGACAATCCTTGCATTGCAGCACAGCGTGGTAAGGCATCAGTTCCCATCCGGTATCGGCGTGATTGAACAGGTCGTTGTGGTTGCGACCGTGACACTCCTCACAGCCCTTCTTCTTGTCGTGGCACTTGTAGCAGGTGTCGTGCAGGTCGACGTCGCTCAGCAGCCCCAGCGGGTGGGATTCACTGCCGTATATGTGGCAACTGGAGCAGGTTTCGCTCTCGTGACAGACGCTGCAGTCCCGATCGTACTTCTGCACATGGTTGAGATGATGGAAAGGAACCTTCTCACCGCCTTCGTATCCGGTGTCGAATATGATCAAATCCTTGACGATGAGCGGCGTTTGGTGTTTCCGGGACGGGAGGCTGCCGGTTTTATGGGTACTCTTCCCGTCGACCTTCCTGAAGTGGCACATCTCGCAATGCGATTCGGTGTCCCACTCGTTATGACAGCTCAGGCAGTGCCGATGGTAGGCCGCTTTCAGGCCGGGTTGAATCTTGCTGTGCAGGGCGTTGGGAGCATGGCATTCCTTGCACGCCGGGTGCTCGGTGGTCGGTGGGGCGAAGTGGTGGCAGTTCTCGCATCCCCCGCTCATTTCACTCATCTGGGCGTGTTTGCCGTGATTGAACAGAACCGGGTCGTATACCTTCTCCAGCTCGTCCAGGATCATCATGCCATGGTCCGGCAGACTATCCGTCTCGGTGCTTACCTTCGACCTCACGCAGAACCCTTTATTGAGGCACAGGTTCTGGGTTGTGGGGAAATCGCAACTGTGACAGATGGCGCAGATGCGGTTTTCGCTCGATGCCGGGATATAGCTCTTATTCTCGGAAGCATTGAACGCCGGAAGGGTCGAGACAAGAACGAAAAGACAAAAACCGCACAGTAGATAAAAAGATACTTTTGCCCTGGTGCTGTTACTCGACATGGCCGTTCCTTCCTGCGCTCTTGTGATCATCCTTGGTCGATGCATCGAGCGCTCGCGTGAAGAACACGAACAGGATGAAGTACGCAATGACGATCAGATACTCGATGCCCTTGGTGGCGAAGATGTTGGTGTATGAGAATTCATCCATGGCATCACCTTTCAGGGGCCCATGACGGAGGGTCGGACAGCACCGGCATGCGGGTGACCACCCATCGGAAGGCCCAGATTTCCACACAGATAACGGCTGCGGTGACTTCGATTTCCATCCATGACGGGATGTACGGGTTCGCCGCGTACCACTCGTACGCAATGACCGAGATGTTCAGGCGGTTCAGGATGATGCCGACCAGAGCAAGAGCGGAAGCCACCTTTACCAGGCCTACGTCACCGGCCCGGACCGCCCGGAAGAACAGGTAACCGGGCACCAGTACGAAGCCGAGCACCTCGACCATGAACCAGACGCCCCATGCGGTGGCGAGCAGATGTGTCTGCTGGCTGTGAACCAGGACGAGAACCTTGAGGAAAAAGTAGACGAACATCACTCCGGCGCAAATCTTTGCAAGGCCCAGCAGAATTGCGTCGTGATCGGCGTGACCCTCATGGCTGACCCTCGACCGGAATACCTTGTGACTGATGGAACCCTCGAATATCACCATGGACAGACCGGCGAATATGCTGGATATGAAGAACAGCACGGGGATGAACTCGGTGAACCAGAGCGGGTGGATCTTGCTTTTGGCCATGAGGAACAGCGCCCCCAGGCCGGACTGGTGCAGGGTGGACAGGGTGATTCCGAAAATAACAGACGCGATCGTCAGCCCGCCGACGATCTTTCTGAGACGGGGCCATCCGAGCCACTCCGCTATCGCCGGAGAGAATTCGATGAATTCCGCCGCCATGTAGAGCAAGAAGTGCCAGGCTACGAGGAACAGGACGGAACTGACACCGAAGGAATTGCCGATGATCGGGTTGATGATTTTCCAGGGCCGCCCCAGGTCGAGCATGAGGGCGCCGGCGTAGAACATGTAGGCCAGGAACCCGTTGAGCACCGTCACCCTGACAATGGAGTGGTATTGCTTTGCGCCCAGGATGTAGACCAGAAACGTCACCACGTAGGCGCCGCCGGCGAAGGCCACGCCGGTTACCACATCGAAGCCGATCCAGATCCCCCACGGGGTGCTCTGGGACAGGTTGGTTATGGAACCGATCCCGAATACGAAACGGATCACTACCAGAATCGCCCCCACGAGAATGATCGGAATGGAGATCATGTTGAACGGCGTCAGGAACTTGCCCCGTGGCTTCGCTTCCTTGATGACGAACTTCACGAACTCCCGAATATCCCACTCCCGGGGCGTACCGCTTTGAACTGAAGTAGTCATGATTGATCTCTGGGCGGGAGGGCGCTGCTCTCTTCCTTGGCGCGTATGGCGTTCAGGAAGACCGGCCACAGTAGGAAGACAACCGGGACGGCGTACAGGAAACTCTGGGTCAATTCGGGAATCGGTTCGCCCCCCAGGTCGGTTCGGAACCCGATCTCGTCGAAAGGTACAGGTGAGACGTAAAGCCAGCCTGTTCCTCCCACCTCGTCTTCCCCGTAAATATGCTGGACGTAGGAGTGTGGGTTGTCGGAAACCCTGTTGCGGGCCTCCTGAACCATTTCCCTTCTCTGGCCAAACTGCAAGGCGTCGACGGGACAGGACTGGACGCATGCGGGAACTTCACCCTCGGCGAGCCGCTCATAGCAGAAGATGCATTTCTGGATCTTCGGGTTCGCGCTGTGGTACTCGAATTTCGGGATCGTGAACGGGCACGAGACCATGCAGTAGCGACAGCCCATGCATTTGCCCTCGCGCCAGATCACCGGCCCCTCTTCGGTCTTCTTCATCGCCTCGGTGAGGCAGGCGGTTGAGCAGGCGGCCTGGTTACAGTGCATGCATTGTTTCTTGACGAACACGGTGCCGTTCTCGGTTTCGAACCGGTTGACCACAGTCCACTGGGTAGGGGTAGGCTCCCGAATATCCTCGAATACCGATTTGTCCTTAGTGTCAGGAACCGGCAGACCGTTTTGGGTGGCGCATGCCGCCTCGCACTCGCGGCAGCCGATACACCGTTTCGCATCGACAAGCACCGATACGAATTCGTGTGGTTTAGGTGATTCCGCGGCAATATTGAGCGAAGTGGCCGCCGCCGTTGCCGTGCCGGCCATGGAGAGATTCTTGAGAAAATTTCTTCTATCCATGGAGTTGAGGCCTTTCTATTTGATGATGACGTCGCCGTCGGAATACAGTTCCGCGGCGATCTCGCCCCGTTGTTTCATGCTGTCTATCAGTACCTTCCTGATAAGGCGACACGCCTCGACAATTCTCTTGTCCGGAATGCTATAGAAAACCTTCGCCCCTTCCTTCCTTGAGACGACCAGGTGTTTGCCTTTCAACGCCGCCAGGTGTTGGCTGGCCGCCGGGAGGGAGATCTCGATCACCTCGGCGATCTCGCCGACGCTCATATCCCGCACATCCAGGCAGGCCATGATGGCCAGGCGGCTGGGATTGGCCAGCACCCGGCAGTGGTCGGCATGGATTTTGAAAATTTCCTTGTTGCGCAATTGCATAACTACAAAAGTAAGGGCAAACCACCCTGCGAACAATCTAAAAATCAATGAAATAGTGGAGTATCACGGCCTTTCCTACTCGCATGGCCGGGATGGGGAAGCTTACGATTTTCGGCGGTGGGAGCCTTCCCTGGCGGTCCGGCGGTACCCGGTCCGAGGCTGCTCGAAACCGGGACGGTCCCCCTTGGGGATCCGGGGGGGCAATGCCGGAATCAGGCAATCGGGACCGTCGCCGATCAGGTCCTCCCGGCCTTCTCCCATGAGGGCGTTGCGCACTGTCTGCCAGTTCTCCGCCTTCCAGTACTGCAGGAGGGCGCGTTGCACCAGCCGCGCCTTCAGACGGCGGGCCACCGGCACTTCCTTCATGGTGTACGGGTCGATGCCGGCGTAGTACATGCAGGTCGCCACATCCATCGGCGCCGGAATGAAGTCCTGGACCTGTCGTGGGCGGTAGCCGTCTCTTTTGAGGTTCACAGCCAGGTCGATCATTTCCTTGACGCCGCTGCCCGGGTGGCTGGAGATGAAGTACGGCACCAGGTACTGTTCCTTGCCGGCGCGGGACGAGGCCTCGGCGAACTTCCCTGCGAACTCTTCGAAGGTGTGCTGAGCCGGTTTCTTCATGCAGTTCAGCACGGTGTCACTGGTGTGTTCCGGGGCGACCTTGAGGTGGCCGCCGACGTGGTGCTGCACCAGTTCGTCCATGTATTCCGTTTCGTTGCGGGCCAGGTCCATCCGCAGGCCGGAAGCGACGTGGACTTTCTTGACCCCCGGGATCTTGCGGCTGTTCTTCATCAGATCCACCAGCGGGGCGTGGCTGGTATTCAGCAGCTTGCAGACCTTCGGGTGGATGCACGACGGCCGGCGGCAGATAGCCTCTACTTCCGGTTTGCTGCACTGCATCCGATACATGTTGGCTGTGGGGCCACCGATGTCGCTGATGTGGCCCTTGAACCCGGGTGAGGACGATATGTCGCCGATCTCCTGCAGCACCGACTCCCTGCTGCGGCTCTGAATCGCCCTTCCCTGGTGCAGCGTGATGGAACAGAACGTGCAGCCGCCGAAGCAGCCTCGCATGATCTGAACCGAATCCTTGATCGTCTCCCACGCCGGAACCGGGTCGGAGTACCGGGGATGGGGCAGGCGGGTGTACGGCAGCGCGTGCAGGTGGTCCAGTTCGCTGGTGGACAGCGCCAGGTCCGGCGGGTTGATCACCACCGTGCGATCGCCATGGGCCTGGGTCTGCCGCCTGCCGTTCAGCGGGTTGGTTTCATGGTGCACCAGCCGGGTGGCGACGGCGAACTTTACCTTGTCCTCCACCACTTCGGTGAACGACGGCAGTTCCACCGTGCGGTTGTCGCAGGCGGCGTCGTTCCAGGCATGGTCCGGAACAGGTTCGCTTTTGCCGAGCAGGTAGGCGACTCCCCGCATGTCCCGCAGGTTCTCCACCGGTTCACCGGCGGCAAGGCGCCTTGCGATCTGGACGATCGGCCGTTCACCCATCCCGAACACCAGCAGATGGGCCTTGGACGGCACCAGGATGCTGGGCATGACCTTGTCGGACCAGTAATCGTACTGTGCCACCCGGCGAAGCGATGCCTCGACCCCACCGGTGACCACCGGCACGCCTCGGAACGCTTCCCGGCAGCGCTGGGCGTACACCGCCGTCGGCCGGTCCGGCCGCAGCCCGATGGCGCCACCGGGGGAGTACGCGTCGGAGTTTCGCCGCTTCCGGTTGGCGGTGTAGTGGTTGATCATGGAGTCCATGTTCCCGGCGGAGACGCCGTAGAACAGACGGGGCCGGCCCAGCTCCCGCCAGGGGTCGGCGGAACGCCAGTCCGGCTGGGCCAGGATCGCCACCCGGAAACCGTGACTTTCAAGAGCTCGCCCCAGGATGGCGGCGGCAAAGGACGGATGATCGATGTAAGCGTCCCCGGACACCAGGACCACATCAGGCCGGTCCCAGCCCAGTGCTTCGATCTCTTCGCCGGTGGTCGGCAGGAAGGCCGACCGGTCCGTCTGTTGTCCCCGTTTCATGGGGGCATGGTATCAGTCGTAGGAGCTGTAACGGTCCTTCTGGGCCTTGATGATCTCCTCGGTTTCCTTTTTGGCCTCTTCCACGTGGGCTTCGTGCTCGTGCTTGTACATCTCTTCCGGCATGAGGCCATGGATCCAGCTCGGGTTCATCGGGTAGACGTGGGGGCTGAACACCACCGAATAGAGGTGCCAGACCAGGATCGCCAGGGAGGCCAGCCAGGCTTCGTAGTAGTGGATCACCAGGGCGACGTCCAGGGAGCCTTTTGGGAACCAGCCGACGAACCAGTTGTCGAACCAGAGCAGGATCCCGGTGACCACCATGATGATGGTGCCCCAGATCAGCGCCCAGTACTCCATCTTCTCCACATAGCTGAACCGGCCGAACCGGGGGGCTTTCTCACGGCGGCCGATGTTGTGCAGGATCCGCCTGCCGATCTGGTACAGGTCTTTCCATTCGGGGATCATGTCCCTGAAGAAATGCCGGCCCCGCTTGGTCAGGACCAGGTAGACCAGGTGCCAGACCGACGTGATGATGATCAGCACGGCGGCGAAGCGGTGGACGGTGCCCCGCATCTCGAAGCCGCCCTCCCAGCCGAAGAACAGCCGGTTCATCCAGCTGTCGGAGAACCGCAAAGCGAAGCCGGAGATCACAAGAGCGATGAAAGTCACCATCAGCGCCGTGTGCTGCCAGACCTCGTTCATGGTCATGCGGTGGACCAGCGGCCGCTTCTTCATCAGGTCCCGGAGCTGCTTGAACAGGTCCAGCACCCAGTGCAGGATCATCAGGCCGATGGTCACCACGATCAGGATGATGTAGATCCGTTCCACGATGTCGGCGGCGGTGGTTTGCAGGCCTTCGCCGGACATGCCGTGGATCGGCTGGCTGGCCATCTCCGCCGAAATCGCCGGATGGCACTCGCCGCAGGTCTCCTGCAGGTTGTCCGGGTGGACCGTGGAGGTCGGGTCCGATGCCGGCAGCACCCGGTGCACGCCGTGGCACGAGGCGCAGTTGGCCACATGGGTGTCGCCGGCCTTGCTCTTGAGGCCGTGGTAGCTGTCGATGAACGAGTGCAAACGGCCGGTGGCCAGACCGTACTTCTCGTTCAGCACCGCCGATTCGTGGCAGGGAGAGCAGGTCTCCTCCGCCACACGGGACCGGGAAACCGGGGACCGGGGATCGGAGGGGGAGATGATGCCATGCTCGCCGTGGCAGGTGGTGCAGACCGGTGCATCGGTTTCGCCCCGGGCCACCAGCTTGCCGTGGATCCCTTCGTTGAAATCGGCTTCCATGCTGGAGTGGCACTTGCCGCAGGTCTCCGGGATGTTGAAATGGTTGATGGAGGAGTCCCGGTCACCAGGGGCGAGGATTCTGTGGGCGGTTCCGCCGGTGGAGTGGCAGTCGTTACAGGTGGCGGCGACATAGATGCCGCCCATAGAGGCCTTGCCGTGGATGCTGTTTTCGTACAGTTCGATCGGGTGATCGATGAGGATCTCGTATTTGGTAGTCAGATCCAGGTTCTCGTGGCACTGGCCGCAGGTTTCCGGCAGGTGGATCGGGTGGGTTTTGGACAGCTTGACCGTGGACGGCAGGACGTCATGGTCGCCATGGCAGGAGGCGCAGCTGGGGACGTCTCCGCAGGACTCGGCCTCACCCCGACCGTGGGCGGTGTACTGGGCCGAGGCGTCTTCGTGGCAGGTGCGGCAGCCCTGGCAACCGACGTTGAAGTCGGAGTCTTCCTTGTGAGGCATGGTGTCTTTGTCGATATGACAGTCCAGGCACTCCAGCCCGACGTGGATCGAGTGGGTGATGTCCTCCTCGATCACAGTCTCGTGATCGCTTTCCTCGTGACAGCTGGTGCAGTCACCGCTGCCGATCGGCTCATACTCGTCATCCTGGGCGATGGCGGGGATGAAGAGGATCAGGGCGAGGCCGAGGGCGAAGCAGATCAGTGGAAGGAGGGTCCGGTTCCTGCCGTTCATAGTGAGTACTCCTGATGTCGAATGGTCGCGTAATAACGGAGCGTACCCACCCCAAAGATAGCACTACGGAACTATGGAAATAGTTTCTATTCCGACAGAATTAGTAGGGTTTAAGCCGGTGGAAACAGGTCGGGCAACGTGGCGATAAAAGACCGTATTTCGCCCCGAACACGGCGGTAGTGCGACAGTCTTTTTAGAGGGTCCTGCTCGTCTCCGGCCAAGGCCGGAGGGTCATCGAAACCGACATGCATGACCCGGGTGTTGCCTGGAAATACCGGACAGTTTTTATCCGCGTGGCCGCAGACGGTGATCACCAGGTCGAACCGGATCCCGGCCAGACTCGACATGGTTTTGCTGGTGTGCCCGGAGATGTCCACGCCGGCCTCGGCCATGACGGCCACGGCATGGGGGTTCAGGCCGTGGGTTTCGATCCCGGCGGAGTATGGCTCCACCTGTTCCTCAAGCAGCTCCCGGGCCCAGCCTTCGGCCATCTGGCTGCGGCAGGAGTTGCCAGTGCACAGGAACAGGATCCTGGGACGGGCCGGCGTCTCCACTTTACGCCTTGGACTGGGGCCGACCCGGATCCGGCCAGTCCACATGGAAGAACCGGCCTCGGGGCTGGTCGACCCGCTCGAAGGTGTGGGCGCCGAAGTAGTCCCGCTGGGCCTGGAGCAGGTTGGCCGGCAGCCGCTCGGCCCGGTAGCTGTCGTAGTACGAAAGGGCGCTCATGAATGCGGGGCAGGGCACGCCGGCCTCCGCCGCCGCGGCAACCACCTTGCGCCAGTTCTTCTGACCCGCCTCGATCTTGGCCCGGAAATACGGGTCCAGCATCAGGTTCGGCAGGCGGGAGCTGCGCTTGTAGGCGTCGGTGATCTTCTGCAGGAACCCTGCCCTGATAATGCAGCCGCCACGCCAGATGCGGGCGATGGAGCCGTAGTTCAGCTTCCAGCCGTACTCACGGCAGGCCTCGGCCATCAACGCGAACCCCTGGGCGTAGGAGCAGATCTTGGAGCAGTACAGGGCGTCTTCCACCGCTTTCACCAGGGCCCGTTTGGAGCCCGGATAGCGATACCGTGGTCCCTTGAGCTGTTTGGACGCCGTCACGCGCTCGTCTTTCAGTGCGCTGATCGCCCTGGCGAACACCGCCTCGGCGATGGTGGCGGCAGGCACCCCCATGTTCAGTGCGTTAACGCTGGTCCAGCGACCGGTTCCTTTTTGTCCCGCAGTGTCCAGGATCGAGTCCACGAGGAACTTCCTCCGGTTGACCGGATCCTTCTGGCGCAGGATGTCGGCGGTGATCTCGATGAGGAACGAATCCAGGTCGCCCTGGTCCCAGCGGGAAAAGATTTCGGAAAGCTCGTCGGGCTTCATCCCCAGCAGGTTGCGGAGCAGGAAGTACGCTTCGCAGATTAGTTGCATGTCGCCGTACTCGATGCCGTTATGCACCATCTTGACGTAATGTCCGGCGCCGTTCTCGCCGATGTAGGCGGCGCAGGGCACTCCACCCTTTACCGGCCGTCCGGGACGGGCGCCGGGCAGCGGCTTGCCGGTCTTGCGGTCAACCTTGGCGGCGATGGCGTTCCAGACCGGCTTGATCAGGTTCCAGGCCTCCCGGCTTCCGCCGGGCATGAGGGACGGACCGAACCGGGCCCCTTCCTCTCCACCGGAAACACCGGAGCCTACGAAGTGGATCCCTCTTTCCCGAAGTGATTTCTCCCGGCGGATCGTGTCGCTCCACAACGAGTTGCCGCCGTCAACGATGACGTCGCCCTTGTCCAGAAGCGGGGTGAGCTGGTCGATGACCGCATCTACCGGCCAGCCGGCTTTCACCAGGATCACCGCCTTGCGCGGCCGTTTCAGGCTGCTCACGAACCCGCGCACCGTCTTGTAGCCGGAGAGTCCTCCCGGTGTGTCCGGGTGACCTGCGACAAACGCCTCCATGGTGGCGGTGGTGCGGTTGTAGACCGAGACCCTGAAACCGTGATCGGCCATATTCAGGACCAGGTTCTGTCCCATCACCGCCAGGCCGATAAGACCTATGTCCGATCCTTGACTCTGCTTTTTCGCCATCGCTTCTCCCAGCCTGCCTGCGGTGACTCACAGGGCTTGCAAGGGCAGCATTATACCGTCTAAGCAGGCGGTTCACGGTCTATAATCCGATGATGCAAACATGCCTGTTCGTCAGTGACCTCCACGGCCGCGAGGAGCGCTACCGCAAGCTCTGGCGCGCCGTGGAGGAGGAACGTCCCAAGGCGGTCTTCCTCGGCGGGGATCTTGTCGGTCTGCGGGGCGGCGCCAACGGGCCGGACCTCATGGCCGCAGGGCTCTCCGGTCTCAAGAACCGGCTGAATGCCGATTATCCGCACGTCTTTCTCATCCTAGGCAATGACGATCCCAGGTCGGATGAAGGCCGCTATCTTGATTTGGAGGCTGAGGGCCTGCTGACGTACGCCAACCAGCGCCGGACGCCTTTTGGCAGTTACACCGTTTATGGCTATTCCTTTGTGCCGCCGACGCCGTTTCACCTGAAAGATTGGGAACGCTACGACGTTTCGAGATTTATCGATCCGGGCTGCGTATCGCCGGAGGAGGGATTGCGGACCGTTGAGGTGGGTCCTCGGGAAACCAGGAACAGGACGATCCGGGAGGATCTGGAGGAACTTGCCGGGGGCGAGGAGTTGGAGGACGCCATTTTCCTTTTCCACACACCTCCCTACCGCACCAAGCTGGACCGTGCGGCGCTGGACGGGCGCATGGTGGACCACGCCCCTGTCGATGTCCATGTGGGTAGTATTGCCGTGGAGCGGTTCATCCGGAGCCGCCGGCCATGGATTACCCTCCACGGTCATGTTCATGAATCCGCCCGCATCACCGGGTCCTGGAAAGATCGGATCGGGAGAACACATCTTTTCTCGGCGGCCCATGACGGGCCGGAGCTGAGCCTGGTTCGTTTCGACCCGGCCGACCCCGATACGGCGACCCGGGAACTTCTCTGAACCTGACGGACCGGTTGTTCTCAGGGCTTGCTGATCGGCAGCTCCCGCGCCGCGTCGGTCACCGCTCCGATCTTCGACGCGTAGCTGTTTTGTTTACGGATGTCGTCATCGGTGATGAGGTGCACGTCCAGCAACCGCTTGGCGACGTACCCGGTTCTCAGGTAGTTCATCTCGGCCAGCGCCTGGCTCCAGCCATCGAGCCAGATCATCAAGTCTTTTTCCTGCTCCTTCGTGCCGTTGAAATGCAGGATCATGTCCAGGTCGCTGCCGGGGCCTGCGGTAGCGTTCTTGGTGCTGCCGAACACGTAGGCGGCCTTGATGCCGAACTCCTTGTCTCCAAGCTCACCGGCAATCCTTTCCGCCATCCTCATGCGCCAGTTCCAGTGCACACCCTTGAAGGGGTCGGCCGGTTTTTCCTCGCCGTATTCCTGGACCTCCCTGGTTGCAGTCGGTTCGGACAGCACGCCGATGGCCTCATCCAGGTCTGCGTTCAAAAGAACGCGCAGAATCTTGCCTTCAGTGACCCGCGGTAGATCAATGACCTTGACAACCTGGGAAAGGTGTTCGGCCTCAGGGAGCAGTTCCGCCAGGATGTTCTTCTTGCAGCGGAAAAACGATTCGCTGAAAATTATTCCGTCTTCGTCGGGATACAACGGCAGGTAGCGGATCTCGGCTTCCACCAGGTCCTGGAAAAAATGGGTCCCAAACGACAGGTCCGGAACATAGCCGCCCTTGGCCTGGGCGATCTCCACCAGCATCGACGTGTTGTTGATGTCGGAATAGGTGACATTCACCCCCAGCGTGATGTCGCCACGGCTTCCCCACCGTCCCGGTCCCATGAGGATGAACTGGCGCTTCGGCAACAGTGTGTTGAGCCGGCTGACCGTGCGCCCGACCTCCTTGAGATCATCCAGATTCTGAAGTTGTGCATACTCGTCCGGGTCTACGTATACGATGTGAGTCACGTCAGGCACATAGCCGTTTGACACGTAGCGGTCGGCGCTGAAAAGGATTCGTTCCCGGGGGATATCCCGCGGTATCGCCGCCGGCGCCTGGTACCTGGAGTAGCTTTGCGGCCGGCACTGCAGCAGGTACAGGTGGGTGCCGTCGGAGGCGAACTCCAGGTCCACGGGAGTGTCCAGCTTCTCCTCAAGCAGCTTCAGCATGGTCCGGATCTGTGCGATGAACGGTGTGCCGGACAGCAGGCTCTCGAATGTAACGGCGAAGTCGCCCTCGGCGAAGTCGGTGCTGAACCCGATCGGCTGACGAACCCCGTCCGGCGTAATCTCCGAAACGATCTTGGCGAGCATGGGGAACTCATCGCCGTGGGTTTTGATCAGATCCAGGAAATCGACGGTTTCGAATGACCTGGTTTCAAGGTTGATGGCGTCGGCATACCTGGGCGAGTAGCGCAAGACCTCGTCGAGAGTGACATTTACTCGCAGTCCCGGCTGCCCCGGCGCCACAAGAATCGGGTAGTCGTCGCCGAGACGGTCCACTGCCCGTGTCCCCAGCCCCGGTACCAGCCGGACCAGGCCATCGTCCTGTTTGATGCGGGATGACCATCTGAACTCGTTGTTGGACAGCGCCACTCCGGAAAAGGCCGGCAGGAAATAGGGGCCGACCTTGGTCCCGACCACCTCCTGGATCATGATCCCCATTTCCTCATGAACGTCCAGCAGCCCTCTCTGCGCCCGGTATTCGATCGGATCCGGGCCGAAGATGGAGGCGTAAACCTCCGCGATGGCGTCCTGTAGAGCCGCCAAACGCTCCTTCTTGCTTCCTAGATTCGCCAGAAACAGGCTTTTGTACTTCCCGGAGAACGCTGCCCCGGACTGATCTTCCAGCAGGCTGGAACTTCTCACGATAATCGGCACATCACTGAACTCGTCGAGAACCGCGGAAAGCCCGTTGACGATCTCCGGGGGGAATGCCGAGTTCTTGAACACTTGAACCAGGTTCGGATACTCCTGCCGGATCTGATCGATGGAGCAGTATTTGCGGTAGTAGATATCCTCGAGGTTGTTGTAACGGATGAACTGCAGTGTGGCATCCGAGGCGATGTACCAGGTTCTGGGTGTCCGGATTTCTTTCAGCAGGTCGGTGCTGTCGGCTTCGTATTTGATGATGTTTTTGGCCGTAAACAGGCCGGAACTTTTGCCTCCGAGCTTCCCGTGTCCCCTGGCAGGGCTGATGGTGTGTTGCACGAGCTCATAGAAATCACCGACCCGGACGACATCTTTGGCTTTGTTGAGGAACTGCAGCTTGTCGCTGAAATACCTCCGGAGCAACGCTACCCGCAGGCCGGTCCGGACCGGGAGAGGAAGTTCGTTTTCGTCCATATTCAGCGAGTGGTAGCGGACGATGGCGTCACCCAGGTCGGCCAGGGAAGTCTCCATGTTTTCCAGAGACTCATAAAGAAACCCCGCTTTGTCCTCACGCATCCAGCTCTGGATGCAGCCTACCAGTTCATCATCAGTAAGCTCTCGCGCGGCGATTTTGAACGCTCGATCGGTCAGTGCGGCAATGTCCTGAAGCACAGTCCGGGCCAGAGGCTGGTTATCGTCGCCTGCGTCTCTGGTATGCGATGGAGAGCCCGGGGTGAACTGCTGCAGGATTTCTTCAGCTTCTTCGATGCCCTGGACACACAGGTGGTTGATCAGCCTTCGGGTGATTCGCAACAGCAGCCGATGGTCCGTGCTGCGCAGGAAACCCAGAACGAAGTTCCATTTGCGGACCTGTTCAGGAAGGCTCCCGTTCATTGCCTCCAGGTCCTTCATGGCTCTTTCGAGTTTCCGTTTGGATACCCAGTGCCCAACCCGCTCGGCGATGGCGCTGATGAGACGGCGTTCTTCCTTGAGGAACGGTCCCTCGTCGGCAGGCGGGAACTGTTCCTTGTAGGAAAGTTCCAGTTCGCCGACTGTTTCTCCTTCGACGATGATCGGCGTCATCATTTTCCACGGCGATTCCAGATAACCCGGGGTGGCGTGTTCCTGTCCTGTCAGCTGTATTCGAGCCTGGCATGAATCCGGGTACTGCCACCCGGCCGGCAAGGTCGCAAGGAACTCCTGGGCCAGTTTGGCGAGATCCTCAGGCTCCTTGTTCAGGATTTCGTCCACCTGGTAGAGGCAGTTCAACTCCTTGGCGCGCTCGTGGAGGGCGTCCAGGAGCGAGGACGACATCGGGCTTCTCTTCGCCATACTTTGCTACCTCTTCAAGATCAGGCCCCGGGCGCTCCGGCCGTCTACGCGGACGACCAGAGGGTCGGGAAGTCGGACGTGCCTGACATGGGCCGTCTCGGTAACGACCTGTTGACTTTCCAGCCAGGTCCAGTCGATCCCGGGCTGCGCTGCATGATGGATCATGAAATAGGTTACGCCGAAGCTGGAGAGGTTGTGGAAAAAATGCGATCCCTGGCTCGGTTCGACGCTGAAACCCTCCAGGGTTGCTTCGACAATCCCCCTGGCGCCGGAGATCTGCCCCCACTCCACCGGGATGCCGAGCCACGGGTCGCTGCTGCCCCAGCGTCCGAAGCCGATGAGCAGGTACTGCCGGCCGTCTGCGATCAGTGAGCGGTTCAATGATTCAATTTCGGCGACTATCTTCCGGCTTTCTGCACGGTCGAAGCGGTCGGGGGGGATGTAGACCACATCAAGGATTGACTTTTCGGATCCGTTACCCATGACCGTTTCCGATGAAGCCAGGACCTCAGGGCCTGCCATCTCATGTTCAGAAATCTCCACCACCTGGTCCGCTACGGCCATGGGCCGAACCTGCAGGAAGCCGAGGCGGGCCTGGGGCTTGGCGGTTCCCTCAATCGTCACAGCGAATTCGATCTCAACCGGGGCGCTCGTTTCCGTTTCGAAAGTCTTCATAAGTTTTTGCAGGACCGTGTTCAGTGGAAGCTCGCTGAGTTGCAGCAGGGGGGCGAAGTCAAGGACCCGCGGTCCGGGGAAGCCGGTGCCGGGGCTGAGGCGGTCTGAGCGGGAATCGTAAGTTGAAGCAAGGTAACGCAGTGTTCCGTCGTACTCGGCTTCCGTCAGCCCGGGCTGCACCAGATACTCGGTCTCTGCCACCGGGTCATAGGCCGGCGCCTTGCCCATGTTGACGGCCCAGAATTTCACCTGGCTGTTTTTCATGCGGTCCGCCACCGAGGCAAAGGGAGGCGGCGCTTTGGGACGAGCCGGAGAATAGGACCAGCACACACCACCGTCCACTATCGATTTTCCCAGGCCCAGAGCCAGGCTCACGATGCCGTCTTTGGGGCGTTGGTTTGCTGAGGGGTAGTAGTTGTACGACTTACAAACGCCGGACAGATGCGGGTAAAACCTTTGATCCTGCCGGGTGCCAACGACCTCCTGCAGAACCACGGCCATCTTTTCGGACTCCCCGCCGCCGGCGATGGTCCGCCCGTAGTCCCGGGCAGCCTGGAAAAATGTGGTTGCGTAGACGAATTTTATCGCCTCGATCAGCTTGCGGAAGCGCTCGCCCGGATCCGGCTGGTTGTTGGGGACCATCTTGGTGCCGTAAACACCGGCGAAGGGGTGGTTGAGGGCGTCCTCCAGGAGACTGGATGACCGCACCGCCAGGGGTTGGTGTGTCTCATCAACGAGCGCCCGCAAGTCTCCAAGGAATTCCGTCGGGAAATCGGCTTGCAGGAATGCGTGAACAATACGCCCGTCCCGCAGACCGGTCAGGTCCGCAGGGTCCAGCTCGTTCCTTTCGAGGAAGAGGTCGAACACCTGCGTCGTCAGGACGGCGGTCCGGGGGATTCCAACGGCAATGCTCGCAGTGAGGGCTTCACCCTCCATCTTGCCGAGAATGTCCTCGGCGGCGCGAAGGCCCTGGGCCTTGCCGCCGATCTCGCCGTCGCCGATGCGGGACAGTCGGTCTCCGGAGCCGAAAAAGGCCCGGTTAAAACGTGGCAGCCTGTTGTCAGACCCAGCCACGGTCTTTACATGCTTGGGCCACCCTGCTGATGGCGATGGTGTACGCCGCATCGCGCATGAATAATTTCCGCTTCCGGGCGATTTCGCTGACGGCGATGAAGGCGGCGGTCATCTTGACATCCAGTTTGCCCAGGACTTCATCCTTTTCCCAGAAATAGTTCATGTTGCTCTGAACCTGTTCAAAGTAGCTGCATGTGACGCCGCCGGCGTTGGCCAGAAGGTCCGGTATCAGGAAGATGTCGCGATCCTTCAGTATATGGTCGGCGGCCGGCGTAGTCGGGCCGTTCGCCCCCTCGGCCACGATCTTGACCCCTTTCCCGATTTCATGTGCATTGTCGGCTGTGATCTGGTTTTCCAGCGCGGCCGGGATCAGGATATCCACATCCTGTTTCATCCAGCTATCCCCGTCCAGGACTTCGTAGCCGGCGTCCTGGGCTTTGGCTTTGTCGATTCCACCGAACCGGTCGGTGATGGAAAGCAATTGCTTGAAGTCGATCCCTGTCTTTTTGAGGAAACTGTAGGATGTCTGCTCCTGCTGATCCCAGCAGGACACACAGATAACCTTGCCTCCCAATTGCTGGTACAGCTCGATGGCGTAACGGGCGACGTTGCCGAACCCTTGCACAGATGCCGTTGTATCAGCAGCCCGGATATCGAGGTCTTTCAAGGCCTCACGGATGGAGAACACAACGCCGTAGCCTGTTGCTTCAGTCCGACCGAGGGATCCGCCCATCCCAACCGGTTTGCCGGTGATGAACCCTGGTTGTCTCGAACCGCGGATGGTCTCGTATTCATCCAGCATCCAGAGCATATGCTGGGCGGTCGTCATCACATCAGGAGCCGGCACATCCAGTTCCGGTCCGACATCACGGGCGATCTGGCGGACCCATCCGCGGCAGATCTGCTCCTGTTCGAACAGGCTCAGGTTATGCGGGTCACAGATGACGCCGCCTTTGGCTCCTCCGAGGGGGATGTCCACGATGGCGCATTTCCACGTCATCCACATTGAAAGTGCCCGTACCGTATCCAGCGTTTCCAGGGGGTGGAACCGGATCCCGCCCTTGGACGGCCCCCTGGCGTCGTTATGCTGCACCCGGAAGCCCCGGAACACCTGCCTTGTGCCGTCATCCATCCGGATCGGGATGGAGAAGGAATACTCACGGATCGGAGTCCTGAGCAGTTCTCTCGTGGTGGAGTCGAGGTCCAGTTGAGCCGCCACCTCGTCGAACTGAGACTGGGCGACTTCGAACGCGTTGAACGCTTTGGATTGCGCGGTGGTGCTCACGGCCGGCCTCCGTACTCCCTGGGGGAGCCTTCGCTGGGTTGATTTTTAACCATCTGTATTCTAGGAGATTCACGCCCCGGCTACGACTGGATTGAGGACCAGGAAAGCCCATTTCCAGGATGACCCCGGGACGGGGGCGAGCAGAGCATAAAAGGCCCCAATTCCGACCAAATCAATCTCGACATCATGTCGCGGGCTTACAAAGAAAAAGCCGACGCGGATGCGCCGGCCTTCCCTATCATAGCCCCGCGTGCGTCGCGTCTTACTTCTTGGCGACTGCCGTGGTGGAGTGCTCCAGCATGTGGCGGCCGACGTAGCTGGCCACCATCTCCTCGGGCATCTGGCCGAGGGTGATTTTCGCTTTGGTCTTCTTGCCGTCACGGTTGATGGCGTAGGCGACTTCGTTGCCGGGCTTGAACGTCATCCAGGTCTTTTCCAGCTTCTTCTGGTTCTCTTCCGACTCGTCGGTCAGGCTCAGGCCGTTCATGGCCACGAGGATGTCGCCTTTCTTAAGGCCGGCTTCCTGGGCGGGGCTGTGCTTGATCACTTTGGTGATGACCAGTTCGCCCTTGTCGGTCTTGTCCAGTTCGATGCCGACCCAACCCTTGCTGGCGAGCTTGGCGGCCATTTTATCCAGGCATTCCTGGGTGCCTGCAGTGCACTTGTGACCTTCACCGGCGAGTACCGGAGCTGTCAGGGCCACTACGGCCAGTATGGCGAGAATTGCGATCGTCTTCTTCATGGTTCTGCCTCCTGAGTAGTGCGGAATCCGGTCCCGCGCTGGTTGTGTGTACAACGGGATCGTACGCAGGTGGCGTGTAAAACGGTTCAACAGGGTGTAAAAAGATGTCCCCGTTGTATGCAGGGAGTAAATCGATGGCAAGGGCGACCTGAAATCCGGCGGCCGGCTTAAGGATATTTTGCAAATAAAGCGGTAATTCTTCCGCTAGTCGTCCAGCCGGATCGCCTTGCCCATGGAACTGGTGTTGACGTCCAACTCCGCTTCACCGCTGTAGTACAGGTTTCCCACGCTGGAGATGTCGGCTTCCAGGTATTCGTTGACCAGCACCGTCGCCTTGCCGGCACTGGACAGGCTCAGGTTCGCACGTTCGCTGGACATGTTTTCGGCGTCGTATTTTCCGGCGCTGGAAACCGAAACGATCTGGTCGATGACGGCGCCGGCCTCTATCCGGAGATTGCCGGCGCTGGACAGGCAGGCCCTCAATGAATGGGCGATGAGAGATTCGATCTCCACACTGCCGGCGCTGCTGATATCCACCACCAGGCTGTCCACTTCCAAGGCCGGGACGGTGATGCTGCCGGCGCTGCTGGTGGAGAGGTTGTTCAGGCTGACTGCGGTGAGCCTGTAGACGATCGGCTTGCGGGTTCGGATGTTGGTTCCGGAAGGTACGGTGTCGAAATACAGCACGCCGTTCCGTACCTCGGCCACCAGGTGCTCCAGAAGGTTGTCTTCAGCTTCGATCACCAGACTCTCTTCCGAGCCGAAGGTAATCGTGAGGTTGCCCTGATTGCGAACCTCTACACCGTGGAACCCTTCCACCGCACGGTCTTCGGTGACCACATTGCCGGAACCCCGGACTGCGGGACCTCCGCCTGTGCATCCGATATCGGGGAACGCGCCCATGGAGAGCAACAGAAGTGGTGCGAGGATGAGGACGAGAAGGTTTCGGGTAGGCTGCCGGCTGGTGTTCATGTTTCCGCCTCCGTGAGTTGTGAGCGGTTCATGCCGCCATTGTCTCACGATTGAGGCGGCAATCCATCCACTAGATGTTTCTCTACCTGTTTTTCCAGGCCTTCTTCAGCAGGGCCCAGGATCACCATGGCGGCGTTCCGGGGATGGAACAGTTCACGGCAGATGGTGCGGATCCGTCGGGGTGTGAGGGCCTGGACATCGGCCCGGTCCTTCAGCAGCGAGACCTTCTGCCCGCACAGGCTGCCCCACGCCAGGTCCGAGCCGAACTGGCCGGGCGCCCCTGGCGCAAGGTCGATATCCACCAGGGTCCGGAACAGGACCCGCTCCATTTCCTCGTCGGTAGGGCCGTTGACCGCCAGGTCCGCCAGGATGGTGAAAAGTTCGGGGAAGAAACGATCCACGTGATCCGGATGGATGGTGGCGCTGATATCCAGCGTGCCTGTGGACAGGAGCAGGGTCGGGTCGGCCTCTATGTCGTACACCAGCCCGAGTGTTTCCCTGAGCCGGCTGCACAGCCGGGAGCAGAACCCGTCGGCCAGGATCCGTCCGATGATTTCGTACGCCGCCGCCTTGTCCGACCATTCGCCCTCGGTGGGGAAGCTGATCTGAACCCCGTACTCGTTGTCACTGTTTTCCACCCACTTCACGGCAGGGCCGCGGCCGGTCCGGAAAGGGGGGAACGGTTCCGGGGCCACGTCGACAAACCGCTTGCGGTGGTTGCCGAACAGCGCCTCGAGACGATCCAGGGTCTCATCGCCCGGTTCGCCTCCGACGGCGCAGATCGCCATGTTGGCGGGGATGTAATGCCGGTCCCGGAAACGGACCAGGGTTTCCCTGTCCATGGCAAGGAGAGACTCCCGGGTTCCCAGGATCGGTTGCTCCAGGGACGAACCGGGCCAGACCAGTCCGGCGATATGCTGCCCGGTATCCAGGGAGTGGCCGTGCTCGTTGAGGTCGCCTTCCATTTCGCGGAGTATGACCTTGCGTTCGACCGCAAGGTCTACAAGGCGAGGGTTCTGAAGGAACTCGTGGAACAGCTCCATCGCCTCCACCCGGTTGTGCTTAATGCCGTGGTACGAGTACTCGGTATGTTCATGGCCGGTGGCGGCGTTCCATTCGCCGCCTAACGACTCAAACGCACGGGCCAGAGCGGTGAATTCGGGGAATCGTTTCGAACCCCGGAACATCATGTGCTCCAGGAAGTGCGCTGCGCCGGCGGTCTCCGGACGCTCCAGCCTGGAGCCGGCCCGGATCATCAGCTCAAGGTAAAACGATTCCCTGTCCGGCGCCGGGACATGGACCGCCGTCATCCCGTTGGCCAGGCTCCTGCCGGTCCAGCAGCTGTCAAAGCGCTTCAGCCGGCTCATTACGGCACCTGGTCGAACTGATGGTCGAACGGTGTTTCCGCAAGCTCCAGCTCGGGATGGTTCTGCTCGTAATGGTTCAGGGAATAGATACGTTCCAGAAGCAGTACCTTCCGCCCTTCCCGGTCCTCCACCACACGGGCGTTACTGGCGTAGCGGAAGGTTTCCGGGTCGTAGGTTCCCCGGATCCAGCGCGCCACCGTGTAAGGGAGAGGATCCAGCCTCATCTCGACCTTGTACTCCGCCTCCATGCGGAACTTGAGGACGTCGAACTGCAGGGGGCCGATCGCCCCCAGGATCGGAGCGGCGGAGCCGGAGTCCGGGTCCTTGAACAGCTGCACCAGCCCTTCCTGTGTGAGTTGCAGCAGCCCTTTCTCCAGGGATTTGCGCCGCAGGACCTCGGCAACCCGCACCCGGACGAAGTGCTCCGGCGGGAAGCTGGGGATACCCTCGTAGGTGAAGTCACCCTCGTCGCTGAGGGTGTCGCCGATCCGGAAAATGCCCGGATCGAACAGCCCGATGACGTCTCCCGGATAGGCCTCGTCCACGCTGGAGCGGTCTCTTGCCATCAGCAGGGTCGAGTTGGCCAGACGGATCTTCTTGGCCGACGGCACGTGGGTGGTGCTTTCGCCTTTTCGGAATACGCCGGAACAGACCCGGACGAAGGCGACACGATCCCGGTGATCCGGATCCATATTGGCCTGGATCTTGAAAACAAACGCCGAGAACGGGTTGACTGCCGGATCGATCGGTCCCTTGGAGGACGGGCGGGCGTACGGGACCGGGGCCAGTTCGAGGAAGCTCTCCAGGAACGGCAGGACACCGAAGTTGGTCAAGGCCGATCCGAAGAACATCGGGGTGAGTTCGCCGGCCCGGACCTTGGCAGGGTCCAGGTTTTCGCCGGCGCCCTCAAGGAGCTCCAGTGAATCGATGATTTCGTCGGCCAGGGGACCCAGTGCTTCCCGAACGGGGCCGCTTCCCGGCTCACCGTCGATGATCTCCCGTTCGACCTGGGTGGAGCCGTGGTCTCCGCCGTGGAAGAGGAGGAGCCGTTTCTGCAGCCGGTCGTAGACGCCCTTGAAGTCGGCGCCGGCGCCAACCGGCCAGTTGACAGGGGTGGCGTGGATTCCCAGGACCTCTTCGATCTCGGTCATCAGTTCCAGCGGGTCCCGGCCCTGGCGGTCCATCTTGTTGACGAAGGTGAAGATCGGGATGCCCCGCATGCGGCAGACGTGGAACAGCTTGCGGGTCTGGGGTTCCACACCCTTGGCGGCGTCGATGAGCATCACCGCCGAGTCGGCGGCGGCCAGGGTGCGGTAGGTGTCTTCACTGAAATCGTGGTGGCCCGGGGTGTCCAGGATGTTCACCCGGAACCCATCGTGCTCGAAGGTCATCACCGAGCTGCTCACCGAGATGCCGCGCTGCTTTTCCAGCTCCAGCCAGTCACTGGTGGCGTGACGGGCGGCCCGCCGGGCGCGCACCGCCCCTGCCTGCCGGATGGCGCCGCCATACAGCAGCAGCTTCTCCGTCAGCGTGGTTTTGCCGGCGTCCGGGTGGGAGATGATGGCGAAGGTCCGCCTTCGCTCGATTTCCCGGCTCAATTGCTTCGTTTCAGCGCTCATCTACCGTTCCGTTTGGTCCAAACCGCACATCATAGGGTATTTCGGTGACAGGCACCATTTCGGGGACAGCAACCGAAACCCCGGTTTCGGGGACACCTTTGAGGTGGGGATACCTGTGCAGCTCAGGCAGAAACCGAGGAAAGTGGGGGGCTGTTCATGCTGGGAGTTTTAAGAATATGAGGCCGTTTCGGAAACCAATGCTGTCCCCGAAACTATTTCTTGCGGTCGTCGCCGAACAGGCCGATGAACCATGAGACGACGCTGACCACCAGGGCTCCCAGGATGGCGTATCCGAACGATTCGACATGGAAGCCGGGGACCACGTACGCCGCCAGGGTGAAAGCCAGGCCGTTGACCACCAGGTAGAAAAGTCCCAGGGTCAGGCAGGTGATCGGCAGGGTCAGGAAGGTCAGGATCGGCCTGATGACCGCGTTGACGAACCCCAGAACGAGGGCCGCAATCAGCAGGGTCGTCAACGAATCGACCTGGACCCCGGGGACGATTTTGGTCGCCGCCGCCAGCCCGAGGGCCACTACCACGAAGTGCATCAGGAATCGGACCATGGGACTATTGTACCGGCAGCGGGGTCTCCGTGCTAAATTTCACCGGCGATGCATTATGTGGACGTTCATACCCATCTGACCCACGACCGGTTCCGGGACGATCTGGACCAGGTAGTGGCCCGCTCGATAGAAGCCGGTGTCGCCGCCATGGTGGTGAACGGTCTGGAGCCGGATTCCAACCGGCAGATCCTGGAGCTGGCAGAACGGTACCCCCAGGTCAGGCCGGCTCTGGGGATCTATCCGGTGAACGCGGTGTGTGACCGGCTGCCGGACGATCTCCCGTTTGAAGTTCCCCGGTTCGATGTGGATGGCGAGATCGCCTTTATCCGGGAACAGGCTGTTGCCGGCAACCTGGCGGCAATAGGGGAGTGCGGCCTGGACGGCCACTGGGTCAAGGAGCCGACCTTTCCCCGGCAGGAACAGGTGTTCGAGGCGTTTATCGAGATCGCCATGGAAACCGACCTGCCGCTGATCATCCATACCCGGCGACTGGAACAGCGGGCCGTGGAAATCCTGCGCCATCATCGGCCTGCGAAGGTCGATTTCCACTGTTTCGGCGGCAAGACCCGGCTGGCCCAGGAAGTGGCCGAGAACGACGGCTGGTATTTTTCCATCCCGGCCAATGCGCGAACCAACACAGCCTTCAGCCGGATGTTGCGCACGCTTCCGGCTGAACGGATCCTCACTGAAACCGACGCGCCGTACCTGGGACCGGTGCGAGGTGAGCGCAACGAGCCGGCCAATGTGGTCGGAACCGTGGAGTGCCTTGCCGAACTAAGGGGCTGGACGGTGGAGCAGGCCAGGGACCAGGTCTACCGGAACTACCGGGCACTGTTCGGCTAGTTACTCAGCGCCAGGACCGATTCCGGAGTCGGGAAACCGGGGAGCACCATGACCTGCTGGAAATACCCTTCCGGCTTCCCGGCAGCCTCCCTGGCAAGGCGCAGCCCTTCGACACGATCCAGATCACCGGCTACCAGCACCCAGGCCAGGATGGCAGCCACCGGCGCCGAGTCGTCCAGGGCGAACGCCTTCTCGGCGTAACTCCGTGCGGCCTGCCAGTCGCCCTGGCGGCCGCAGACCAGGCCCAGGGTCCGCCAGGTTTCCCGGGTTACCGGTCCAGTATCCAGACTCCGTTCCAGGCGCTTGCGCGCGGCGGCGGGCTGGCCCATGGCCGCTTCGGCGGCGGCCAGGATCAGGACCGGGTCGGGACCATCCGCGCTGGCGTGGTCCAGGGCTTTCAAACGCCGGATTGCATCCTGATTCCTGCCGGCCCGCAGTTCCCAGAACGCCATCCAGGCTTCACCCTCCGGGAACGGGTGGGTTCTGTCCAGTTCCAGAGCCTGGCGGAAGAACCGGCCGGCGCCTTCGTCCTGGCCGGCCGCCGTCCAGGACAGCCCGGCCTGGATCAGGAGCCTGCGACGGAGCGGTTCGGTCCGGGTCTCGTCGAGGGCGTTTTCGATGATTACCCTGGCCTCATCCAACCGTCCGGACCGCAGAACGATATCCGCTTCCCACCGGGCCCGTTCGGAAGGCTCGGGGAGTTGGGAGGTCAGTTTGCGAACCAGCACCGCCGCGTCTTCATGTCTTCCTTCAAGGGCCGCCAGCCAGCCCCGCCCCAGGAGGGAACCGGGTATCTCCTTGCCGGTGGAGGCCAGTTCCGCGTAGTGCCGTCTCGCCGAAGAAAGGCCCCCGTGCTGGACCTCCATCATGGCCAGTTCGTTCAGGAGGTTCGGCCGGTAGGTGTCCGCAGCCAGTTCCAGGGCTTCCTCCAGCAGTTCACGGGCCTGGATGACATGGCCGGCGTTCTCGTGGACACCGGCTGATTCGGCCAGGGCCCGCACCCTGGCGTCTCCGGGCAGGTCCGGATTGTCGAGATACTCCTTGAAAGCGGTCCCCACCTCCTGAATGGCATCATCGTTGCCGGAAAGGATGGCGGCCCGCATCCAGGCCAGACCGGCGCCGCCGCTGGCCCGGTTCTCCATCGCCCTCGCACGGGCGTCGTCAAGGACATCCGGGATCCGACCTTCCGAAGCGGCCAGTTCCACACGCATGGTCCAGGCATCACCGTGATCCGGGCTCAATTCCAGAACCTTGTCCAGCGCTTTCCCTGCGGCTCGATAGTCACCCAGATGGACCTGCATGTTGGCGTTGGCCAGCAGCAGGTCGACCCGATGGTCGTCCACCGGTTCAGCCAGCCCCTGCCGGAACGATTCCAGCGCATCTTCGGTCATGTGTTGGTGGTTGTACGACTTTCCGATTGTCAGCAGAAGGAACTGGCGTTCCGCAGGATCGTCCAGTCCGGCCAGGGTTGCATCCGCCACTTCCGAGGCCTCGTCCAGGTCACCCCTTGCGATCAGCATCCCGATCAGCGCCGGCGGCAGCGCCGGGTTGCCGGGGTCCCGCTGTATGTACTTGCGGATCTTCCGGATCCCGGCGTCGTATTCCTGGGTAGAGCTGTAGACGTCGATGATGTGGCGGTAGGCGAGGCGGAACTTCGGGTCCAGCCGCACTGCCGTTTCAAACGATTTCAGCGCCCAGTCCCGGTTCTCACGGTCCGGGGACTGGTGGAACAGTGCTTCACCCAGCCCGTACCACGCTTCTTTTTCTTCGGGATAGCGTGTCACCAGTTCCTGGAACAACGGCACCGCATCGTCATAGCGGTACTCCACCACCGGGATGAAAGCCTCCACCAGGGCGCGGTCCTGTTCCGGCATTTTGATGTCGCTGTCCAGCTGTTCCTGCAAGGCGATTCCTGCTTCCACCCCGGGGAACTCATTCCCCATTTTCATGAGGCTGCCGCTCCACCACCGGGCGATGGCCAGCTTGTAGATCGCCTGACCGAATTCAGGATCGATCCGGACCGCTTCTTCCAGCTCTTCCACCGCCTTGAAGTATTCCATGTTGTTCAGGTGATCTACGCCGGCCAGGTAGGAACTGTACGCCTCCATGGACTGGGATGTCCTTTCGCCGACCGGAAGGTCGCCGCCCAGGTTCGAAGCCTGGATCACCCCCATGTCGGTGCGGATGCTGGCGGTCAGGATGTCCACCATGGCGTACAGGTCATCCCCGTCGATCCGTTCCGATTTCAGGATCGTGCCGTCTTCCGGATCGATCAGCTGGCCGGTGATGATCCAGCGATCTCCCAGGCGGCTCAGGGAACCGGTGAGCATGGTCCCGGCGCCTGCCAGCTGGGCCACCTGGGTGGCCAGGGAGCGGTCGATGGTTCGGCTGTCGAACCGGCCGAGCTGCTTCTGCAGATCGAACAGGCGCTGGCTGCTGAACACCTTCAGGGAGCCGGAAGCGGACAGGTCGGTAATGATCAATTCCTGGAGGATCTGTCCGACCCTGTCGGATTCCGGAGAGTCCGAAAGATTCTCGAACGGCAGGACCGCCAGGGAGTTCTCCACCGTCACCACCAGTGCAGGCGTCGGCGCCGATGGGCCGAGCAGCCTGGGGATGATCAGGGCGCCGGCCAGAACCACCACGGCCAGTGTTCCCATCAGCCAGGTTCTCCGCGTGTTCCAGCCGTCATGCTTTGCACTTATGCCGGAATGGGTCACCAGCGGAAGGGACTGGGAATGGGAGTCGGTGAGTCGTTTCAGATGGCGAAGATCGACGGAGATTTCGTCGGTGTGCTGGTAGCGGTCGGCCGGACTTTTCTCCAGGCACTTGCCCAAGATCCGCTCCAGTTCCGCCGGCGCTTCCGGTACCGAATCCACCAGGGGAGGCTGAGAGTCGCGAATAATCGAGGACAGGGTGTCGGTGACCGTCTCGCCCTTGAACGGGCTTTTGCCGGTAACCATTTCGTACAGCATGACGCCGAAGGAGAAAATATCGGACCGGGTATCCAACTGGCGGCCCCGGGCCTGCTCCGGCGACATGTAGGCGGCGGTGCCCAGGATCCGTCCCTCACCGGTAATGTTCAGGGAGACGGTGTTGTCGGCGCTGTGATCCTCGCCGGGTGCGGCCTGTCCCGGCAGCTGGAAAGTCTTGGCCAGTCCGAAATCCAGGATCTTGACATGACCGTCCGGGGTGACGATGACATTCTCCGGTTTCAGATCCCGGTGGACGATCTGTTCGGCGTGGGCCTTGGCCAGGCCCTCGGAAATCTCGATCCCCATCCGGATCGATTCCGTCGGCGTCAACGGCTGGTCGCCGATCACCGAGCTGAGCATTTTCCCTTCCACCAGTTCCATGGCGATGAAGATCTGGCCATCGGTCTCGTCGACTTCATGGATGGTGGCGATGTTGGGGTGGTTCAGGCTGGCGGCGGTGCGGGCTTCCATGAGGAAACGCTGGCGCCGGTCCTCGTCGCCGATGAAATCGGGTCGCAGCACTTTCAGGGCGACCTCGCGGCCCAGGTTTTCGTCTACCGCACGGTAGACCACCCCCATGCCGCCCTGACCCAGTTCTCCGGTGATCCGGAAATGGGAGATCCGCGAATCGATCATGAACAACCTTTGACTCCACCGTCGGGCTAAAACACGGTGGCGGCCATCCCCCTCGGAAAAGCGTCCCTGAATGTTACCCCAGGATGCGGCAGGGGGAAACTGAACGAAAAACGCCGCCGTCCTGTATAACGAACGGCGGCGTCATTTCGTTGCACTGAGATCAGTTGATTTATTTCAAGTACGGTACTACATCGACCATCGCCTTGACGATGTCATCCGCTTCATACATCGGCTTGCCGTCCACCACCAGGCAGGGCGCCTGGTCTTTTCCACCGATTTGCTTGAGTTCGGCCATGGCGGCGGCGTCTTCACTCACGTTCTTCAGAGTGATGGCGCCTTCCAGGTGGAAGTTCGCCCTGGCGTTCAGAGCCTTCAGGGAGTGTCCGCAGGATGATTTGACGAACAGCGTGGATCCGCCGGGGAAGGAACCTGGAGCCGGCACGGCCTGTTTCGGGCCGCTGTATTCCTTGTCCACCTTCTCGCACAGGGCGGCCAGTTCGCCGATATCCCGACGGCCACCAGGTGTGACCGAGGAGCTGTGCCGCACCGTACCGCCGGCGTCGATGATCACGGTGGCCCGATCGGTGATTCCGGCGCCTTCAAGGTACAGGCCGTAGCTTGAGGCAACGGCGCCCTTGGGATGGAAATCGGCCAGCAGCGGGAAGGAAATCCCGCCTATGCTCACAGCCCAGTTGGCATGGCAGAAAACACTGTCGATACTGATACCCAGAACCTGGGTATTGGCTGCTCCGAAACGTGAAAGCAGGGCTTCCGTTTCGGGCACTTCATTGCTTCACGTCGGTGTGAAATCGAGAGGGTAGAACAGCAGCATCACATGGTGCTTGCCGGTCAGGCTGTCCAGGGAAATCTCCCGCCCAAGGTGATCCTTGAGGGTGAACCCGGGCGCCTTGGTGCCTTCGGCGATCATCGCGCTTCCTCCTTTGTGGTGTTATCCGTGCAGTACCGGGACCAACCGTCCCGGCGCGGGCATTGTAGTCTATTCCGCAAAATGTTCCTTGGGGCCCACGCCACCTCGTCCGGCTGCGTGGGTCATCCAGAGAGCGGAGCTTTGCCGTCGGCCTCTACAGGATCGTGGTGCTGATGTGGTTCACCACCGGCCTGAGGATGTACTTCCCGTTGCCGGTCTCGTTGATGTGGACCGACTCGGCCGCGTCGAAGTCCAGGATCACGTCGGCCTCTTCGCCGTCTCCCAGGGTGAACCCGAAGTGAATGTCGATCTTGCCTGATGACAACTTGACCGGTTCCACGACCTCCGGTGTTTCCGGGTCACCGTCGTCGTCCTCCACCAGGGTCACTTCGGAAACCAGGAGTCGGATCCGGCTGTACGTTCCGGCAGGTATGTCGGCACCGCCGACCAGGATCACGGCGCCGTCCTGATAGTCCAGCAGGTTGATCGTGCCTTCGTGGGCCAGGATGGCCGGGCTGATATCAAGATCCATGCTTCCGGCTTCTTCGCCGGCTCCATCATCATCTTCCGGATACAGGACGATCCCCGAGAATGTGACGTTCACCGCCGATACGCCTGTGAAGTCGATGGGCGCATCAGTGATGTAGACCTGCAGGCTGCCGTTACCCGTGCCGGTTATATCCGAAGAGCAGGACAGGATCAGCGAGAGCCCGAGGGCCAGCAGAATGATTCCGGACAGCTTGAGTGTGCGCATGGTTGAAATCCTCCATGCCCACCAATGTAGCCTGATTCCGGGAGGGCAACCGGTACATTTTTGCAATGTGCCGGCCGCATTTCACGAATAACTCAAATAGTCCTCGGTGATCAGCCCGATTCGGCCTTTTCCAGGACCACCGCCGCCAGGGCGTGGTCTTCGGTATGGGTCAGGCTGAGATGGACCCGGTCTGCCGCCAGCGTCCGGACCGCTTCGGCTGTTGCCCCGGTAAGGGCCAGATCCGGTTTCCCGAGATCGTTCCGGCGGACCGTAAGATCCTGCCAGCTCATGGTGTCCCGTTTGCCGCTCCCCAGCGCTTTGAACAGAGCCTCTTTGGCGGCGAATCGGGCGGCCAAGGACGGGTAGGGCCGGGCCAGGGATCGGCAATAATCCAGTTCCCCCGGGGTCAGGACCTCCAGGAGGACGCCGTCACCATGCCGCTCCACCTCCCGGCGGATGCGCGCCACCTCCACCAGGTCGATTCCGATCCCTACGATCATCCGGTCATACTCCTGTCCCGAACCGACATTATCGCCTAAAGGTGTCCCCGAAACCCGGGTTTCGGTTGCTGTCCCCGTAATATAATCCACGCGAACTGCGTGCCACTCCACGGGGCGATCCCGGGGGAGACGAACATGCCGGAATCGAGGGAAAAATGATCAGTCAGTCCAAGAGAGCCTTGTATCCCTGCGGGGCGGTGTTCCTCGGCCTGTTGATGGTCGCCGGAGTCGGCTGCGGCAGTGCCGACCCTATGGATGAAAAATCCGTCGAGGCGCTGGCGGTGTACAACGCCGTGATGGACGCGGACCGGGCTTACGAGCAGTACGGCATCCAGATAGCCACCCAGTCCACCGCTCCGGAGACCGGTGCGATCCTGATCGAGAAATCGGGCGCCAAGGGATATGAAACCTTCAGCGCCGCCTTGCGAGGCCTGGCCGATCGCCCGATCCCGGAAGCGATGGATGCCCTGCAGGCAGCCTTCGCCAACAGGCGCGGCGGCGCCAAGCAGGTGGCCGCCCTGGCCCTGGCCTACCTGGACGATCCTGCGGCCATCGAATGGCTCAAGGGGATCGCAGAAGCGGAAACCACCTCCACCAATGCGGAGATCCTCGCTTTCCTGGGCAACCACGGTGAGAAGGACCTGGTGGAAAGCTTGTTGTACCGTCGGCTGGAGTCCGACGATGAGTCGGTGAGGGATGAAACGTTCCTGATCCTGGGACAGATCCGACAGCCCTGGGCGGTGGAGATCCTGAAAAAGGGACTGGCGGTGGAACTGGGGGCCCGCAGGAAGCACGCCATCATCGCCATGGGCGAAGCAGGGGATCCGACTCTGGCCGAGTACGTCCAGCGGTTCGTCAATACCCAGGGACTGGTTCTGAACGCCATCGAGAGCCTTGGGAAACTGGGGAACACGGAAATGATCCCCCGGCTTCAAAAGCTGGCCGCCCATGAGGACGAACTGGTGCAGGTGGTCAGCGCCGCCGCCCTCCTGAAGCTGGGAGACTCCGCCACCGCTGGACCGGTGCTGGACCGGTTGGCGACGGCGGACAAGGAACTGGTCCGGGTGACTCTCGCCAACCAGCTTCACGAAGTGCATGACGAGGTCAGCCGCAGCGTACTGGTGAAACTGGCCGGTGACGCCACTTCCTCGGTGGTTCGTCCCGCACTGCTGGGCCTGGAGCACAACGGTGATCCTTCTCTCGAGGCGATGGTCGTCGAGAAGCTTGCCGGGACCGATCCTGACGTAATCATGGCCGCGCTGGACTGTCTGGGCAACTGGGGCAGCCTGGCTGCTGTCGACTCCGTTGAGCCGCTCCTGGCCCACGACAACCCTTACGTCCAGCTCTGCGCCGCCAACGCAATCCTGGAGATCGGTGGCCGCAAGGGCCCGGCGGAGTGAGCCAGGCGAAGTTCATCCCACTCACCGGTTACGCCGAGTTGCCGGAAGCGGAGATGAAGCGCAGGTCGGAAACGTTCTACCGCGAGCTGGACCGTCGCCGGACGGTACGGGAGTTCGACTCCCGACCGGTTTCCCGAGAGGTCATCGAAAACTGTATCCGTGCCGCCGGAACCGCCCCCAGCGGCGCCAACCTGCAGCCCTGGAAGTTTGTCGTGGTGTCCGATCCTGTCATGCGACGGCGGATCCGGGTCGGCGCAGAGGAGGAAGAGCGGGAGTTCTACAGCCATCGCGCCCCGAAGGAGTGGCTGGAGGCACTGGAACCTCTGGGGACCGACCATGACAAGCCGTTTCTGGAAACCGCTCCGACGCTCATCGCCGTTTTCGGCGAGATGTACGGCACCGGGGAAGACGGCGGCAAGAGAAAACACTATTACACCGTGGAGTCGGTCGGTCTCGCCACCGGTCTTCTCATAGCAGCGGTGCATCAGGCCGGTCTCGTGTCGCTGACCCACACTCCCAGTCCGATGAAATTCCTCAACACCATCCTCGGGAGGCCGGAAAACGAACGGCCGTTCCTGTTGCTGGTAGTCGGTTACCCTGCCGCAGGAGTCGAAGTGCCGGACATCCGTCGCAAGTCCCTGAAGGAGATTGCCGAATTCGTGTAACCGGCCTGTTTGTGTTCCTTGTGCTGGCCCTGACCGCAGGCCGGTTGTCCGCCGAGACTCCGGTGGACCTGGAACAGGAAGAACAGGTCAGTGTCCGCCTGGTGCTGGTGGACGTGCTGGTGACTGATCGTTCCGGCCGGACGGTGCCGGGACTTTCGCAGGATGATTTTACCCTGCTGGTCCAGAACCGGCCGGTTGACATCGACACGATGGACGCAGCCTGCGCCACCGGGGCCACGCCGGACCGGTTGCCCCGGAGCAGCGGTACGGATCCGTTCTCTCTGCCGTCGAGCCGACCGGCCCGGGTGGTGCTCCTTTTCGACCATTACCACATGGATATGGGAGACCGGCTGGACGCCCTGGCCGGCGCCCGTGAGATTGTCGCCGGAGAGGTCGGGACGGCGAATGAAATGATGGTGGCGGTTCTTACCGACGGGTTGAGGATCCTGGCGCCGTTCACATCCGACCGGGCAACACTCACCCTGGCCCTGGACAGCATGGAACAGGACGTCACCATCTGGGCGAAGCTTTTCGACCCGCCGTACCGCCCGCTGACCGAGCGCGGGTATTTCCGGGACCTTTCTCGCCTCATGAGTGTTCTGGCCGAATATGAAGGAGCCAAAGCTGTGGTTCTGTTCTCCTCTTTCCTGGGCCGCGCCGACGACAACGACCTGTGGTTCCTGGACGTGGCCCACCGTGCGGCGGAAAGCCGGTCGGCGATCTATCCGGTTTATGCCCGGGGCCTGGAGCCGCCGCAGCAGGGCAGGAAGACCGAGCCGACAGGGGGGTCGCGGGCTCTGGCCCGGCTGGCCAACGAAACCGGCGGCCGGTTCACACGTTTGACCAACGACCTCACCCTGGGGTACGCACGTGCACGGCGGGATCTGGAATGCCGCTACACCCTGGGGTTCTACCTGAAGGAGACCGGCCGCAACGGTGTAGAGAATACCCGCAACATCGTCATCCGGGTTCGGGGCAACGGCCTGTCGGCCCGCCACCCGGAACGTCTCCGGGAATGGCCCGTAGAAGACCTCAGGGATGCTTCCGTGACCGCCGCGGAGTTGAATCCGGAGCGGTACATGGATCCCCGGATCACCGCCGGCCTGAAGCTGTTGAAGCCAAGGGGCGAAAGGAGCTGGAAGGTGCGGCTCGAAGCCCAGGGGCCGCCCCCGGTCGGGGATGGGACAGTAGCGATCCTGGTGACCCGGAACCGCCGGGCGGTGAAGGTGTACAGGGAGGATCTTGCCGCCGGCCGGTCGCTGGATTGGGCCGGGACCTTAAAACTGGCGCCAGGGGAGTACGAGCTGATCGTGGTCCTGAACGACCCGGCACAGGCCGGGCCGTCCGCATCGGTTACCGCCGTGACCGTGCCGCCGGTAGCGGCCGGCTTACCACGGTGACGACCACCGCGTACCCAGTCCTGGACCGTACAGGATGGCGTTGGACAACATCCGTTCGGTTTCCCGCATCCAGCGGCGATAGGCCGGATGGTCGGCGAACAGGATGATCTGGCCCCTTCCCAGGCTCTCCCGGGTGGCATAGCCGGTCCGGGCCATCCGTGCCGCCGCCTCGGGCCACAGGAGGCCGCCCAGATGCAGGCGGTCGATGGCGGGGAACCGGGCCGCCACGGTGACCGGCGGGGAGGCGATCAGGCTGTCGTTCCTTCCGAACCAGACGGTGATGGAGCGGTCCATGCCGAAGTTCATCCAGAATTCGGGATCCAGGTCGGAGCGCAGCAGGACGCCCTGGGGCATGAACAGCCGCAGCCGACGGTCCGCCTTCTCCAGGTCTTCCTTGTCCGGGTTCTTTTTCCCGGGAGCGAGGGTCTCCTGAACCCAGTCCTTCATCGCAACAGGCTCTCCGGCCAGTTCGGTTCCCAGGTCCACACCTGCGGCGAACGGCCTGGCTCCGGATCCCAGGATCGGAGCAACGTCGTACGGTGAGCCGGTTGGGGCGGCAGGCGCATCCTTGTCCTTGTCCTTGTCCTTGTCCGAACTCGTCTGCACACGCAGGCCCAGGGCGGTCGGCCTGCCTGCAGCCTCGGCTGCGGAAGCCGGGATGCTGAACACCGGCGGCGGGAAATTTTCAAGGCTCTGGGATCGGAACCGTGCCCGGGTCAGGCCGGTTTCAACATCCGCCAGCATGCGGGCGCCGCCACCGATGCCGATGGCGGTTCCACCGGCTTCGACCCAACTTTTGAGCCGGCTGACACCCTGCGTTCCCAGCAACTGGCGGTACATCCCGGTTCCTCCCATCACCGGAGGGAAGACCAGAACGTTGTACCGGGAAAGATCGGTGGCGCCGAACCGTCCCACATCCAGGCTGGAGAACCGCAGGTCCAGGTCCTGGTCCAGCAGGTGCCAGATGGAGCCGTAGGCGGAAGGGGAGACCGGCATACCTGTGAGAACGCCAACTCGAGGCGGAACCAGAACAGGGAAGTGGGAGCCTCCCAGATCCGGTCCGGCTTCCGAGCGGGAGGTGGTCACCGGGAACAGTTCCACCAGGAATCGTTCTCCCGCCTGGTTCAGCACGTTGGTCAGGCCGTCGATGTTCCCTTCCCGGCGGGCGACCATCGCTCCAGCCTGGAACTGCCGTCCTCCCACGGTGAACGGCCTGTCGGCGATCCGGACGACCACTCCGTTCTGGAGAAGGAAGGACAGGACGGCGGGGGACCGGTCCGGATCTCCATCCAGGATCACCGAGTGATAGGCAGAGGCGATCCTGCCGGCGACAGCCGCACCTTCTGCCGGTTCCCAGACCTGCCAACTGCCACCCGGGACGGCGCCGGTCCAGTAGGCCGGTACGCCATGTCCCAGGATCAGAGACCAGGCGGTGGTTTCATACAGTCTGCTGCCCTTGCCTTTCTCGAGATATTCCCGCTCTTCACTCAGGAAAACCGATTCCATCGGCACGTGGGGATCCAGGATCGCCCGGGCCAGCCTGCCGCCAGGCTGGTCCAGACGGACCATCAGGGTTCCGGCGGTCAGTTGAAGGTCCGAACCGGCGCCGGTCCGGGCGTCCCGGGCGCCGGAAAGTTTCACTGCTTCGCCGGTCAGCGCCTGGACCTCGATACCCTGTCTTGTTATCAGCGCCGCCAGTTTTCCCAGCCGCTCCGGGTGGCGCCGGTCGGGGACCAGAATCCAGGCACGGCGGTTGCCGCTGGATCCGGCCTTGACCGCTTCCCGGCGGGCTGCGATCTGATCTTTCAGCACAGCTTCGCTGTTGACGGCCAGGGATTCCAGGTTGGCCACCGATGACGTCAGCTGGTGCTCTACAGCCTGGACGAAGGTCCTGAGTGTGCCGCCCCGCTTGCGCACCACGGTCCCGGAAGTCCCGGACATCTCGTAGAGAATACCGATGGAGCCGTGGTAGGCGGCCCAGGACGAGCCGTACCCGGGGAAAAACTCCTCGTTCCATTCGCCCGTGAAGTACGGATAGCCCCTGTTGTCCAGAGCCTCCGCCTGGTCGTCGGAAAACACCCGCTCCCAGCGGCGTGCGTTTTCCGGAAGGTGGGGGTTGAACGGGTGCCGCGGCGGTGGGAACAGGTAGGTGGCGTTGTCGCCCATCTCATGGCTGTCCACCAGCAGTTGGGGAAGCCAGCCGGCGATGACGGTGGACCGGGCGCTCTCCGGGTGGACCTGGGTAAACCAGTCCCGGTTCAGGTCGAACAGGTAATGGTTGCCCCGACCCCAGGGCCAGACCGCTGCGTGGGAGAGGTCGTCCTGGTCCGGGTTGGCGGTTCGATGGGCGAAGGACATGGTCTGGGCCAGGTACCTGGCCCTGCCGTCCGGGTTCTCGCAGGGATCGATGAGGATGACCAGTTTTTCCCGGAGCGTGCGGGCCCGCTCGTCCTCGCCGGCCACCAGCCAGTAGGCCAGCGTGGCGGCGGCGTCGGTACTGCTCAATTCGTCCCCGTGGATACCGTAGGCCATCCAGGCCACCGCCGGCCGGCCGGCCGCGTCCTCGTCCTTGCCTTTCCGCGGGTCCAGCAGGTCGGCATGCTGCTGTTTGAAGTTGTCGAGATCGGCTATCGCCTTTTCGTCGCCCACCGCCAGGATCACCAGTGGTCTGCCCTCGTAACTCCGGGCGTACTCGATCAGCCGTGCCCTCTCCGAGTGATCGGCCAGCCGGCGGAAATATTCCAGCGCTTCTTCCGGCCGGAGAGGGCGCTCCCCAGGTTCCACGCCGGTTACCGCCGCCTGGGTCGGGATCGAGGGATCCAGGGTCGCCCAGGGCAGCAGTTCGGAAACGGATACCGGAGCCAGGCCCTGGTTCAGGCCGGCGGCGCCAGCCGGCGCAGCGATGAGGAGGGCGGCGAGCAGGATGGTTGGCGTGGATTGACGCATGGCAGGCTCCAGGTAGTCGGAAGTCGATAGACTACAACGACTGGTCCCACCGGTCACAGGATAATCCTGCAAACCCGGAATACGGCGCCGGCCTTACAAAAGCGACTATTGATAACCGTCGACCTGCCTGTACATCTGTATACAACAGGCATAGGGAATTATCAGGAAGGCGGGAGTTGCGATGGTGACACTCAGTATAGTTCGCAGGAAACGGCCCCAGAGCCGGACAACCGGCAACCTGGAAGATCTGAGCTTCGCCGAACTGACCCAGCTCATGGCCCTGGGCGGGAAGACCGGTTGCATTCGCATCACCGATGGAGAGTTCCGTGGAGAAGCATGGTTCGTAGACGGCCGGCTTCGTCATGCACGGACCAACGAAAGCAGCGGAGAACAGGCGTTCATGGCGATGGTGGGCTGGACCAGCGGCACCTTCCTGATCGCACATGGGATGGTGGCCTATCGTCTCAAGATGGACCACGACGCCATGCATCTCCTCATGAAGAGCATGAAGCAAATGGACGAGGCCGCAGCAGGCTATTTCGGACAGGCTGAAGCGATCTAGTCCCGGCCCGCCAGTTGGCCGGCGGCGTGATGTACGGCAATACCGAACGCAACAGCTACGTTCAGGCTGTCCTTGACCCCCCGCATCGGAATGGAAACGCTCCCGGTGCAGGCGTCCAGCACCTCCGGGGAGATCCCCCGGATCTCATTCCCGACGATCAGGCAGGGCCGCTCCGGCCACCGGTAGTTCTGCAGGGAACTTCCTCCGGCACCGGTTTCAAGAGCGACCGGCGTGTACCCTTCCTCCAGGATCTGTTCCAGGGCGGCGAGAGCCTCGGCCCGGTAACGCCACCTCACAGCCTGCTCCGCTCCCAGTGCGGTTTTCGCAACAGCGTCCCGAGGTGGTGCGCCTGTGATTCCTGCCAGCACCACCAGGCCAACGCCGCAGGCATCGGAAGATCTGAAAATGGACCCGACGTTCCAGAGCGAGCGGACATTGTCCACCAGCACCGCAAGGGGCAACCGGGGGATGCCGGCCCCTTCTCCGCCGGTACTGTTCCGTTCCCTGTCTTCGAGGGTTCGGTCCATGCTGGCAGGCCGTGCGTTCATCGCCCGGTTGCAGTCCGGGCAGTGGATGATCCTGCCCGGCACCGCCGCCTGGTCGGTGAACAGCCGGCGGCAGTCAGGCCGGGGGCAGCGATAGGTGCGGTCGCCGTCGTGCATCACAGGAAGATATACCGCAGGGCCAGCAGGCCGCCGACGATGTAGACCAGGGCCGAGACCTCCCGGTACCGGCCGGTAAGCAGTTTCAGCAGCGGGTAGGCGATGAACCCGAAAGCGATACCGTCGGCGATGGACCAGAACAGCGGGATGCCGGCCAGCACCAGGAATGCCGGGAACGACTCGGTCATGTCTTCCCACGGGATTTTCGCAACGCTGCGGGCCATGAGGCTGCCGACGATGATCAGCGCCGGCGCCGTCATCGGGTTCACGAAAACACCCGGCTCGACCTCGATGCCGCCACCGATCATCCTGGCCAGGGGCGAGAAGAACAGCGCCAGGAAGAACAGCGTGCCGGTGACCATGTTGGCCAGGCCGGTGCGGGCGCCGGCCTGCACTCCTGTGGCCGACTCGATGTAGGCGGTGACTGTGGGTGTGCCCAGCAGGGAGCCGACCACCGTGCCGGTAGCGTCGGCGGTCAAAGCCCGCCCCGCCCGTGGCAGTTTGCCGTCCTTCATGAATCCGCCCTGCTCGCCGATTCCGATCAGCGTGCCCACGGCGTCGAAGACCGCCATGAACAGGAATATGAAGATCACCGGCAGCATCTCCAGGGTGAGCAGGCCCGACAGGTCCAGCTGCAGGAAGGTCGGCGCCAGGGAGGGCGGCATCGAAACCAGGCCCTGCCACTCCACCAGGCCGGCTCCCCAGGCCAGGGCGGTTGTGAACAGGATTCCAAGCAGTACCGCTCCCTGGATGCCCCGGGCCATGGCTGCAACCGTAAGGGTGAGACCGACCAGAGCGATGAGGGTGGCAGGGTGGGTCAGGTCACCCATGACGAAATGGCCCTGCCCGGCATCGTTGAGAAGGATCCCGCCGTTCCTCAACCCTATCAGGGCGATGAACAGGCCGATGCCGGCGGCGATGGAGTGCTTGAGACAGGTCGGGACGGCGTTGATCAGCATCTCCCGGAGACGGAAAAGGTTCATGAAGACGAATACGATGCCGGAAACGAACACCGCAGCCAGGGCGATGCGCCAGGGCACCTGCATGCCGACTACAACCGTGAGGAAGAAGAAGTTCTCGCCCATGCCCGGCGCCATGGCGATCGGGTAGTTGGCCGCCAGCCCCATGGTCCAGGTGGCGATGCCGGCGGCCAGGCAGGTGGCGACCATGACGGCGCCAAAGTCCATGCCGGCGCCGGAAAGAACCGCCGGGTTCACGAACACGATGTAGACCATGGTGAGGAAGGTGGTCAGGCCGCCGAGAACCTCGGTTCGCAGGCTGCTGCCGCTCTCCCGAACGTGGAACCAGCTCTCAATAAATGGGGACATGGCACATTATCTTTCAATAGTTCTCTGGATCAGGTTCCCGCCTGATTATAGCGGCCTGTCCGATAACTATTGAAAGATAACGTGCAATGTCCCCGTTTCTCTAGAGTCCCCAGTCGTCGTGGGACGCGGCGTATTCGGCGATTTCCCGGCGGAGCGCGACGGTGTTGGCCGGTGCGTACTTGGCGGTGCGCCGCAGGCCCGACAGCGCCATGCTCAGGTCGTCTCCTTCCACGATGGCCGAAAGCAGGGTCCTGGCGGTGATCTCCATCCTGGCCATCGCTTCGTTGCAGTACAACCGGGTAAGGGCGGAATGGAAGGTGTCCACGTCAGGGGCGCCCCGTTCCTTGAGCTTCATCGTCCGGAGCACGGCCGAGTCCATGGCGTACGTTTCCATGATCAGATCGGCAAGCAGCCCCAGGAGCTCCTCATGGCCCCAGACGTCCTGCAGCTTCATGCCCAGGGTCTGGCCCATGGTGCCGGCTGCCAGGTACACGATCTTCCGAGCCTGGTTTACCAGCTTCCTTTCATTTGCCAGGAACGAGGTGTCGTCATCGTCACCAAGATCCGGGAACCCGGTCAACTCGTCCAGCAGAGCCTTGGCCCGGGCGAACAGGGGGATCGAGTTTTTGGCGGCCCGCTTCATGACCTCGCCGCCGACCACGATCCGGTTGATCTCGTTGGTCCCTTCAAATATCCGGTTGATGCGACTGTCCCGGTAGTACCGCTCTGCACCGTACTCCTGGGTATAGCCGTACCCACCGTAAATCTGGACAACTTCGTCCACGGTGTAATCCAGGGCCTCGGAACAGAACACCTTCAGGATGGAACACTCCACCATGTACTCCCGGATGGCGGAATCGATGACCTTGCTGTCCCGTTCCGGGTCGGTGACGTCGATGGTGGCGATGTTCTGGTCGATATAACCGGCGGTGCGGTAGATCGCGGATCGGGCCGCATAAAGACGACTGAGGGATTCGGCGATTTTATGCTGCACCATCCCGAATTCTGCGATAGGCCGGCCGAACTGCTGCCTGCCCTTGGCGTACTCCACCGTTTCCTTCATGGCGGCGATCCCACCGCCGGTAACAGCGGCGGCCAGCTTGAACCGGCCGACGTTCAGGATGTTGAAGGCGATCCTGGCGCCATTGCCGATCTCGCCCAGGACGTTCTCGACCGGAACTTTCGCGTCCTGCAGGATCACCGAGGTCGTTGAGGAGCCCTTGATCCCCATCTTCTTCTCTTCGGCGCCCAGGGACAGGCCTTCGTTGTTCTTCTCGATGATGAACGCAGTGAACTGTTCTCCGTCCACCTTGGCGAACACGATGAACAGGTCGGCGAAGTTGCCGTTGGTAATGAACAGCTTCTCGCCGTTGAGGACGTATTCAGTGCCTTCGTCGTTGAGTACCGCCGTGGTCCGGGCGGCCAGGGCGTCGCTGCCGCTGCCGGCCTCGGTCAGGGCGTAGGCGCCGATGATCTCGCCGGTGGCCAGGCCCGGGAGGAATTTCTGCTTTTGCTCCTCGGTGCCGAAATAAACGATCGGCAACGACCCGATCCCGGTATGGCAGCTGAACGCTGTGTTGAACGAGGCGTTCTTGCACAGGCTTTCCGCCACAAGCATGCTCACAGCCTTGGTCTGGGCGAAACCGCCGAAGCGCTCCGGCAGGTCCACGCTCAAGAGGCCCAGCTCGCCGGCCTCTTTTAGGAGATTCACCGTGACCCCATCGGCCAACGCTTCGATTTCGTCATTGACCGGGGCGACGCTGCCGTCGTAAAAGTCCCTGGCGAGCTGACCGACCATCTGCTGCTCTTCATCGAACTCTTCGGGGATGAAGACGTCGTCAAGGGATGCCTCGTCCACCAGGAAGTTGCAGCCCCGGGTCACTTTCATTTCCTTTTCTTCCGTCGCCATGTCCTGCCTCGCTTTCCGGCCTTTGGGCCGGCTTGTTTCCTGTTAATAAATCTAGTCGGCCAGCTCCAGGAGTCCAGCGGCGCCCATGCCGCCACCGACGCACATGGTTACCATTGCGTAACGGCCTTTGATCCGCGCCAGTTCGTGGATCGCCTGGGTGGTCAACTTGGCCCCGGTGCAACCCAGCGGGTGGCCAAGGGCGATGGCGCCACCGTTGACGTTGACCCGGGACGGGTCGAGTTCCAGGCGCTTCATCACGGCCAAGCCCTGGGCTGCGAACGCCTCGTTCAGTTCGATGACGTCGATATCCGCCAGGGCCACGCCGGTCGCCTTCAACAGCTTCGGCACGGCGTACACCGGCCCCAGTCCCATCACTTCAGGATCCAGGCCGGCGGTGGCGTAGCCTGCGAACCGGGCCAGCGGCTTGAGGCCATGTTCCTTGACGAACGATTCCGAGGCGACCATGACGGCGGCGGCGCCGTCACTCATCTGGCTGGAGTTTCCGGCGGTCACCGTGCCGCCGGCGAGGAAGGCCGGTTTCAATTTGGCCAGGGCCGCCAGGCTGGTGTCGGCCCGGGGGCCTTCATCCACCTTGAACTCGGTTTCCGTCGTCACCGTTTTCCAGCCCTTGCCCGACGGAACCGTCTTGCGGATCGTCAGGGCGCTGATCTGTTCTTCGAACCGGCCTCCTTCGATGGCGGCAACAGCCTTGAGGTTGCTGTCCAGGGCGAAGGCGTCCTGGTCTTCCCGGGAGATGCCGTCTTCCTGGGCCACCCGTTCGGCGGTCAGCCCCATGCCCAGGTAGGCTCCGACCCGCTCTTCCGTCAGGGCCGGATTCGGAGCGAACCCGTTGCCTCCCATCGGGATCATGGTCATGGTCTCGGCGCCGCCGGCGATGACGCAGCCGGCGGTTCCCGACCCTACCTTCAATGCCGCAAGATGGATCGCCTCCAGGCCGGAGGAACAGAACCGGTTGATGGTCATGGCGCTGGTGGTGGCCGGCAGGCCGGACAACAGCACCACCTGGCGGGCGAAATTCATGCCCTGTTCGCCTTCCGGGAAAGCGCATCCGAGGATGACGTCGTCCACCAGGCCCGGGTCGATGCCGCCGGACGCCAGCAGATCGTTCACCACCGCCACCGCCATGTCGTCGGGGCGGGTTTCCGCCAGACTCCCTTTTTTTGCACGGCCGACGGCGGTGCGTTTCGCTGCCACGATATAAGCTTGCTGCATGGTCATGGTCTAGTTCCTCAGGGGCTTGCCGGTTTTGAGCAGGCTCTGGATCCGCTCCAGGGTTTTTCTCTCGCCCAGGAGCGAAAGGAAGGCCTCCCGCTCAAGGTCCAGGAGGTACTGTTCGCTGACGCGCTGGGTTCCGGTCAGGTCACCGCCGCAAAGGATGTGTCCCAGCTTCCGTGCGATCTTGCGGTCGTGGCTGCTGATGAAGCGGCCTTCTTCCATGTTGTAGATGGCGACTTCGATGGCGGCCTTGCCGGCCCGTCCCATCACCGGGATGTCGGTCCGGGGCGCACCGGCCCTGAAACCTTCCCGGACCATGGAGAGAGCCGTCGCCTTGGCGTCGCTGATCAACCGGTACGGGTTCATGGTGATCGGGTCGCTCTCCCTCAGGAACCCCAGGTCCCTGGCTTCTACCGCGCTTGTGGCCACCTTGGCCATGCCGATGGTTTCGAAGGTCTGCTGCACCGGGGTCAGGAGGCCTGTAGTGCCGGTCCAGCGCTCCAGATTCCTGAGGTAGAGTTCCTTGCAACCGCCGCCGGCCGGCACGACGCCGGCTCCCAGCTCCACCAGTCCGATGTAGGTCTCGGCGGAAGCCCGGGTGCGCTGGCCGTGGAGTGTGAACTCGGCCCCGCCGCCCAGGGCCATGCCGAACGGCGCCACCACCACCGGTTTTCCGGCATATTTCATGCCCATGGTGGCTCGCTGGAACGCCCGAATCATCAGGTCCAGGTCTTCCCAGTTCTGTTCCTGGGCCGCCATGAGGATCATCATCAGGTTGGCGCCAACGGAGAAGTTGGTCCCCTGGTTGCCTACAACCAGGCCGTCGAACTTCTCGTCCACGATCGCCAGGGCTTTGCCGACCATGCCGATAATGTCGCCTCCCAGGGAGTTCATCCTGGAATGGAACTCCAGGCCGGCGATGCCGTCACCCAGGTCCAACAGGCTGGCGCCGGCGTTGGACTGCACCACGCCGCTACTCTTCTTGAGTACCGCCAGCGAGATCTTGCCCGGGTCCGGCGGTTCGGCCCGGTAGTCGCCTGCGGCCGGATCCCAGATCGCCGGAACGCCGTTCACCAGGGTGTAGAAGGAAGGGTCGTCTCTTTCCAGAAGGGGAGTGATCCAGTCCGGCAGCCGGACTCCGTCGGCTTTCATCCGCTCGGCGACCTTCGAGACACCCAGGAGATCCCAGATCTCAAACGGCCCTTTCTTCCAGCCGAATCCCCAGCGCATCCCGTCGTCTATCGGCTTGGGCGTATCGCAGATCTCGCCGACCCGGAACGCACAGTAGGAAAACAACCGACTCAATGTCCGCCAGGTGAACTCGGCAGCCTTGCCTTTCCCGAATGCCAGACCCTTGAGCCGTTCGGACAGCGGCGCTTCCCGGATCGCGTCCACCTCCGGGAACTTCGGCTTGATCCGCTCCCGGTATTCCATGGTTGCGAGATCCAGAGTGAGGATCTGCTTACCTTCGGCGGTCTTTTTCTTGCGGTAGAACCCTCCACCGGACTTGCCGCCCAGGAGTCCTTTCGCCAGCATCTTTTCAAGGACTTCCGGCGTCTCGAACGAAAGACGATTCTCATCGTCGGGACAGCCGTTGTAGACATTGCCGGCCACGGCGACGAAGGTGTCCAGGCCGACCAGGTCGGCGGTGCGGAAACTGGCGCTCTTGGGGTGGCCGACCAGGGGGCCGGTGAGAGCATCCACATCCTCAACCGTCAGCCCCAGCTCTTCCATCGCCTTGATCGCGTCCAGCATGCCGAATACACCGACCCGGTTGGCGACGAAGTTCGGCGTATCCCGTCCGTGAACTACCCCTTTGCCCAGGCGCAGATCGACGAACTCGGCGATCTCGTCAAGGACCGCCGGATCGGAGTCCGGGCCGGGGATGATTTCCAGCAGGTGGAGGTACCGGGGCGGGTTGAAGAAGTGGGTCACCAGGAAATGTTTTCGGAAATCATCGTCCAGGCCATCGCACATCGCTGCGGCGGAGAGCCCGGAAGTGTTGGAGCTGATCACCGATCCGGCCTTGCGGAATTCCGCCGCCCTGGCCAGGACCATCTTCTTGATCGCGAGATCTTCCTTGACCACTTCGATGATCCAGTCCGCATCACGGACCAGTTCCCAGTCATCATCGAAGTTGCCGGTTGTGATCATGCCGGCCAACCGCTTGTGGAAGAACGGCGCCGGCTTCGCCTTCAGGGCGGCCCGGATTGCACCGTCGACAATCTGGTTGCGGTCCGCCTCAGGGTCCTTGGGGACGATATCCAGGACGACGGAAGGGATCCCCGCGTTGGCCAGGTGGGCGGCGATGGCGCTGCCCATTACGCCGCTTCCGAGCACTGCAACCTTCTCGATCTTTCGCGCCATGGCCATTCCTCTTCCGTGCCGGTGCCGGGACGGCGCCGGAAATGAATAATGTTCAATAAGTTAAGTGTGCGCTCATTGTGTTTCCGAGTCAAGCAAATGGTGGACATCTTTGGTAAATATATAGAACAAAAGGAGATGATAATATTATTCCAAAGCTTGCGATTCGCCTTCAACCACCGTAAACTTGCAGTGAAATGAACTAAGTTCATTCTGGAGGCTTTGATGGAGCCGGCCCGAAAAGAAGAGAAACGCAGCCGGATCCTGGCCGCGGCTGTCCGGTTGTTCGCCGGGGACGGTTTTTACCGCACCCGGATCGGGGACATTGCAAAAACGGCCAACGTGGCCACCGGCACCGTGTACACCTACTTCGAATCCAAGGAAAAGATCCTGGACGCCATCTTCGAGGACTCCATGGAACAGTTCCTGGCGCTGGGGAAGGAAGACATGGCCGGCGCCGAGACCGCTCTCGAGCGGTTGCAGCGGATCGTGGAACTGCATCTCACCAATCTGGGCCGTGACCGTGAACTGGCCACCGTGTTCCAGATCGAGCTCCGGCATTCGGCACGATTCATGGACGTCTACAGTCGCAGCAGGCAGTTGCGGGAATATTTCAACCGGGTCGCCGCCATCCTGGAGCAGGGCAAGGAGGAAGGCACCGTTCGCCGGGACCTGGACGTCTGGTTCGCCACCAAGGCGTTGTTCGGCATCCTCGACGAAGCGGCCACCAACTGGGTGCTCAGCGACCGCAACTATCGCCTGACCTCCGATGCCGGCCGGATCATCGATTTTGCCCTGAAAGGTCTGTCGGCAGGCTGAACCGGGCTACAATGGTCCGGCCATGGCAGGTCCCACATTATTCCCGAACCCGACCTCGCCCCGGGTACTGCCGTCGGTACAGCGCTCCATGGAGCCCCTCATCTTCCACCGGCGCCTGCCGGAGTACGAGGTCACCCCGCTTTATCGTCTGAAAGCGCTGGCCGGCCGTCTCGGTATCGGCGAACTGCTGATGAAGGATGAGTCGGACCGGCTCGGCCTGCCGTCGTTCAAGATCCTGGGTGCTTCGTGGGCGGTGTACACCCTGTTGAGCCGCAAGCTCGGCCTGGGCATGGGAAGCTGGGAAGGGCTGGAGGAACTGTACGCCCTCCTGGAACCACTCCGCCCGCTTGAACTGGTGACCGCCACCGACGGCAACCATGGACGGGCGGTGGCCAGCATGGCGGAACGTCTGGGTCTGTGGGCCAGGGTGTTTGTGCCCCATCACATCAAGGCATCCCGGGTTGACGCGATCCGTTCCCACGGCGCCGAGGTCGTGGTAGTGAACGGCGACTACGACGATGCGGTGGCCGCCGCCGCCGCCTGTGCCGAGGACGAGGCCGGCTCACTGCTGGTCCAGGACACCGGATGGGACCTCTATGAAGAGGTTCCTTCCTGGATCGTAGACGGTTACGACACCCTCTTTCAGGAGGCCGGGGAGCAGATGCTGGAACTCGGCATCGGCCGGCCCGACCTGGTCCTGGTGCAGGTCGGTGTCGGGTCCCTGGCAACCGCTGCGGTGCGGCACTATTTCGCACTGAGCGGTTCCTCCATGCCGCGGATGCTGGGAGTGGAGCCGGTTTCGGCGGCTACCGCGCTGGCCTCCCTCAAGGCCGGCCGCCCGGAGATGGTTCCCGGACCTCACAAGTCGGTGATGACCGGGTTGAACTGCGGGTTGCTGTCTTCGCCTGCCTGGCCCTGGATCCGCGGCGGTCTGGACGGGATCGTTGCTATCGAAGATGACCGGGCCGCCCAGGCCGCCGGCGAACTGCGTGCGCTGGGTATCGACGCCGGAGAAGCCGGGGCGGCCGGGTTCGGCGGACTGCTGGAGATCTGCTCCAACCCGGCCATGCCGTTTGTAAGGGAGCGTGCGCGCCTTTCCACCGCCTCGGTGGTTATGGTGATCAACACGGAAGGGGCCGCCTCCTCCGACGAGGAATAGTCGACCCTGTCCCGGCTCCCTGCTACCTTGTCCCGATCATGGTCTCCATTACCGATCTTGCCAAGCATTACGGCTCCCAGACCCTTTTCACCGGGGCGTCGGTGCAGTTCAATCCCGGTTGCCGCTACGGCATTGTCGGCGCCAATGGTTCGGGCAAGTCCACACTTCTGCGCCTTCTCACCGGGGAGGAGGAAGCGTCTGCAGGAACTATCGCCATCCCCAAGAAGGCGGTGGTCGGTGTGCTGAAGCAGGACCACTACCAGTATGAAAGCGTCCCGATCCTGGACGTGGTCATGATGGGTCATGAAAAGCTCTGGAAGGTCATGCAGGAAAAAGAGGCGATGCTGGCGGACACCGGGTCGGAGTTCGATGCTGATCGCTATGGGGACCTGGAAGATCGTATCCACCAGTATGACGGTTACGCCATGGAGTCCAGGGCGGGGGAGATCCTGGAAGGGTTGAACATACCCACCGCACAGCATCGTGAACCGCTTTCGGTTCTTTCAGGCGGCTTCAAGCTCCGGGTGCTGCTGGCCCAGACCCTGGCCGCCGGTCCGGATCTCCTGCTCCTGGACGAGCCGACCAACCATCTCGATATCCTCTCGATCCGCTGGCTGGAAAAATTTATTTCGGACTTCAAAGGATGTGTGCTGGTGGTTTCCCACGACCACCGTTTCCTGAACAACATCTGCAGCCACATCGTGGATGTGGACTACCAGCAGGTCACCCTGTACCGGGGGAATTACAACGATTTCCTGCGGCAGAAGGTGGAGAACCGGGAACGCAAGGAAACGGAAATCGAAAAGCGGGAAAAGGAGATCGACGATCACAAGCGGTTCGTGGAACGGTTCAAGGCCAAGCCGACCAAGGCACGGCAGGCCAAGAGCAAGGCCAAGATCATCGATAAAATCGTCATCGATGACCTGCCCCGCTCATCCCGGCGATATCCTAGATTCAAGTTCGTACGCTGCCGTCACAGCGGCCGGGTGGTGGTGGAGGCCACCGGCATCAGCAAGGCGTTCGGCGACAACCAGGTCCTTAACAATGTGGATCTGAAGCTCGAGCGGGACGATCGACTTGCGATTCTGGGCCCCAACGGAATCGGGAAATCGACCCTGCTGAAAATCATGGTGGGTGAGCTGGCCTCCGACGCCGGAGACGTGGAGTGGGGCTACGAGACCCACATCGGCTACTTTCCCCAGGATCACAGTGAACTGGAAGGGCACGAGAAAGAGACGATGCAGAGCTGGCTGTGGAACTATGCCCCCGGCGAGAACGTCGGATTCGTTAGAGGCAAGCTGGCGGAGGTGCTGTTCCAGAAGGATGAAGTCGAAAAGAAGATCGGCGCCCTGTCCGGTGGCGAGAAGGCCCGGCTGATCTTCGCCAAGATCGGCCTGAGACAGCCGAACGTCCTGGTTCTGGACGAGCCGACCAACCACCTGGACCTGGAGGGGATCGAATCCCTGGCCACCGGGCTTACAAAGTACGACGGCAGCATGGTGGTGGTTTCCCATGACCGCTGGTTCGTCTCGAAGGTCGCCACCCGGATCCTGGAGATCCGCCATGACGGCATCCAGGATTTCCGTGGCACATACGACGAATACATCCAGCGTTGCGGCGACGACCACCTGGATGTGGAAGCTGCGGTGCGCAAGGCCCGTCGCGAAAAGCGCGGGGGCGACTGATGATCATCGAAAAATCGATGCATGCCTCCTACCTGTCCAACACCTGGCTGGTGGCCGACCGGCCGGGCGGTTCCGCCGTCATCGTGGATACCGGGGGGCCTGCACCGCCGATTCTCGACAGGATCGAGGCCCTCGACCTGACGCCGACCCACATCCTGTGCACCCATCACCACGTAGACCACGTGCTGGGGAACGACCTGTTCCGTTCCAGGTTCCACATCCCGGTATGCGGTCACGAGGCGGAAGCGGCGTTGTTCGACAGGCTGGATCAGACGTTGGGGCATAACGAGACCGTTGAGAGTGGTGCGCTCACCATCCGCGTCATCCACACACCGGGCCACACCGTGGGTCAGGCCTCCTACCTTGTGAACGGGGAGGCGCTGTTTCCGGGGGACACGTTGTTCAAAGGGAGCGTTGGTGGAACCCGGGCGCCTGGCCACACGACGTTCAACGACTTGCGGCACTCCATCATGGAGCGGCTGATGACGCTGGATCCCGGCGTCACCGTACACCCCGGCCATACCGAGCTGACAACCCTCGGCCACGAGTGGGAAAACAACCGCTTTATCCGGTTGTGGCGGGGTGTGGACGAATCGTCGGAGTCGGCCTGCACAGCCTTCGGACAGCCGGCGGTACTGATGCTGCGGGCCCCGGATTACGACGGCGGCACCAAGTGCCAGGTCCGGTCCGGAGATGGCCTGATCGAGGTGGTTCCGGGGTCGGCAGTGCGCTGATCCTGGTGCGGCCGGAAAAGTTCCCAAACCGGTCCGGAATCCTTTGATTCCGTTTGCTATGATTCAGGTGGATTTGGTGGTGTGGTTCGCATGAATCATGGGAACCGGGGGACTGCCAGTTTTCCCTTAAGGGGGGTTATCCGTGCGCAAAAACACGAGTTTTTTAACGATTTTGTTTGTTTTCCTGCTGATCCTGGCGGTGGCGGCGCCGATGACGCTCGCCGCCGACGAGGACAAGAGCAAGGACGATAAAGGGGAGTCGGCAGACCCGAAGGAAGCCGGCCTTAAAGAGAAGGTCGTGGTAACCGCCACCCGGACCGAGGAGGATGTCTTCCAGGTCCCCCAGCCGGTTTCGGTCGTTACCGCGGTAGAGATTGAGGAACAGACGCCGAACACCGCCACCGATCTGCTCCGCAATCTCCCCGGTGTGGACGTCAACGGCGTCGGCACCAGCCAGCCCCGCCCGATCATCCGTGGCCAGCGCGGCCAGCGCATCCTGCTCCTTGAGGACGGCATCCGGATGAACACATCCCGGCGGCAGTCCGACTTCGGCGAACTGCCGGCCCTGGTGGACGTCGGGGCGCTGGAACGGGTCGAAGTGGTGCGCGGTCCCGGGTCGGTGCTGTACGGCTCCGACGCCATCGGCGGTGTGATCAACATGATCACCCGCGTGCCGTCCAGTGAAGACGGTTTGCTCGGCACCGTCGGCTACCGTTACAGCACTGCCGACGGACAGTCCAAGCCGTCGTTCAACCTGCTGGGCCGCCAGGGCCGGTTCAGTTACGTCCTGGGCGCCAGCTATCGTGACGCCGAGGCGTACAAGGCGCCTTCCGGCAGCTACGGCGATATCGTGCTGCCCGACGAAACCCTGGTCAGGGACAGCGGTGTGACCGACCGGTCGTTCAACACCCGGCTGGGCTGGGATTTCGAGAACGGCCATGAGCTGTTCTTCAAGGCGGAACGCTACAGGTCGGAAGACGCCGGTTTCGGCTGGGTTTCCCCATCGGACTACAACGCCAGTGACGGCACTATCGTGCAGCTGACCTATCCATTCCAGACCGTCGACCAGTATGTCCTGGGTTACAAGGGCAACAACCTGGACACCTCCTGGGTCGATTCCCAGGAGACCACGTTCTACTACCGCGACAACGAGCGACGGTTCGACCAGCTTATCGACATCCCGTTTTTCCCCGGGGCCGGACTGCTGCTGGAATCCGAAAACTTCACCGATATCGAAACCTTCGGCCTTCGTTCCGAACTTCGGAAGATCGCCGGCGAGCGTCACGTCCTGACCTATGGCCTGGACTACTACCAGGATGACGCCCTCAGCACCAACTTTTCCAGCGAGACGTTCTATGGTTTCGGTCCGCCGATGCCGGTCACCGACAATACGCCTACCCTGCCCAACGCCACCTACGAGAGCTTCGGACTGTTCGTCCAGGACCGCATCCGGTTCTCCGACCGGTTCGACGCCATCGTCGGCGTGCGCTACCAGGACATCACGGCGGAAACCGAGGACACCCCGCTCTTGCCAATGCTGGACAACTTCAAGTCCTCCGACTCTACCGGCGTGTGGGCTACCAACCTGATCTACAAGGCGACGGAAAACGTCAAGATTGTCGGCTCGGTAGGCACCGCGTTCCGGTCACCCAACCTGATCGAGCGGTTCTTCGACGGCCCGACCCCCGAGGGCGGGGCGTTCCAGGCCCGGAACCTGGACCTGGAGGCCGAGACCAGCCTGAACGTTGACCTGGGGGTCAAATACCGCCGGGACAACGTTTACATGGAGGCGACGGTTTTCCAGAACACCATCAAGGACGGTATCGCCATCGTCAATACCGGATTGACCACCGGCCCTCCGGACGATCTGGACATCTACCAGAACGTCAACGTGGACAAGCTGCGCTACCAGGGGATCGAAGTGGCCCTGGACTGGATGTTCGTGGACAGCTGGTTCCTGGGATTCAACTACACCCACCTGACCGGTGAGGACATCAGCCAGGGGATCGACGAAGCCCTGGGGAACTCCTACTCCGACAAGTACAACGTCAGCGTGCGCTACCAGCCGGGCGGACGGTTCTGGGTCGAAGCCCAGGCACGGCATAACGGTGACCAGAAAGACGCCATCCTGGCTGTGGACAACCCGATCGGCGACATCTACCCGGCGTTCACCGTGGTCTCCTTCCGCAGCGGCTTTAAGCTCCACGAAGCCCGGGGCACCACGCACCGCCTCGGCTTCGCCATCGAGAATCTCACCGACGAGCTGTACGCCGAATTCTCCAACGCATCGTTCTTCCGTCCGGAGCCGAAGCGGAGCTTCGTGCTGAACTACAAAATCAGCTTCAGGTAGCAAAACGGGGACAGGCACCAAAACCGAGTTAAGGTGCCTGTCCCCAAAGTAGGATTTCCGGTAGACTCTCCGGGATGCGACCCCTGATCCTTCGATACCTGGCCGGGTTTGCAGCCGGCTGGCTGTTGATCAACCTTGGCCTCTTCCTGATCAAGACCGACGGTCCTCCCTCTCCAACCGGCAGCCTCGTTCAGAAGATGAGCGCCTACGAGCTGGACAGGTCCCGGTTCGACATGGTGTTCGTCGGCGACAGCAGAACCTACTGCGCCATGCATCCGGATCTCCTGGACCCGCTCCTGGGCGTCCGATCCACCAACCTGGCCCATTGGGCCAACTGGCTGCCGACCCAGTACGCCCAGTTCCAGGACCTGATCGAGACCATGCCGCCGACAACCACCGTGGTCTGGTCGGTGGGCCATCAGAACTTCCAGCCGGTGGCGGAACGGATCCATGCCGCCTACCCGGTCTGTCTGGCCCGCATCCCCCAATACCTCTCCCTTGGCTACAGCCTGGACAGTCTGAAGGACAACCTGGTTTTCTTCGGACCGTCCACTACGGTTCTGGGGTGGATGCCCCGGCTTCGGGAGCGGGTAGACCATGCCCTGGAGCGCCCGGTGCTGGACACTGCCGTCGAGGCCGGAGCCGGAACGCTGCGACCGGACGGTCTGTCGGACATCATGAAACGACTCCGGGACGATCCCGGCACAGGATCCCTCGAACTACTCTTCGACGACGGCAGCGTGACCTCGGTGGCGGTGTCCAAAACCAACGGCGCCTACGAGCGGGTGGAGCTGGCCCCGGGCTACTTCAGGGAAAAGCAGAGGGAGAACGCCAGGAGTCTGAAAGATGGCCAGGAAGGCGGCCTGGATGAATTTCTGCCGGCGGACGAGTACTGGAACACTTTCCTGGCAATCCTGGACCTGTGCCGCGCACATGACGTCCGGCTTGTCGTGAATGAGGTGGAAGAGGCGCCTTACGTCTACCTGACGACGGAGCGGCAGGAAGCTTTGCGGCGGTTCATGCGGGAAACGGTTGAGCGGGAAGTGACCGCCCGCGGGTTTCCCTATGTGCGGGTCGATTTCGATCTGCTGTCCGATGCGGACTACTTCGATTTCAATCATCTCAACCAGAGCGGCATCCGAAAGTACTCCCGGCTCCTGGCCGATAGATTGCGACCGGTCCTGAGCCGGTCCGACGGGACGGACTGAGCCGTGCTTTTCAACTCCTTCGAATACTTTGTTTTCTACCTGGCCGCCCTGGCACTGTGCTGGACCCTGGTCGGATTTCCGAAGCTGCGGATCTGGATCCTGCTTCTGGCCAGCTACTATTTCTACGTCTCCAACAATCACTGGTTGATCGTTCTGATCCTCATCTCCACACAAATCGACTACATTGCCGGGATCAGGATCGACAGCAGCCGATCGCCCGCCACCCGCAGGTGGTTCCTTCTACTGTCCGTGGCCACCAACCTGGGAATCCTCGGTTTCTTCAAGTATTACGGGTTCTTCGCCGAGACGGTGGTGGACCTGGCGGCGGTGGTCGGTCTCCGGCTGTCCTGGACCGACCTGAACATCATCCTGCCGGTAGGTATCTCGTTCTACACGTTCCAGAGCATGAGCTACACCATCGACGTCTACCGGCGTCACATACCTGCTGAGCGATCCTGGTCCCGTTTCGCTTTCTACGTGGCGTATTTTCCCCAGCTCATCGCAGGCCCGATCATGCGGGCATCCCATTTCCTGCCCCAGGTGCCGAAAAAGCCGGCCATGACCCCGGCCCGTTTCGAATCGGCGCTGGTTCTGATCGTCATGGGCCTGATCAAGAAGATCGTTCTGGGAGACCTGTTGGGCCGTTACGCGGATCCGATGTTCAACTCACCCGAGGGAGCGTCGGCATTCCAGGCCTGGCTTGGACTATATGCGTTCACCTTCCAGATCTACTTTGATTTCAGCGGCTACTCCGACATCGCCATCGGGTGCTCCAGCCTGATGGGTTACGATCTGCCGGACAACTTCCGGCGACCGTACATGGCGGTCAGTTTCAGCGATTTCTGGAAACGCTGGCATATTTCCCTGTCGTCCTGGCTGCGGGATTACCTGTATATCCCCCTTGGCGGAAACCGGATGAAGACCCGCTTCGGGACCTACCGCAACCTGATGTTGACCATGCTGCTTGGCGGACTGTGGCACGGCGCCGCCTGGCATTTCGTGCTGTGGGGGTTCCTCCACGGCGGCTACCTGGCGGTGGAGAAGATGGTCGGGTCGGCGGCGGTAACCACCGCCTCGTACCGTTCTAGAGGGTCCCTGTTCCTGAAGCGAATCATGGTTTTCCACGCCGTAGTCCTGACGTGGCTGGTGTTCCGCTGCGAAGACATGACCGCCCTGGGCCACTACCTCACCGCCCTGATCCGGTTCGAGCCGGTGGACCGGGTCACCGTCGGCATGCTGGCATGCGCCGGCGTTATCCTGTTCGGCTGGGCGGCGCAGTGGATCAATGAGATCGCCTCGATACCGGAGCGGTTCCAGGCGACGCCTGTGGTTCTCAAGGGTGCGATCTACGCCGCCGCCGTGGTGCTGATCATGGTGTTCAACTTGGACGGGCCCCGGCCGTTCATCTATTTCAGATTCTGAATCGACTCCAGGTAACGGACCAGTCGCCGGATCTTGTCGTCGACTACGGCGCGCTGGTCGGTGTCACTGCCGGTCTCTATCAAACTGAGGCCCCACAACGGCATTTCACTCGCCTCGTGACCGGGGCTGCGCGCAAGTCCCGCAATCGTGCGAGCCACCTGTTCCCGCGGGAACTCACCGTCGTTGTTCCTGGACAGGAGGGTCAGGTCCGTGGGACTGCTCTTGAGCTCGGCGGCCGCCGGCCCGTCACCTCCGGCGGCGCCTCCGTGGCAAGCGGTGCAGTAGATCCGGAAGAGATAGCGACCCTCGGCCACGTCGGTGGCGTCCGCCGCCGGTACGGCCGGGCAGCAAAGAAAGAGTGCCGTCGCGCCGATCATTATTTTCATGAGCCCAGTATATGCCCGGCCGGATAGTTCAAGCCAGACGAATACTAAAGTAGCATGTCCCTGATCGTCACTGAAATGATCTGCGCCGGTATGGAAGTGCTGGTGTAAAATCGGTGGAGTTGGAAGCGGAGGGGAGAGCGGTGGAGGAAACCATCGACCAGAGCAGCGGCACCATCCTCCTGGCGGAGGATGAAGACTTCATCCGCAAGCTCACATGCCGGATCCTCGAAGCGCGAGGGTACAAGGTCCTGATGGCCGCCAGCGGCACCGAGGCGCTGGAAGTCGCTACGCGAAACATGGATGAGCTCGATCTGTTGCTCACCGATGTGGTCATGCCGGGACTGGGTGGAGCCGAACTGGCCGTGGAGTTGCGCCGCAGCCGCCCCGACCTCCCGGTGCTGTACATGTCCGGGTATGCCTTCGAGGCGCTGGATCTTGAAGAGCTGGGCGATGGGGAATCTTACCTCCCCAAGCCGTTTACTTCCGATGTCCTGTTGAAGGAGATCGGGAGGATGCTGGCGAAAGCCGGTTGATTTCCCGGTAGCGGTAACAGCCGGTCAGGTGGTCGTTGACCATCCCAACAGCCTGCATGAACGCGTAGCAGATGGTCGGCCCGACGAACTTGAACCCACGACTTTTCAGTTCCTTTGACATGGCCGAGCTCGCAGCGGTCTGGGCCGGCATTTCGGCCATGCTGCGGAACCGGTTCACCCGGGTTCTGCCGCCGGTGAAACTCCACAGGTAATCGGAAAAGCTGCCGGTCTCCTCCATGATGGCCAGAAACGCCCGGGCGTTCTGAACGCTGCCCTCTATCTTGGCGCGGTTGCGGACGATGCCGGGGTCGGCCATGAGGCGATCCAGCTTTTTCTGTGTGTAGCGGGCGATCTTCTCCGGCTGGAAGCCGTCGTAGACCACGATGTAGCGTTCCCGCTTCTTCAGGATAGTGATCCAGGACAGCCCGGCCTGGAACCCGTCCAGCAGGAGCTTTTCGAACAGTGCGCGGTCATCCCGGACCGGAACGCCCCATTCGGTGTCATGGTAGGCCACATACAACGGGTCGTCGCCGGGCCACGGGCAGCGCTCCGATCGGTTCAAGAGAGCCTCCGGTGAAAAATTCGCTTATATCACAGGGAGGCGGATCAGGAGAACAGGTAGGCGATGGCGGGGAGCGGCAGGGAATGCTCCACGCCGCCGCGCTTGCAGGCCATGATCGGCATGCCCGGAACGATACAGGTGTCTTCGTGTTCGGCCAACGTCAGGCCACCGTTGCGATGGATGGCGTACATGCCTTCGGCGCCGTCGTCACCCATGCCGGTCAGCAGGATGCCGGCCAGCCGTCTTCCCGGGAGGGAACAGGCCGCCGAATACATAGTGACGTCGATGCTCGGCCGGTGGGATGTGTCCGCCGGCTGCCGGGACAGCCGCACGGTCCTGTCCTTGTCGACCTTGAGATGCTGCCCGGACCGGGCGATCAGGACCTGGCCGGGAACCAGTTCCGCACCGTGGGTCGCTTCCCGGACGGTGAGTGCGCTCATGCCGTCCAGTCGTTCGGCGAACGGCCGGGTGAACCCGGCCGGCATGTGCTGGACGATGACAATCGGCGCCGGGAAATCGGCGTGGGCGGCAGTCAGGATCATTTCAAGGGCGGCGGGGCCCCCAGTGGATGCGCCGATGACACAGAGATCATAGCGGCTCCAGTCCACATCGAGTTCCGTCGTCGCCATCCCGCTGCCGTTGTTGCCGTTTCTGGGCCTGACGCCGCCGCCGTTGCCCCAGATCCTGACCTTCTCCAGCAGCTGGGCGGAAAGCTGGTGGAAATCCATCATGTTCAGCTGCGTCTTGTCGATGAAATCCACCGCCCCGGCGGACAGGGCGTTCAGGGTGATTTCGGCTCCCTCCCTGGCCAGGGCGGACATCATGATTACAGGCAGTTGGGGCAGCATCCGGCGCAGTTCGATCAAGGTGGAGATGCCGTCGATACCGGGTAGGTCGATGTCCAGGGTGACCAGGTCCGGGCGGCAGAGCGGTATCATCTCCAGAGCTTCCTCACCCCTGGCCGCCTGGCCGACAACCGTGACTTCCGGATCCGACGACAGCACCCGGTTGAGCGCCTTCCGGATGAACGGTGCGTCATCGACTATGAATACGCGGACGATGGTCCCGCCGCCTTCTTGCGGTAGACGATATGGCCTCCCAGGGAGACCGGCTCAAAATCGTCCCGGCGATTGATCAGGGACTCGGAATGTCCGAGGAACAGGTACCCACCGGGCAGCAGGCATCGGGTGAACTGGTCAATAGCTTCGTGGAAGGCGTCGTCGCTGAAATAGATCAGAACGTTCCGGCAGAAGATGACATTATACCGGCCCCAGTCCGCAACCGCCGGATCGGTCAGGTTGGCCGGGAAGAATCGGACCTTGTTGCGGTACTCGGATCGCACACGGTAGCGATTGCCGTCCTCTTCGAAATAAATCCTGCGGTCGGCATTCCGGCAGGTCCGCAGGGATGCTTCCCCGTAGCGGGCCGAGCGAGCCTGGTCCAGGCGGCCCGGGTGGATGTCACACGCATCGACCTTCCAGCCGCCGGCCCCGGTGCCGGTGGCAGCCTCCTGCAGGGTGATGGCGATGGAGTAGGCCTCCTGTCCGGCGGAGCAGCCTGCCGACAGGACCCGCAGGGGATCTTGCGGAGACCGGGCATGGTGCCGGGGCAGGATATGATCCCGGAGTATTTCGAAGTGGTGGTGCTCGCGGAAAAAGTACGATTCGCCATTGGTTATCTGACGGGCCAGTTCTTCCAGTTCCGGGGTCCGGTCCGGGTGGTAGGACAGGTAGTGGTAGTAATCGGTGTACGTTATCAGGCTCAGCTCGTTGATCCTGGAGGCGAGCTGGTTCTTCAGGATGCCGGTGCGGCCGAGGTCAAACACCAGCCCGAACCGTGACTTGATCAGGTCGCTCACCAGCTTGAATTCGATCTCATCGGGGCAAAGCAGCTCGCCGGCGGTTTCAATTCTCATTGCAACTCCCCATGGATCGGCGGGCGATACCGGCAACGATCGGTTCGTCATCCCGGACCAGCTTCATGAGCAGTTCCTGTCCCCGGTCGCCGTACGGGCCGGCTAATTCGCCTGCGGCGATTCCCCGAATGCTCCAGTCCTGGTCCGACGCCATACCTGCCAGGTCTTCCAGCGAAAGTGCATCGGGAGTTCGTACCATCCCCCGGGCCGCAACCCGCCGCAGATCCAGTTCGGCCTTGTAATACACCTGCTTCAGGTACGGGATGATCCAACTCGGATGAATTCGAACCAGCGCCTCGACGATCTCGAGCTTCTCATGAGTGGCCGCCGAGTTGTAGCATTCACGCAGCGGCTGTGCGGCAGCCTTGTCGCCCAGTCGGCCCAGTGCCCGGATGGCCCGGAAGCGAACCGGCCCCGGCTTGCGGGTGATGGCGATAAGAGGCGGGACCGCCGTCCCATCCTGCAGGTCCACTGAAGCCTCGATGGCGGCCATGGCGACGTTGGGATCCGGGTCGTCATAAAGACCCAGAAGTTCCTCTGCTAGGGCGGAGTCCATCAACCCGATGGCCCGCATGGCGGCTTCCCGGACAGGGGCCCGCCGGTCGCGGAGAAGGCGTTGCACCGGGCGGGCCAGGGACTCGCACCGGGCGCGGCCGACCACATCGAGGGCGGCGGTGATGTGGGCGGTTTCGCAGGACGAATCCAGGTCGGTCCTGAGATCCCCGAGAGAGGACGGTGGCATTCTGGAGAGTGCTTCCGCCGCCGCCGCCTTCATCTCTGAAGAGCCGCTCCTGAGGAGGTCCATGAGCCGAGGAACGGTCGTTGTGGCATGGGCTTTGCCCAGGGCCACACACGCCGCCTTGGCGATGCGACTGTCCGGGTGTGTGAGAAGGTCCGTGACCGCCGGGAGTGTCTCTCCGCGAAATGCCCCGCTTTCGAGAACGGTGCAACGGACCTGGACGTCGGATGTTCGAAGGATCTCCGGCAGCGCCGCCGAGATCTCCGTTTTGTGGCGCCGGAGGCAGTCGGCGATCCACGGCTGGTCCCCGTGGCTGTGCGCCACCTTCAGGATGTCCGGATACAGATCGGTCAACCGTAAAGAAAGGATGGCGGATATGGCAGCTTCGGCCAGTTCGCTATCTCCGGACCCTGTGGTTTCTTTCAGCCAGTCGTAGAGCGGCGCCGTGTCGGCCCCGGCAGGCAGGGACAGCCGTACCGCCAGGTTCCTTTTCAGAATCTGGTGGATCGATACCAGGATCTTGCCTCGGATCATTGACGCGTTCCGGTCAACCAGGAGTTCCGCCAGGGGTGGCAGCGCTCGATCCGAACCGATGTTTCCGAGGGCTTCCACCACCGGTTCCATCAGCATCGGATGGGAGCGAAGGGTCAGCAGGGCGTCCAGCGCCCGGGTGTCTCCGATGAGGCCCAGAGCTCGAATGATGGCGAACTGCTTCCAGACGCTTCCGTCGAGATGTTCAAGGAGCCGGGGAACCGCATCATCGGCTTGCATCTCTCCCAGGGCCTCGATTGCCGCAAGGCCGACGTTTTCCTCCGAATGATCCAGGAGGGCCAGCAACAGGGGAATCGTTCTGGGGGCTCCGATGCGGGCCAGGGCCTGGACGGCGAACATGGCAAGGTCGGCGTCGCTGCCCCGGGTCACCTTCTCCAGGAAGTTGAGGGCGTACGGTCCCTGGCGCTCCAGGGCGGATAGAGCCGAGCTTCGCAACGTGGCGTTGGCCTCGTCGGCCAGCAGCTCTCCCAGGGTCTCCGGTTCCAGATGGCGGACCGCCAGGGCCACCGCCCTTTCCCTTACGCAGCGGATATCGTCCTCAAGGCCTTTGAGGATAGCCTCCCGCGTGTCCCCGGTACGGACCTGGTCTTCCAGGAGGCACAGTCGGTTTCGGATGCTGTTGGCAACCGATTGGATCTGGTTCATGTCGGCGGTCAGATCTTGAAGGTTTCGACCTGCTGCTGCAGATCGACCGATTCATCGGCCAGTATTTTTGCCGTGCCGGTGAGCTGCTCCACGGCTCGCGTGTTTTCCCTTGAGATCTGGGCAATGGAGTCGATGGCCTGGACGATCATCTCGCCGCCCCGGGTCTGCTCCGACGTGCTTGCCGCAATTTCTCTCACGAAGTTGTTCATGGTCTGGGCCGCCTTGGTGATCTCGCTGGCGCCGGAAGCGTTCTCCCGGGCCGAAGTTTCGATCTGGGTGGCCAGTTCGGCCACGCGACGGGTCGCGATGAGGACACCCTTGGCATGGTCCGCCTGTCCTTCGGCCGTTTTGCTGGCTTCCCCGATCAGTCCGGATGTTCCTTCGATGGAATCGACGATCGCCTGCAGGACACTCTGGTTCAAACGGATCGCCGCCGCGGTCTCCTGCTGAACGCTCTTCATGATTCCGGAAATCTCCTGGGTCGCCACCGCCGAGCGTTCCGCCAGTCGTTTGACCTCGTCGGCCACAACGGAGAAACCCTTGCCGGCCTCGCCGGCCCGGGCGGCCTCAATGGCTGCATTCAGCGAAAGGAGGTTGGTCTGATCGGCGATGCTCTCGATCACCGTTACGATTCGTTCAATGGCCAGGGCACGATCGGCGATGGAGTTGATGGAAGATTGGAGTTCGGTGGACCCGCTGCGGGCATCATCCACCGCTTTCTTGGAGACCTTGTCCACCGACTGGATGCTGCCGGCGATGCCGACCATGCTCTCCACCATGGAACCCATGGTGTTGCGTGTTTCCTGCACCGAGCCTGCAAGTTCAGCTGCGTTGGTTGCCGTGTGTGCCAGCGTGACGTTCATTTCCTCGATGGATGCGGACGTTTCGTCCACGTTGGCCGACAGGTCCTCGGAGAACCGCGCCAGCTGCTGGATCTGGGTCGCCATTTCCACCATGGTGGTTGAAGTTTCGTCGGTGGAGCTTGTCTGGGTGCGGGCGCCCTGCATGATCTGCTCGCTGGAAGAAGAAATTTTCGAGGCCGAGGCGGCCAGTTCCCGGGAGGAATTCAGGATCCGCTCCAGGACGGTCCGCAGGGTTTCCGCCATGACCCGGAACGCCTTGCCGAAGCTGTCGGAGTCCGACCGGGGCTGGACATGCACCGACAGATCCCCGTTTGCTATGGCTGCCGCCGTCCGGGTCATCTCTTCCAGGTAATCCATCATGTTGTTCATCTGCTGTCCGAGCCGGCCGAATTCGTCGGCCTGATCGGTTCGGACGCGGATTGAGAAATCGCCGTCGGCCATTCGGGTGAACGCCTTGGAGAATCGGGAGAACGACAGGATCATCCCTCGTGATGTCCAGGCCGTCATGACACCCAGGAGCACAATGGCCAGCCCGGTGATCAGGATGCTGACCCATTGGGAGGATTTGAAATCGTCGATGGCGGCTCCGAAGGCCGTTTCCTTCTCGGATTCGTAGTATTTGAGCTGTCCGTAGATTGCCGCGGAAACCGATGCGTGTGCCGTCCGCATCCGCTCGAGGTGCATGTTGGCGTCCGACGCATCGGTGTTGCCCAGGAGGCTTCGCACCGCTTTCTCGCCGGCGGCGATGTAGCTGGCATAATCCACGGCGATACCTGCCAGGCGATCCTGGTCCAGGATCGTATTCCCGGCTGCGGTTCCGAGGGCTCCATGGAAATCCTCGCTCAGGCCGGCCACAGGCTCCAGGAGCATCTCGTCCTCGCTCATAGCCGCATCTTCCAGTGCCTCGTAGACATCCTTGACGTTGGTGTCCAGGGCTCGGTACAGATCCACTGCCGGGATGTAGCCCCGGTCGAGCTCCGTCAGGCGGGACTCGCTGCGCTGGGTCAGGGAGTGGAATACCAGGCCGATCATGAGAAACGCAACCGCCGCCATCAGGGGCAGCAGGAAGATCTTGGCCCGGAACGAAAGTGACATATTGTTCAACAGCTTCATGGTGCCCCTCCAGGCTTCCTGGATCTGTCAGTCGGTAATCGTGATGATCTTGACCGGGAACGCTTCAATGTCCGTATTCGTTGAGACATAACCGATTCCACGTTCGTTGGTCGCTACGAATCGCAACAGGTTGGCCTCGCTGGTAGCCATTCCCGGTGCGTTGCCGCCGACGGCGAAGCGCCGTTTCTGCCAGTACCACTTCACCGCCTTGATGCTGCGATTGTGCACCGCCTTGCTGAAAGCGATTCTGGTCGAGGAGCTCTCGCCCAGGTCGATCGGCACCGCTTCCCCACCGGTTGTGAAGTGGGAGCTGACCCTGAGGAAAAGATCGGAGATCTCCTTGCGGTCCAGGCTGTCCACCGGATTATCCTTGTGGACCACCACGACGAACGAATCTCCGGCGAACGCCGGCACGGCAAACAGCGTGCCGGCCAGAATCGCCATGGCCAGATATTTCATGCTCCTGCTCATTTTCTCGACTCCTCCACCCCGTTCACGCCGCTTCCTGTGCAAGCGCCTTGTCCAGGTCCAGCAGGATGATCATCCGATCTTCCCAGCGGGCCATCCCCCGGATGTACTCGGCGGCGGCCGTCATGACCTCGCCTCCGGAAGTTATGTTCGATTCAGGTATGCGAAGAACCTGGGAGACCGAGTCTACGAGGAGGCCGGTGACACGATCACCGATCTCCACCACCAGGATTCTTGACGTCTGCGTCGGGTCCAGGGCCGGCAGTCCCAGGAGGGTCCGGGCCTCCACTACCGCCATGACCTGGCCCCTGACGTTGATGACTCCGCGGACATGCTCCGGCGCACCAGGCACCCGGCCCACCGGCATCATCCGAAGGATCTCGCGGACGCTATGGATGGGAACCCCGTATTCTTCGTTATCGATGGTCATCACCACCAGGTGCTGATCGCCGTTCTGGACCGCCGTACCCTCCGTCGTTCTCGTATTCGTTTTAAGCATCGGCTCCCTCTGCGGCATGTGCGCCGTCGAACCTGGCGCTGGTCAGGGCCGCCACGTCCAGGATGAAAACCACCCGGCCGTCACCCAGTGTCGTGACGCCGGAGATGAATTTCTGCTGCCCCAGGATGTTGTCCAGTCCCTTGACCACGACGTCACGGCGGCTGCGAATCGACTGCACGAGGAATCCGCATTTTCTTGCGCCGGAAGCGATCACCACGCAGTACGGCGCGTTGCGGTCCGTTGCCGCGCCCAGCAGGTTGCTGCCGTCCACCAGGGGGATCCATTCGTTTCGCCAGGAAACAACCGTGCGGTGATCCACCGTGTGGGTAGTTGCCGGGTCCAGCCGGAAGCTTTCGAGAACGTAGCTCAGGGGGATGGCGTACAGCTCGTCGGCCACGTCCACGAACAGCGCCTTGACCACTGCCAGGGTCAACGGGAGGTCCAGGCGGAAGGTGACGCCATGCCCCGGCTGGCTGTCCACGTTGACCGCCCCTCCCAGTGCCTCGATGGAAGCGGCCACCACGTCCAGGCCGACACCCCGGCCGGCCAGGGTGGACACCCCTTCCACGGTGGAAAAGCCGGGCTCGAAGATGAGCCGCAGCAGTTCCTGGCGTTCCATGTTTTCGGTGTCGTAACCCAGAGCCTCGGCACGGCTGGTGATTCTCTTCACATCCAGGCCCCGGCCGTCATCGGAGACGGCGATAAGTACCCGGTCCGACAGTTGCTCCGCCGACAGGGTCACGGTGCCCTCTTCCGATTTTCCCGCCTTGAGACGTTCGGCTCCGGTCTCCACACCATGGGCCACGGCGTTGCGGACCAGATGCAGGATCGGTTCCGCCAGACGGTCGATGATCGTTTTGTCCAGGGTGGTGTCGGCGCCGGTCGTTTCGAGTCGGACCGCTTTGCCCTCCTTGCGGGCCTGGTCGCGGACATGGCGCACGAAGCGTCGGAATACGGTGGAAACCGGAAGCAAACGGGTTTGCACCAGCCCTTCCTGCAACCCTTGGAGCGATCGTTCCAGAAGCTGCATCGCCCGATCCGGATCGCTGCCGCTCTCCCCGACGCCCGGCAGCCGGTTGTGGGCATTCGCCAGCATCGATCGGGAGACCATGGCCTCGCCAACCATCTCCAGCAGACTGTCCAGCTTGCGGAAATCGATCCGGACCAGATCGTCGGACTTGACGCTGAGCCGTTCCCCGGTCTCGGTAACCTTCCTGGCCGGGCGGGGAACCGTGGTCCCGTTTTTCAGTCCGGAAATTGCGCTTTCGAGGCGTTTGAGGATGGCCGAGGCATGGTCATCCTTCAGCTCTCCCTGCTCCGACAGGTCGACCATCTCACCCAGGAGGTCGCCACCTTCAAGGAGGATGTCGGCGACTTCGGGACCGGCCGCTGTCTCATCCACCGTGAGGATGCCGCACAGATCTTCCATGGCATGGGTCAGGGACTGAATCGCGGTCAGCCCCATCAGCCCCGAGTTGCCCTTGAGAGTGTGCAGGTCCGACTTGACCTGGGGAAGGATGTCTCCGGTTCCGGCGCCTTCCGACCAGCAACGCTCCATGCGCAGGAACGCATCCCCGAGCCTTTCGGTCATCGGTCTGGCCTCTTCCACGAAGTCGTGGATCAGCGCCTTGACGAAGTCGTCGTTCATGGTCAGACGGCTTTCTGGTCCCTGCCGCTTCCCAATACACCGTTTACCAGTTCCTGCAGGTCGCTGGGCTGGAACGGTTTCTTGAGGTACGCCATGGCGCCGGCGTCCAGCCCGCGCTGGGTGTCGTTCTCCGTGCCCTCGGTGCTGGCGATGATGATCGGCACCGAGGCCGGCAGGCCGCTGGACTTGTACTTCTCCATGAACTCAAGCCCGCTCATCTCGGGCATGTTGATGTCCAGGATGATCAGGTTGAACTCGCTGCACTGGCCCAGTGCGTCCAGTGCTTCCTGCCCGTTCATGGCATGAACGATTTCGCAGTTGCTGCAACTGCGCAGGACCATGTCGTACATGCTGTGCATGAACGAGGAGTCGTCTACCACCAGAATTTTCTGCGACATATTTCTCTCCGTATTGCTCATGAGGTGAACATCCTCCGCACATCGGCTTCCCTGATAACTTCCGACACGTTCTGTGTGATGTCGTCCCTGCTGGTCCGGGCGGCGTGAAACTCGAAACAGCCCTTGTTGAGGGCGAGAAGGGACTCGATGACCTGATCCACCTGCAGCCGCATCGCTTTCTGGATGTCGGTCTCCTCGGCACACCCCATCTCCATTAGGGTTCTCCCCAACGGGGCGGGGCGTTCGGCCCGGCGCTGCCGGTCTGCGGCCTGCAGCAGTTGTTCGATGTTGATGACCTTGTTCTCAAGAAGGATCGTTCCGATATCGGGGAATCCGGCGCCGCTCCTTGCAGAGACGATTTCACCGTCCAGAAATTCAACCGCCCCGTCCAGGAGGCCCTCTTTAAGCAGAAGCAGGCCGGTACGGGTGGAGTGCCAGATCCACTTCAGGAGTTTCCGCACCGGGATATCCTGAATCCGTCCTGAGAGTTCACATGCCATATCAGCGCGCGCTCCCGCCGGTCGGGTTCTCGCCGGTTCCGGGCTTCGCTGCGGGAGGCTGCATCAGGTTCAGGAACTCCTTCATCTTTGAGACCTTGCGTTCCGAGGCGGTGTACAACTGGGCGGAGTTCAGGGCCATGGCGGCGTGGGTGGCCATATAGTCGAAAAGCTGGAAATCCACATCCCGGAGTTCCGGTTTGTGAGACAGCAGCCGGTACAACGCTACGGCACCGACCAGGGACTGATTGGTTCGCAGCGGGATGACCGCCAGCGGGTGGTCGGCGTCCGGAGGATCACCTGGGGAAACCGCGTTCAGCGAGTAACTCTGGTGTGATGTAACGGCGCTGCCGATAATCCCTTCGCCGATTTTGACCGGCTTGACGGCGTCCCTCTCGATGCCGCGGACCACCACCGGGAGCAGTTGCCCCGACGGCTCATCGAAGAACTGGATCGAGTAGGCGTCGGCTCCCACCAGGTTCAGGATAATCTCCGAGATCACGTCCAGAACCTCGCCCAGGGCCAGGGTGGAGTGCAGCCGGTGAGAGGCGATGTACAGTTTGAACAGGTTGTTGTTTTCCTGCAGCAGCTTCTGGTAGTTGGTGGTCAGCTCGGAGTTCTCCGCTTCCATCAGGCCGAACCGGATGGCGTCCGTTTTGGAGGCGCCTTCTTGAGCCGGATCCGGCTTCTCCACCAGTTGCTGAACCAGCTCCAAGTTCTGTACCTGCAGGTCCCGGTGCTCCCGGAGCAGAACCCGGAGAGCCTTCCGTTCGGCGGTGGCCGCCTCAAGGACTTTGCCCACCGCCTCAGTCGGGACCGACCGGTCCGACCTCTCATTGCTCATAAATGCGCTCCTCGGGCTGAAAAACAGCTTCGAAGGGCGAATATAGGAATCGAAATTACATATGCAAGTTTCGTAATTTCACCAATGCCTATAACCGGAAAATAGTCTGGAATTTAAGGTATTCAGGGATGTAAGGGATTGAAATTTGTTTTATATTCGTGGGGAGATGGTTACCGGAATGAATACCGACGTCCGCCAGGGAGAGTCGGTTCTCCATGTCCAGACCGAGGATCTGGGAGGGGCGCCGGTCACGATCCAGACACTGGTCTACAACGCAGGCCGCATCTTGAAGAACATCCAGCGCAGCCATCCCGAACTTGTCGCCGAGCAGGATGAAGAGATCCGCGAGCGGCTGCTCCACCAGCATCGAACGGCGATCCAGGCGATCATTCGCGGCCGTATCAAGGTGGATGCGGTGACCGCTCCGGCGCCGGAGCAGCCGGCCCTGGTTGTCAGCCCCCTGGAACTCCCCCGGGTCGGCCGGCCGGTGAGCCTGTTGATCCTTCTGCGCGGGGCCAGGTCGTTCCAGCCGAAGGCCGGGGAGGATATCAGGATCCGTTTCCGGGATCATGCGGGTGTGGAGACCGATCTATACGCGGGGCAGACCGACGGCAAAGGGTTCCACCTTGCTGAACTGCAGGTCCCCGAGGCGACTGGAACCAACATGTCCCTGCACATGACCGCCGGCGTCGGCGACCACGCCGCCAGCGCTGCGATTCCCGTCGCACCGTCCCACGAGGCCTGGCTGGAAGAGGCCGAGCCGGGGCCTGCTTCCGAACCGATCGACCTGGTGGTCTCGGATGTGGAACCGGTGATGGCCGGCCACGACGCCAACCTCATGATCCTGGCCCGGGGTACACGAACCTGCCGTCCGATCGCCGGTGCCGAAATTCGTATCCTGTATTCGGAAGAAGTGGACGACTTCCAACTGATCCACCAGGGGCTTACCGACGACCGGGGGATCGGCCTGGCCGGCCCGATGGTGCCGCTGACGAAAGCCGGCAGGGCGATGCTGACCATTGAGGTCCGCTCCGGCCCGGCGACGGCGGAAGTCGTTCTGCCGGTGTTCATCCCCAGCAGTTAGTGCTGGAGATTCACCCCTCGGCCTCCAGGAGTTCTTTCACCGCCTTCGCAAGGTAGCGGTACTGGGACAGGTCGTTGTAGAGCTGCACCGACAACCGCAGGACCCTTCCCGGCACCTGGGGCCAGGTCCAGACCGGGATCTGAATCCGGTAGTCGTGCAGCAGTTTCCTGCGGATGGCGCTGAACCCGAACGCGTCCTTGTCGTCGGCCCGGGGATCGTCAGGCAGCGGGAATGCCGCCAGGTTCAGCAGCATGTCCGCCGGGCCGGGTCCGGTGAGGCCGGCGGTTGTGGTCATCGCCTCCACCGCCCGAGTCAGCAGTTCCCGGTTGCGATCCCGCAGAGACGGCCAGCCGCCGGGAACCAGGTCCCGGAAATAGCGGATCGATTCAGGCACTGTCAGCCAGGGTGTCGGGTCGTCGGTGCCGGTCCAGTCGAACTCGTTGCGGAACCGGCTGTTGGCGTCTGTAGGCGCGGTGGCGCCGTGGCTGATTGTCAGCGGGCGCACTGTATCCAGCCGGTCGGACCTGACGTACAGGAATGCCGACCCCTTCGGTGTGCACATCCACTTGTGGCAATTTCCCGTGTAGTACGCAGCACCCAGCCGGTCCAGATGGAGGTCCACCATCCCCGGGGCATGGGCGCCGTCCACCAGGACGTCGGTGCCCCGGCCCTGCAGCGATTCCACCAGCCGCCGGATCGGGAACAGCAGGCCGGTCGGGCTGGTGATGTGATCCAGGAGAGCCAGACGGGTGCCTGGCCGCCAGGCTTCCATGATGGCGTCGAACACCTGGTCGTGACTTGACGCCGGGAATGGCACCTGGGCCACCACCACCTCGAGGCCGGTTCTCTCCGCCACGAAATCCAGGGCGTTGCGACAGGCCGGATAGGCGTGATCGGTGATCAGCAGCCGGTCGCCGGCCTGGAACGGTATGGAACGCAGTACAGCCGAGACGGCGGAGCTGGCATTGTTCACGAAGGTCAGGCCGGCCGGATCGGCGCCGATGAACCGGCCCAGCTCTGCCAGCGCTTCTTCCAGCAGGCCGGGAAGCTCCATGACGAAGAACCGCATCGGCTCCCGCTCCATGCGGGCGATGAGCTCCGACTGGTATTCCAGCAGGTGGGACGGGCACGCCCCGAACGAGCCGTGGTTCAGGAACACCACATCCGGGTCCAGCGTCCAGTGCCGGGCGTATTCCGAGCCGGTGGTCACGCGGCAGGCTCTTCCTCGACAGCGGTTTCCGCTTCCATGGGAGGGAGCGATTCGGCCGCGGTCTTGAGCTTGTTCAACCCCTTCTCGAACATGGGCCCGACCATGGCGTCCATCATGGCGCCGAAGTACCGGCTGATCGGGTTGCCGCCCATCTCGCCGGCCATGCGCCAGGTCACCTCGGTCCCGCCGTCCGCCGCCTTGTAGTCCAGGGCGCCGATGCTGACGTATTTACCGTCGTTGAAGGACATGTCGTAGAGCACGCCGGTGTCCGGGGAACACTGGGTGAAGGTCAGCTGACCGCTGCCCGATTCTCCGGTCCAGCTCTGACGGGCTCCGACGCCGGTTGTCGTTGCACCAAAGGTTGTTTCGATAGTCGGGTCCGCCTCGAGCCACGGGGTCCACTGGTCCCAGGCCTTCAGCTCGCCGACCAGGGTGTGGACCGCCGCAGGTTCAGCCTTGATCACCACGCTGCGTTCCACGGTGTAATCCTTCGGCAGGGTGAAGCCGATCAGGACGAACAGAACAACCAGTACCGCGATAATTATTGCCAGCCATTTCAAGATTTTCATGAGCGGACCTCCTGCTGAAATCTCGTTTATGCGCCCCTTCCCGGGCCGCACGAGTCTACCAGAGAACCGGCCGGTCTTGTGGTTTCAGGGGATGTCCGCTACTCCTGTCCCGGCAGATCGCCGGACGGGATATGGCGCTGTGGGAGAAGGACCGATGGAATCGAAGGAAAATATTCGGAATATTGCGATTATCGCCCATGTCGACCATGGCAAGACCACACTTGTGGACGGCCTCCTGAGGCAGAGCGGTACGTTCCACGAACGCCAGGTGACCGACGATCGCATCATGGACAACATGGACCTGGAACGGGAACGGGGGATCACCATCCTGGCCAAGAATACGGCCATCCGGTTCCGTGACATCAAGATCAATATCGTGGATACGCCGGGTCACGCCGATTTCGGTGGTGAAGTGGAAAGGGCCCTGCACATGGTGGACGGCGCCCTGCTGCTGGTGGACTCCAGCGAAGGGCCGTTGCCCCAAACCCGGTTCGTATTGCGAAAGGCGCTGGAAGCCCGTCTGCCGATCCTGCTGGTGGTGAATAAAATCGATCGCAAGGACGAACGTATCCAGGAAGTGGTCAACGAGGTCTACGACCTGTTCATCGATCTGGATGCCGACGAGAGTCAACTGGAATTCCCGATCCTGTACACCAACGCCAGGGAGGGCATCGCCCACCGGGATCTGGAGGACGGCTCCACCAACCTGTTGCCGCTGTTCGAGACGGTGGTGGATTCGGTGCCGGGGCCGAAGGCGGATGACGAAGCGGTCCCCCAACTGCTCATCACGAACCTGGACTACGACCCGTATGTCGGCCAGCTCGCCCTGGGGCGGTTGTTCCAGGGCACCCTCTCCGCCGGCAAATCGTACACACTGTGCCAGCGGGCCGGTGTGAACCGGACGGTGAAGTTCTCCTCGCTGTACACGTATGAGGGGCTGGGGCGCAAGCGTATGGAAACGGTGGAGGCCGGTGAGATCGTCTGCATCGCCGGTGTGGACGATGTGGTTATCGGCGACACGATCACCGACCTGGACAAACCTGCGCCGCTCCCGCGGATCCACGTGGACGAACCGACGGTATCCATGCTGTTCATGGTCAACGACGGCCCGTTCTCGGGAAGAGACGGCAAGTACCTGACCTCAAGGCAGATCATGGAACGGCTGGAGCGGGAGTCCCTCGGTAACGTCGCCCTCTCGGTGGGGGAGACCGACCGCACCGACGCTTTCGAGGTCCGGGGCCGGGGCGAGCTGCAGATGGCGATCCTCATTGAAACCATGCGCCGCGAAGGCTACGAATTCGTGGTGTCCCGCCCCCAGGTTCTGACCCGGGTGCGCGACGGGGTGAAGCAGGAGCCGATGGAGCACCTCTACCTGGATGTGCCGGAAGAGTTCGTCGGTGTGGCAACCGAAAAGCTGTCCATCCGGAAAGGCCGGATGATCAACCTGACCAACCACGGCACCGGCCGGGTGAACCTGGAGTTCCGTATCCCGTCCCGGGGCCTGATCGGTTACCGCGGCGAGCTGCTCACCGATACCAAGGGCACCGGTGTGATGAACTCCCTGATGGACGGCTACGACTCCTGGGCCGGCCCGATCCCCCAGCGCACCAGCGGCGCCCTTGTGGCGGATCGCAAAGGCAAGGTCACCGCCTACGCCAGCTTCGGCCTGGAAGAGCGCGGCTTCCTGTTCGTGCCGCCGACCACCGAAGTGTATGAAGGGATGGTTGTCGGCGAGCGGAACCGGGTCGGGGATTTGGACGTGAACATCGTCCGGGAAAAGAAGCTGACCAACATGCGCAGCAGCACTTCCGACGTCCTGGTCACCCTGCGCCCGCCTCGAACCCTGGACCTGGATCAGGCTATCGAGTTCATCGCCGAGGACGAGCTGGTGGAGATCACCCCGGGAGCGATCCGGCTGCGGAAGACGGTCATGCACGCCCAGCAGCGGGAGCAGGCCAGGAAACGGGAAGCTAAGGGTTCGAAGCAGCCTTCTTGAATGTCTGGCTGGTCAGGTCGAGACGGATCACCAGTTTCTCCGGCTGAACCTCGATGGCGTTGAGCCCTGCGGTCATGTCCACCGCCTGGGTGCTGATATCGCCTGCTATCCAGCGGAACTGTTCCGGCAGGCGAACCTCGGGCAGGAACCCGGCCAGGTCCACCGGCACCGCATATTTCCCCTCGGGCACCACGGATTTCGCCCGCAGGGAGATCGAGCCGTCCTTGTTGGCCACCGGCGCGTACTTGGTTATCAACGCCCCTTCCAGGCCGGACGGCGCCAGGTAGTAACCGATACGTGCCACGATGGCGCCGCCTTCAAAGCTGACTTCGTCCGGCGGAATCAGCATGAGCCGGATCTCTCCCAGGGCCGGCAGGGTGATCTGGTTGACCCGGGGCAGGCCGGCTCGCACCAGGCCGGAGACCGCGCCGCGATCGATGGTGACCGTCACCATGCCATCCCCGGCCAGGGCAGGCGTAATCAGCAACGCCGCTACAAGAAACAGCAGGATTGTCTTAGTTTTCATCCGTCTATTGTAGTCTCCGGCGCCGCTCGAAGCATGCGGGTCTGCTAATCTACCGCTTCCCGCTTCAGGAGGGGCCGGTAATGCGCTGGATTGTCGGAGATATCCACGGCTGCCTGGAGCAGCTGGACCACCTGCTGGAAACCATTGGCTTCAGACCCGGTGAGGATGAATTGTGGTCCGCCGGCGACATGATCGGCAGGGGCCCCGATCCGGCCGGTGTGCTCCGTCGAATCCGCGAGCTGGGCGGCCGGGCGATTCTCGGCAATCACGAAGTCGGCGCCTTCATGACCTGGTCGGGCCTGCGTGAAAAGCGATCCCCGGCGCTGGAGCCGCTGTACACGGCTGCCGACGCCGGTGATCTCTTCGACTGGATCCGGGACCTGCCGGTGCTGGTGCACCTGCCGGCCGGGAACGGCTCACGTGAAGCGTGGCTGGTCCACGGCGGACTGCGGCCCAACTGGGCCGACCTGGCCGCTGTTGCCGCCCGGCTGAACCAGGTTCCCCGATCACCCGATGCGTTCCGGTCAGACGAACTGATGTTCGCCGCCTTCGTGCGCTGCTGCACGCCGGAAGGGGAATACGTCCGGTTCAGCGGCCTTCCGGACGACTGCCCCGAGGGCACCAGGCCCTGGGACGACTACTACCAGGGATCCACCCTGGTGGTTCACGGTCACTGGGGGATGCGCGGCCACTACCGGACCGGTTCCATTCTCGGGCTGGACTCCGGATGCGTCTACGGCGGCAGGCTGACCGCGTGGTGCCAGGATACCGACCGTGTCGTCCAGGTTCCCGGCCTTGCCGGCTGATCAGAAACGGTACAGGTAGGAATACTTCAGGAACAGCTGGCGTCCGTCGTTCAGCTTAAGGCCCGGGGCAGGAACCAGTTGCCGGTCGATACCGTCCCCTTCGAACATCCGGCCGCTCCAGTTGCTGTTGTAGCCGGCGTAGAATGCGGTCCATGGGTTGACCTGCCAGGTGAACAGTAAATCTCCGTTGAGGTTCTCGCCGGACTCCCGGGAGGTCAGGGCCGGGTTGGCCCGGATGTCGTCGTACTGCACGATGGCCCGCAGGGAGGTCCGGCGGGAGAACTGCCAGTTGACGCGCATCCGGGTGATGCGGTTGTCCACGATCTCGGCAGGGCCTGCGGCGTCATCCAGTTGCCTGGTGATCCATGTCAGGTCGATCCTCAGCGGGGAAACCGGCAGCAGCGACAGCTCCAGTTCCCATCCGGCGATGTCCGCGGGGAACGGTTCCATGCCGGCGATGGGGGCGAAATTCACCACATGGCCCCGGTTGTAGGACAGGTCCAGGCTGAACCTGGGGCTGAAACGGGTGCCGAACTCCACCCGGCAGTTGTCCACCGGGTAATCCCTGGCCTCGGCAAGTTCGTTGTGATCCTCGGGCCGCAGCCGTTGTCGCCCGGTGCTGCAATTCAGCTCCAGTTCGGTCTGTTTCCGGAACTGGAAATCGATTTCCGCCTCGGCATGGTGGTCCAGGCGCAAGCCGTCGGTGTCTTCGATGGTCATGAGGAATACGGCGGGGGTCCACGAGATCAGCCGTTCGCCTTCGGGCCAGAAGGTCCAGCCGGTGCGGTGGTGGGCGTTCATGATGCCGGTGCGGGTGACGAACCCCAGGTCGGTGCGGAACTCGGGATCGATCCAGCTGATGTGGGAGTGGTTTCCGAAATGCCGTCCGGAGCCGTCCACCTTGACGTCATAGAGCCCGCCGGATGTTTTAAGGCCGGACGTGTCCCGTGTCCGGCTCTCCGCCGCCTGTCCGGAGAACACCCATTTGGGTCCGATGCGCATCCTGGTGTCCACACTGGCCACCCGGTTGTAGCCGTCGCCCAGTTCCCGGTCGGTGAGCAGGAGCCCGACGCTGGACTGGCGGAACAGGTCCCTCCGGTAACGAACGGTCCCGATGGTGGCGATATCGCCGGAGCCGTTCAGCTTGCCTGGAGCCTCGTCGTCGATGAATAGCAGTCCGAAGTTGTTGCGGCCGGTTTTGCCGGTGAGACGGACACCGGCCCGAGGGTCCGCGATCCGCCGTGTGAACAGCAGGTTGATCGGGGTGCGGAAGTAATCGGCGTTCTCCAGGAAGAACGGCCTCTTCTCGGGGAAAAACAGCTCAAACCGTTCGTTGACGGTGATCTGGGGCTCATCCGATTCCACCTGGCTGAAGTCCGGATTGGCGGTGAAATCAAGGACCATCGCATCCTTGAACACCATTTTGGCGTCCAGGCCGCCGTCGAACTCCTGGTCCCGGATGAAGTCGCCGGTGACCGCATTGTCTCCATCGGCCAGCCGGAAACTCCTGGCGGTGGCGTACGGATTGATCTGGGCGTTGCGCCCCGGCGATATCCCCCGGATCCCTCCCATCACGCCTTCCTGTGACAGGCGGCTCTGGACCCGCTTGGTCATCTGCGGGTAGAACGACGACTCGTTGTTCCGCGGGATGTCCCGAACCAGGAGGAAGCCCCAGTGTTGCTCCCCGGTGTCGGGAAAACGCAGTGATTTGAACGGGATGGAGATCCAGACCACGTACCCCTGGTCGGTGAGCTGTCCCCTGGATTGCCACACCGTATCCCAGGATCGGTCGAAGTCGCCCCCTTCGTTCCATATGGCGTCCCACTGCACGCCGAGGGGGTTGAGCAGGAAGGTATAGGCCTGCCGGTGGTCGAGGAAGGTGTCTAGCTGGATCTCGACGGCGTCGTCGCCGTGGAGATTGTCCCTCCTGGACAAATGGGCCCGGATCTTGTCCGGCTCGTCGTCGAAGGCGACGAAGACCACGTACAGGTTCAGGTCGTCGTACCCCAGGTAGACGTCGGTGTGCTGGCTGGCCGGGTCGCCGTCTACCGGGTCTCTCTGGATGAAGCCGCCGTTGACCCGGGCCATGGAGGCGAACCCGGCCGACGGCTCCATGGAGAGGAAATCCTCAAGGGTCGGAGCCGAGTCGAGACGGGGCAGGGTCAGGTCGTCTTCTGCGAGGGCAACGCCGGGCGCCAACGCCAGGATGACGACGATGACCGCAAGAGTCGTAAGGGTTACTCGCAAGGTGTTGGTCTCTAAATGTTGCCGGATAGCGGATAATACAACCGGTGGCGAAGGAGCGCAGCATGGCCAAAGGTCGATCGCGGGGTAAAAGGGTCCACGGCGACGTCCGTGGGAAAGCGAAACCGGCTTTTGAGCAGGTCTACGATCTGGTCCGCACCATCCCGTCAGGCCGGGTCATGACCTACGGCCAGATCTCGGTGATGCTGGAGGCGACCCTGTCGCCGGCCGCCGTCGGCTGGG
>JACXWD010000039.1 GCA_014764515.1 Candidatus Polarisedimenticola svalbardensis | reverse complement strand
GTGCCGATGCCGGAGAACATCCCGATGAGGGCCATCATGCCGCCGCGAAGGGCGGTCATCCTCAGGTTGCGGCGACGGTATTCGACGCAGGCCGACCGGAAGGACTGGACCTCCCGGTCTTCCTGGGCATAGATCCTGACCTGGCTGATTCCGCTGATGTTTTCCTGGGCCCTGCTGGAAAGCTCGGCCAGCTGTTCCTGGACTTCCCGGGAGCGGCCGTAAACGACCCGGCTGACCCGGCGCACGCAGTAAAGCAGCACCGGGTAGATGGAGAAGGAGATCAGGGTCAGGCGAACGTTGATGTTCAGCAGGATGGTGACGGTAGCGATGTAGGCGATGGTGGTGTTCAGGGCGTTCAGCATCGCCGGCCCGTACAGCGACCGGATCAACTGCAGGTCGTTGATCCCCCGGGACATCAGGTCCCCGGTGCGGCGGACGTCGTAGAACGAGGCGGACAAGCGCTGCAGCTGGCTGAAAAACCGGTTGCGAACGTCGAACACGATCCGCCGGCTGGCTCCCAGGATCATCAACCGGGACAGGGTCCGGGTTCCCATCTGCAGCACCGCAGCCAGAACCATCCCCAGAACGATCCAGCCGATGATGGACGGCTCGGTGCCTGCCTCCAGCCGGTCGATCGCTTCACGGAGCAGCCAGGGGATGGTCAGGTTCAGGCCGTTGGTGACCAGGAGGAGGACAAACCCTGTGGCATACCGGCCCCGGTACGCCGCCAGATGAACGCCGATCCGGGCCATCGCAGACCTGGGTTGGGTGCCATCGCTCATATCAATCCAAAGTGGACCATATTGCACCATTGTAGAAGAAACGGCCTAACCCGTGCCGGTCCTTGATTTAGGGGCATATCCCTGCCCCTGTCAAGCAATCCTGCCTGGTATTCGGGGAAAACCGAGGGTCATTCGTATTGCCCGGCATCACCTGGACCGGCATAATGTAATTCCTGTTCGATTAAATTTGATCGAGTTGATGGTTAGCGGCTGACAGTTGATGGAGGAAAAATCATGAAGCCGATGAGATGGGTCCTGTTGGGCCTGATCGTAATGGTAGCGTTTGGAATGTCCGTGGCCGGCAACGACTATATCGGCGCCGCCAAGTGCAAGATGTGCCACAAGGTGCAGTTTACTTCGTGGGAAGCCAGTGGTCACGCCAAGGGGTTTGACCGGCTCACCGGCGATGAGACTTCCAACCCGGATTGTCTCAAGTGCCACGCCACCAACGCGTCTGCCGACCTGCCCGGCACTCAGTGCGAGGCCTGCCACGGCGCCGGCTCCGCGTACAAGAAAATGACCGTGATGAAGGACCACGATGCGTCCATCGCCGCCGGCCTGCTGATCCCGACGGTAGACACCTGCAAGGGTTGCCACACCGGCGCCCCCCACGACCAGAAGACCATCGATTTCGCAGCCGAGATCGGTGGAGTCCACGAGCACAAGGCGAAGTAAGCAATTTGCCGTATTTGGCCTTGAAAGCCGCATGGTTTACGCCGTGCGGCTTTCTTTTTGCACCGATGGTAGAATCCGGTTCCACCTATTACTTGCAGGAGGCCCTCGCCATGTTGATCAGTAAAAACCTGACCGCCGCCCTCAACGAGCAGATCGGGTACGAGTTCTTCACAAGCATGCAGTACACGGCAATCGCCTGCTACTTCGGCACCGAGGCGCTCCCCGAACTGGCCAAGCATTTCACACTGCAGGCGGAGGAGGAGCGAACCCATGCCCTGAAGCTGGTGAATTACGTGGTGGACTCCGGCGGCAAGATGATCATCCCCCCGATCCCCTCCCCCCAGAGCGACTTCAAGACCGCCGAAGAGGCCTGCAAGCTCGCCCTGGACTCGGAGATGGAAGTGACCAGGAAGATCAACGGCCTGGTGGACCTGGCTATCGAAGAGAAGGACCACCTGGCACAAAACTTCCTGCAGTGGTTCGTCAACGAACAGATGGAAGAGGTCTCTACCGCCGAAACCCTCCTCCGGATCGTGCAGCGCGCAGGTGAAGCCGGACTGCTGTTAGTGGAAGACTACCTGGCCCGCAACGGGCTGGCAGCCAGCACCCCGGACCTGAACGCACAGTAAAGGCGGCTTACCGCAGACCGGCATCCTCCGGTTGGGTGAAGACCGTCCTGTCCAGCGTTTCGTAGACCTTGACCGGCGCCAGGGAATACTCGCCCCTGTCATCGGAGAGAAGGATCTCTCCGTACTGTTGCCAGTTGTGCCACGGGATCCGGAACTTCGGGTCACCCACGTTGTAGTCGGCGTAGAAATCCCACTGTTCCACCAGACCGGACTCCCTGGAGACATGGACGTCGTACTTGTTCTCCGGGGTCAATCCGACTTCTTCGAAGGTCAGCACGATGCAGGTGGCGGCCCGGCCGTCTTCCATGGTGGAGTCGCCTTTCATCCTGAGGGTCACTCCCGGATCCTGAAGCTTGTACGGCATGAACAGCCAGTACGCGTCGTTGACCCACATGGCGTACCCCGACTCCAGCGCCTCCGCCAGGGCCGTCTCTTCGGTCAGTTCGGCATCAGCGGACCAGGCCCGGCCGGTGCGGTCGTTGAGGTTCATGAGGATCAGCCGGCTACCGCCGTCTTCCGCCTCGTACTCGATACGGATGTCACCCGAATGCCGGTCCCAGACATGGAAGCGGCGGCCAAAAAAGTCCCAGCTGACGTAACGGGTGTTCTCCCAGGCCGTTCGTCCCCCCATTTTCTCAAGAACCTGTTCGGCCAGGGCGACCGCCTCAGGGTCCGACGCCGCCGGGAGCAGGCTTGTGCCCAGAAGCACCACCAGGCCAAGCAACAAGATCCGTTTCATTACTACCCCTTTTCAGATTGTGGCTATCCACCGTCCCCGTTGTCCGTTGACATGCCATTGTAATCGGATTCTCATGATCGGGAACGGTTCCCTGTGGGGGGGAGGATATCCAATGGAGTCGGTACACAGCCGAAGGTTCCACGGTCTTACGCGCCTTATCGGCAACACACCGCTGCTTGTTCTCGATTTCACCTTCCGGGGCGAATCGCGACGACTGTACGCCAAGGCGGAAAACCTGAACATGACCGGCAGCATCAAGGACCGCATGGCGCTGCACATCCTCCGCCAGGGTGCGGCCCTGGGACTGCTGGAGCCCGGCGCCCCGATATTTGAAGCAACCAGCGGCAACACCGGGATCTCGGTATGCGGTATCGGTCGTGCACTGGGCCACCCTGTCACCATTTTCATGCCGGACTGGATGAGCAGGGAACGGATCGATCTGATCCGGAGCTTCGGTGCAGAGGTTCGGCTGGTGAGCCGGGACGAGGGCGGCTTCCTGGGCAGCATCGAGATGGCGGAAGAGGCCGCCCGCAAAACCCCCGGTTCCTTCCTGCCACGGCAGTTTTCAAACCGTGACAACATCGCCGCCCACGAGGAAACAACCGGGCCGGAAATCTGGTGGCAGCTCCGGTTCCACGGCCTGAAGCCCGACGCATTCCTTGCCGGGGTCGGCACCGGCGGCACCATCATGGGTGTTGGAAATGACCTCAGACAGCGGCATCCGTCGGTCCGACTTCATCCGCTGGAACCGGCAAACTCGCCGACCATGTCCACCGGACACCGGGTGGGGAAACATCGTATCCAGGGCATCTCCGACGAGTTCATCCCGCCGATCGTCGATCTGAGCAAGCTGGACGACGTTATCGGAGTAGACGACGGTGATTCCATCCTCATGGCCCAGCAGCTGGCCGGCCGGCTCGGCCTGGGTGTGGGCATCTCCTCCGGCGCCAACTTCCTGGGCGCCCTGAAGGTCCAGAACGAACTGGGCAAGGATGCGGTGGTAGTGACGGTGTTCCCCGACGACAACAAGAAATACCTCAGCACCGACCTGTTGCGGGAAGAACCGGCGGGAGACGGCTTCCTGTCGCCTGACGTTACCCTGGATTCCTTCGACGCTTTCAAGCGGGTCTGCCACACCTGTTGTGATCCTGCAGACTGCGCCCAGACAAAACCGCTCACCATCGAAGAGGAACAGGAACTGGCGTTGCCGCCCTGCGTACGAAGGATCTAGGAAGTACTAGGGCATCTCGTCCGTGAGCCGCTCCCAGAGCGGATACAGCGTTTCCAGCCTGTCCTCCGCCACACCTTTTTCCCGAGCGACCCGGGACGCCGCCGCCGGGTTCTGGTAAACTTCGGGGTTCGCCTGCTGATGTTCCAGCTCTCGGACACGCTGCTCTATTTCGGCAATCTCCCGTTCAACAGGGTCCAGCCTCTTACCGATCTCCTTGCGAAGACGGTGTAATTGGTTGCGTTCCACAGCTTCCGCACGTTTCCGGTCCCGGGTGCCCCGGTCAGGAACTGCAGAACTCAAGCTGTCTCCGTCCAGCGGTTTCCCGGCCTTCTCACTGCGCCGCTCTATCCAGGTGTCGTAATCCCCGTCGAACAGCTCCACGCCGCCTGCGCCGACATCCGCCACCTTGTCCGCCACACGGTTGATGAAGTAGCGGTCGTGGGAGATCAACACCAGCGTGCCCTCATACTGGTTCAACGCCTCTTCCAGGACTTCACGGCTGCGCAGATCGAGATGGTTGGTCGGCTCGTCCAGCAACAGCAGGTTCACCGGCCGCAACAGCATCCGGGCCAGGGCCAGCCTTGCCTTCTCCCCCCCGGACAGTACGCCGACCTTCTTGTCCACGTCTTCGCCATGGAACAGGAAGCTTCCGAGGATGTTCCTCAACTTCTGCACCATCCCGGGAGAGACCAGCGCCTCCATCTCCTGGAGCACGGTTCGCTTGGGATCCAGAGCTTCCAGCTGATGCTGGGCGAAGTACTGCAGGTCCACGTTGTGACCCAGTTCGAACAGACCGGACGCAGGTTCCAGGCGGCCGGCCATCAGCTTCAGCAGGGTCGACTTCCCGGCGCCGTTGGGACCAACCAGGGCGACCCGGTCGCCCCGCTTCAGCAACAGATCCAGTCCGGTGAACACCACCGTTTCCCCGTAGGCCATGTCCATCGCTTCCGATCGGACCACGATGTCACCGGAGCGAGGGGCGGGCGGGAATCCGAAATGGATCTTCTTCTCCGAGGAAGCGGTCCGGATCCGATCCATCTTCTCCAGCGCCTTGACCCGGGACTGGACCTGTTTCGACTTGGTGTTCTTGTATCGAAAGCGTTCGATGAACCGTTCGGTTCTTGCGATCTCCCGGGCCTGGCCGGCCGCCGCTTTCTCCAGTTGCTCCTCCCGGAGTTCCTTCGATTCCAGGTAGGCGTCGTAGTTCCCGGGCCAGACCGTCAACCGGCCCCGCTCCAGCTCTACAATGCTCCCGACCATCCGGTTCAGGAAATAACGGTCGTGGGACACCACCACGAACGAGCCCGGGTAACTTTCCAGAAACCCTTCCAGCCAATCGATGGCCGGCAGGTCCAGGTGGTTGGTCGGCTCGTCCAGGAGGAGCAGATCCGGATTGCCCATGAGCAGCCGGGCCAGCATCACTCGCATCCGCCAGCCACCGGACAGGGTCGGCAGATCACGATCCCACAGGTCATTGTGCACTCCCAGGCCGGCCAGGATCTGCTGGGCCCGGTTCTCAACCGCATTCCCGCCGATCTGTTCGAACCGGCTCAGAAGCTCGCCGTACTCGGCTGTCGCCTCCGCCCCTTCACCATCGCCAGGATCCAGGAACTCCAGGCGATCTTCCAACTCCCGCAACCGCAGGGCCAGTGTCCGGCTTTCCCCGGCGCCGTCCAGCACCGCCTGCAGGACCGGACCTTCCCCCACCGTCTCCACCTCCTGGGCCAGGTAACCGACGGACAGGTTCCTGGGCCGATGGACTACGCCGTCGTCAGGTGGCTCCTCACCGGACAACATCCGGAGGAGGGTGGTCTTGCCGGTGCCATTGGGGCCGACCAGGCCGAGACGGGCGCCGGCGGGGATCATCCACGACAGGTCCCGGAACAGGACTTGGGCGCCGAACCGTTTTTCAACACCGGACAGCTGGAGCATCGCCTACGAATCCTCCTGCCAGATGGAGAGGAAGTGGTCGGCGGAACCGGGACCGAACCCGGCGTAATGATTGTTGAAATACGCCAGGATGGTGCTGCCCGGATCGGAACGGAGTTTGAGCTCACGAGCCCAGCTCCGCATCTCGTCATCCCGGTCCAGCGCCGGCTCGGACCAGTCGCCGGACCGCTTGCCTTCGGCCTTGAGGCGGGCGACAAGGGCGTCCATCCGCTTGTGATCTCCCAGGAATCGGACATACATCAGATCGGAAGTCACCGGATCGGTTCCGGAGAACAGCTTCGCCGCTCCCGGCATGGTGTAGTACACGGGAAACACCAGGGGAACGTCACGCCGGCGCAGCAGGTCCATGAGGGGCGGTGCGATCACCTCCAGCGGCCATTTCTCCAGGAAGCGATCCAGTCTGTTCCTGAAATCATCGCCGGTCTCGTACTCGGCCGCATCCTTCCCTTTGGCGATGTAGGGGAACTGGGCCACCAGCGGACCGCGCTTCTCGCCCAGCGGCTCCATGGCGGTCAGGAACTGGGACACCAGGTCGTCGCAGCCGACCATCCCCCGGTCATGGGTAATCTCCCGGGGAAGCTTGGCGCTGAGCAGGAAATCGTCCGGCGTCCGGTCGTGCCAGTTGCTGACCATGGAGACCGAGGGTATGCGGTAAAACGTCGCGTCGCATTCCACGGTGTCGAACCGGCCTGCGTAGTGGCCCAGGAACGACTCCGGTCGTGCGTTTTTCGGGTAGAAAACTCCCTTCCAGTCGCCTGACGACCAGGATGAAGTCCCAACTCTTAAGGTACCTGCCATTCCTCGTGGCCTCTCCGGAATCGAAGCATTATATTCAAACTTGAGCGGATATTTTCTCGGATTTCGGGGATTTCCGCATTGGGGAGTGAAATGAACCGGCCGAACCTGGTACAAAAATCAATATCTCGGCTGGCAATCGCCGGCGCCGGCGCGGCCCTCTGCGGCTTTTTGGCCGCCTCCCTGCCGGTGCAGGCGAAAATCGTGGAGTACGTCCTGGACATCGAAAACCGCGTCCCGGCCAGCTACTCTCTGGAGATCCCGATCCAGTACCCCGGCACCCTGTCCGTAGAAGCGGACTGGGACTGCAGCCGGATCCTGACCTTCAAACTGTCCAGTCCGGGCAGCCGGCCGGTTCGGATACGGCGCTCCGGGCCGTCACCCCAACTTCTTGAGATGGCCATCGATGAAGGCGACCTGAAATCCGGAAGTTACTATCGCCTGGATATATCAAGCCTGCCTGCAGGTGGTGAAGGCCAGGGCCGCCTCAGAATCCACCTGCCCGATTCTCCGGCGATTGTCCGGCAGAGGGAACTGGACGCACTACCGCCGGAACCCGAGCTGCCTGAACCGGAATGGTGGGCGGTACCATCGGCCCCGCCGGCAGAAAGCTCCGAAGCGCTGACCGCCCTGTACCGGGAAGTGGAAGCTTTCCGGAACATGGTCGTTACCGGCCCAGTGGAAACGGCGCCGGACCCGTGCCGCTGGCAGACATCCCTTCTGGTACACCTTGCCGAACTCCGAGACAGCTTTGCCGACGGCTCCACCACTCCCGAAGAAGCAACGATCCGGTTCTACCGCAAGGTCGCCGGTGCGGTGGGGATGGTCAGGGAACTGAGAAATTCCGACGACCCGATCCTGGCAGGCCCTCCTCCGGAAAATCGCAAGGACCGCAACACCTGGCTGCGGATACGCCGGGAGCGGATCAAAGACATGGAACATGAAATGGATGTCCTCCTGGATATGCCGAAGGACGGGTACGTACCGGAGCTGGAAGGCCAGGAATGGACTGCCCGGCTGGTCACCTGCCTCATGGCCTGCGAGCGGAACTTCGAGGAACTGGGACGCTCCGGATCGGAAACCGGAACCAACCAGGAACTGGCAGACGATACCTGGCCGTTCATCGTGGCCGCCGCAAAGGCGTTCACCGCCGTGGACCGTCTGGCGGTTCCGGCACGGGTACGGCTGAACTGAACCGCCGGCGCTTGACGGCGCCGGTCCGATCCTCCACCATCCAACCATGAACAAGGGCAAGGTAGCCGTTCTCCGGGTCAAGCCGGAGACGGTTCTGGACGATATCGACAGGCTGTGCGATCTCGCCGGCATGGCGGAAACTCTGGATCGCTCCGCCGGCACCATCCTGAAGGACAACATCTCCTGGCACTTTCCGTTCCCGGGGGCCAACACCACGCCCTGGCAGCTGGAGGGGATCACGAAGACGTTGCAGTCGGCCGGGTTCAGCGACCTGTCCTGCGTCCAGAACCAGACGGTGGTCACCGACACCTTCAAGGGCGAAGACCTGAACCACTACATGCCGATCCTGAAGAAGCACGACGTTCCGGTGCTCTACAACTTCAAGGACACGGACATGAAGTGGGACATCTACAGGCCGAAGGCGAAGATGCATGTCCTGGACACGATCTATCCCGAAGGCATCAAGGTCCCCGACTATTTCCACGGCCGGAACATCGTCCACCTGCCCACGGTGAAATGCCATATTTACACCACCACCACCGGCGCCATGAAGAACGCCTTCGGAGGCCTGCTCCACGACCACCGGCACTACACCCACTCCTGGATCCATCAGACCCTGGTGGACCTGCTGGCGATTCAGCAGGAGATCCATCCCGGTGTATTCGCGCTGATGGACGGCACCACCGCCGGCAACGGCCCCGGCCCCCGGACCATGATCCCGGTGATCAAGAACGTCATGCTGGCCGGTTCGGACCAGGTCGCCATCGATGCCGTGGCGGCGAAGATGATGGGGTTCGATCCGATGCAGATCGGTTACATCCGCCTGGCCCACCAGGACGGCCTGGGTGTGGGCGATCCCCGGGACATAGAGATCGTCGGCGACGACGTCTCCAGTGAATCCTGGGGGTTCAAGGTCGGCAACAACGGCGTCAGCCGGTTCGGCGGCCTGTTGTGGTTCTCACCGATGAAGATCTTCCAGAAGCTGCTTTTCAGGACACCGCTGGTGCACCTGTTCATCATGGGCAGCGAGACCTACCACGACTACTACCGCTGGCCCCTCAAGGACCGCAAGGTCTACGAGAAATGGAGCCGGGAGACGGAGTGGGGCAAACTTTTCCTGAATTACGCAGGACAAGGGGACAGATCTATTTAACTGCAACAACCGCTGGTTGTTTTTAAATAGATCTGTCCCCTTTTTCCAGCAGTTCCCCGTACAGATCGTCCAGGTCCCGGACCATGGTGCGGATCTCGAACGCTCCACCCAGTTTTTTTGTGGCGTTCAAGGCAAGGTTCAACGCCTGCACAGGGTCGGTGGCCAGTTCCAGGATCCTTGCCGCCGCCTGGTCCGGTTGTCCCGGGTCGATCAGGCGGCCGGTGTCGCCGTCGATGACCACTTCCGGTGTGCCGTTCACCGCCGTTGCGATCACCGGTACACCGGCGGCCATTGCCTGTAACACCGCTCGCGGCAGGCCCTCGAATAGCGATGTCAAAACGAACAGGTCCATGGCCGCCAGAAGTTCGGGGATGTCCTGGCGCCAGCCCAGGAGTCGGACCTTCCCTTCCAGGCCGGCGGCGGTGATCGCCCGTTCTACTTCAGGCCGCAACGGCCCGTCACCGGCTATGAAGAATCTCAATCTGGGGTCGCCGGCGATGGCCAGTTTTGCCGCTGCGATGAAGTCCAGAGGCGCCTTCTGGTACTTGAGGCAGGCTACCGTGCCGACTACCACGGCGTCGGGTTCGAACCCTAGCTCTTTCCGGGTCAACCACCGCGCCGATGCAGGGCGGCGGTAACTCTGGATATCGATCCCCGAGTGGATCACACGGTACCGGGAGGCGATGCCGATGGAATGCTCCAGCCCCTTGTCCCGATCCGCCGCGGCAACCGTCACCAGAACGTCGGTGAATCGGGCCAGCCAGCGTTCCAGCGCGATGTAGAACCGGCGCACCGGTCCGGACTGTGTGTCATTGAAGCTCCAGCCATGGACTGTATGGACCACAACCGGAACGCCGGCCAGCCGGGCCGCCAGCCGGCCGATCACCCCGGCCTTGGAGGAGTGGGTATGGATCAGATCGATGGACCGGTCCTGCAGCAAACGCTTCAGTTTGAACACCGCAACCAGGTCCCGCAACGGCGAGATCGGGTAGCGCAGCCAGTCAACCAGGTGGACGTCGGCATCGGTCAGCCGTTCCGCCTCCGCGTCAAGCTCTCCGCCGGCGCCTGCCAGGAGGCCGGCTTCATACCGTTCCCGGTCATGGTTGGCGACGGAGAACAGGGTGTTCTGCTGGGCCCCACCCAGATCCAGGCGGGTGATGACATGGAGCAGTTTGCGCCGTGCATCCATTATCCGGCCCGCCTTTCAAGAAACAGCAGGATCGAGAGCAGGTTGAACAACGGCAGGCCCAGATCCTTGCCGCCGGCCAGGTGTCGGGCCAGCATCCTGCGGGCGGCGCCGGCATCCAGTCCTTCCCAGCGGGCCAGGGATGCATCGGAGAACATATTCGAGGTCAGTTCCCTGAGCGGCCCCCGGATCCAGTCTCCCAGCGGCAGGTCGAAACCCCGCTTCGGCCGGTTGAGGATCTCCTGCGGCAGGTCCTTCCGGAATGCGTGGCGAAGGATCGCCTTGGTCAGGCCGCCATCGATCCGGTAGCGGTCCTGAAGCCGGGACGTCCATTCCAGCACCCTGTGATCCAGGAACGGGACCCTGGCCTCCAGGGAGAACGCCATGGTCGCCCTGTCCACCTTGGCCAGGAGATTGTGGGGCAGCCATTCGTTCTGGTCCGCCACCAGGCTGCCGGACAACCGGCTTTTGGCGCCGTCGAAATAGCGATCGAAGCCGGACGCGGTCTGCTGCAGCATGCCCTTAAAGCGATCCTGGCCGAACAGGTTCCCGGCGGTGGCAACTGGTACGATCATCGACCAGTAAAGATGATTGAGGCCGGCATCCGGCTCCGCCAGGGCCGCCAGCGCCTGCCCCGCCCTGCCGGGTGACGAGCGCCCCAAAGCTGAGTCTGCCAGGGACCGGGCTCCGGGCATGCCGGAGAACCATCCGTATTTTTTCTGATACAGGTATCGGCGGTACCCGGCGAACAGTTCATCCGCCCCTTCGCCGGTAAGAACCACAGTCACTTCCCGCCTTGCGAACTCGGACAACAGCCAGGTCGGGATCATGGCCGGATCGGTGACCGGCTCATCCAGGCGCTGGACCATCTCCGGGAGCATGCGGCCTATGTCCGCAGCCGAAACCACCAGTTCTTCATGTTCGGACCCGTAGCGCTCCGCCAGCAACCGGGCGTACTTGCGCTCGTCGAACCGTTCCGGCCCGTCGAAACCGACGGAGAAGGTCCGGACCGGCCGGTCCGTTGCAGCCGCCAGCAGCGAAAGCACCACACCGGAATCGACACCGCCGGACAGAAACATCCCCAGGGGGACGTCGGCCATTGTGCGGCAGCGCACCGCATCTTCCAGCAACTCCCTCAGTTCTTCCGCCAGCCTTTCCTTCGACACAGGTTCGCCAGGCTGGGGCGTCGGGATACGGTAGTACTCCCGGATGGTCGCCTCACCGGACTCAGCCAGAATCCAGTGTCCAGGCAACAACTTCCTGACGTCTTGCTGGATCGTGCGATCTCCCGGGAGGTACTGCATGGCGTAGAGCAGCGGCAGCGCATCCATGTCCACCGTCCTGCCGACCCCGGGGTGCCGGAGAAGGACCGAGATTTCCGATGCGAAGATCAGCGAGCGGCCGTGAAGCCTGTAATACAACGGCTTGATGCCGAGCCGGTCCCGTGCAATGAACGTCCGGCCGGTGTTGTTCTCATGGATGCAGAAAGCGAACATGCCGTTGAGCCGGTGCACCATCTCCGGGCCATGCTCCTCCCACAGGTGGACGAGCACCTCGGTATCGGAACCGGTCCTGAAGGCATGACCGCGCCGTTCAAGATCTTCACGCAGTTCCCGGAAGTTGTAGATCTCGCCGTTGAAAACCACGGTGACGCCGCCGTCTTCAGAGGAGATCGGCTGGTCACCATGTTCCGGATCGATCACGGCCAGCCGCCGGATACCGGCGACGATCCCCGGCGCCTGGTGCATCCCCCCGGCGTCCGGTCCCCGGTGCACCATGGCATCGAGCATGACCTGGACCGGCTCCGGATCTACCGGCCGGCGGTCGAGGTCAACATGTCCGCAGATACCACACATCGAATAACGGCTTCCTGCTTCAGCCCAGGTCCAGTCCCGGCACGGGACCCTGCCTGCGGTTACGGTTGAGGGCCAGGATCGCCTCTACCACTAGGGGCGCACACCGTCAGGCCGACTTGGCATCCTTCGCAGCCGCTGCCGCCGCCGCCTTCTCTCGCAGGGCGGTGCCGAAGGCCAGGTCCAGCACTTCGTCGATCTCACGTACCGGGAAGAACTCCAGGGCGTCCCGAACCGAGTCGGAGACGTCGTCCAGGTCCTTGACGTTCTTTTCCGGCAGGATGACCCGCTTGATCCCGGCCGACTTGGCGGCGATGATCTTTTCCTTGATCCCGCCTACCGGCATCACCTTGCCCCTGAGGGTAATCTCGCCGGTCATGGCCAGATCCGAACTCACCGGCAGATCCACCAGGAGCGAAACCAGCGCCGAGGTCAGGGTCACACCTGCCGAGGGGCCGTCCTTGGGAACGGCGCCGGCCGGCATATGGATGTGGAAATCGGTGACCTCGAACATGTCCTCGTCCAGCCCCAGGCTTTCCGCGTTGGCCTTGATCCAGGAAACCGCGGCCATGGCGGATTCTTTCATCACGTCGCCCAGGCGGCCCGTAATGATCAGCTTGCCCTTCCCCTTCATCTTTGTGCATTCAACGAACAGGATCTCGCCGCCGACCTGGGTCCAGGCCAGGCCTGTGGCGATGCCGCTGCGGTCCGTCCACTCCGCCACCTCGCGGAAATACTTCACAGACCCCAGCAGGTCACGAACCTTTTCGGTATCCACAAGAGTCTTGCCTTCTGCTCCTTCGACGATCCTGCGTGCGACCTTGCGGCAGACGTTGGCGATCTCCCGGTCCATGTTCCGGACACCGGCCTCCCGGGTGTAGTCGTTGATCACGGTCCGGAGACCCTCAACTGAAAACTCGATGTTTTCATCGGTAAGACCATGGGCCTCCATCTGCTTGCTCACCAGGAACGATCGGGCGATTTCCAGCTTCTCCTCTTCGGTGTAACCGGGGATCGTCATCACTTCCATACGATCCCTGAGAGCCGGCGGGACCGTGTCCAGCATGTTCGCGGTGCAGAGGAAAAACACCTGGCTCAAGTCGTACGGGACCTCCAGGTAGTGGTCCGAAAACGAGTTGTTCTGTTCCGGGTCCAGGACCTCAAGGAGGGCCGAAGACGGGTCGCCCCGGAAATCGTTCCCCAGCTTGTCGATCTCGTCCAGGATGAACACCGGGTTCCTGGTGCCGGCCCTTTTCATGCCCTGAATGATCCTGCCGGGCAGGGACCCGATATAGGTCCGGCGGTGGCCCCGGATCTCGGCCTCGTCCCGGACGCCGCCCAGGGAGGCCCGAACGAACTTACGACCCATGGCGTTGGCGATCGACTTACCCAGAGAAGTCTTGCCAACGCCTGGAGGGCCTGCCAGGCAGAGGATAGGACCCTTGAGATCCTTCTTCAGCGCCCGAACCGCCAGGTATTCCAGGATGCGGTCCTTGACCTTGACCAGATCGAAATGCTCGTCGTCCAGCACCTTCTTGGCGTGGATAACGTCCAGGTTGTCCTCGGTCTGGTTGCTCCAGGGAATGGTTACCAGCCAGTCCAGATAGGTTCGGGCCACGGTGTACTCGGCGGCCTGGGGCGGCATTTTGGAGAGTCGGTCCATCTCTTTTTCTGCTGCCTTGCGTGCCTCTTCCGGCATGCCGCATTCATCAATTTTCTTCTGGATTTCTTCCAGCTCGGCGGTTTTATCGTCGCCCTCGCCCAGTTCCTTCTGGATCGCCTTCATCTGTTCGCGCAGGTAGTACTGGCGCTGGGTCTTGCCGACTTCGTCGGCTACCTGGGACTGGATCTTGGTGGAAATCTCCTGGAGTTCCACTTCCCGGGTAATGATTTTCACCAGTTTCTGAATCCGGTCTTTCAGATTGTGCCGTTCCAGGAGACCGATCTTTTCCTCAACGGAGATGCTCAGGACCGAGGATGCCAGATCACTGAGCCGCTCCGGGTCTCCGGTTCCGGCGGACAGGACCATCTCACCCAGGTCGGCGGATATCTGGGTACTTGTCTGCAGCAATGTCTGGAACTGGTTCACCATGCTGCGACTGAGTGCTTCCACTTCCACATCTTCGCCGCCGGCGGGGACCATCTCCCCCAGGGGAGACACGCCGGCCCGGACGAACGGTTCCATGTTGTTGAACCGGTCCACCCGAATCCGCCGCAGCCCCTGGATGATCAGGTTGACATTGTTGCCGCTGAGCTTGACGACCTTGAGGATCTTCGCCAGGGTGCCGACGCGGTACATGCCGGACGGGTCCGGATCATCGTCGGCCTGGTTGCGCTGGGAGACCACGGCGATCAGCTCGTTGTTGCGCACGACCTCGTCCAGGAGGCTCAGTGTCTTCCTGCGGCCTACCGAAATCGGCATGATGGCGTGGGGGAACAATACGCTGTTCCGGAGGGGAAGGACTCCGATCTCTTCAGGGATCTTGATCTGTTCCATCAGCCTCTTCTTCTTCGCGATGTCGCGTTCTTGGTTGCCTACAGTTCTCTCCGGCCGCCAGCTGGCGGCGGTCCACACCAGTACAACATAGCCTCTGTCGGCCGGACATTCACGTGGTGGGGCACGGCGTCATTATAACCGCATCTAATCCCTTTATACAGAATGATTTAGCTGTACAGCGCCTGGTGCTGTGATGCGGTGAGAGCATCGGGAACGGGCCGGTAGTCCAGAGGCTCGAAGGAGAACGACCCCCGGCCCTGGCTGGCTGAGCGCAACTCGGTCAGGTATCCGAACATTTCGGCGATCGGTGCGACCCCCTTGATCACCACGGCGTTCTTCAGGTAGCCGGTATCCGCCACCATCACCCGGCGCTGGTTCAGGCTCTTCATGACCCCTCCCAGGTAATCTTCGGGCACCCGGACTTCCAGTTTTCCGTACGGTTCGAGAACCACCGATCCGGCCTGCCGAACCGCCTCGCGGAACGCATGGCTGGTGGCCGAGTTCAGGGCGATCTCCGGTTGCCCTGCATCGGCGTATTCGGCCTCCGCCAGGGTGACCTGCACCCCGGTGACCGCATAGCCGTAGACACCGCCACCCTCGCCGGCGTTGCGCATCGATTCCAGGACTCCCTTAAGGAGCTGGGGCGACAGCACGAACTCCGGCAACCGGCTGTCGACTTCCACCGGCGCTCCCGGATCGGCCAGCGGTTTCACATCCAGGCGCACCCTGGCGCGGAGTTCCTCCCCCGCCACCTTTCGCTCGTACACAGCTTCGCCGGATCCAGCCCTGGCCACCGTCTCCCTGTAGGTCACCCTCGGCTTGCCATGGGAGACCTTGAGCCGGAACTCCCTTTCCATGCGGGCCAGAACCACCTCGAGATGGAGCTCGCCCATGCCGGACAGCAGGGTCTGGCCGGTCTCGCCGTCCACCTTGCATTGCAGGGAAGGATCCTCACGCTGGAATTTTTCGATGATCTCGCCGAACCTCTCCCGTTCGGCGTTGGTTCTGGGTTCGATGGCAATGGAGACTACCGAATCGGGAAACCGGATCGGCTCCAGAAGGATCGGATGGTCCTGGTCGCACAGCGTGTCTCCCGTGACGGCAAACTTCAGTCCGGTCACCGTAACGATGTCTCCCGGCTCCAACTGATCGACCTTCTCCCCCCGGTCGGCGTGCATCCTCAGGAACCGCTTGAGCCGTTCGACCTTGCCGGACCGGGGGTTCAGAACCTTGGTCCCGGACTCCAGCTTGCCGGAATAAACACGGAGGAAGAACATGTCCGCCGCCTCGTTGGCGGTGACCTTGAACAACAGGGCGCAGAACGGTTCCTTGCCGAGGGGCTTGCGCACCACCACCTCGGATCCGTCCGGGGTGGTCCCTTCCACCGGGGCGATCTCGGTAGGCGCCGGCAGGTAACGGCAGATCGCGTCCAGCACCGGCTGGATGCCGATATTGCGAAGGGCGGCGGCGCACAGCACCGGTACGGCGTGGTGACCGAGGGTGGCCGTCCGGATCGCTTCGTGGAGCAGCTCCTTCGGGATCTCCTTGCCGTCAAGGAACAGCTCGGCCAGAGGGTCGTGGAAATCGGCCAGCGCCTCGATCATCTCCTCCCGGGCCGACCCGGCCTGTTCGGCCATGGTCTCCGGCACCGGTCCGACCTGGTAATCCCGCCCCAGGGATCCGGCGTCGAATGTCAGGTAACGCATCTCCACCAGGTCTACGATCCCCTTGAAATCTTCCGCCGATCCGTCAGGGATCTGGATCGGGATCGGGACCGCCTGCAGGCGCTCGCGGATCGATCCGACGGTCATCTCGAAATCAGCGCCGACCCGGTCCATCTTGTTGGCCATGGCCAATCGGGGAACCTGGTAGCGGTCCGCCTGGTGCCAAACCGTTTCGGATTGGGGTTCCACGCCCTCCACCGAATCAAAGATCACAAGCGCCCCGTCCAGGACCCGCAAAGCCCGCTCCACCTCGGCGGTAAAATCAACATGGCCGGGGGTGTCGATGAGATTGATACGGTAGTCGTCCCACATCATGGTGGTGGCGGCGTCGGAGATGGTGATGCCCCGTTCCCGCTCGTCGGCGCGGAAATCCATCACCGCCTCGCCGTCGTGAACCTCACCCAGCTTGTGGCTCTTGCCGGCGTAGTACAGGAATCGCTCGGTGGTTGTGGTCTTACCGCCGTCGATATGGGCGACGATCCCGATGTTCCGGACCTTGCCCGGTGTGATCGAGCTCATGACCACAGGAGGCCGGGGCTACATAACATATTCGTCCCCGTTGTCGGTTCCGGAGAGGCTGCCGGACCTGCCGCCCTCATGGTCCATCCGGGCGTTTTCCAGCTCGATCGCCCTGAGAATCTCTTCCTCTTCCGGAATCTCCACATCGTGTAGCGCTCCCAGGGTCAGCAATGCCTGCCCGACCATCACAGGGTCGTCGTCGATCCAGTCACGGAGGATCTCGATCAACTCCTCCGTCCCGAAAAGGCTGATCCATTCTGCCGTGTTCCCCGGGCCGGCCTCTTCTACGAACCAGTCCAGACGGTCCAGGATGACTTCGTAGGCGATCCGGCTACCCCGGTCGCAGAGCAGGGCCAGGATGGACTGGGCCGCTCCCGGCTCCATGATGCCCGATTCGATCATTGCAACCGCCGGGCCGATGATGGCGTCACCCAGCCGGGCCAGGGCCCTTTCGGCGGCGCTGTAGATGTACGAATTTTCATCGGACAACCAGAGCAGGATCTCCGGCACATGCTGGACCGCCCTCAACTCACCGAGGGTGGAAAGAGCCACGACCTTGGGGAAGAATGGACCCTGGGCCTGCAGCATCCTGAGACACCATTCTTCGGCGATCCCGGTTTTGGACGGGTCACCGTTGCAGACCACCGCGATGGCGGGAGGCAGGTCCGGATTGGAGAAAGCGGTCTCCACCTCCGCCAGCTGAAGCAGCCGGTCCAGATCGCCTCGGGCTTTCCGCAGTTCCAGGTCCATGTTGCGATAACGGGCAACGGCGAACGCCGCAGACAGGTGGAAACCGAGCAGCCAGCGGTGGTACTGCCGTCCGAAACGCTGGGACGGGTCCAGGAGCCGTTTGTCTCCCAAGGAAGTCACGGCGGCGGTGATCCTCACTGGCAGTTCGTCCTCCGGGTCTACCGTTCTGTCGGCTATGGCCTGTTCCGTCCATTGAGACAGGGTGCGGATGATTTCCGCAGGGTCTCCGCTGCGGAATTTACCGGCGATGTGCTTGATGGTCGATTCGCCCATGGCTTCCAGGATGTCGCAGTCGTAGCCGGCATCCACCGCCTTGATGGTTTTGCGAAATTCCAGTGCACCCGAAGGTCCGGTGCGGAAACACCACGAAGCGTCGTCGATCCTGAGGGAGTCCATAATGGTCCGGAACCCTTCACCGGCCCTCGCGGTCCCTTTCCAGTGCAGGGCGGAGAGGAAGCGGTCGATCACCTGGGGAATCTCTTCCGGAGGGACGACCATGAGGACGCCCCTCAACGCTGCCGGTTCCGCCAGCAGTTCGGCCCGTTCTTCGTAAAACCGCCGGATCAGCGCCTCGGCTTCAGGTGTGCCCAGACCTCCCAGCGCCTCGACGATGAGTCCCAGGACCATGTCGTCCAGATCGCCCCGATCCAGCGCCATGGTTGCCAGTTCGATCACACCCGGGTGTCCGAGCCGCACTAGGGAATGGATACAGTGCCCCGGCACCAGGCCGCGGAGCAGCTTGAACCCCTTGATCAGGAACGGACAGTGATTGCGGTTGCCGTACTCGCCCAGGTGTCTCGCCACCAGGGTCGGGGTGGCGGGATGATCATCCAGCAGAAACTCCGCCACCACGTCACAACATTCCTCAGGATGGAGGCGGATGAGCCGGTCGGCAGCCCAGTAGCGCACCTCCGGATCGTCCCACCGGCTGAACCGGACAAGGTCGTCAAAGCTCCAGATCGGTTGATTTTCTTCTTGCATGCGCTGTTCGGTTCCCCTGGCTCCCGGCCCGTAGCCGGTGCGTGGATCGAAGCTCATTCTAGCGGAAATCGGTGGATGCGCGAGCCGGACGGATCCGGGCGCCTGGCTAGAAACCCAGGCGGATGCCCAGTTCCACGATCCGGGACGGTCCGGCCAGCAGCCCGGGTTGCCCCAGGAACGCCGGATTGTTCAGCTGCCCCTGCACCAGCCCGCCGTTATCGCTGTGCAGCAGGTTCAGGATCTGGAGGTAAGCCTCCGCCGCCCGCTCCCCGTCGCCGTAGACGAACGGTTTGGTCAGTTTTAGGTCTACCTGGGAGAACGACGGCTGATGGAACCGGCGTCCGTCTCCCAGGTCCGTATTTTCGCCGGAATTCCGGCCTACACCCTCGGGGCGGTCCGAGAGAATGCCGTCCTGGTTGTCGTCGGCGCCGGTGGTGATGTTGAACGGGATACCGGAGGAGTACTGCATGACCACCGACCCGCGCAGGCCCATGAACGGCAGCGGCGTTTCAGCGGCGAGAACGATCCGGTGCCGGGCATCGAAATCGGACAACGATCGTTCCAGGCCGAGATTGTCGGAGTTAGGCGGCAGGTAGATCCCGCCCTTCAGCGGATCCGGCCCCATATCCTCCGCCTTCGACCATGTGTAGGACATGGTCGCCCAGCTGTTCCGGGTGCGGAGTTTGAACCCGAGGTTCAATCCGCTGTACCAGCTTCGACCCTCGGTCACCACCGCGGCGATGGAGCCGAACCGGCTGTCCCGGTGGATCGGAATGCCCGCTCCCTCCGGATCATCCGGCGGGCGGATGATGTTCACCACCGGGTTCAGGTCTCTCATGAGCGGGATGTGGTAACCGAGTTGCCGGACCGCCTTGGCTGTGAACGCCGCTCCCCGGCCGAGCCGTCGGTCGAACCCCAGGCTGTACTGCACGCTGTACGGCGTGTCCATCTCGGTGCCGGTGGAGAAACGCATCACGAACTCGTCCGGGAAGGCCAGTTCGGGGAACAGCACTTCCACGCCGAGATCCTCCACCAGGTTCTCGTCGATCTCGAAAGTCAGACCCTGGATCGGCAGGATCCCGATACGGGTGCCGGAGGTGATGGCGGCGACACCGGGGAAAGCCAGCACCAGCTTGTCATAGTAGATTCCGGCTCCACCGCGAACGACCCAGTTTTCATTCCCCTCAGGCTGCCACGTAAACCCGAACCGGGGCGCGATATTGTCGGTGTCCTTCCCGGCGCCACCGTTGGGGATCGAGCTGGGTACGGCCAGTTCCGCCGGGAGCGTGAACGTGCTGAGCTCATATCGCAGGCCGTAGTCCAGGAGAAAACCAGGCGTCGCCTGCCAGCTGTCCTGGGCAAAGGCGGAAACCCGCAGGTCCCGGATCTCGGCCCTGGGCTGCCCGTCGATATAGATGAACGCAATCGGGTAGGTCGATTTGTCCGCCGGCTCGTCGATGAGGCCGTCACCGTCATCGTCCACACCTGGCACACCTTCACAGGGCCGCGGGCCGCTGGCCCTGAGGCAATCGGTCACAAACAGCTCGAAGCCGTCCCCCGGTTCGAACGGCTGGTCCGTTTCGTAAAGGAAGTTCCCGTTGGGATTGAACCAGGCCCTCAGATCGGTTGTGGAGTGCATTATGTCCACTCCAAACTTCATGGTGTGATTCCCGGCAACCAGGGTCAGGTTATCCACAATCTGGAACCGGCTCTCGGCCCTCTCCTGACGGTTCAGGCTGTTACCGCCGAAAAGTCCCCCGGGTCTTTCAACGCCGGGACGATCGGAGCCGGCATGCTGGCTGAACGTGGAGTCCCCTGCCAGGAACCGGATCTCGTGGATCATCTTTTGGGAAATAATCGTTTTCAGCGAAGCGGCAAACTGAACATCCCGTTCTTCAACCTGGAATCCGGTCTCCGGCGTGATCCGGCCGCCAACCAGCAGGTCCGACGTCTTGCGGTCGTTCAGTGAGAGCCGTGTCATCAGGAACGTCGATTCGCCCAGGTTGAAATCGGTGCGCAGGAACAGGCTGTCGTTGCGGTTGGGCGCCACGATCCAGCCTCCGACAACCCCGTCCCGGTCCCGGCCGATGTACGGAGACACAAGGTTGTTTTCATAATGATCGGCGCTCAGGTAGTAGAACGCCTTGTCCTTTTTCAGCGGTCCGCCGATACTGAAACTGGCCCCGAAATTACTCGAACTCTCCGACTGCCCCGGTTGGGCCGGCAGCCGATCTATCATGTCTCCGGTTTCGCCCCAGCTGTTGTTGGCGCCGTTCAGCGCCACCAGACCGGAGGCTTCATTGGTGCCTCTCTCCGTGATGAAGTTCACCACACCGCCGGTGGCCCGGCCGTACTCTGCCGAGTAACTGTCGGTGAGGATCACGAATTCCCGGATCGCCTGCTGGGAGAATGATGAATTCAGGTTGGTGCCGGAGGTCTGATCGTTATTGTCCATGCCGTCTACGAGGAACGTGTTCGCCCGCCCGGACTGGCCGTTGATGACGAAGGCCGATCCGATTTCCCCGGAGTACTGGTTGGCGGCGGTCTGCTTCACGGAAGCGTCCAGCATGGCCAGGTCCAGGACCGCATCGCCGGCCATCGGCAGGGCAGCGGCCACCCCGCGGCCGATCCTCAATTCTCCGCCGGTCCGTTTCGAGTCAATCAGCGCGGTATCCGCTTCAACCAGTACGGTTTCGGTGAGGCCTTCACCGATCTGGAGTCGGATCCTGACCGTCTGCTGCAGGGAAAGTTCGAAGCTGTGCGAATCGCTGAGTTTGCCGTCGGAGGACCGGGCCACTGCGGTCCACCCGCCGGGCTCCAGTTCCTGCACGGTGAACCGGCCGTCGGCGTCTGTTATGGCGGTGCGTACCATCCCGGTCGTTCCCGAACGGACCTGGACCACGGCGGCGGCCACAACGCCGCCTCTTCCGTCCACCACCTTGCCGTCCAGTTGCCCCGATGTGCTCTGGGCCATGGCCGGGAGTGCCGCCAGGATCGTCGTCGCCAGCGCCAGGGCAACCGTTCTGAATCCAGGGATCAACGCTTCCGCCCCTTTCACTGGCCGTAATGGCCCCAGGGCCCGTTTCCAACCGGGCCTCGCACCGTTACGAGGAAGAAACCTTCCGCCGGGTTGCCGGTCCAGCAGGTAGTGGCGCTGTCGGTGGAGGCCAGGACCGAAAAGCCGGCGGCGGTATCTGCAGCGACTGCCCAGTGAATATCGTACCCGTCCATACATGTATCGGTGGCTGCGTCCCAGCATAACTGCACGTCGGCGCCGGACTTGCCGATAGTCACGTTCTGCACCTCGGCTGTTGGCGTGCAGCCGCCGCCGGTGCTGGCCATAACCTCCACCGGGTAAACATGGTCCGGGTCGCCGGACACCTGGGTCGGATAGAGCACGCTCTCATGGCGCACCGTCAGGCCGCTGGACGGCGAAACGTAATCCGAGTAGGAAGCCACAGTGAAGAAATAATCGGTCGCAGAATCCAGGCCGGAGATCGTCGCAGTGGTTCCCACCATGGTGACCTGGCCGGGGTTGTCCACCGAGTTGAAAGCGTACGGCGTCGCCGAACCGGAGTCGGTGTCCCAGTAAATCCTGTAACCGTCGATATAGGACGTATCGTTCCCCGGGTTCCACGACAGGCTGACCGTATCGGAACCGGCGCCGGTGGTGGAGATCGACACCGGTGGAAACAGCCCGAACGTGATGTTGGTGTTCTGAAGCGTGGTGAACGATGTGGTGTCCGGTACCGACTGGTCGGACTGCAAAAGCACCACCGTCCCCAGTTCCGGCACCTGCCACAGGTACACCACGGTGCGGACATCGTCGGTCGCAATGAAGCAACTGGAGCCTGTGTAAACACAGAACTCCGCCAGGGTTCTCACCAGCAAGGCGTTCAGCGTGTGCCCCGACGGCAGGGTCACCACCCCGCCCTTGATCACTTCCGCCGACTGGGTGCCGGAAAAACCGGAACAGGATTTGACGTACAGTTCGCTGGGCCAGGTTCCCGATCCGCACCCGTTGCTGTAATTGTAGAGGGACTGTTCACAGTTGAACGGCCCGTCGCTCCACGCATCGCCGGCCTGCATGTACCAGCCGTCGGCGTCCTGGTGGCCGAACTGCCACAGCCGCACCGGCGTCCGGGTCTCGTTGACATCGGTGGTCCAGCAGAAACCGGTCTCGCCGGTTCCGAACGCCCCGGTAGCCCCTTCCTTCTGCCGGCCGGCCCGGAGCCAGACGGTCACTCCGGCTGCGTCCTGGGTCGATTCGGTCACCTGGTTGTTGGTGAAGCCGTCCACGCCGTCGAAGCCGTGGTCCTGGCGGCCCAGCGTAGCTCCAGGCAGGTTGTAGCCGCACTGGTCGTAATTGCAGGTCTCGGCCGAACTGATGTTGCGCTCGATCTGGGCGACGATGGTCCCCGACGTGTTCCCGGAAAAGTCCCAGGTGGCTGCGTCGATCAGGTCCCCGATCGTGCCATGGGCATCGGGAGTCAGGGAGGACACCGGAGTATTCTCCCCCCGGTCCCAGCCGTACAACATGGAGGTTTCCACCGCTTTGACGACCTCGCCGGAATAGATTTTCAGATCGGCGGCCGCTTCGATCACCCCGTCTTTCACCGATCCGCTGACCACCGTGGTCAGGCCGACCAGGCCCGGTTCACCTTCACCCAGTACTTCGGCTACGATGCCGGCCATCGGATCGACCCAGCGGTACGCCAGGGTCCGGCCGCCTGTGGTGTAGATGACGGCGCGCTGAAGGACAACCTCCCTGGGCCCGCCGGGAAGATCGGCCCAGCCGATGCCGACCACCTGAATCTCCACGAGAGAATCGGCCAGCACCAGGCTGCTGCGGTGTCCCGGCGCCAGCCGGTCCCGGAACCGCTCCGGATGGAGCCAGACCTCGTTATCACCCAGGGGTGCGAGATCACCGATCCGGGCCGGCGCCGCGGTCAGATCCCACCGGCTCTTGCCTTCCGGTCGGAGAAGATCTTCAGGCAGGCCGTCGGCGGCCACCGGACCTGCCGTTGCCGCCAGCCCGGCGAGCAGGATCACCCATACCGCCAGGCGGCACAATTTCAACATTTTCGAACCCTCTCCCCCTCGGGAACCGATGCGCCCGAACCTTTCTTACCCTGTTTCGGCGGGTGAGACAAGTGCCGGGCTCCCATCCCTGCCAAGGCGCTCTCCGCTTCCCGGCGCCATTCCCGGGCGTCCCGACCGCCGCTTTCCTGCAGCGCCTCTGCAAGAACGAGAGCGGCACGATACGCTTCCGCCGCCTCCTCCTCCCGGTCCACCGCGGCCAGCGCCTCTCCCAGGACCAGCTGGTTCGGCGGAAAATCCGGGGCAATCCCCGCAGCCGCCAAGGCACGCTCATATCCCAGGTCCGGGTCTCCCGGACCGGTGGGCCAGCCAGGCGCCCTCAGGTACAGCAAGGCCAGGACCCGGTCCGGGCCACCATGATCCAGTTCCGGCCCGGCGGCGCGGGCCGCCTCCAGAAGTTCGATCATGAGCGGCATGGCGTCCACGCCGGTGCCAGGGCGTTCCCTGGCCTGAACGCCGACGGCAATTGCCAGGCGATAGCGACAGGCCGGTCGTTCGGGGGAAGCGTCCAGGCACCACTGCCCGGCATGGACCGCACCGGTTGCCAGGTCCTCCCGGCTGTTCGGGTCCGGTTCGTGCTCCACCTGCCAGACCAGGACTTCCACCAGGGACAGGAGTGCTGCCGTCGGGTCGTCCAGCGATCCGGCCGACTCCCGGAGCAACGTGCCGGCCTGCCGAACCGCCTCGTCCCGGCGGGTTGCGAACAGGTCCAGCGCTTCACGATACCGGGCCTCGGCCTCGGCTTCCGAGACTGCATCAGCCACCTGGTGGAGATCCGGTGCTTCCCGCAGCGCCGGAACGCAGCCGGCGGCGCCGGCCAGGATAAGGAGGGCAAGCGCCAGGATCTTGTACTGCTTCAATCCGACGCCCCGGCGATGCGCTGAAGTGCTGCGCGATCCAGAGCAACGAACCTCTCCAGCCGGATCGTCTCCAGCAGGGCGGCCCCTGCAGCGCTGTCCTCTAGACCTGGAAGGGAGCGGATCAACCCGGTGCGCCGCTCCTCGGGCAACCTGCCGTCCACAACACAGAGCAGGCTGGTCGGCATCGGCCCGGAACGGTAAACAACTTCCAGACTTTCGGCGTAGGGCAGGGAGGGCAGCGCTTCGACCTGGGTCTTGTCCAGCAGCACCGCCAGGTTCTCACCCCGGGACGCCTTCCTCAGGGATGAAAGCACCCGGGAGGTGAACTTGAGTTCGGTATCCTCCGGGAGATCCCCCCACCCGGACAGAACCGGTCCGCGAACCAGCCCTGGATGGTAGGCGGGCAGGCCGGTGACGGTCCATCCCGACAGGTCGCCCGGCTGTTTCAACCGGTCCCGGGCAGCCACCAGGCTCCACGCACCGTCCCCTTCGCCGGCAGCCACCGCGGCGAGGACCGGATCCAGCTTCAGCGTTTCTCCATGTTTCAAGTAGAACGGCAGGGTCACCATGGCCAGGACCACATCCGGGGTTTGGAGGCGTTCCAGTCCGGCAGGTCCGGACGGGTAATACACGGCGGCCAGCCCGCCAGGCTCCCAACCCGCCGCAGCGGCCAGTCCGCCGGCAAACCGGTCCATGGTCGGCTGGGCCTCGTCGGTGGTTCCCGGGTACCCAGGCGCGCAGAAAACCAGACAGTCCTGCGAAGCTGCAGGTACTGCCGGCACCAGGCAGAGCATCAGGATCAGGGCAGTTCGGAACAACTGATTCCTCCACGGGAAAGTTTAACCCACCCCGGCGCTACCGTCGCACGCGCCCTGTCGCCACCAGCAGGTTCGGCAGTACGACCGTGGAGGTGATCAGGCAGGCGCCGACTCCCAGCAACAGGATGAGCCCCAGGCCCGACATGCCACGATGGGAAGCGAAAGCCAGGGAGCCGAAACCGATCATCGTGGTGAGGGAGGCGATCAGGATCGCCCTCCCGGTGTGGCGGAGCACGATCGACATACCTTCATCGCCCTCGTACAGCAGACGGTGGACGATATGCACGCCGTTGTCGATGCCGACCCCGATAATCAGCGGCACCGCCACCAGGTTGGCAAAGTTGAACTGAAGGTTCAGAAGTCTCATGCAACCGAGCATCCAGATCATCCCGACCAGGAGCGGCACCAGGGCCAGCAGCGCTGGTCCCAGACGCCGGTAGTCCAGCAGCAGGACCAGGAACACCATCACCGCCCCGACCGCCACCGCCCTGTAAAACCCGGAAGTGATCCTGCGGGACATGTGATGGAACACGATGGGGAAGCCGGTGGACTCACGGGAAACAGTTCGGCATTCCTTGACGTAACCCTCCAGGAACCGGGGATCGAATACGTCGCCGGCAGGTTGAAGGAACGCCAGAAACCGGCCGCTGCGGGTCATGAAGCGACTTCGTATGGACTCCGGGAGATCGGAGGGCCCCGGCGGAACTGTTTCGGAGGCGGCAATAAGCTCTGCCCTCGCCTGTATCAGCCAGGTCTCCACCAAGGGGACCGCCGCGTCCCAGCGGGCCACCTGTTCCGGTCCGGCGGACTGAACCAGGGCCGCGCTGTCCTCGACTGTCTCAAGCGCCTCCTCCAGGGAACCTGCGATACCGCCCAGACCGGCGCCGAACGCATCGTCGGCAGCATCGGCCAGACGGTCCGCCAGGCCGGACAGCGCTTCCAGGAGACCGGCGGCATCGACGCCGCCTTCCGCATCACTTACCGGAACCGATCGAACGAGGGTGGCCAGACGCTTGATCGGCCCGGAGGAACGATCCGGATCCACCGGGAGGAACCGCAACAGGGAATCGACTCGCAGGATTGAATCCATCCCTTCGGCGCCGGACCGTATCGCCTCCAGTTCATCCGGCCGGTCTACGGCAACGACACTGAACACCGGCGAGAATTCCGATTCCGAGGTCATCTTCTCCTGATAGCGCACCGATTCCAGGCCGGCCGGGACCAGCTTCAGAATATTGGTGTCGAACCGGATCCCGAACGCCGACCATAACGCCGCCGCCGTGATCATCAGGGCGATGACACTTACGGTGCGGGGGAACCGGCAGGCGTAGACCGCCCCTCGCTCCAGCCACAACCGGTCCATGGCCGCCGTCACCTGGGCCCGCGTTCGTCCCACGCCGCGCTTGCGCCGGTAGCGGGCGTGAAGAACCAGGAGTGCAGGGAGGAGCACCAGCGCGGAGAGCAGGCAAAGAAGAACTCCGCCTCCGGCTACGACCCCCAGTTCGGCGAACCCCTTGAAATCCATCAGCACAATGGAGAAGAATGCGGCCGCCGTGGTGACCCCGGCGGTGGTCACTGCCGCACCTGTATGACGGTACGCCTTCTTCACCGATTCCTCCGGAGGCACCGTATGGGCCCCCATCAGCTCATATTCCGAGACCGGGTGGATTCCGTAAGCGATCCCGACCCCGATCAGGGTAGAGATGAACGACGAGGTGATCAGATTGAGGTAGCCGAGTTCCAGGTAGACCGCTCCCAGGGCCAGGGCGACGCCGGTGGCCAGCGCCGCCAGAACCAGCACCGCATGGAACTTCCATCGGAACACCAGAAGGGTCAGGAGCAAAACACCGGCAATCGCTAGCGCTGAGGTTTTCCAGGTATCGGTCGAGATCGCCGCCATCTCTTCCACCACCAGGGCCGGTTGGCCAGTAAGGCCGATCTGAAAACCGGGCCGTTCCAGGACCAGCAGGGCCGCCGCCTGCCGCACCGCGTCCACCAGAGCTCGCTGGGCCGGGAGGGCGTCGCTGGTGTCCGCAGGCGAGACAAACAGGAACAGGGTCCTGCCGTCGGATGTGGCCAGATAACCGTCGGCCCCGGATTCACCGGCGCCGGCGGCCAGGAGCTGCATCAGCCCGGCGTGCTCCAGGCGGGACACAAGCTCTTCAGGGTTCTCAAGAAACCGCTTCTGAACCGCCAGCAGTTCAACCAGCCGTCCGATCCCTTCTTCCCGATCTTCCGGGGTCAGGGCGGCGCCGGCGCCGGACTGCATCATGTTGTCGATGAACCGGGTCAACGCTTCCGGACCGAACCGACCGAGCAACGCCTGAAGACCGGGTAACAGCTCCTCAACCTGATCCACCGTCCGAACAAGATCCTGAGGCGGCAGGGACCAGAGTGAACCGACCAGGAGGCGTTCCACCTCCACGCGATGGAACACCGTATCGACAACGGACAACCGGCCGATCCGCTTTGCCAGTTCGTCGGTGAACCGTCTGAGCACGAGCGGGTCGAGGTCGACACCGGCAACCGGCTCCACCGCCACCACCAGCGCCTCCGAGCCGTTGAAGTCATCAATAAGTTTCTGGAAGCGGGCCTGCTCCGGATCGTCTGCAGCGGCCAGGTCCGACCGCGAGTCCCGGAATTCAATCCTGGCGCCAAGCAACACCGCCACCGCCGTCAACAACAGGAACGCGGCCAGCACACGCTTGGGGTGGGCGGTGATTCGATCCAGGGTGCTGCTGGTCAGGTGCCGGAACATCACGTGGCGACTTTAGCAGATCGCCGGCTGCTACCCTGTGGGAATCCATGAGCAGGAGCCATGAATGAAAAGCAGGTCATCCCGTGAATCCAGACTCCGCAGCATACTGAAGGCGATCTCCTGGCGAACCCTGGCCACAGCGGCCACGATCCTGATCGCTTACTTGATCACCGGTGAACTCAACCAGGCGGTTCGGATCGGCGGCATCGAAATCCTGGCCAAGCTCCTTATTTATTATCTGCACGAACGGGCGTGGCAGCTTGTCCCCTGGGGTACGGTGCGGAAACCGATGCAGCGTCAGTCGTTGTAATACTCGCGGTGGTACACCACGCCTTTGTGGTTTTTAAGCCGTATCCGCATGCGGTGACGTCCTTCCGGAAGCTGGGGCTTTTCGAACGCCAGCACATAGTGACCGGCGATCGCCTTCTCCACCGCCCCCATGGCGACGTTGGCGTTGTCGTAGGTTCTCACATAGAAACCGCCGGTATCGAGGGCCATCCGGATCAGCGGCCCTTCCAGTGAATGATAATCAGCCCGGGTGACATCCAGGGAGAACACGCTGACCCGGGCCTCGGCCAGGGCCTGGCGGGCCGGTTCGTATTCCGGCCGCATTTTGACAACACCCCCGACCATGATTCCAACCCCCCAGCCGACGAACAGCATGCTCTTGGATCCGGGGATCTCCTTCAGCGCTTCGGCCGTCACCCGCAGACCGTGCTCCGGCGTCGCCGCATCCAGTCCCGCCTGCACGTCGAAAAAGGCCGCCAGGGACGGATACGGCCCCGGCTCGGCTGGCGGCTGGGTTCTGTAAGGCACGATCTGATCGTCCAGGATCGCCAGGATCTTCTGCTTGTCGTTGGTAAAGTCCTGAACCAGTTCCAGGTGGGACTGGAAAAAGACCGTGGCCACGTAATCATTGTCCTGGAGCCGGCCCACGAACTCCCGCGTCTCCTGGAGCATTCTCATGGTGCCGGCGATCCGGGTCGGGACCAGGGAGCGCTGGAAGAAAATGACGATCAACCGGCCTGCCCCTGCCCCGGAACGGAGAGGGTGGTCATCAGGCAACGCCGCCACCTCCTCGGGGCTCAGCCGGGCCACCGAACCGGACACCCAGTCCAGGCTGGAAACCGGAACCGGGTCACCTTCGACTCGAACCACGAAATCTTCCGGAATCAGGCCGCCGATCGGCACGCCTTTCGGGTCCACAGCCCTGATATCCACCACGACACGGGTGACTTCCACATCGTCGGCCAGGGAGAGATCCTCCTGGGCGGCGGCGGCCGGAGCCAGCAACAGGGCGATGATGAGGAACACTCGAATCATGATCGGCCTCCAGTGTGGGGCCTTTCCAGTGTACGCCAAAAAAAAAACGGGGCGGCCACCCTCCACCATGGAAGACGACCACCCCGCTGGCGCGGCTTGTCAAACGTTTAGTTCAGTTTCTTCAGCTCGACCCGACGGTTGGCGGCTTTGCCTCTGTCGGTGCTGTTGTCGGCAATCGGCATCTCTTCGCCGTAGCCCTTGGCTTCCAGGCGGGAACCGCCGATACCGGCAGTTGCCAGGAACGCCCTGACCGATTCGGCTCGTTTCTCCGAGAGGGTCTTGTTGTACGCGGCACGACCGACACTGTCGGTGTGGCCGGCCACTTCAACCCGTACATCCGGCCAGGCCTTGAGAGACGCAACCACCTTGTTGAGGACCGAGGTGGATCCTGCGGTGAGCACGGCGCTGTTGGTCTCGAAGTTCACACCCTCGAGGACCAGGGAGGCTTTCTCTTCCTCGAACAACTTTTTGGCCAGCGGGCAACCGGTGGCATCGACCTTGACACCCTTCGGGGTGTTGGGGCACTTGTCCAGACGGTCCACAACGCCATCGCCATCGCTGTCCACATCGACCCGGCAGCCCTTGGCGTCTACCTTGACACCCTTGGGAGTATCGGGGCACTTGTCGATGCCATCCAGGACACCGTCGCCATCGCTGTCTTTCGGGCAACCCTTGGCGTCCACGGTGGCGCCCCTGGGGGTGTCCGGGCACTTGTCCAGACCATCGAACACGCCGTCGCCGTCACCGTCTACCGGGCAGCCCTTGGCGTCGACCATGGCGCCGTCCGGAGTGTCGGGGCACTTGTCGATGCCGTCCATGACGCCGTCGCCGTCACTGTCCTTGGGACAGCCGTTCTCGTCCACGGTGGCGCCGCGGGGGGTGTCGGGGCAGTTGTCCTTGCGGTCACGGACACCGTCGCCGTCCGTGTCGGCAGGGTCACCGCCGGATCCCCAGCCCAGGCCGAAAAGAGCCTGGATGTTGGTCAGATCCACACCGCCCAGACCATCATCGTCCAGGCTTTGCTCGGCCCGGATTTCCCAACGGGCCCGGCCATGGTCACCGATCTCCCAGCGGCCGCCGATACCCAGTGAGGCCAGGGTGCGGTCCACACTGTCAAAGCCGAAGTCCATATCCATGAGGCCTACGCCGGCCGCAACGAATGTACGGTAACGCCGTTCGGCAGGGTGGATGAAGAACTCCATACCGGTCCGGAGTTCATTCAGATCGAAACTGAATCCACCAGAGTGGGCGAACTCAACGTTGGTCATTGTGTAGTCAGCAAACCAGCCGAACCGGTCGCCCCACAGGTAGGCGCCCCGAACGCCGTAGGTCTCGTTAATATGGTTGAACTTGCTTTCGCCGGTAAGATCACCGTCGAAGAACGTGCCCCCCAAAAGAACGCCGACCTCACCTTCGCCGGCGACCGCCGGAACGGCGGAGATCACGGCTACGATGCTGATCAACACAGCGCAAACTTTCAATACTTTCACTCGCATCAATGTGTCCTCCAGGTAAACCGTTCGTCCATGTTCGCGCAACGGTTTTCGGTCACAGGATATAGATAGACCGGTGCAAAGGGAAGAAGGTCACATCCCTGAAGAAACTTTTTCTATAGGTGCTTAAAGACAGTCGATTTAGAGCGAAAAACGCCTGTAAACCGGCTCAAACATCTCTTCCCGAATCCGGGCCGGGATGTCCTCCGGTTCAGCTGCCCCTGCCAGATCGCTTTCGTACGCCACAGCGGCCACCGCAGCTGCGATGGCAAGGGAGACCTCACGAATCCTGGCCAGCGAGGGATAGATCCGGCCCTTGGCCAGATCGTCCTCCGAAACCTCCATGGCCAGGGCCCGCGCGGCTGCCGCAAACATCTCGTCGGTGACGTGTCTTGCCTGGGACACCACCACTCCCAGGCCGACCCCGGGGAAGATGTAGGCGTTGTTGCCCTGCCCCGGCACCAGGGTCCTGCCGTTCAGTTCAACCGGATCGAACGGGCTGCCGCTGGCGAACACCGCCTTGCCGTCGGACCAGCGGTAGGCATCCTCCGCCGTGCATTCCGCCTTGGAGGTCGGGTTGGAAAGGGCGAACACCATCGGCCTCTCATTGATCCGGGACATCTCCTCCACCATCTCCCGGGTGAACGAGCCGGGCATGCCGGATACGCCGATGATGCCGGTCGGTTTCAGTTCACGGATGGCAGCCATGAAATCGGGAACCGGATCCATGTCGTGGGCGAAGGCCAGCTTGTGATCCTGCAGGTCGGTCCGGCTCTTGACCACCACACCTTTGGAATCGACGAACCAGCAGCGCTTGCGGGCCTCTTCCTCCGAGAGTCCTTCCACCTGCATGGCGGACACGATCAGCTCGCCGATCCCGATTCCGGCGCCGCCGGCTCCCAGGAACAGAAGACGTTGATCGGTCAACTGTCCCCCTGTGATTCTCAAGGAGGAGTACAGGCCGGCCAGGGTCACCGCCGCCGTGCCCTGGATGTCGTCGTTGAAGGCACAGATCCGATGCCTGTATTTCTCCAGCAACCGGAATGAATTGATATTGG
>JACXWD010000081.1 GCA_014764515.1 Candidatus Polarisedimenticola svalbardensis | reverse complement strand
AGAAATATGGATGTCAGATCCCAGGTTTCCATGGTGTTCCACCTGGACAAGTGCATCGGGTGCCATACGTGCAGCGTGGCCTGCAAGAACATCTGGACCGACCGCAAGGGCACCGAATACATGTGGTGGAACAATGTCGAGACCAAGCCGGGCACCGGCTTTCCCACCAAGTGGGAGGACCAGGACAAGTACCGCGGTGGCTGGGATGCCGGGAAGGACGGCCTGCGCCTGAAATCCACCGGCAAGGGGAGGATCGTCCCGAACATCTTCCATAACCCGTCGCTTCCGAGCATGGACGACTATTACGAGCCCTGGACCTACGACTACCAGAACCTGTTCAACGCCCCGGAAGGGGACGACCAGCCCACCGCCCGCCCGATCTCCATGGTGGACGGCCGCCATATCGACATCAAGGCCGGCCCGAACTGGGACGACGACCTGAGCGGCTCCAACGTCTACGCGGAAAACGATCCGAACCTGGCCGCCCTGAGCCCGGAACAGAAGGAACAGTTGTTCGCCATAAGGCGGCTGGTGTTCTTCTACCTTCCCAGGATCTGCAACCACTGTCTCAACCCGGCCTGCGTCGCCTCCTGTCCTTCCGGCGCCATGTACAAGCGCGGCGAAGACGGCATCGTGTTGATCGACCAGAAAGCCTGCCGCGCCTGGCGCTCGTGCGTGGCGGCCTGCCCGTACAAGAAGACCTACTTCAACTACCAGACCGGCAAATCCGAGAAGTGCATCCTGTGTTACCCGCGTCTCGAAACCGGACAGGCGCCGGCCTGCTTCCACTCCTGCGTCGGCCGGATCCGCTACCTGGGCAACCTGTTGTACGACGCCGACATGATCACCGAGGTGGCGAAGAAGAGCGATCCGGAACTGGTGAACGCCCATCGCAACATGGTGCTGGATCCCCATGACCCCCGGGTCATCGAAGGGGCGAAGGAGAACGGCATCGCCGATGCGATCATCGAATCGGCCCAGCGTTCGCCGGTATACAAGTTTGTGAAGGAATGGGGCCTGGCGTTGCCGCCGCATATCGAATACCGCACACTGCCGATGCTGTTCTACGTGCCGCCGCTTCTGCCGGTGATGAGCAGCATGCAAAACGGCACCGTGGCCACCGAGTCCGAGGATTTTTTCCACGATATCGAAAAAGGCCGTGCGCCCATCGAGTACCTCGGCTCCCTGTTCGGCGCCGGCAACACCGGTGTGGTGACCTACTCGCTGCGCAAGATGATGGCGGTACGGTACTACCGCCGCTGGGTAACCGTCGGAGATATCAAGGAGTCGGTGGTGGACCGGGTGTTGCGGGAAGCCGATTGCACCCGGGAGCAGGCGGAGGAGATTTACAAGCTGACCTCCCTGTGCACCTTCGAGGATCGCTTCGTGATCCCGCCGTCCCAGCGCGAGCAGGCGATCGAGATGATGGAAGATCCCCAGGAGCACAAGCAGTCCGTCGGGTTCGGATTCCTCAGCGGCCCCAAGCGGGGTGCGTGATGACGGTGAAGAGGGAAATGTTTGACGCTCTCGCGGCACTGTACGCCTACCCGGAGAAAGGGTACGCAAAACGGATCAAGGAATTCCGGCAGTTGATCGGCGAAGACCACCCGCGCTGCGCCAAGGATCTCATCCCGCTGACCGCGGCCACACGAGGGAAGTCCGACGGCCACGTGGAGGAACTGTACACCCGGACCTTCGACATCAACGCCATCTGTTGCATGGAGATCGGGTGGCACATCTATGGCGAGGAGTATGCACGGGGAGCGCTGCTGGTCCGTTTGAGAGAAGCACTCCGTGAAGAGGGCATACCGGAATCTTCCGAGCTTCCGGATCACCTCACACATGTCCTGCAGCTGGTGGGGAGGCTGGATGATGACATGGCCATGGACCTGGCCGGGCGCTATCTACTGCCGGCACTGGACAAGATGATGGAAGGGATGGCCGGCAAGGATTCGCCTTACGAGTGCCTGGTGAAGGCAACCAGCACCATCGTGCGACGGGCCCACCCCGGAGTGAAGGTCATCCAGCCCCAGGTTCGCCGGCCGGAGTCGCCCGATTCCGGGAACCGCCTGCCGATCTACAGCCGACAGGACCCGTCCGGTCCCGGCTGCGGTTCCGGTGGGTGCGGTCCCGCGGAGGGTAACCATGGAACTCAGTAGAGAAACCCTGCGCTACCTGGACATCTTCCTGTTCACGGCCCTGCCGTACCTGTCCATCACCGTATTCCTGGTGGTGTCGATCATGAGGTATCGCCAGGAAACGTTCACCTACTCCAGCCTGTCGTCCCAGTTTCTCGAGAACAAACAGCATTTCTGGGGTTTGGTGCCGTTTCATTACGGGTTGCTCGTAGTGTTGACCGGCCATGTCCTGGCGTTCCTGATCCCGCGATCGATCCTGGCCTGGAACGGCAAGCCGATCCGGTTGTACATTCTGGAAGTCGCCGCCCTGGTCTGCGGCCTGCTGACCCTGGTCGGGTTCCTCGCGGCGATCTACCGCAGGCTCAACAGCAACCTGGTCCGGAAGGTCACGACCGTTCCCGACTGGATCCTGTTCTGGATCCTGTTGTTCCAGATCGTCACCGGTGTTTACATCGCCATTTTCGTGAACTGGGGATCGTCGTGGTTCGCCGCCGCCGTCTCACCGTACCTGTGGTCGCTGGTGAAGTTGAATCCGAACACCGCGTTCATCATCGAAATGCCCTGGATCGTCAAACTGCACATGATCTCCGCGTTCCTGCTGATCGGATTCTTCCCGTTCACCCGGCTGGTTCACGTGCTGGTGGTTCCCAACCAGTACCTCTGGCGGCGGGTGCAGGTCGTGCGCTGGTACGGCTTCCAGCGCGCTCCCAAGGGGCAATGATTTGAGCAGTTCAAAACAGGACGACGCCGGACGGGGTATCAACCTCAAGCACTGGGAACCGGACAACGAAGGTTTCTGGGAGCGATCCGGAAAGAAAATCGCCAATCGCAACCTGTGGGTTTCCATCCCGAACCTGCTGTGCGGCTTTTCCGTCTGGCTGTACTGGGGGATGATCGTCAAATTCATCCAGAAGGCCCACTTCGCCGATCCGACCCTGTTCAACTTCCTGGATTCAGGCGGCCAGCCGTACGGCGGCGACGCCTACCGGGCGCTGCTGTTCGGGCTTCCGGCGGTGGCCGGCCTCATGGGCGCAACGCTCAGGATCCCCAACTCGTTCATGATCGCCATCTGCGGCGGCAGGAACGTCAAGTTCCTCACCACCCTGATGCTGATCCTGCCGGCGGTGGGCGCCGGTTTCGCATTGCAGCAACCGGGAACGACCTTTACCACCCTGGTGATCCTGGCGGCGATGTCCGGCGTCGGCGGCGGCGCCTTTGCCTCCTCCATGTCCAACATCAGCTTCTTCTTCCCGAAGAAAATGCAGGGCCTGGCTCTGGGTCTCAATGCGGGCCTGGGGAACGCCGGTGTCTCGGTCATGCAGTTCCTGATCCCGTGGGTGATCACCTTCGCCGCCTTCGGAACCCTGGGAGGGGACCCGTATCAGGTCGGGGACAGCCCGATGTGGATACAGAACGCCGCACTTGTCTGGGTGCCAATCATGGCTTTGTTCATGATCCTGGCGTTCTTCTTCATGAACAACCTGCCCCAGCATCGCTGTGGGCCGTTCCCGATCGCTACAGGCAAATACCTCTGGCTCATGATCCTGGGGTTCGCCGCCGGCGGGTTCGGTGTGTTCCTCATGCGAACCAGTTGGGGCGGTTTTCCCGAACTGCTGAAGATCTTTGTCATCCTGATTGTCGTGGTCTGCATCACCCTGCTGCTGATGAAGTTTGCCACTCCGAAGGCGATCAGCACTAGCCTCAACGACCAGTTCCGTATATTCGGCAATAAGCACAACTGGGTCATGACCTGGCTGTACACCATGACTTTCGGATCGTTCATCGGGTACGCCAACGCGTTTCCCAAGCTGATCGACGACGTCTTCGGATTCATCCGGGTTGACCCGGCCACCGGCGAGGCGCTGGCCGAAGCGATCGTCAACCCGAACGCGCCGATGACCGCGAAATTCATCTGGATCGGCGCCGGCGTCGGTGCCTTGATCCGCCCGGTCGGTGGCTGGCTGTCCGACAAGATCGGTGGGGCCCGGGTGACGCACTGGGACACCATCCTCATGATCGGATTCACCATCGGAGCGGGATGGTGCGTGGCCCAGGCTTCCAAATCCGCCACGCCGGAACAGTACTTCGTGCCGTTCCTGCTGTTTTTCATCCTGTTGTTCGCCACCACCGGGATCGGTAACGGTTCGACCTTCCGGATGATCCCGATGATCTTTTCCAAGGAACAGGCCGGGCCGGTACTGGGCTGGACCTCGGCCATCGCCGCCTACGGCGCATTCCTGATCCCGAGAATATTCGGCATGCAGATCAAGGCCGGCCATGCCGAATACGCCCTGTACGGATTCGCCGTGTATTACCTGAGTTGCCTGGTTGTGAACTGGTGGTTCTACGCCCGCAAGAACGCCGAGATCCCCTGCTGATGAAGACCCGCATCCTGTTCCTGTTGCTCCTGTGCGCCGTGATCCTGGCGACCATCTCGCTTGTGAAGAGCGGAAGCAGGATCCGGCTGGCGGGGAACGACCAGGGCTATCAGCCGGCCCAGCCGATCGCCTATTCCCACCGGTTGCACGCAGGTGAGCTTGCGATTCCGTGCCTGTACTGTCACAGCGGCGCCGAGAAGAGCCGCCGCGCCGGCATCCCCGCCGCAGGGGTCTGCATGAACTGTCACCGTTATGTCACCGATGTTCTCGGGGCGGTCCGTGCCGAGGAGAAACTGGCGGGAGAGGAGGGGAGGGATCCGGTACCCCAGACCTCCCTGGAGTTGAAGAAACTGTACGACGCCCTGGAACAGGGAGAGCCGATCGTCTGGAAGAGGGTCCACAGCATCCCTGACTTCGTGGCGTTCGATCACCGCCCCCATGTGGCGGCGGGGATCATCTGCCAGAGCTGTCACGGCGCGGTGGAGACCATGGAGCGGGTTCGGCAGGAGGCCTCCCTGTCCATGGGCTGGTGCGTACGGTGCCACCGGGATCTCACCGGAAGGACCGAAGCCGGCAAGCCGGTGAATCCGCCTCTGGACTGTGTTGCCTGTCACTACTGAGTTGCTGGAAGATGAAGATGAAGGAACGTGAAGACAAATACGGACTGGCGCAGATCGGAGGCGTCGAATCCCCCAACGAAGTGGAAGGGGACGATGCCGCCCCGGTAGGGCGCCGAACCTTCCTTAAAATGGCCGGCTTCAGCATGGGAGCAGCCACCCTTGCCGGGTGCAGCCGGGGGCTGGAACGGAACGTGGTTCCGTACCTGACCCTGCCGGAAGAGGTTGTTCCCGGACGGGCGTACCGCTACGCCACCGTATGCGGCGCCTGTCCCGCCGGGTGCGGCATTCTGGCCAAGAACCTGGACGGCAGGCCGGTGAAGCTGGAAGGCAATCCGGACCATCCGGTGTCCGGTGGTGGCCTCTGCCCTATTGGCCAGGCCAGCGTCCTCGGACTCTACGACTCGGCAAGGCTGGCCGCTCCCCTGACCGACAGCCAGCCTGTGGCGTGGGACGAGCAGGATCTTGAGATCACCGGGAAACTGGAGACGATACGAAACGGACGCGGCGCCGTACGGTTCGTGGTGGACTCGTGCAGCGGCCCGGCGGAACGGGCCTCCATCAACAGGTTCCTGGACTCGTTCCCCGACGGCCGGCTGATCACTTACGACCCGCTCTCCGTGTCGGCGATCCCGGATGCCCACCTGGCGACCCACAAGGTGCGTGCGTTGCCGGTCTATCGCTTCGAAAACGCCCGGGTCATCGTCTCGTTCGGAGCTGATTTCCTGGGGAGCTGGATCTCGCCGGTGGAACACACGGCCGGTTATCGCAGTGGCCGGGACCCGAAATTCCCGGAGCAGTTCTCCTGGCATGCCCAGCTGGAATCCCGGATGACACTGACCGGTACCAACGCCGATCGGCGGTGGACCATCGAACCAGGCTCTACCGGCCAGGCCCTGTCGCAGCTGGCCTCACGGCTCGCCGGACATCATGGTGTTGACGACTCCCTGCCGGATGGCGCCTTGAACGAAATCGCAGGCCGCCTTCTGGCGGCTGACCGGGGCAGTGCCGTGGTCGTTTGCGGGGTGAACGATCCTGAAACGCAAATCCTGGTGAACACCATCAACGACATGCTGGGAGCGTACGGTTCGGTAGTCGACCTGGCGGCGTCATCGAAACAGCGGGTCGGGGACGATAGCGCCATCTTGCACCTGGTCGATGAACTGACCGCAGATGGCGTCGACGCGATTTTCTTCCGGGATGTGAACCCCGTTTACGATCTGCCGTCTGGCAGCCGAATCGGAGCCGCCCTGGACGGTCCGATGGTAACCGCCAGCTTCGCCTCCATGCGTGACGAGACTTCGACCCGGTGCAGGTATGCCTGTCCCGAACCCCATTACCTTGAGGCATGGGGTGACAGTGAACCGGTGAACGGCACGGTGGCTGTGCGGCAACCGGTTATGAGGCCGATCGGAAAAAGCCGACCGTTGCTGGAGACCCTTGCCGCCTGGTCCGGCCGGCCGGCATCGGCACGGGAGATCCTGCGGGAGCACTGGCGAACCCGGGTCCACACCCGCGGAAGGGGAGGCCTGCCGTTCGACAGTTTTTGGGACCAAACCCTCCATGACGGGCGCGCCGATGTGGAACCGCTGCCGGTCCGTCATGACGCGATGGATCGCACAGCAGCGAGACCGCCGCAACAGCTCGCCTCCCGCCGGGAGGGAAGTTTCGTCCTGGAGCTGTATCCGTCCCTGGCCGTGTTTGACGGTCGCCACGCCCACAACCCCTGGCTCCTGGAAATGCCCGATCCGATCACGAAGTCGACCTGGGAAAACTTTGCTTCCCTGGGTACCGAGGCGGCAGCCCGGCTCGATGTGCAGACCGGGGATGAAGTCCGGATCGAAGCCGTGGAGGGCGAGGCTTTGACCTTGCCGGTGGTGGTCCAGCCTGGTCAACACCCGAAACTGGTAGCGATTGCCCTGGGCTGGGGCCGTTCCGGAACCGATCGCTTCGCAAAAATCGGACCTCAATGGCTGGAAGGAAAGCCGACGGTGCCCGGGGGAGGTCTGGTAGGGTCCGCGACTGGCAGTCTGACAACCGGCACGGAAGTCGGCATTGTGGCCACCGGCAAGACCCGGGATCTGGCGTGTACCCAGATCCATCATTCGTTGTTCGTGCCGGAGAAACTGGCTATTCCCGGCCATGAGCGCAGGCCGCTGGTCAGGGAAACCACCCTGGCTGCACACGCCACGTATGCTGCCCATCACGAGCACCCTTCGCTGTGGCCCGAACATACCATGGAGCCCCATCACTGGGGTATGGCCATCGATCTGACCGCTTGCACCGGATGTGCCGCCTGCGTCATCGCCTGCCAGGCGGAGAACAACGTGCCGGTGGTTGGACGTGACGAGGTTTTCCGGGCCAGGGAAATGCACTGGATGCGCATCGACCGTTACTACGGCCGGGAAGGTGACGGCCAGGACGTGGACGTGGTGCATATGCCGATGTTGTGCCAGCACTGTGACAATGCGCCTTGTGAAACCGTCTGCCCGGTGCAGGCCACCGCACAGAGCGCCGAGGGCTTGAACCAGCAGGTCTACAACCGCTGTGTCGGAACCCGTTACTGCGCCAACAACTGCCCGTACAAGGTTCGCCGGTTCAACTGGTTCGACTATCCCCGGGAAGATCGTCTGCAGAACATGGTCCTGAATCCGGATGTCACCGTTCGTTCCCGTGGCGTCATGGAAAAGTGCAGCATGTGCGTCCAGCGCATCCAGGAGACCAAGTCCACAGCCAAGCAGGAAGGCCGTCCGATCCGGGACGGAGAGATCCAGACGGCCTGTGCCCAGACCTGCCCGGCCCAGGCGATCACATTCGGCGACATGAACGATCCCGAGAGCCAGGTCACCCACAGGAAAAACGATTCCCGTCATTACCTGGTTCTGGACGAGCTCGGCATCAAGCCGGTGGTCGGTTACCTGGACGTGGTGCGTAATCGAGATGAGAAAGCGGAGCCTGATGAGCACGCATGAGGTCTACAGCACGTTGCGGGAACCGCTGGTTGACGGCAACCTCACGCCTGCCGACGTCACCCGTGACGTCTGCGCGCCGATGGATGGAAAACCGTCCGGTCTGTGGTGGGTCGGCTTTCTGATCGCCGTTTCCCTCCTCGGGCTGGGCGTTGCTTCGGTGGCCTACCTCATGGCCAAGGGTATCGGCGTCTGGGGCCTCAATCGCACCGTCGGGTGGGGCTTTGATATCACCAACTTCGTGTTCTGGGTCGGGATCGGCCATGCCGGCACCCTGATCTCCGCCGTACTGTTCCTGTTCCGTCAGCGCTGGCGAACGGCGGTCAACCGTTCCGCCGAGGCGATGACGATCTTCGCTGTGATGTGCGCCGGCCTGTTCCCGCTGATCCATATGGGACGGCCCTGGCTGGCCTATTTCGTGTTCCCGTACCCCAACACCCGGGGGCCGCTCTGGATCAATTTCCGGTCGGCGCTGTGCTGGGATGTGTTCGCCATTTCGACCTATTTCCTGATTTCTCTCGGGTTCTGGTACATCGGCCTGGTGCCGGACCTGGCTACCTTGCGGGACCGGGCCCAGGGGCTGAAACAGAAACTGTTCCGGTTCTTCTCTCTGGGCTGGGACGGCGGATTCCGGACCTGGCACCGCTATGAAACGGTCTACCTGCTCCTTGCCGGGTTGGCGACCCCTCTGGTGTTCTCGGTGCACACCATCGTCAGCATGGACTTCGCCACCTCGGTGATCCCCGGTTGGCATACCACCATCTTCCCGCCGTACTTCGTTTCCGGGGCGATCTTTTCCGGTCTGGCCATGGTCCTGACCCTCATGCTGATCGCCCGGAAGACGATGCATCTTGAAAACTACATCACCGAGCGCCATGTCGGGGCGATGTGCAAACTGATCATCGCCACCGGCGGTATCGTCGCCGCCGCCTACGCCACCGAGTTCTTCATTGCGTGGTACTCGGGGAACGAATACGAACGGTTCGTCTTCATCAACCGGGCGTTCGGACCGTACGCCTGGGCGTACTGGACCATGGTCACCTGCAATGTTCTGACGCCCCAGTTGTTCTGGTTCAGCAAAATCAGGCGCAACTTCCTGATCGTGTGGGTGTTGTCGATCCTGATCAACGTCGGGATGTGGTTCGAACGTTTCGTCATCATCGTGACCTCCCTGCACCGGGATTTCCTGCCGTCCAGCTGGAGTTACTACGTTCCGACCAAAATAGAAATCGCCACCTTCGCAGGCAGCTTTGGTCTGTTCTTTACGCTGTTCTTCCTGTTCTGCCGCTTCCTGCCGGTGCTGGCCATGGCGGAGGTCAAGGGCGTCCTCGGTTACGGACGGTCCCGCGGCGGAGGTGATTCATGAACCGGCGAATCCATGCCGTCTTCAACCGGGAAGATCAGATCCTGGCCGCTACCCGGGACTGCCGGGAGCGAGGCTACGAAATCATCGACGTCTTTACCCCGTATCCGGTCCACGGACTGGACCAGGCCATGGGGCTGAAGCCGTCCCTGTTGCCCCTGGCCTGTTTCGGCCTGGGGATCTTCGGCGCCGCCGCCATGCTGTACTTCCAGATCTGGGCCTCGGCGGTGGACTGGCCGGCCAACATCGGCGGCAAGCCCCTGAACTCCCTGCCTGCCTTTATCCCGGTGACCTTCGAGACCGCCATTCTCATGGCAGGATTGGGAATCATCTTCGTACTGTTCACCCGGACCGGCCTGCATCCGTTCCGCAAGCCGGCGATTACCGACCCCCGCATCACCGACGATCACTTCCTTCTTGCGATCCGCCAGACCGACGCCGAACTCCACCCCCGTTTGGCAGAGGAGATGCTGCGGGAACATGGGGCGATCGAAATCACCGAGGTTCCCACCGAGGAGGGACCATGAGCCGCCTGGGATGGCTGAACCTGTTGTTGGCCTTACTGCTGCTGGGCCTGGTGGCCGCCCATGGGGCGATCCCTTCCGATCCTACCCGCAGGAATCTACAGTACTTCCCCAACATGGTGAACTCCCTGGCCCACGAAGCCCAGGCGGCCCCACCGGTCCTGGACCCGGACCGAAACATCGATCTCCGCCCGCCTGAGGGCGCCGTCGCCAGGGGGCACCTTCCGCTGGGGTACGAGGCAACACCGGAAGAGGCCACACGGGCCGGCCTGGAACTGAGCCTTCCTGACATGGAAGACGACGCCGACTCCGACGAGCGCGGCGCCTTCGTCTACACGACGTTCTGTGCCACCTGCCATGGGCCGGGTGGCGAAGGCGATGGTCCGGTGACCCGAAAGGGTGTGCCGCCGCCGCCGTCGCTCCTGCTGGAACATTCACGGGATCTGCCCGACGGGCAGATGTTCCACATCATCACGTTCGGCCAGGGCAACATGGCCGCTTACGGACCCCAGGTCGGCCGTGCCGATCGCTGGGAGGCGGTGCGCCATATCCGCCGGCTGCAGGAAGCGGGGTCCACGCCATGAGCTCTCTTCGCGGTATTGCCCGGGGCATACCAGGCACCGAAACCTGGGAGCGGACCTTCACATCACGGTCGTTGACACGGGTTCTTCTGGTTGTGGCCGCGCTGGCCGGCCTTGTGACCTTCGCCGGGATCATCCTGGCCCCGGAACGGACCTGGCCGAACCTGTTGATCGCGGCGATGTTCTGGGTCGGCCTGGCTCTGGGCGGGATGTTGTTCCTTGCTACCCAGGCGGTCTCCTCCGGAGGCTGGTTCACTACGTTCAAGCGGATCCCCGAGGCGGCTGCAGCGACCCTGCCTTACGGCGCGATCCTGATGATTATGACCCTGATCGGCGGCATGAGTGTGCTGTTCGAGTGGTCCCATGTTGAGACCGTCCTGGCCGATCCGATCCTTAGCGGGAAGAGCTCTTGGCTGAATGTGCCGTTCTTCCTGACCCGGGCCGTGGCAGTGCTGGTGATCTGGTCCGTTTTCCAGATGGTCATGCGGCGTATTTCACTCCGCCAGGATCGCGAGGGCGGTACTGCCGGCAACCTGCGTTTCCGTACGGTCAGCGCCCTGTTCCTGGTCACCTTTGCGATAACGTTCAGCGTGGCGTCGTTCGACTGGCTCATGTCCCTGGAGCCACACTGGTTCAGCACGCTGTTCGCCGGTTACCAGTTTGCCGGCACGTTCGTCAGCGGCCTGGCGTTCATCACCGTGGCGGTAATCCTCCTCAGGAGGAGCGGCGCCCTGGCCGGGTTGGTGAACGAAAACCATCTTCAGGACCTGGGGAAACTGCTTCTGGGATTCTCTTCGTTTTGGGCTTATCTGTGGTTCAGCCAGTACGTGTTGATCTGGTACAGCAATCTCCCGGAAGAGGTGACCTGGTTCCAGAGTCGCCATTCCGGTGCGTGGGCCGTTCTGAGCGCGGTCAACGGGCTGGTGAACTGGGTTGTGCCGTTCCTGATCCTGCTGCCCCGCTCCTCCAAGCGTAACGAATCGTTGTTGCTCAAGGTTGCGGGCCTGCTGCTGGTCGGCCATTGGCTGGACCTGTACCTCACCGTCCAGCCGGCGTTGCGGCCCGAGGCGCCGGTTCTGGGGATCTGGGAGCTGGCTCCGGTTGTGGCGGCGGGAGCGCTGTTCATCCTGACCTTCCGGCGCAGCCTGGCTTCCGCTGAACTGATCCCCC
>JACXWD010000038.1 GCA_014764515.1 Candidatus Polarisedimenticola svalbardensis | reverse complement strand
TATCGGGAGTGTCGTCGGCAGGTCCGTTGCAGTTCTCGTCGATGCCGTTGCATGTGATTTCTGTGGCGCCCGGGTTGATAGCCGGGTCGTTAATGTCGCAGTCGATGCAATCAGAGTAGGTGTCGGCGTCGGTGTCCGGCTCGTCATCAAGAGCACCATTACAGTTTTCATCGATGGCGTTGCAGGTGATTTCGGTAGCACCCGGGTTGATGGCCGGGTCGTTAATGTCGCAGTCGATGCAATCAGAGTAGGTGTCGGCGTCGGTGTCCGGTTCGTCATCCAACGCACCATTGCAGTTCTCGTCGATGGCGTTGCAGGTGATTTCGGCAGCACCTGGGTTGATGGCCGGGTCCGTGTCGTCGCAGTCGCCGGCACAGACGGTGAAAGTGTCGCCGTCCACATCGGGAGTATCGTCTGCAGCGCCGTTGCAGTTCTCGTCGATGGCGTTGCAGGTTATCTCTGTAGCAGCCGGGTTGATAGCCGGATCGGTATCGTCGCAGTCGACGCAGGCCGAGAACGTGTCGCCGTCCACATCCGGTTCATCGTCGAGAGCACCGTTGCAGTTCTCGTCGATGGCGTTGCAGGTGATTTCTGTAGCGCCCGGATTGATTAGCGGGTCCGTATCGTCGCAATCGTTACATACGGAGAATGTGTCGCCGTCTACGTCTGGTTCATCGTCCACCGGTCCGGTGCAGTTTTCATCGATACCGTTGCATGTGATCTCGGTGGCGCCCGGGTTGATAGCCGGATCGGTGATGTCGCAGTCGATGCAATCGGAGTAGGTATCTCCATCAGTGTCCGGTTCGTCATCCAGTGCACCGTTACAATTTTCGTCAGTGCTGTTGCAGGCGATTTCCGTGGCGCCGGGATTGATGGCCGGGTTGGCGTCATCACAGTCGACACATGTGGAGTAGGTGTCCCCATCCGCGTCCGGTTCGTCATCAGCCGGTCCTGAGCAGTTCTCGTCAATACCGTTGCAGGTGATCTCGGTAACGCCGGGGTTGATTGCAGGGTTGGTGTCGTCGCAGTCGCCGTCACAGATGGTGTACGCGTCGCCGTCGACGTTTGGCGTGTCGTCCGCCGCGCCGTTGCAGTTTTCATCGATGCCGTTGCAGGTGATCTCGGTGGCACCCGGATTGATGGCCGGGTCGGCGTCGTTGCAGTCGTCACATTCGGAATACGTGTCACCGTCCCCATCTGGAGTGTCATCCAGGGCGCCGTTGCAATTCTCGTCGATGCCGTTGCAGGTGATCTCGCTGCCGGCAGGATTGATCAGAGGGTTGGTATCATCGCAATCGACACAGATGGAATAGGTGTCGCCGTCTCCGTCCGGTGTGTCGTCCGTCAGGCCGTTGCAGTTGTCGTCGACGGCATTACATGTAATTTCGACCATACCCGGGTGGACCGCCGGGTCGGTGTCGTTGCAGTCCCCGGTGCAGATGCTGTACGTATCTCCATCAACGTCTGGCGCGTCATCGGCGGTGCCATTGCAGTTCTCGTCAATACCGTTGCATGTAAGTTCCGCCGCGCCCGGATTGATGGCCGGATCGGAGTCGTCACAGTCACCGCTGCACAGGCCATACGTATCCCCGTCAACATCCGGAGCTTCGTCGTCGGCTCCATTGCAATTATCGTCGATGCCGTTGCAGGTGATTTCGGCGGCTCCCGGGTTGATAGCCGGGTCTGTGTCGTCGCAGTCCACACAGACCGAATAGGTGTCGTCATCCAGATCCCTGGTGTCGTCGGCAGGGCCGTTGCAGTTCTCGTCGATGCCGTTGCAGGTGATCTCGGCGGCTCCCGGGTTGATGGCCGGGTCGGTGTCATCGCAGTCGAGACAGTAGGTATACGTATCACCGTCGGTGTCTGTGAGAGGAGCGTCGTCCTCGAACCCGTTGCAGTTCTGGTCGATGCTGTCGCAGAAAATCTCTGCAGCTCCCGGGTTGATGGCGGGGTCGGCGTCATCGCAGTCACCCGAGCACCGGCCGTAGCCGTCTATATCCGCATCCGGGTCTTCGTCGATATCACCATTGCAGTTCTGGTCCTCCAGGTCGCAGGTTATTTCCGTTGCACCCGGATTGATTGCAGGATTGGTATCGTTGCAGTCACCGTCGCAGACGCTGTAGGTGTCGCCGTCGACGTCGGGCGAGTCATCGGCCAGACCGTTGCAGTTCTGATCGATAGTGTCACAGAATATCTCTGCAGCTCCCGGGTTTATTGCCGGGTTCGTATCGACGCAATCGCCCTGGCAAACCGAATAGTTGTCAGTATCCAGATCCTCTTCGATTCCGCCTGTCGTACCCGGCCAGGAAGGATCATCACAATCGTTGTTGACTCCGTCACAAACCTCGGCTGCACCCGGATAGACGGCAGCGTTGGCGTCATCGCAATCGGTGCAGACCGTGAAAGTGTCGCCGTCGGTGTCCGGTGTGTCGTCTGCGATTCCGTTGCAGTTCTGGTCGATGCTGTCACAGGTGATTTCAGTTGCGCCCGGGTTGATGGTCGGGTCGGTGTCCTCGCAGTCTCCCTGGCAAGTGGAGTAGTTGTCGCCGTCCAGGTTCTCGTCGATCCCGCCGGTAGTGTCCGGCCAACCCGGATCGCTGCAATCGTTGTTGACGCCGTCACAGACTTCTGTCGCGCCGGGGTAGACCGCCGCATTGGTGTCATCGCAATCCGGTGTCGCGCCCTGAGGGCAGCTGGCATGGCCGGTGGCGCCGTAGCCATCACCGTCATTGTCGGTGCATCCGTCGGTACGGAGTTCCAGTTCGGCGATCGTGTTGCCCGGCATTGTCAGCCACGGTGAGCGGGGGAAGAGCGGGTTGTCGGAGACGATGCGAACACGCCAGTGGTAGGCGGTGACCGGGTTGAGACCCGAGATCGGTTCATTGAACGGGACGAAGCTGCCGCTCGCCGTGGGGGCGGCCGTTTCCATCGTGAGTGATTCGGAGAGGCCGAGCCCGTCAAACGGGGTCCCGATGGGCTCAATTTCCCAGACGAAGCGGATACGATCGCGACCTGCCGGGGTCCTGCCCAGCGCCTTGAGCCGGAATCCCGACTGGGAGTCGGAGCGGCCGCCCAGGGAGATCGGTGCGCTGTCATCACTTCGTGCCTGCCGTGGGAGACGGGACAAGCCATTGCTCGCGCCCCCGTAGAACAGGTCCGCCCGGCCTTCGTTGATTGCCAAATTGGTCCACTGGTCCGCAGCTACCAGCAGATCATCGAAGCCGTCCCCGTTGACGTCGCCGGCCTCGGACACAGAGTTGCCAAGGTTCGCACCGGCACTGTCGATTTCAAGAGTCCATGCCGGTCCGGCTGCCAGCCCGGTGGCGGATCCGAGGTAGACGTAGGCCCTGCCTTCGTCGATTTCGGGATTGTCGTATTTTTTCGAGCCGATGACGATGTCGCTGAAGCCGTCATGGTTGATGTCGCCTGCTGCCGACACGGCTACGCCGAACTGTGATCCCGCCTGACCGCCTGTTGCCGACCAGGCTTCCGTGGTGGACAGGCCTGCGGCAGAGCCGTGGAAGACGAACGCTTTGCCTTCGTTGTTGTATTGGTAGGCGCCTACCACGACATCGCTGAAGCTGTCCCCGTTGACATCACCGGCGGTATCCACATGTACGCCGAACTGACCGCCTATGTCGCCCTTGCTCCAATCCGGAACCAGGGACGGGCCGGTCGGAGAGCCGTGGAACACATACGCCCTGCCGTTGCCGGGAGCGCGTCGTGCACCAATGATGATGTCGCCATACCCGTCGGCGTTGACGTCTCCTGCGAGAGACACCGAGTAGCCGAACTGTTCGGTATCTGCCGTCGCCTGGTAGGACCAGTTGGGGACCGTCGACAGTCCGGATGGGGAACCAAGAAACAGGTACGCCCGCCCCGAGTTGGATACGCCGTTGTCGAAGCCTGGAGCGCCAACCAGCACATCGGCGAAGCCGTCTCCGTTGACGTCTCCTGCATTACTCACCGAAAAACCGAATTCGCCTCCTGCCTGGTTGCTGTCGTAGGACCATGAAGGGGTCAACTCGACCCCGGTGGGAGAGCCCAGGAACAGAAAGGCCCGGCCTTCGTCCAACTCCGGGTTGTCGTAGAACGGAGATCCGATAATGACATCGTCGTACCCATCGCCGTTGACGTCTCCTGCATGAGATACCGAATGTCCGAAGTCTTGCTCCTCCTGTGTTCCCCAGACGACCCAGGATTCGGTGGCTGGTGGTCCGTTCGGCGAACCGTGGTAGATCAGAACCCGGCCCATTTCAGTGAGGCCGGTGTTGAACCAGGGAGAACCGATGATGAGGTCGGTATAACCGTCCCCGTTGACATCGCCGGCCATGTCGACCTCGATAGCGAACTCGTTGTTGGTCTTGTGGGGCTGAACGTTCCAGTCCGGAGAGGTGGCCACAAGACCGGCAGTACCCAGGTAGACGACCGCGTTGCCTTCATTATTGCCTGTGACTACGTCGTACAAAGGAGCGCCGACCGCCAGGTCACCGAAGCCGTCGCCGTTGACGTCGCCGGCGGACGTTACTGCGGTTCCAAAAGCGGCGCCGTCCTGGTCTCCGATCGAATTCCAGGCCGGGAGAGCCTGGAGGCCCGCACCCGATCCTTCGTAGAGAACCGCCCTGCCTTCACCGGTGCCGACAGCGTCGTAGGCGGGGGCGCCGATTGCGAGGTCGGCATAGCCGTCGCCGTTGGTATCGCCTGCAGCCGCCAGAGAGGAGCCGAACTGCTCGGCAGTCTGGCTGCCGTCCGCCGTCCAGGAGGCTGGACCGAACGGAACCGCCGAACCGCCGGAAAACAGGTAGACCCTGCCGGCATTCACCACCGGAGTGTCGTACAAAGGAGCAGCTGCAGCCAGATCGGCGTAGCCGTCACCATCGGAATCACCGATAGAAGCCAGTCCGTCGCCCAGTCGGCCGCCTGCCTGATCACCGTTCACGGTCCAGTCCGCCACTGCGGCCGGGCCACCGAGAGAACCGAGGAACACGGCGATCTGTCCTGCGTCCACTGCAGGCGCATCGAACAATGGTGAACCGACTGCCAGGTCAGCGAACCCATCCCCGTTCAGATCACCGGCGCCGGCCACCGTGGCGCCCCAGGCGGCACCGGTCTGGCCGCCGTCCGCCGTCCACGATGCGGAGGCCGCAGGACCGGTAGCCGATCCCGGGAACAGGTGAGCACGGCCCTCATCGACCCACGTGCCGTCATGGCCAGGTGCACCGATTAAAACGTCATCGTAGCCGTCTCCATCCACATCACCAGCGAAGGAAAGGGCTGCGCCGAAATCGGAACCGCTCTGACCGCCATCGGCAGACCAGTCCGCGGTAACCGAGGGCCCAGTGGCCGAACCCAGGTACAGAAACACTCGTCCTTCATCGGCAAAGGCGCCATCATAGCCAGGGGCAGAAACCAGAAAATCGTCATAACCGTCGCCGTTGACGTCGCCTGCCGTGGAGACCGCTGTACCCAGTGCGGCTCCTGCCTGATCGGCGTCAACGGACCATGCCGGAGTAGAAGACAGTCCTGCGCTGCTTCCAAGGTAGAGATAGACGCGCCCCTCACCCGTCTGAGCGTCTGCCCATCCCGGCGCTCCCACCAGCAGGTCACTGAACCCGTCCCCATTGACATCCCCAGCCGTGGCAACGGCTTCTCCGAAAGAACCGCCGCTCTTGTTACCGTCCAGGGACCAGGAACTGGAAGTGAGCAGCGGGTCCACTGTAATGGGATAGACCGCCTCGGCATCGTCGACCCGGATCGCCAATCGGCCGTTTTCGAAGTCGAAGTAGGACGGCAGGACCTGTCCTGTGGCATCGAACACCACAAGCTCGCCGTAGTGATAGATCGCCCGACCGGTGGAATTACGGAAAACAACGGACGATCCGTCGGGGGCGGGAAATGCGGAAAGCGATCCGCCGATAGCGAAGTGCAGGGTCAGGAGGCCGGTGCTGTCTCCAGTCGGCCTTGCTCCGATCGTGAACCCCTGTTTCAGTCCTTTGCGGTCGTTGATGTACCAGTCGGAGAACCCGTCGAAGAAACGTTCGACCCGGGATCCGGAAACGGCGACCCGAGGGATTCCCGGCACCTGCCTGTGGGAGCCTGCGGACACGGCGACGAAATCCAGGGTCAGGACCGGGCTTCCATCCAATCCGGAGGGATCGTGCAGCGAGATCCGGTCGGCGCCAATCTGCACCGAGAAACGGTGGAATCGATTCGGCGCCTGCCAGTTTCCATCTTGCCCCGGAGCGAACCGGTAGATGGTTTCCTGTTGGGCCACAGCAACTCCGCCGGCCATCATATAGAGACAGATTACCGCCAACAGGCAATTTGAAAGTCGATTCATGTCAACGCTCCCGTAACCGCTAGCGTGGTAGTGCGTTCAATATAGGCGAAATAGGGAGTTGGCGAAACGAGGAATGTTGTAATCAGAAGCCGGTCATCTTGGTAGATTTTGAGGCGAATAGGCTGAAAGGTTTGAATTAGACAAGAGCCGAACCGGAAAACGCCGTCATTCGATCAGGTAGGCGTTGCCCTGGAACCTGATCACGAACCGTCCGTCCCCGGTTTCCTCGATGCATTCCGACAGCAGATGGTAAGCGGCCCGGCTGAATCTGGCGTCGAAGGGGCCGCCCCGTCCACCGCCTTGAACCCTGGTGTACAGGGCGGCGGCAGGTCCGATGCGGAGGGAACGCAGGTTCAGGCGTTCTTCCGATCCGTCCTGGAGGATGATGACGATCCGTTCGGTACTGTGCTCCTCCCTGGGGATATGCACCGACCGGATGATGAACGGGACGTCTTCAACCTCCACCTCGGTCTGGTCCGAACCGCACCGAACGAAAAGCTCATCACCTTCGTCACGGATGAGGTGCTCGAACAGGAACCGGCGAGTGCCGGGATGGGTGACTTCCACTCCGTCCCACATCCATTCACCTTCCCGGTTCAAGGCCAGACGGTGGGACATCTAGTAGAGGTAGGTCGCCTGCAGAAGCCAGGCGGTTTTGTCGGCGCCGAAGAACTGGTCCTCGTCCAGGTACTCCAGGTGGAACCCGGGTCCGGATCCGTGGAGGACGCCGGCCCTCGCAACGGTACGGTTCACATCGCCGGCCTCGCCTTCCAGTTCGAGGAACGGCGACCAGCGCGTTCCGGTATGGAGCAGGTAGCGTATGCCGCCACGGACATGCCAGCGTTCTTCCTCGCCGAATGCCGAGTCCACCAGGTAGCCGGCGCGAACACGCCAGTCCAGACCGGAATCCTCCCTGAACCGGCCGTAGCTCCCGGTCTCAAGGCCGGCTTCCAGGACGTTGATGCTGGTGACGGTATCGTTGGCGGTAGCGGCCAGGTGGTTTGAGCGATGGTAATAGTAAGCGCCGGCCGACAGGGAATCCCGGCGCTTCTCCACGCCGACGTGGTACAGGTAGTACAGCTCGTCGTTGTCGTCTCCCCTGAGAACATTGCCGTCGACTTCAATCAGGGCGCGCCAGTCACCGGCGAAGGAAGGTGAAACAACCCGCATCCGCATCCGGCCGAAAGCGAGGTCGCTGCCACCGCCCAGGGCGATGGTGCCGTCGATGTCGCCACCGTTCCCGGCTACCGGTTTCAGGTCTCCCGTCGGCGCCTCCAGCAGGTCGATCCCGGCCAGAACTCCGGACAGTTGCAGTCCCAGGGGGTTGTTGCCGTCCAGGTAGTGCACGAACAGGTCGGCGTGACGGCCGCCTGGGAGCACGAACCCGATCCGGGGGCCGCCGCGGTAATCGGCGCCGAAATCGCTGGAGGAAACCAGGCCGTCCACCGACAGGTCGAAGCCGACCCTGAATTTCCGCCAGGGCTTCCTCCACGCGACATTGCCCCGGGCAAAGCCGTCGGCATCGATGCGCTGGTCGTCCAGAACCAGTCCGGCGCTGAACCCCAGGTCCCAGGCCTGTCCGGCGGTTTCCCACCCGCCGCCGAGGTAACGCATGTAGCCATGACCGGGAGAATCCACCAGAGCCCGGCCGGTTTGCCCTGCGAACAGGGACCATGGTCCGATCCGGGTGCCGACGTCGGCGCGGTACAGCATGTCCCGAACGATGAATGTGAAGTCGGAAGTGGTCTTCTCGATAGCGGTGGTCGTGTCCATGGCGAAGTAGAGCTTCGACTTTTTCCCGATCCGGAACGGAACCTCCACGTTGATGTCGCCGATGAAATCCAGTTCATCGGAAAACACCCAGACCAATGTGCCTTCGGCCCGGACCGGCTCGCCGGCTGCCGCAGATCCGGCCAGTGTCATCAGCAGTAGAGCCAGCGGCAATGCTCTGCGGATCATCGACCCCAGCCCTCCGGCTTGCGAAGGTAACGGATCAGGATGCACCCTTCCGGCAGGTCGGTCCGCTCCTCCTCCTGGAAAGTTTCTTCCAGTGAGAATGGAAAATGCACGTCGCAATCCGGGACCTGGTCGGGCACCAGGGTGACGAACCATTCGTCGATGCGGTCCGCCAGAAGCTGGAAAATCTGCTTGCCGCCGATGACGAAGTGGGGCGCAGGACATCCGGCCAGAAGGCGGACCAGGTTGTGATCGTCCACGCTGTGGACACGGGGCAGGTCCCGGATCGTGGCGGCCAGGGCTGAGGGTTCCCGTGTCAGGATGACGTTGTCCCGCTTCGGCAGCGGTTTCCGGGGGAGGCTGTCCCATGTGTTGCGGCCCATGATGACGGTGCCGTTCAATGTGCGTTTTTTGAACAGCTTCAGGTCGGCGGAGTAGTGCCACGGCAGGTCGTTGCCCTTGCCGATGCATCCCTCCCGGTTCATGGCGACGATGCCGATCATGCCGGTCTCAGACCGCAACCTTGCCCTTGATCGCCGGGTGGGGATCATAGCCGGTGAGTTTGAAATCGTCCTTGCCGAACCGGGTTATATCCTTTATTTCGTTGTTGATTTCCAATCGGGGCAGGGGACGCGGCTCCCTCCCCAGCTGCTCCTTGACCTGTTCCATGTGGTTCTCGTAGATATGGGCGTCGCTGAGGGTGTGGGTATAGGTGCCCGGCTTGAGGCCGCAGGCCTGGGCCATCATCACGGTAAGAAGCGCATAGCTGGCGATGTTGAACGGTACGCCCAGGAAAGCGTCGCAGCTGCGCTGGAACATGTGGGTGGAGAGGCGGTCGCCGTACACCCGGAAGTGCACCAGTACATGGCAGGGAGGCAGGGCCTGCTTCGGTTTGTCCACAGCGTTCCATGCGTTCAGGATGATCTGGCGGCTGTCGGGGCAGGTCCGAATCTGGTCCTGGACCCAGAGCAGCTGGTCGACCCCCTGGCCGGTATAGTCCACGGAGTCGGACCGGTCCGATTTCATCCCCCGGTACTCGGCGCCGAAGTGGCGCCACTGCCAGCCGTATACCGGACCGAGATCGAACTCTAGAAGGCCGCGGCTGCGGCAGTGCTCCGGGGTGGCCCACTCGTTCCAGATGCGGCATTTCCGTTCCTGCAACCATCTTACGTCGGTATAGCCGTGGATGAAGAACAGCAGTTCGGTGATGATGGAGGGCAGGTGGGCTTTCTTGGTGGTTACCAGCGGAAAGCCCGCCGCCAGGTCGAAATGCAACTGGTGGCCCCAGACCGATCTGGACCGGACGCCGGTGCGGTTTTCGGTCCACTCGCCGTCATCCAGGATCGTCTGCAACAGATTGAGATATTGCCGCATGGCCGGATTGTAACAGGGACGGTCCCCCTTTTGATAAACTGCCGCCATGAACGTTTTGATGATCTCGCCGGGGTACCCGGCGGAAATGCAACGGTTTACCCGGGGACTGGCGGAAGTCGGCGCACAGGTGATCGGTTTCGGCGACCAGCCCCAGGCCGGCCTCGACGGGGATGTCAAAAAGTCCCTGTCGGCGTATTTCCAGGCCGAGTCGCTATGGGACGAGAGCACCAGCGTTGCCCAGATCCGGCGGATAGCGGACCAGATGCAGATCGACCGTGTGGAGTGTCTCTGGGAGCCCGGAATGGGATTGGCGGCTGCGTTCCGGGAAGCCCTGGGCCTGCCGGGACTGACCGTGGCCCAGACCGTGCCGTTCCGGGACAAGGAGACCATGAAGCAGGTCCTGGATCATGCCGGCATCCGGACTCCGCATCATTACCGTGTGAGGACTTCCGACGAGGCCCGGGAGGCGGTTGAGAAAATCGGCTACCCGGTGATCGTGAAGCCGATCGCCGGCGCCGGCGCCACCGATACCTACCGCGTCGACTCGGATGAGGAGCTGGATCAGGCGATCGGAGCGGTCCGCCACGTCGAGGAAGTTTCCGTGGAGGAGTTCGTGGAGGGGGAGGAGTTTACCTTCGATACGATCTGCTCAGGCGGTACGGTGCATTACTTCAACATGATGTGGTACCGGCCACGGCCCCTGGAAGGGAAGCTCAAGGAGTGGATCAGCCCCCAGGCCATTGCCCTGCGGGATGTGGACGATCCCAAGCTGGCCGCCGGACGTGAGATGGGGTTCAAGGTTCTTGACGCACTGCAGTTCCGAACCGGATTCACCCACATGGAGTGGTACCTCAAGGCCGATGGAGAGGCGGTGTTCGGCGAGATCGGCGGCAGGCCGCCTGGCGCCAACGCAGTGGAGCTGATGAACTACGCCTGCGACATCGACGTGTTCCGGGGCTGGGCCGAAGCGGTGGTTCATGACCGCTTCACCCAGACCGTGGAGCGGAAATACAACTGCGGGATCGTGTTCAAGCGGGCCCAGGGTCAGGGCCGGATCCGACGGATCGACGGCTTGGACGGAATCGTGGACCGGTTCGGTCCCCATATCGCCCGGATCGATCTGTTGCCGGTGGGCTCACCCAGAAGGGACTGGAAACAGGTCCAGATCTCCGACGGGTTTGTCATTGTGCGCCATCCCGATCTTCAGGAAACCCTCGGGATGACCGATGCCGTCGCCAACGATCTGAACCTGTACGCCGGCTAGAGTCCCGGCTCCGGGACATCCTGGAGCAGGTCGTGCTCCCAGATCCGGGCCCGTGTTTCAATCGACATGTTCCCGCCGGTCAGGATCACCAGTACGGTTTCCGGTTTTTTCCTGCCGGTCAGCCAGCGTGCCGCCCCTGCCATCCCTAGTACGGCGGTCGGTTCCACGGTGACCTTGAGGAGGTGGGTCAGCCATTGGGTCCAGTACACGATCTCCGTTTCGTCCACCTCGATGATGCCGTCGGTTCGCCGAATGTAGCGCAAGGTCCGCTCCGAGAGGCTGAGGGTCTGAACGCCATCGGCCAGTGTCTTCGGAGCTTCGTCGAACCGGAACAGGGACCCGGAACGATAGGATCGGGCCGCATCGTTGGCTGCAACCGGCTCGACGCCGTAGAGCGCCGTTTTCGGTGCCAGTTCCCGGAAAACGACCGCACTGCCCGATAGAAGTCCGCCTCCACCGCAGGGTGTGAACACGGCCGTCGGCAACAGGCCGTCCTCCAGCACTTCCAGGGCCGCTGTGCCCTGGCCTGCGATGACCTCGTCCCGGTCGTACGGGTGGAGCAGCATGGCTCCGTCCTGTTGCATAGCCGCAGAACCGGCTTCCGCTTCCTGGCGTGTCGGGGCAGTCACTACCGTGGCGCCGTACCCCCTGGTGGCCTGCTGCTTGATGGCCGATGCCGTTTCAGGCATGAACACGGTGCACGGTATGTTCAGCAGTCCACACGCCCAGGCCACCGCCTGGGCATGGTTGCCGGAGCTGTGGCTGACGACCGACCGGGGCAGGTCATCGCGCTCCTCCAGCACCAGCAACGTGTTGAGGGCGCCTCTGGCCTTGAACGCTCCGATCTTCTGGAGGTTTTCCGCCTTGAACAGGATGCGGTGGCCCAGAAGTCGATTCAGGAAGGTCGATTCCAGGAGCGGCGTGTGGTGGACGGTGTCGCCCAGCCTTTCCCGGGCTTCCCGGATATGGTCAATCGTTATCATGGTCCTTCGGCTTCTTGAAGTAACGGTCCGGATCCCACTCTATCCATTTTTCTTCGTCCGATGCATCGGGAGCAGACCGGTCCCTGATCGGCTTTTCAGGTTTCGGCCTGGGCCGGAGGAACAGCTTGTCCCCGTCGATGCGGACGTCGTACACGTTCAGGCAGCACCAATCCCTGGCGTCGGACACCCCCGTGTCGGTGTTGAATTTCCACTCGTGCCAACTGCATTCAAGCTGGTTCCCGGAAAGGCGTCCGTGGCTCAATGAAGCCCCCATGTGGGGACAGGTGTCGGAAACGGCGACGTACCCCTCTCGGGTACGGAATACCGCCACATCTTCACCGTTGCAGGGGTAGACCCTGGAACTGCCCCGGGTGAGCTTGGTGAGCCGCGTTGCGGAGCCGACATGGATGTATTCGGACATCGGTTCTCCCTTGGAGTCTCCCGATTACCTTAATACAATTGCCCGGTGATCGCAGTTCCCAAATCGATGCCGATTCTGTTCCTGGCAGCGGCCATGCTTCTGGCGGCAGGATGCGGTCCGCACAGGCCGCCGTCTACAGGTGCGGCTCCTTCTTCCGCCTGGGATGAGGAAGGGATCGCATCCTGGTACGGAAAGAAGTTCCATGGTCGCCGCACCGCCAACGGAGAGCGCTACGATATGTACGGCATTTCCGCCGCCCATAAGACGCTGCCTTTCGGAACTGTGGTCCTGGTCCGGAACATGAAGAACGGCCGGGAGCTGAAGGTCCGGATCAATGACCGTGGCCCTTTCGTGGCAGGGCGGATCATCGATCTTTCGTACGGGGCGGCCAGGAAGCTGGATATGATCCGGGACGGCATCGCACCGGTTCGGATCCGGGTGGTGAAGGCCGGCCCCGGCTAGGGTTCGAACGTAACCAGGGGGACATATTCCTCCCTGGGGACCAGGGAGATCTCCTCTCCGGCGAATCCGTCCGACGGCGTCCAGGTCGAATCGACAATGCTGCGCTGCCAGCTGGAACGGTTCCCGCGGAAGACATCGACACTGTCGTCGTAAGACGATTCCGGCCTCCAGGTCGAATCGATAGGAGCCTTGTACCAGCGGGACGGGTTGAAGTTGTTCAGATCCGGATCGTCGGTCCAGTCGCTTTCAGGTCTCCAGCTGGAATCGACGATGTTGTTGCGGAACCGGGCCGGCGGCTTGTCGAACGCTTCGATCTGGTCGCCCATCCGGGGAAGCCTGGGCGTGGAGCCGGAGCCGGACAGCTCCTCCGGCCCTGTCTCCCGTACGCCGGTAGGGGCGGTCTTCTTTTCCTCCGGTTCCCCTTCCACCGTCAGCCGGAACTCCTTCACCAGTCCTGCCGGCAGGGTCAGCACTCCACCGGTGGCCAGGTGCAGGATGTAGAGGTCGTCCTTGCGCTCCAGCTCGGTCCCTTTGATAACCTGGCCGTCTTCCAGGACCAGTTCGGCGTCAGCCATGGAAAGGGCCGGGATCAGCAGAAGCAGCAGGATCAGAACGGCGTGACGCATTGTCCAACGAGTATACTGCCTGCCCGGCGATTGGACGAAAACCCGGTATCCCAGGAGGGTGGCCATGCATGATTTAACGAAAGACGAACTGATCACCTTGGTCCGCCGGGTGTTCGGCTCCCAGCCTGGAGATCGCAACCTGGCGGTGATCTGCGATCTGCCCGACCGGGAGTTGCCCGACAACCCGGATTGGCGCGCACGACGGGAAATGGCCGCCGACTGGGCCGCCAAGCTGAACGAAGGGGCTGCCGATCTTGGACTCGAGGCTGCCGGGCTGGTGGTGTACGACAACGTCCGCAGGAACAACGCCGAGCTTCCGGAGCGGTGCACCATCCATCACAGCGGCCGGGAAACCACGTTCGATGAAATCCTGTCCTCCCACCAGATCGTCATCGCCCCTACCGAGCTGTCGGCTACGGCGCCGTTGAAACTGCTGGCGAAGAAGCATCAATTCCGGGCGGCGACCATGCCCGGGTTCGGGGCGGCGATGATCCCGGCCCTGCGACTGGACTGGGAGGAGATCGACAGGCGTTGCCACGAATTGAGGGAAAAGGTCGACCGGGTTTCATCGGCGGAAATCCTGATGGCGGCCGACGGCAGGGAGTTCCGGCTGACCCTGGACCTGAGGTATCGAACAGGCACCGCCAGTGGCGGGCTCCTGAACAAGCCCGGGATCGCCGGGAACCTTCCCTCAGGTGAGACCTACATCGTGCCGTATGAAGGGGAGAGAGCCGGAGATCCCAGCCGGACCAAAGGTGAGCTTCCGCTGGATCTGGACGGCGAATTGATGGTCTACCGCATCGAGGAGAACCGGATCACGGCTGTGGAGGGGGATGGCCCTCTGGCTGCGGTGGAACGGGCCGAGGTTGATAACGAACCGGCCTATCGCAACGTGGCCGAACTCGGCCTGGGCATCCTGGCCGGTTACGGCATCAAGCCGGTCGGCTCCCTGCTTCTTGACGAGAAACTCGGACTGCACATCGCCTTCGGCCGCAGTGACCATTTTGGCGGACAGGTTGGCCCGGATGATTTCAGCTCACCGGACAAGGTGGTCCACATCGACCGGGTCTACATCCCGGAAGTGCAGCCCCAGGTCAGCGTATTGTCGGTGGATCTGGTTGGAGAAGACGGTGTGGCCGCCCCGCTGATGCGGGACGGCCGGTACGTCTAGCGCAGGGGAGAGACTTTACTCCGCCGGGCTCTCGCCCATGTCGGAGTTGCCGGAAGGCACAGCCGGAGCCGCCGGTGCAGCCAGGATGTCCAGCAGCTCCACCTCGAAGATCAGGGTGGTGCCGGGGAGGATGCCGGGACGGCCGGATTCACCGTAAGCAGCCTCCGGAGGGCAGGTCAGTTTCGCCTTGCCGCCGACCTTCATGCTGGAGACGCCTTCGCCGAAGCAGGGGACGACCTGATTCAGGGTGAACTCTGCCGGCTCACCGGCGTCCACCGAACTGTCGAACACGTCGCCGTTGTGGAAGGTGCCGTGGTAATGCAGTTTGACCCGTTCGGTGATGGCCGGCTGGGCTCCGGTGCCGGCGGCGGTTTCAAGATAGACCGCGCCGGAGGGCAGGACCTTCGCGCCGGTTTCCGCCTTGGCCGCTTCCACCAACGCAAGACCGGCTGCTTTCTCGCGCTCGATCTTCGCTCGTACGCGACCGTCAAAAATCTGCTCCAGCTGGGGCATGAACGCCTGGATGTCGAACGGCTCGTCAACTTTCTGGATTCCGTCACTCAGCCCGCGCTGGACCAGGGTCAGTTCTTCCGGGGTCAGATCCAGGGTGGTCAGGTTCTGGGAGAGAGCGAACCCGACGGCGTAGAGCGCCTTCTGGTCGTCGGTATCCAGGACGGGAGGCTGTTCATTGGCGGATGCCGCGCAACCGGTGAGGAGCGCAAGACACAGTGAGATACAAAGAATGACTGACTTCATGACGGTCCTTTCCAGAGATTAGGGCTGGTTGAATCAGCCAGTCTAGCTGTAGTCCACCAGGATCGCATCCCCGTCGGCAAGTATCCGCGCCGTTCCGCCATTTTCCAGCTTTCCGAACAATACCTGATCGGTGAGCGGCTTCTTGACCTTCTCGTCGATCAGCCGGGCCAGGAAACGTGCGCCGAAGGCCGGATCGTAACCGAGGCGGGCCAGGAGCTCCCGCGCCTCGTCGGTGATGGTCAATTCGACCTTGCGATCCTTCAGCTGGTCCCTGAGCTCGGCAAGGAATTTGTCCACGATCTTCTTCATGACGCCGGTGGAGAGCGGCTTGAACGAGATCCGGCCGTCCAGGCGGTTGCGGAACTCAGGGTTGAACATCTTCTCGTACGCCTGCTGATCGGCCCCTTCCCGGGTCGTGCCGCCATCAAAGCCGACCTGCCTGCCGGCCAGTTCCCGGGCGCCAACGTTGGAGGTCATGAGCAGAACGACCTGTCGGAAATCGGTTTCCTTGCCGTTGGTGTCGGTGAGGGTGCCGTGATCCATGATCTGCAGGAGGATGTTAAAAACATCGGGATGGGCTTTCTCTATCTCGTCCAGGAGCAGCACGGCATGAGGCGATTGGTTGACCGCCTCGGTGAGAAGGCCGCCCCGGTCGTACCCGACGTATCCGGGAGGTGCGCCAACCAATCGGGAGACAGAGTGTCGCTCCATGTACTCGCTCATGTCGAAGCGAAGGAACGCGATCCCCAGTGCGACCGCAAGCTGTTTGGCGACTTCGGTCTTTCCCACACCTGTGGGTCCGGTGAGCAGGAACGAACCGACCGGGGTGTCGGGTCGGCCCAGTCCCGCACGGGCCATCTTGATTGCGGTGATCAGTTTTTCGATGGCGTGATCCTGCCCGAAAACAACCCCGCGGACCTGGTCCTCGAGACCTTTCAGTCGATCACGGTCACTACCCTTGACGGTCTGGAGCGGGATCTGGGCCATTCCGGCCAGGACCCGTTCCACATCCAGGGCACCGACCTGCTTACGGCCGGCCAGGGCGGCGGTGGCGCCGGCCTCGTCCATGAGGTCGATCGCCTTGTCCGGCAGCTTGCGGTCCCGCAGATGCCGTCCGGCCAGTTCGGCAGCGGCGGTGAGGGCTGCCTTGGTGTACCGGATGCCGTGGTGGTCCTCGTAGCGGGATTTCAACCCCTGCAGGATCTTGACGGTGTCTTCCACCGACGGTTCCTTGATTTCCACCTTCTGGAAGCGTCGGGCCAGGGCCCGGTCCCGTTCAAAGTACTGCCGGAAGTCTTCCCACGTCGTGGCGCCGATGAACCGGGGGGCGCCGGCCTCCAGGGACGGCTTCAGCAGGCTGGAGGCGTCGGTAGTGCCCGAACCGGTGGCGCCGGCGCCGACCAGCGTGTGGATCTCGTCGATGAAGAGGATCGAGTGGGCCTTGGATTCCAGGGAGTGCAGGACTCCCTTCATGCGGTTTTCGAAGTCGCCACGGTACCGTGTCCCTGCCAGGAGGGCGCCCATGTCCAGGGAATGGATGGCCACCCCTTTCAGCGGGTCCGGAACGTTGTCGTGGGCGATGAGCCAGGCCAGCCCTTCCACCAGGGCGGTTTTGCCGACTCCAGGATCGCCGACCAGGACCGGGTTGTTTTTTCGCCTGCGCTGGAGGATATGGATCGCGCGGTCGATCTCCCGCTCCCTCCCGATGAGTGGATCGATTTTCCCCTCACGGGCCAGGGCAGTGAGGTTCCGGGTGAAGCTGTCCAGGGGATCGGCTGCGGCGGTGTCCTCGTCGTCATCCAGCGGCGCGCCGGCAGGGACTCCGGCAGGGTCGATTTGGGAGATGCCGTGTGCCAGGTAGTTCACGATGTCCAGCCGGGTGACCCCGGCCTGTTCCAGGAAGTGGACGGCGAAGCAGTCCGGCTCGTCGAACATCGCAACCAGGATGTCGTAGCCTTCCATCTCCTGCCGGCCTGCACCTTCGGTGTGGGCCAGGGCTCGTGTCATGACGCTCTGAATTCCCCGGCTTAACTCCGGGTCACCCTGTTTGTCTACCGGAAGAACCTCCACTTCCTCGTCCAGGAACCCGATGAGGCCTTCTTTGAGGACGTCGGTATCGGCGCCGGCGTGACGCAGGACCCGGCTGGTCTTTTCATCCAGCAGCAGGGCCACCATCATGTGCTCCAGCCCGGCAAACTCGTGCCCGCGCCCCGCCGCTTCGGTCATTGCGACGGAGATGGCGATCTGAAGATCGGTGGATAGTTTCATTCCGGCTCCGTAGTGAGCTTCAGCGGCTGTCCGCGTTCCTCTGCATCCTTGAGAACGGCGGCAACCTTGCTTTCAGCCAGGTCCCGGGTGTACACACCGGCAGTGCCGATCCCCTTGTAGTGTACCTGCAGCATGATGTGGGTCGCCTCGGTACTGGTTTTGTTGAAGTGCCGCACCAGCACATCCAGGACGAATTCCATGGTGGTGTAGTCGTCGTTGTGCATCACGACCTTCCACCGCCGGGGCCGCTTGACGCGATCCTTCTCCCGGGTGATCGTCTTTTCGTCCCGTTCGGGTTTGTCTGAACTCATGCCGGGGCTATTTTAAGGGGTCAGGCACCTTTTCGCCTATTCCCAAAAAATCAGGGGCAATCGCCGCTGGAGGGAATCCGTTCCAGGCCACCGGTGCTCTGCCCGTAGTCCCCCGGTGTGGAATGATCCCGCAGGAGGTAGAACCAGGTCTGGCCCAATGCAGGGGGGGTGCTGGAATCGACGATGATGCCGGTGCCGTTGGCCTGCTCTTCGCAAGTAACAGCACCCAGGTCGATGATTCCCACACCAAGGGCCAGGTTCGCCACATCCCCACGGATGAGGTCGTAGGTCAGGCTGCCTTTGGCGTTCCAGTGGAGTTCGTACTGGCCGCCGCTCTTGTGGAAATAGAGAGCCGACGTGTCACCGAACGGCTCTGTTGCATACCCGCAGTAGGTCACCAGGCCTTTGGCTGGATCATCATGGAAATCGAATATGGTCTCGATATTGGAAACGCAGCCCTCGGCGTCCATCTCGGCTGTGGCAGTCACCCCCCAGTAATTGTCGACGGCGTCCACAGGGTTCGTCGAGACATTGTTCAGGGCATACCCGCCTGTATTGGTCAGGTTGTTTTGATGCATCGTTACGTCGACATACTCATGAATGAACAATCCGTCCGATGGGCTATCGCTGATGTGGTTGCCTGTCAGGGCGGCTGTGAAGTAACCGAATCCGCTTCCTCTGAGGTTCACGCCGCCTGAGCTTCCTCCTGAAATCCAGTTGTCCCTGATCGACACAGTGTAGGCTCCGTAGATATCTACGGGCCAGCTGCCTCCAGTAATTGCACTATCCCTGATGTTGATGACGCCGGTTCCCATAGTTCCATATACCCGAACACCGTAGCCCGAGCTTGTATCATTGTGGATGGAAACACGTTCCAGGGTGACGCTCCCAGGTTGCTGGATAAATACGGCATCCTCGTTCGTTAATGATTCGAATGTGGAATCCCGAAGTGTTACCGTCTCGGTTGTGTCCATGAACAAGTCCATCGAGTCATAGGTAGTATTCCTGATCGTGACCCTTTCCATGAGGATGTTGGTATCCTCCGAGCCTGTGGTGAGTCTGGCTCCGTCCCGGTCCACGTCATTGATCTCCAGATCCCTGAACGTCCAGGTTCCGGCTCCCAACGGTGCCTGGTCCGCATGGATACCGTAGGTTCGCATTCCCCGGACCACGACCTGGTCAAGGCTTGGGATGCTGGTTCCGGAAAGTCCCCAGGCTCCCCACTCCACGGTAAGGCCTCTCAAGTCGGTTAGTGCCCGGTTCTCACCGCTATAGCGAATTCCGTACCAGTGCCCTTTTCCTGGTGTGACTGAGCCGGAAGTCATCTGGATTGATCCTGGTCCACTCCCCTCCGCGATCAGGTCGCCTTCCACGATCAATTCGATTCGAGATGTGTCAATTCCGCTATGTGTATTGTCCGCGGTCGGCTGCATCAGGATTGTGGTACCTGGATCTATAGTCAGGGTCCTTCCCTGCGGGATGAGCACATCACCAGTGAGAATGATGGTCCCGGACCATGTTTCGTTATCTGGCAGTGTCCCCTCGGTTGTCGGCAGTGTCGAGTCGAAGTCCACTGTGATGACATCGGGGGTGGCCTCCACAATGCCGTCATTGTCGGTAACGCGGCTCAGAAACTGATGCAGGCCGTCCAGTGTGGGGGTGAACTGGAAGTTCCAGAAATCGGTACCTGAGGCAGGTAGCCAGTTCGAGCCGCCATCGGTGGACAGTTCCACCAATTGCACGCCGGCTTCGGCATAGGCTGTCCCTTCAAGAGAAATGGTCTGCCGGCTGAGCAAGTCGCCGTTAAATGGCCAGACGAAACGGCTCTCCAGGGTGATGGCGGTATCGATAAGTAGGTTCTCCACTCCCCGATAATCGACCCGGCCTTTTCCGGCCCAATCTTCGATGTCAAAGATAGTTGTGATGTCCGAGGGGTACCCTTCTGCCTGCATCTCGACATTGGTTGTGCCCCAGTAATTGTGTTTCATGTCAACGGACGCCGAGCTGTCGTTGTAGGCGGCGTAAATAGTGCTGTCCTGGATGTTATTCCAGTGGAACCGCGGCACCCCCATTGGGGTGCCACCGGTCAGCTCGATCGATCTTTCAGTGCCTGTGATTGTGTTGTACAAGGCCACCAGGGAGGTGCGGCCCCTAAACCGTATCCCGCTTCCGTATCCGCTGATCAGGTTCCTGTGGACATGCGTTTCTGTAAGGCTTCCAAGGCCTAGAATGGTGATACCGAAATCGGTTCCCCCGTCGAGAGTGTTGTCAACAATTCGCGGGGCCAGTGCGTTGGTCAACTCAATACCATCCGTACCTCCTGTGACGGTATTGTTTTCAACCAGAACCGACCGGCCGCCGCCAATGTTGATGGCTATGTAAGGGGCGCCAGTTATGGAGTTGTCGCGAATCGTAAGCTGATTGTTGGACGATGTGTTGTAGTTGCTGAACACATAGATCCCTGTGAAGGTGTTGGAGACGGTGTTGTCAACAATTTCCAATCGTTCGAAGTCGGGGACGGAAACGTCGATGCCCTGGTATGCACCATCCCGGATAACATTTCCGACAATCTGGTGGGTAGCATCATCCCAACTGGGGTCGGCGTTGCTGGAGAGCTTGAGATAGATGCCCGGGAACGATGGGCCTGTTCCCTCGAGTGTATTGCCCGAAATCAAAATGCCTGGGTCGGCGCCGTCTCTAGGTTCTTCCCCGAACTCCATGTAGATTCCCTTGGAGGTCATGTCCCGCACGGTACAATTCACAATGTCCTGATGGGATCCGGCATTCGCCGAGAAGCCGGCAACACCGGCCTCGATGATCAAATCATGGATTGTGATGGTGCTATCCGCGGTGTTGGTCATGCGGATGCCGTACCAGTCCCCTGCGGTAGGGACCTGCGGCCGCCGCTGATTCGAGGTGAACGTCACGGGAAGTGAGGGTGTGCCTTCCAGGTTCAGGGTACCCTCGATTATCAGTTCGATTCGCGCAGTATCCAGCCCACTGGCCTGGTCGTCGGACAGGGGGGCCGCCTTGACGATTGTTCCTGCCGCGATGGTCAGGGTTACACCATCCGGTACGGTGACGTCGCCGGTGAGTACTACCTCACCGACCCAGGTCTCGTCGAATTGCACGGTCCCTGTTGTCGTAGCGCACACGACAGTAGAAAAAGACAGCGTCACAAGAACAACCAGGCTGAACGTGACAACTTCACCGACCCGTTTGCGGAAGGTCATGATCCGGTCTCCCTTGCTTGGCGGGTGTCTCTGATCGGCGGTTCGGTCCGTCCGTAACATGCCTGGTACATTAAAATATACAACCAACTATCTACATTAGGTCCAGGATTTCGACTCAACCGCCGGCCAGGTCTGGATCCAGCACCCAGTCCTGGTGCTGAAAGCCGGAATCCAATGACTGGTGCAGCATATCCAGATAGTGGTCCCGATCCAGCGGCTTCATCCCCAGGAAGGCCAGGTGGTCGGTTTCGACCTGGCCGTCCATCAGGGTGAAGCCCCAGCGGGCCAGTTGTTGCACCAGCCGGTAGAAGCAGGCTTTGGAAGCGTCGGTGACATCCGAGAACATCGACTCGCCGATGAAGATCGACCCCACTACGATTCCGTACAGACCACCGACAAGCCGGTCGTCCTGCCGGCACTCGATGGAGTGGGCGTGTCCCAGCCGGTGCAGCGTGCAGTACGCCTCGACCATCGGACCGTTGATCCAGGTGCCCTCCTCGGCCCGGGAAGGTGTGACGGCGCACTGTTCCATGACCTGCCGGAACGCCTGGTCCAGGGTGAACCGGAACCGGCGGGACCGGATGGACCGCTCCAGCCGTTTGCGCTCCGGCAGCCGCTTCGGCTCCAGCACCATCCGCGGGTCCGGGGAGAACCACAGCAGGGGATAACCTTCGTGGGGCCAGGGGAAGATTCCGGAACTGTAGGCCAGGATCAACCGTTCAGGCCGCAGGTCCCCGCCAACAGCCAGCAGTCCGCTTTCGTCAGCCTCTCGAGGCGGTGGAAAGGCGATGCTGTCGGACAGGCGATAGACCGGCACCAGGTAACCTCGCGTCACAGTTTGGAGTACAATGCATGATACGCGAACCGCCTGGAGTAGATCGATGCTGATCCGAACTTCCATCGACCCGAACTCCCGTGTCCCGACACACACCGTCACCGGCGCGCTGACCGCCAACCGGGTCCGGCGGACCATCGCAAGCCTGGTAGAGGATCCCGACTACCTTCCGGACTGCAACAGCCTCTGGGATCTCAGGGAGGCTGAGGGGTTGACCGGCCGGGAAGATATCTGGCCGCTGGTTGAAATGATCCGCCGGGACGAGTTGCGCAACGGTCGCGGGGTCATCGCGTTCCTGCTGAAACCGGAGCTGTACTTCGCCCTGGGAGAGCCGAGAGAACGGACCTACCCCACGGGAAGAGAGCGCACCGCCGTTTTTGACGACCCGGTCCGGGCGGTGGAATGGCTCGACAACCACGAGCACGCCAGGAACGCCTGATGCAGGAACCGACCGGAGAACTGCTCCGCCTGCTGTCCTCCGATCCGCCGACGGTAGTGCTCACCGGCGCCGGCGTTTCCGCCGAATCCGGACTGGCCACTTTCCGGGGGCCGGGTGGACATTGGGAAGGCCGGGATCCGATGTCCCTGGCGACGCCGGAGGCGTTCGACGCCGAACCGATGACGGTCTGGCGGTTCTATGACTGGCGCCGGACCCAGGCGGCGTCGGCGAAACCGAACCCGGCCCATACCGCCATTGTCGATCTGGAAAAGAAGCTGTCCAACCTCACGGTAGTGACCCAGAATGTGGATGGTCTTCATGAGCGGGCCGGAACAGCTGAGATCATTCGCCTTCACGGCAGTCTGTGGACCCTGCGTTGCACAGTTTGCGGAGCGGAGAGGGAGGATCTCCGGCCGGCGCTCCATCCGCTGCCTCCCGGGTGCGGTTGCGGCGGCATGCTCCGGCCCGGTGTGGTCTGGTTCGGAGAGCAGCTTCCCAGGGAATCGATGGGTAAAGCTCAAAACGCTGTCCGGAACTGCCGGCTGATGCTGGTGGTCGGCACTTCGAGCCTGGTCTACCCGGCGGCGGCCATGCCCCAGGCCGCCAGGGCGGCGGGAGCGTTCGTGGTGGAGGTCAATCCTGAACGAACCCCCCTGACGCCGATGGTTGATGAGCACTACGACGGTCCGGCCGGTGAAATCCTTCCCGGTTTCGTGTCGTCCATGGCCTGAACAGGTGTAAACTCGGATCGGTATGGCACAGGAAACAGGATCGACACGAGGTATCGGCGGCGCCCTGCGGCAGGTGCTGGGAAGCCTGACTGAAGGTGTGCGCTACCGCGGCGAGCTGTTCGCCCTGGAACTGACTGAAGAGAAAAACTCCCTCATTTCGCACCTCGTGCTGGCCATGGCGGCTCTGTTCTCACTGTTCCTGTCGTTCCTCTGCCTGAACGTCCTGCTTCTGGTCCTGTTCTGGGATCAGCGCGCCATCCTGGCGACAGTGCTCATGCTGATCTACATGCTGATGGCAGCGGGTCTCGGACTGATCATCCGCCATCGCATCAAAAATGCGCCCAAGCCGTTCGACACCACCCTGGAAGTGTTGCGCAAGGACCAGGAGACACTGACCCGGGGAGGGAATGACTATGGCGACTGAACAGGACCCGAAACTGGCGGTCATCCGGAAGATCGACGCCCACCGGGACGTCATGGTGGCGGAAGTGGACGTGCTGCGTTACAAGCTGCGGCCGTTCGGAGTTCTCGGATCCGCCGCAGGCTGGATCGGCAAGGCGATGACGTTCCGAACTCCGAAAGTCTCCCGGGCTACATCCGGACGGATCGGTCTCGACCTTGAATCGTGGGTCTGGCTCGGCATCCCGATCGTGCGATATCTGCTGGGGCGGAGGAAACGCAGGTAACACAGGCCGGCCCTACGCCAGATGTTCTCCTAGAAACTTCTCCATCGCCCGGTAGAACTCGAAGACATTCTCCTCATTCTGGAATCCGTGGCCTTCGTCGTCCTTGACGATGTATTCGGTGGGGATACCGCGCTTCTCCATGGCGGCGACGATCTGGTCCGACTCTTCCTTTTTGACCCTGGGGTCGTTGGCGCCCTGGGCCACCAGCAGCGGCGCCTTGATGCTGTCGGCGTGGAAGAACGGTGACGTCGCCTTGAACCGCTCCTCATCACGTTCCGGGTGGCCGACCATTTCGTACATCATTTCCAGGTACGGTTTCCAGTACGGCGGGAAGGCGGCGATCCAGGTGAACAGGTTGGAGACGCCGACATAGCTCACGCCGCAGGCGTACAGTTCCGGCGTCAGTGTCATGCCGGCGAGGGTCGCATAGCCGCCGTAACTCCCGCCGTAAATCGCCACCTTGTCCTTGATGGCGTAGCCCTGTTCCACCGCCCAGTTCACACCGTCGGAAACGTCGTCCTGCATCGCCAGGCCCCACTGGCCGAACGAAGCCTCCAGGAACTTGCGGCCGTAGCCGGTGGATCCACGGAAGTTCATCTGCAGCACCGCGTATCCCCGGTTGGCCAGGAACTGCACTTCCGGATTGAACCCCCAGCTGTCCCGGGCCCACGGCCCGCCGTGAGGGTGGACCACCATGGGAAACGGACCATCACCTTTCGGCAGTGTGAGGTAGCCGGGAATGGTGAGACCGTCCCGGGATCGGTAGGTGACCGACTGCATCTCCGTCATCTGGGTGTCGTCCAGCCAGGGGGACAGGTCGAACAGTTTGGTCAGGTCGGAAGTTGTGGAGTCGAAAAGATAGTACGCCCCGCGGCTGCGATCCGATCCGGAATGGACGACGTAGATCGTTTCGTCCCGGTTGGTGGAGACGACCGTGTTGACGGTTTCCGGCAGCTGGTCATCCACTGTCGCCTGCAGGCCGGCCCGCTGGTCGTCAAAGAACGCGTACTCCATCTTGTCTGTTTCGAAGGCGACGCCGGTGACCAGCTTGCGCTTCTTCGACAGCAGCAGGTGGGAGACGTCCACGTTCGGATGCTCGTAGACCAGCCTCCCTTCCTTGCCGGATTCAAGGTCGTATTCAAAAATCGCCGTCTTGTCCCGGCCGACGTTGGAGGCGACCCAGATCGCATCCTTGTCATATTGAAAGTAGAGCGGGTAGGCGTGTTCCTTGAAATCGTAGGTCGCCACCGTCCGCCATTCGTCTTCTTCCGCAGCCCGATACAACAGGCTGGTATTCACCCCGTCGGTTGTGGTGGCCATGCGCAGCCGGCCGTCCTGATCGGTGATCCAGCTCTGGATGTTCCCCGGATTCTCGGCCAGCAGGGTCGCTTCGCCGCTGTTCACATCCAGCCGAAAGACGTCGAACAGTTCCGGATCCCTGCGGTTCATCTGGAACAGGATCTGGTCGTCGATATCCTCCAGATCGTCCACGATGCCGCACTTGACGTTGTCGTAAGGCGTCAGGTCCAGCAGGCCGGAGCCGTCCACGCCGACGGCGTACAGCCGGAAGTTCTCGTCCCCGCCGGTGTCCTGCAGGTAGATCAGCCGGTCGTTTCCGGCCCACAGGAACCCGGCAATATCCCGGGTTTCCGAGGAAGTCACCTGTCGCTCCCGGCCGGTGGCCAGATCCCTGACGAATACGTTCAACCGTCTTTTGTAAGGCGCCATCCAGGCCAGACGCCCGCCGTCCGGGGAGAGTCGTAGATGGACCTTGTCCGGTTTACGGAAAAAATCTTCCAGGGGGATCATGGTGAGTCTTCCTATAATGGGATCCGCAGACATTAATGCACATCAGCCCGGGTTGCAAAGAGGAACACCATGGCGTTGAAGGAATACCCGTACTACCTGGCCAACGAGCCCCGCAAGCCGAACACCGACCTGGTGGTGACCGACAAGTTCTCCGGTGAGCCGGCATACAAGGTGGCCCGCGCCGACGCCGCCGCCATCGACGAGGCGATCGGAGCGGCGGTGGAAGCCCGGGAAGCGATGGCGGCTCTGAAAGCCTACCAGCGTCAGGATGTGCTGTACCACTGCGTCCGGCGCTTCGAGGAGCGGGCGGACGAACTGGCCCTGTCCCTGTGCATCGAAGCCGGCAAACCGATTGCCGACTCCCGGGGGGAGGTCACACGGCTCATCGACACGTTCCAGATCGCGGCGGAAGAGTCGGTGCGGATCCACGGTCAAGTCCTGCCTCTGGACATCACTCCCCGGGCGGCGAACTACACCGGGATGTGGAAGCGGGTCCCGATCGGGCCGTGCTCGTTCATTTCGCCGTTCAACTTCCCCCTCAACCTGGCGGCCCACAAGGTCGCCCCGGCTCTGGCGGTCGGTAACCCGTTCGTCTTGAAGCCGGCCAGCATGACCCCGGTGGGGGCGTTGATCATCGGCGAAGTCCTGGCGGAAACCGACCTGCCGCAAGGCGCTTTCTCCATCCTGCCGTGCTCCCGGGACGGGGCGGGACAGTTCACCACCGACGAACGGTTGAAGCTGCTTAGCTTCACCGGCTCCCCGGAGGTCGGCTGGGACCTGAAGGCGAAAGCGGGCAAGAAGAAAGTTGTCCTGGAGCTGGGCGGCAATGCCGGCGTGATTATCGATGAAGATGCCGACATCGAAGACGCCGTCTCCCGGGTGGTTATCGGCGCGTTCTACCAGTCGGGGCAGAGTTGCATCAGCGTGCAGCGGATATTTGTTCACGTATCACTCTACGACCGGTTCAAGGACCGCCTCATCGAGGAAACCGGCAAGCTAAAGATGGGCGACCCGAAGGAAGAGGGCAACTTCATCGGACCGATGATCGCCGAGAGCGAAGCGGAACGGCTGGAGCAATGGATCACCTCCGCCACCCATGCCGGCGCCAGGCTCCTGTGCGGCGGCGCCCGGAACGGTTCCATGGTCTCCCCGGCGATCCTGGAGGGCGTACCTGACGATGAACCGCTGTCCTGCCGGGAGGCGTTCGGGCCGGTTGCGATCCTGGAGCCGTTCACCGACTTCGACGCAGCGCTGGATCGAGTCAACGACAGCCGCTACGGCCTGCAGGCCGGAATCTTTACGCGAGATCTCTACAAGGCCAACCATGCCTGGGACAAACTGGAGGTCGGCGGCGTTGTCATCGGCGATATCCCGTCCTGGCGGGTGGACCACATGCCGTACGGCGGCGTGAAAGACAGCGGCCTCGGACGGGAGGGGATCCGTTACAGCATGGAAGAGATGACCGAGATGAGACTGATGGTGGTGCGGACACCCTGAGCGTTCGGACTACTTTTTCTTCCCTTTGCGCTCGTCTTCCTGCTTCAGTGCAGCCATGTCCACGCTGGAGTGTTCCAGCATGTGGGCGCCGACGGCCCGGACGATGACCTCGTAAGGCATCGATTCCAGGCGGGCTCTTTTGTAGACGCGGCGCTTGTTGCGCAGGACGGTGTACCGGAATTCAACACCGGGCTTGTTCTTCTTCTGGATCGTGTAGAGCTTTTCCTTGTTGCTCTCGATGAGGTCGACGCCGTTGATCGCCACCAGGATGTCCCCGGGGCGGATGTCGGCCTTCTCCGCCGGGCTCCCCGGTACGACTTCGATGATCTTCATGTACATCGTGCCGTTTTCCCGGATCTCGTCCCCGAAAATCCCCAGCCAGCCCCGTTTCATCAGGTTGGCGGCCATCTTGTCCAGGCATTCCTGGGTCGGGGCGGTGCACTTGTACTCACCGGCAAGGGCGGTGGATGGCGCAAGCGCCAGCAGCAGCGCCGCAACAATCATCAGTATGGCCGTCTGTCTTCTCATCGTTTCTGTTCCTTGATCGGGATGTTCTCCCTCCGCGCACTCATAAGTGTAGGTTCAATTATTGTAAATGGGTCCAACTCCTTGTAAAAAGATGTCCGAGATGTAAACGGGCTGTAAACTGCTATGGAATAAGGGGGTTTCAGCTCGACGCGAAGGAGTATATTGGGAGCGTCCCAGGAGGTTTGAGTGGCGCCGTACCGTACATTCCTTAAACGGCACGTGTTGTGGGTCGGCTTCATAGCCGCCTTCCTGCCCCTCCTGGCGCTCATGGCCCTGCAGTACAACTCGCTGGTGAAACTGGAGGCCGCATCCGCCTATGCTGGAGAGGCGTACCTCAAGAACTTCCTTGAAGGTGTCTTCGACCGGGTGCTCTATTTTTATCGCGGCAATGCCGAGAGGGTGTTGAGCGTACCGCCGTCCTACCTGGTCCAGGGCAACAGCCACAAGATCGCCTGGCACTTCCGCAAGAAGGAGGTGGAAGGGGCCAGTCGGCTGTTCGTCATGGACTACACCGGAGCCAAGGACCGGCTGTGGTACTACGACGCAGCCTCCGTTTCCATGCTGCCCTCCAACCGGCAGGCAGAATCCCGCTCCGTGTTCGTCGCCTGCGCCCCGTTCCAGCTCATGAGCCGGAAAGGGACCAACCTGGAGTCGCCGAACCTTGTTGTAGACGAAAAGGATTCGGACAATTACATGATCCTCTACCCGTTGACCAACGATGATTTTCAGGTCGTCGGCGTGGCCGGTATGGTCGTCAACATGGAGTATTTCCGGACACGACTCCTGCCGGAGGTTATCGGGGAGACCCTGGACAAGTACTTCAAGGACGATCCGGATCTGAAGCCGGTGGTCAAGGTCATCGATCCGGTGGATGTCACGGCGTACGAATCCGACTGGTTGCCGGATGTCGCCCATGGTGTCTCCCGGTATTTCCCATGGATCTTTTCCCACTACCGCCTGGTGGTTCAGAGCGGTTACGCCACGCCGGAACAGTGGGCCCGGAGCAATTTCATCGTCAACCTCAGCCTGTCCGGACTGCTGGCGGCGGTGCTGCTGGGAGGGATCGCCCTGGCGTTTCGCGCCGTGTCCAGGGAACTGAAACTGTCGGAGATGAAAGGGGACTTCGTCTCCAACGTCTCCCACGAGCTCCGGACGCCCCTTGCCTCAATCAGGGTCTTCGGTGAATTCATGCGCCTTGGAAGGGTGACCGATAGTGAAAAGTGCGAGGAGTACGGCGAGTACATCGAGACCGAGAGTCGTCGTTTGACCCAGTTGCTCAACAACATCCTGGATTTCTCGAAGATCGAGTCCGGCGCCAAGACCTACCACATGGAGCCTTGCGACTTGCGAGTCGTCCTGGCCCAGGTGCTCAAGACCATGGAAGTCCGGAACCGCCACAGCGGGTTCAACATCCACTACGAGAGGCCGGATGACGATTTCCCCGAGCTCCGTATCGATTGCGAGGCCATGGCCCAGGCGTTCCACAACCTGCTGGACAACGCGGTGAAGTACTCCGGAGATTCGCGGGATATTTCAGTCGGTTTGGAGCGTTCCGGGGGCAAGGTTGTGTTCTGGGTGGAGGACCAGGGGGTGGGGATCTCCCGCTCTGAACAGAAGAAAATTTTCGACCGCTTCCACCGTGTGCCCACCGGCGCGGTCCACAACGTAAAAGGCAGCGGCCTGGGGCTGTCCATCGTCCATCACGTGGTGGCCGCCCATCACGGCGAGATCCGGGTCAAGAGCGAGCCGGGCCGGGGCAGCCGGTTCAGTATTATCCTACCCACAACCGAGGTGATGTAATGGAACAGATGGAAGACAGCGGCAACCGGGAAGGGATCAAGGTCCTCATCGTTGAGGACGACGAGTCCATGGGGATCGCCCTCCGGGACGGTTTTGAGTATGAAGGCTTCGACGTCACCCTGGCCCGGGATGGAGAGATCGGGATGGACAAGGCGACCAGCGCCAATCCGGACCTGATTATCCTGGATGTCATGCTACCCAAGAAAAGCGGTCTGGATATCTGCAAGAAGATCCGGAGCGACGGCAACAACGTGCCGATCATCATGCTTACCGCCAGGGGGCAGGAGATCGACAAGGTCCTGGGCCTGAAGCTGGGAGCGGACGATTACGTCACCAAGCCTTTCAGCTTCCTGGAGCTGATGGCACGGGTAGAGGCGCTGCTGCGTCGCTCGGCGCCGCGGGAGAGCAAGCTGGACCACGCCGAGTTCGGGGATATCGCGGCCGATTTCAAGAAGTGTGAAGTCACCAAGAGCGGCAAACTGCTGGAGCTGACCCCCCGTGAACTGGAACTGCTTCGGTTCATGATCGAACACGAGGGCGATGTGGTCAGCCGGGACCAGTTGCTGGATGCGGTCTGGGGGTACGAAAAAATGCCGTTCACCCGCACCGTGGACATGCACATCGCCAAGCTGCGGAAAAAGATCGAGGACAACCCGGCCGAGCCGAAATACCTGGTCACCGTCCACCGCTACGGCTACAAGTTCAAGCGCTAGAGTAATTGTAATCCTGATCGCTCCGGATTCGGTGTAACCGTTTCCGTTTTCCCCCGTGATAACCGGTACACTCGCCTCCCGTATACGAAAGCGAGCCTTTGGTGACGGATTATGAATATCCGCCTGCAGGCTCGGGTATAAATAGGCGAGAATGCCGGCGATGCATGCCCGGCATCCGAGGGGGAACGTCATGACAGCCAGTACTACCCAAAACGGCCGGATCCAGGTTGAAGGCGTACGCCACGTCTACAAGAAGGGCGGCACACTTGCCCTGGACGGGGTCGATCTGGAAATCGGCACCGGACTGTTCGGCTTGCTCGGACCCAACGGCGCAGGGAAGAGCACCTTAATGAAGATCCTGTGCACCTTGATCGTCCCCACCGACGGCAAGGCAAGCGTCGGCGGCCATGATGTCGTGAAGAACCGTCAGGCGGTCCGGCAGCAGATCGGTTACCTGCCCCAGGAGTTCGGCGCGTGGCGGTTGCACCGTGTGGAAGAAGTGATCGATACGCTGGCCCTGCTGTCAGGGCTGGCGGACAAGGCGGTACGAAAGAAACGTGTCCGGGAAGTGCTGGAACGGGTCGGGCTTCAGGAAGTGCTGGACCGCAAGGTCAAGAAGCTGTCCGGCGGCATGGTCCGCAGGCTGGGTGTGGCCCAGGCGCTGGTGCATGCCCCCCAGGTGTTGATCGTTGATGAGCCGACCGTCGGTCTGGATCCCCAGGAACGGTTGCGGTTCCGTAAGCTGATGGCGGAGCTGAGCCAGGAGCGGGTCATCCTGCTCTCGACCCATATCGTCGCCGATTTGGGCTCCGGCTGTGAGGACCTGGCCCTGATCGACCGGGGCAAGGTCGTGTTCCGGGGGAGCCCGGTTAAGCTGGTTGAAAACGCCCAAGGGAAAGTTTTTGAGGCACTCCTGGCGGTTGACGGCGAGGCCAGACTGGCCCCCGGCATCGAGATCGTTTCCCGTGCCCGGGAAGGAGTGGGGATCAAGATCCGTGGTGTGGCCGCAGGGGTGGAGCCCCCGCCGGGAGCCACCATGGTCGCTGCCCCGACCCTTGAAGAAGGTTACCTGGCGTTCATGGCGGAGCGGGGCCGTGCCGACGCCGCCGCAGAAGGGGTTATCGAGACCGAGGCGGAGGTGGAATCATGATCCGCTTGAAAATGATGATGGGCATCGCTCGTGCAGAGTCCCGGCTGACCCGCCGTCTGGTGCGTTACTGGGTGTTCATGATCCTGGCAGCTCTTGTTGGCGCTTTTTTCTACGCCCAGTATTCCTTGCTGCACTATCAGTTTTCTTCCGCCTCCGCGACCGTCGGAACTCTCAACCCTCGGTTCCTCATCAGTGATATCGGGTTCAGGTACCTCTTCGTGTTTCTTGTCGGCATCATCTTCCTGGGGATGGACGTAAGGGCCAGAGACGTTCGAGAAAGGATGGACGGGGTCCTGGATGCTCTGCCTTGCTCCAACCTTGAACTGGTTTTTGGCAAATACATCGGTGTGTTCGTACCATCATGGATACCCCTGACACTGATTATCCTCACACTATGGGCGGTAGGATTTATTTGGGGTGGAAGCATCCAACCACATACCATGATTTACCTCCTGTTCTGGATGGCCATTCCCGCTTTTACATTGATTATCGGCATAGCCTATTGCGTCCTTTTGCTCGTGAAACACCGTGGTGCGGCGTCCGTCCTTTTGTTGGCCATAATGGCAGGTATCTACGCCGCTTTCTTCTTCTCTCCGATCTGGCTGGCTCCGGCCACCGATATGACCGGCGGCGCCCTCAATTCATTCCCGTCGGACATCATCCCTGAAGTGATAACCGGCGAGGCGATGATTCAGCGCATCGCAGTCATGCTTATGGGTCTCGGATTGCTCTGGATGGCTGCCGGCTTCCATCCCAGGAAGGATGACGGCAAATTCGCACAGCGCTTCGGAGTCGGTCTGCTACTGATTTCCGTTGCGGCCGCGACACTGGGCGGCATCGTCCTGGCGCGTAAGAACGGCATCGAAGAACGGCTGGTTTGGAAGACTGCTCACGAGGCCCGCCTGAACGACCCGGTGCCGAACATGACTTCCATCACCGGAGAAGTGGTCGTCAACCCGGGAGAATCGCTGGCCCTGGATCTCGAGATCGGATGCCTGGCAGGGCAGGGTGAGTCGCTGGAGAGTGCATTGTTCAGCCTGAACCCGGGAATTCTCGTAAAGGAGGCGAAAGATGGCCAGGACCGCCCCGTTTCGTTTAATCAGGAGAACGGGCTGCTGGACTTCAAGCTGAACGAGACCCTGGCCTCCGGAGAGTCGAGCGTTGTTCGGTTCACCGCCGAAGGGATTCCGGAACAGTTCTTCGGCTTCCTCGACGGCGCCCATGA
>JACXWD010000080.1 GCA_014764515.1 Candidatus Polarisedimenticola svalbardensis | reverse complement strand
CAGGCCCAGGGAGAGAACCTGCGCAAGATGATCCTGGCCATGGTGGATGATCTCAGGGTCATCCTGGTGAAGCTGGCGGATCGGCTCCACAACATGAGGACCCTGCAGCATCTCCCGCCTGAGAAGCAGACCAGGATCGCCCGGGAGACCTTCGAGATTTACGCACCGATCGCCAACCGGCTGGGCATGGGCCGGTTCAAGGCGGCCCTGGAAGACCTCTCCTTCCAGTATCTGGAACCTGAATCCCATCTCGCCCTCTCCCAGACCTTGAAAAAACGCCGCAAGATCTCGGGAGAATTCATCCAGGAGATTCAGGCCAAGCTGGAAGAGGTCCTGGGGGAGCAGGGCATCAAGGCCCGGATCTCGGGCCGGATCAAGAGCGTCTATTCGATTTATCGCAAGATGAAGGCCCAGCAGATCGACGTGGATCAGGTCTATGACTATGTAGCGTTTCGAGTGCTGACCGGATCGGTGAAGGACTGTTACGCAGCCCTGGGCACCGTGCACTCGGTATGGCGGCCGGTGCCTGGCAGGATCAAGGACTATATCGCCATGCCGAAGCCGAACATGTACCAGTCGTTGCATACATCGGTCATGACCGGCCATGGCCAGCCGTTTGAGGTCCAGATCCGTACGAACGAGATGCACAGTATCGCCGAGGAGGGGATTGCCGCCCACTGGCAGTACAAGGAAGGCAGGCCGCTGCAGACCGGCGACGCCGAGAAGGTGGTCTGGCTGCGGCGAATACTCGAGTGGCAACAGGACCTGAAGGACCCCCGGGACTTCCTGGAACTGGTCAAGGTCGACCTGTACCCCGAGGAGGTTTACACCTTCACCCCCAAGGGCAAGGTGCTGTCGTTCCCCCGAGGGGCCACCCCCCTGGATTTCGCCTATGCGATCCATACCGAGGTCGGCAACCGTTGCACGGGAGCCAAGGTCAACGGCAAAATCGTCCCCCTCAAATACGTTCTGCAGAACGGGGACATCATCGAGATCCTGACCCAGCCCAACAAGGTGCCCAACAGGGACTGGCTCACCCTGGCCAAGACCTCCCGGGCGCGGAGCAAGATCCGGTCGTGGCTCAACGCCACCGAGAGGACCAAATCGGTCACTCTGGGCAAGGAACTGACGGAGAAGGAGCTGCGCAAGTACAAGCTGTCGCCGGCCCTCCTCCAGGACGGGGAGAAAACAGCGCCGATCCTCAAGAAGGTCGGCCTCGCGGAGTTGGACGACTTCTTTGCCGCCGTCGGGTACGGCAAGATCACCGCCTATTCGTTCGTGACGTCTCTGGTTCCCAAGTCGGAGTTGAAAGAAGTGAAGCCGGACGGCCGGGTGACCCGGGCGTTCAAGAAGGCGCTGGGACTGGGCCACCGGGCGGTGAAGGTGCGGGGCTTTGACGACGACGTCATGATCACCCTGGGGCGCTGCTGCAATCCGGTCCGGGGCGAGGCGATTATCGGCTACATCACCCGGGGGAAAGGGGTGACGGTGCATTCCACCCAGTGCCCCAATGTCGGCCGGCTGATGTACGATTCGGAAAGGCGTATCGAGGTCGAGTGGGACGCCCGGGTGGACGGCGCGGCGACATTCGACGTCAAGCTGGTGCTTACCGTTCAGGACCGCCAGGGTCTGCTGGCCAAAATCGTTTCCGCCATCGCCGACATGAAGGCAAACATCAAAAATGTCGAGGCGACCACCGCGGAAGGGAGCAACGCCCATATCCGGATCATCCTGGTGGTGAAGGACCAGGCTCACATGAACCGGGTCATCTCAGGTATTTCACGCATCCAGGGTGTTCTGGATGTGATTCGGGCCAGGCGATGATCGCTGGCCGGCGCGAGGTGCGGCGATGGAACGGAAAATCATCAGGACTGCGGCAGCCCCGGGAGCGGTAGGGCCGTACTCCCAGGCGGTCGTCTGCGACGGCTGGCTGTACGTATCGGGCCAGATCCCTCTGGACCCGGTAACCGGCGACATGGTGGAAGGGGATATCGGCGCGCAGGCGGACCGTGTGCTGAGGAGCCTCCAGGCGATACTAGAGGAGGCTGGAGCCGGTCTTGGCGATGTGGTGAAGGTCCAGGTGTATCTGAGGGATATGAACGATTTTCAGCAGGTCAACGAAGTCTATGCACGGTATTTCGGAGAAGATCCACCGGCCCGGGCCTGTGTAGCGGTTGCCGGCCTCCCCAAGGGCGCCCAGGTGGAAATTGACCTGGTTGCGAGGGTGGCTAACTGACCGCCTTTTTGATCGCTCCGGATCGGATGCAACGGGTGCAGACCTTCATCCGACGGCTGCCGCCACGCTCTCCCTGGACACGTACCTTCTGCAGGTTCGGTTTAAAGGACCGGTTGGTCACGTTGTGAGCGTGGGACACGTTGTGCCCGAAAATCGTTTTCTTGCCGCAAATTTCGCAAACTCGAGCCATTACGAATCGTCCTTGGGCGCACCTTGGCGGCGCAACCATCCCTCGGGGAAAGTCCCCTGGAAAAGAGGCATCCTAGAGGAGCGGCCCCGGTGTGTCAAGGAATCGGCCCTCCAGGCAGAAAAATGTGAGTACAGGATTCGGCCGAAATCTTAGTCCTGTACGGCATTTGGGAATCCCTACCCGATCGGTGCCCAAACACCTATTTGCCTTCCTCGATTCAACACATATATTAGACCCCGGTGGAAAAACCGGAAGATCGGGATAACGACAATACGCCCGATTCCGGGATAGGATTGAATAGGTGCGAAATGGCGGCAATCGACAACCAGTAGGAATTCCAATTCGTTTCAGGAACCCTGAGGCGGGTAGGAGATTAGCCACGGTTATTTCCGCTTGACTTCCGTTGGGGCAGTCCTTAGCTTGGCAATTGTTGAACAAATTGCCTCTTGGTGGCCCAACAAATGCGCTTTGCGCGGGAGAGAGCATGTTTTTCGGAGGTAGTCGGAATCTGGTCGGCCTGGATATCGGCGACAGTTCCATCAAAGTTGTGGAACTCAAGGACCGGGGAAAGGGCCGGGGCTACGAAGTTGTGAAACTCGGATGGGAGCCCCTCTCATCCGAGGCGATCGTGGATGGCGCGATTATGGACTCCCAGTTGGTGATCGAAACGATCACCCGGTTGTTCCAGCGCTGCCGCATCAAGACCACAAAGGTGGCGACGGCCCTGTCGGGACACTCGGTGATCGTCAAGCGGATCAGCCTCCCCAATATGAGCGAGGCGGAACTGGCCGAATCGATCCAGTGGGAGGCGGAACAGTACATCCCGTTCGACATCGATGATGTCAATCTGGATTACCAAATCCTGGACGCGTCCAGCCTGGACGGCGAAGGCAGCATGGATGTTCTGCTGGCAGCCGCCAAGAAGGACAAGATCAACGACTATGTGAATGTCATAACCGAGGCCGGCCTGACGCCTGTGGTTGTGGACATCGCGGCGTTTGCTCTTCAGAACTCATTTGAAGTCAACTACGAGTTCGAGCCCCACGAGGTCATAGCCCTTGTGGATGTCGGCGCCGCCGTCAGTTCGATTTCGGTGCTCTACGGCGGAACGTCGATCTACTGGCGCGACATCAACACCGGCGGCAACGCCTACACCGATGCGATCCAGAAAGAACTGAACCTCTCCGCCGTGCAGGCCGACCAGCTCAAGCGCGGCGAGGAGATCGACGGCATACCCTACGAACGGGTTCTGCCGATCCTGTCCGCAGTCAACGACGATGTCGGCAACGAGATCCAGAAGACGCTGGACTTCTTCAAGCAGATCTCTCCCACGGACGAACCGCTGGACAAGCTCTGCCTCACCGGCGGCACGGCCCAGGTCGTGCATCTCAAAGAGGCGCTGGCCCAGCGGCTGAATACCACCGTGGAGTTGCTCAACCCGTTCAAGATGATCGAGCCGACAGGGCGGGAAGCTACGCCGGATCTGGTAAACGAAATGATGCCCACAGCTTCGGTAGCCGTCGGCCTCGCGCTGCGGAAAGCAGGAGACTGACCGATGATCAAGATCAATCTTCTCGCGGAGAAGAAACAGGGCAAGGCCAGGACCGGAGGCGGGCCCGTGGTCAAGATGCCGAGCGCCGGCGGAGCGCGGAACCTGCTCCTCGTTGCGGTGCTCCTGGTGGGTGTCGTGATCGCGTCCGTCTGGAACTACAGGCTCAATGCCGTCGAAGAAGACTGGAACAAAAAGCACGTAGCAGCCGACGCAGAGCTGCTTCGTCTCGAAGCGATCCGGAAGAAAGGCGAAGAGTTCGAAGCCCACAAGGCGCTCCTGGCTCGCAAAATCGACCTGATCACCGAGTTGAAGAAGCAGCAGGCGGTTCCGGTTCACATCCTGGACCAGATCTCCTGGAATCTTCCCGACTTCCTGTGGTTGTCCAGCCTTACGGCCGGCAACAAGGGGATCAACCTCGTAGGCAAGGCCACCACGTACAACGCGGTGACCAACTTCTACAACAATCTCAACGAATCGGAATACTTCACCGACGTCACGCTGGGCAGGACCGCGGAAGGGGACCAGGGTGTTTCCTTCAGCCTGAGTTGCCAGTTCGTCCCTGCCGGGGCGAAGGATGAAGTAGTCGCAGAAGAACCGGGCGAAAGCTGAGCGGAGGGAGTCGACGCAATGTTTGAGAAGATGCCCTTCTGGGGACAGATTCTGGTCATGGTCGTCCTGGCTGCCCTGATTGTCGGCGGCGCCTACTGGATGTGGCCCGGATTGCAGGAAAAAGGCGAGAAAAACGATACGCTGGAAACCGATTACCTGGAGAAGGACCGCAAGATCCGGAAGGGGCTTCTCATCGAAGCCAGGTTGCCGGAATTCGAGCGCGAAATCGCGAATCTCGAGCGCAAGCTCGGAGACATCGCGACGATCCTGCCTACAGGACCCGAAACCGGCGATCTGCTGCGCTGGATCAAGAACCTGGGCGACCAGTCCAATCTCGATCTGAAGTACTTTGCGCCGGGACAGATGAGACCGGTGGAGTTCTACAAGGAGTTCCCGATCGAGATGCGTCTCGTCGGGCGCTACCACGATCTGGGAATCTTCCTGGACCGGGTCAGCAAATACTCCAGGATCATCAACGTCAACGGGCTCAACATCAAGCACGAGGGGAACAACCCCGATAAATCGATCAACACGACATTTACCGCGACGACGTTCGTCTACGACGAGCGGGCGGCGGTGGCTACGGGAGAAGCGCAATGATGCGGCGGCGGTGGACATGGCTTGCCCTGGCGGTCGGTCTGGCAGTGCTCGCGGCGGTATCCGCACCGGTTTCCGCCCAGGAGGGGCCGGCCACCGGTGAGGAACAGCGCAACGAGGCGGTTGAGAAAATCCTGCGCGAACAGCAGGAGATGCTGCAGGGGCAGCGCTTTACGTACGACCCGGCCGCAAGGCGGGATCCGTTCCTGTCGCTCCTCGAGAAGGTGCCGCTCAAGAAGGGACCCCGGCCCCAGGGCGTCTCCGGCATGCTGGTATCCGAGATCGACCTGGTTGGTGTGATCCGCGACGCAGCCGACGGCAATGTCGCGTTCTTCTCCGGATCCGACAACAAGGGTTATTTCCTCAGGGTCGGTGACGAAGTTTATGACGGAACGCTGATTGCCATTGATTCCCGGAGCGGAGCGGTGACCTTCCGCCAGCAGGTAGATGATCCGCGGCTCATCAAGCCGTATCGAGACGTAGAAAAGCGGTTGACCGCTGAAGGAGATATCCAATGATGAAGCAGAGGGTGTGGATCCTGGCGGCGGCGGTGGTACTTGTCGCTGCTACCGGTTTCCAGGCCGCCATCGCCGGGACCGAAACGGCCCCGAACGAGGAAGGGCTGATCTGGAACCTCCTGGACCTCCGGGTCAATGGCGGTTCGGCCGAACAGCCGGTGGTGACACTGGCAATGGACGGACCCGGCGGGTACGAGGTTTTTAACCTTGAAGACCCCGACCGACTGGTGCTGGACCTCCACGGGGTGGTCAGCCAGTTGGAACGGCACTCGTACTCCATCGGTGCCGCAGGAGTGCTGCGGGCCAGGGCGGGACAATACACGGTGGAACCGAATCCGGTTTCCCGGGTGGTGTTCGACCTGGAGCATCCGGTAACCCACGAGGTCGTGGACAACGGGGACGGTACGATCTCCATCGTGTTCGGCGCTGCGGTCGTGGATAACTCCGCGGTCCTTATAGAGCCCGAACCGGTCCTGTTGCCAGTACCGGACGTTACCCATGAGGTGCCCGAGGTCCTTGAGACAGCCCAGGAAGAACGGGCCATGGACATGGATGCCATCGAGCAGCTCCTCTCCAGTGCACCGGAGCTGGCGGATGAGCCGGCTGCGGACAGCTCTGCAGAAGCGGTGCTGCCCGCCTCGTTCCGGACCCAGAAGATCGTGACCGACGCCACGATTTATACGGGGAAGAAGATCTCCCTGAACCTGGTGGATGCGGACATCAAGCAGGTTTTCCGCCTGTTCCACGATCTGTCGGGACTGAACTTCGTCCTGGACCCCAGCGTCAACGGCCGGGTGACCATCGTTCTGGACAACGTTCCGTGGGATCAGGCGCTGGATCTGATCCTCAAGAACAACGGTCTGGACAAGGTTCTCGAGGGGAACGTCATCCGTATCGCCTCTACCAACAAACTGGCCCAGGAAGCTTCCCAGCGTAAACAGCTGAAAGAAGCGAAGGAAATGGAAGTTGAGCCGGTGACGATTACCCGGACCCTTTCCTATGCCAAGGCCGGCGACGTCGAGAAGGTGATCCGCAACGGTGGTGTTCTCACCGATCGCGGGAAGGTCATCATCGACGAGCGCACCAACACCTTGATCATCAGCGACGTTCCCAAAAGGATCGAGCCGCTGGATCAACTGATCAATACCTTGGATACGGAAACGCCGCAGGTCATGATCGAGGCGCGAATCATCGAAACGTCCCGCACATTCAGCCGCGACATCGGTGTTCAGTGGGGCATGACCGCCGCCGCCGACGCCGCCCACGGCACGTCAACCGGCCTCGGTTTCCCGAGCAACGCCTCGGTTGGCTACGGCCTGAACCTGGGTTCCAGCGAAACCGGTGACGTCTCCGGTGCCAGTGCTCTTTCCATGAGCTTCGGCAACATCCTGGATTCGTTCACCCTGGATATCGCGCTGGACGCTCTCGAGACCAGCGGTCAGGGCAGGATCCTGTCCTCGCCGAAGATCGCGACCCAGAACAACGAAGAAGCGGAGATCGAGCAGGGTGTCCGAATTCCGGTGGTCAACACCACCGCCACCGAGATCAACGTCGAATTCGTGTCGGCTTCCCTGAAGCTGACCGTGACGCCGCAGATCACGGCTGAAGGCACCATCATCCTCGACATCACCGTTGAAAACAACTCGCCGGACTTCAACAACACCGTCGGCGACGTTCCCCCGATCAATACCCAGCGGGCCCAGACCAAGGTCCTGGTGGCCGACGGCGGCACCACGGTTATCGGCGGCATTTTCACCGTCAACGAAGGTACCAGTGAGACCGGGGTTCCCTGGTTCCGCAAGATACCCGTTTTCGGATGGCTGTTCAAACAGACGAGTCTCAGGAACGAGAATCGCGAACTTCTCATCTTCATCACCCCGAAGATCATGAGAATCGGGTAATGGAGGCCGGACTGATGCGTACGAACTCATTCATGAAAATCGCACTTCTGCTGTTGGCGGTGCTGGTACTGATGGCCGGCGGCTGCAACGGCGCCGTAGACGACCCGGACAGCTCCGTGATCCTGCAACTGGCGGTCACCGAGAGTCCGTCGATTACCGGTCAGGACGAGGGTGGGGTTTGCAATTTCACCATCACCGAATGGTCGGCTGATTTCATCAACGCTCCCAAGAACTCCAGCGCGGTGACATCGCCGTACAACGACATCATCGTTCGGTCCTGGGTTGTCTCCTACTCCTGGCCGGGGAACGCCGGTATCGTTCCGCCGCCGGACCGGCTTCTTCCCGTGCCCGGCACAGTGCCGGCCAACGGTCAGCAGTCGATCACATTCAGCCCGATACTGTTCGACGATCTGACCGGAGCCATGGCCGGAACGTCGGCCATCATGACCATGTCGGTGGACGCGGTTACTCAAACCGGCGATCCGGTCGGCCTGACGATCCTGGAACAGCTGGATATCGAGTCCTGCGCCGTCGTACCTTGATCCGATCCTAGAGGCCTCCAAGGTCTTTCATTTATGCCCTCTCGCCCCTACAATGTCTGTTCCGGGGCGGGAGGGTTTTTGTTTATGGCGTCCAGTGATCTCAAGGCGGTCGGATTCAGCACCCTGACCCATGCCAGGATACGGGCGGAGCAGGGCGACCGGTCCGGGGCTCGCCGGATCTTGCGCGCCATCCTGGAACAGGAACCCTGGAACCGTGAGGCCAGGGACTTCTTCGATCGACTTGCCGGCCGGGACACGTCGAGACCGGCTGCCGGCGCCGAACCGGTGCCGGTCCCTCCCGTGGAAGCGACGGCGGAAGAGTTGGCGGCACGTTTTCGTCAGGTTCTTGAGGGCGGGGCCGATCCCCGTATCGAACGGCTGACCGTCTGGCTGGGCCGGATTTCCGACAAACAAGGAGGGGATGATGCTCAATGACGTCCTGAAACAGGCCGCCGCCGCAGTGCAGGGGGTTGACGGCGTATTCCTGGTGGCCATGGACGGCATGGAAGTGGCGCGGTCGGGAGACCCGGGCGATTTCCCCCTGGAGTTCATGGCGGCGTCCTATGCGGATATCATGCGCAAGCTGGAGGCGGCCGGAAAAGAGGTCGATTTCGAATCTCCAGCCGAGCTGATGGTGACCACCTCCGGGCGGAAACTCATTTTCAGGGCGGTGACGCCGGAGTACGGCCTTCTGGCCGTGGTTGCCCCGGGTGGCATCACAGGGAAGGCGCGTTACGAACTGGGCAAGGCTGCCCGGCTTCTGCGGCCCGAACTGGAGGATTAGTATTCCACCGTGTTACCCTGCGGGGTCCGGTTTACGGCAGTCGGCAAAAGCCGGCGACGATCAGGAGGGTGCTTTGGACGTAAAACAGATCAGCGATCTCATCGATATCCTCTCCCGGAGCGACGTATCCACGTTGAAATACGAGGAGGAGTCGTTCAAGCTGACTTTGATGAAGGAGAGGCCCGCTCCCCAGGCCGTGGCCCAGCCGGCCATGCAGCCGATGGTCCAGGCGCCTGCTCCGGTTCAGGAGGTCGTGGCCGCAGTCCCGGGAGGGACGGCAGCTCCCGTGGAGGCGCCGGCCCCTCCCGCAGAGGACCTGGCGGAAATGGCCACACCGTTCGTCGGCACGTACTACTCCGCCCCCACCCCCGACGCAGAGCCTTTCGTCAAGGTCGGCAGCCGGGTGACCCAGGGCCAGGTCATGTGCATCGTGGAAGCGATGAAACTCATGAACGAGATCGAATCCGAATTCAGCGGCGAGGTGGTGGAGATACTGGCCACCAACGGTCAGCCGGTGGAGTTCGGTGAAGTCCTGTTCCGAATCAGACCCTCCTGACATGTTCCGCAAGATCCTGATCGCAAACCGTGGTGAGATCGCCCTGCGCATCATCTGGGCGTGCAAGGAACTGGGTATCAAGACGGTGGCGGTTCACTCCACCGCCGACGAGAATTCCCTTCACGTCCGGTTCGCCAACGAGGCGGTCTGCATCGGCCCGCCCCAGAACAAGGACTCCTATCTCAGCGTGCAGTCGGTGATCGCAGCAGCTGAAATTACCGACGCCGACGCCATCCATCCCGGCTACGGCTTCCTGGCCGAGAGCGCCCATTTCGCGGAAGTGTGCCGGGAATGCGGCCTGACGTTCATAGGCCCTGAGCCGGACGTTATCCGGAGCATGGGAGACAAGGCGGAAGCGCGCCGGACCATGGACCGGGCAGGCGTGCCGACGATTCCGGGGAGCGACGGCGTCGTGGCAACCGTGGAGGAAGCGATCGAGCAGGCCGTCCCGATCGGTTACCCGGTGCTGCTGAAGGCGTCGGCAGGCGGTGGCGGTCGCGGCATGCGGATCGTGGAGTCCGCCGACGAAATGGAGCGACACTTCATGTCGGCCTCGGGGGAATCGCAGAACGCGTTCGGCAACCCGGACCTCTACATGGAAAAGTACGTTCTGGAGCCGCGGCACGTGGAGTTCCAGGTTCTGGGAGACACCCACGGCAACCTTGTGCACCTGTACGAGCGGGAATGCTCCATCCAGCGCCGGCACCAGAAGCTGATCGAGGAATCACCTTCGACGGCACTGGACGATGATTTGCGCGCCCGCATGGCGGCAACCGCCATCAAGGCGGCCAGGGCTGTGGATTACACCAATGCCGGCACGGTGGAGTTCCTTCTGGACTCCCGTGGCGAGTTCTTTTTCATCGAAATGAACACCCGCATCCAGGTCGAACATCCGGTCACCGAGATGGTCACCGGCATCGACCTGATCAAGGAGCAGATCCGGATCGCCGCCGGTGAGCCGATCAGTTTCACCCAGGATGAGGTGCGAATCGCAGCCTGCGTCATCGAATGCCGGGTCAACGCCGAGCATTCGGAGACCTTTGCTCCGTCACCAGGCCGGATCACCACCTTCCATCCTCCAGGAGGACCGGGGATCCGGGTGGATACCGCCGCCTATGCCGAGGCGGTCATTCCGCCCTACTACGACTCCATGATCGCCAAGGTCATTTCCCGGGGAAATACCAGGGGAGAGGCGATTCTGCGGATGCGCCGGGCGCTGGAGTCTTTCGTCATCGAGGGCATCCATACGAATATCGCTCTGCAGCGCAGGATCCTGGCCGACGAGGACTTCGTGAGAGGCCGGATCTCAACCGCCTTCATGGAGCGTTTTATGGATTCCGGCAAGAAGGTCCGCGCCTGAGCCTGCACTAAAAAGGCTTTTCTTTCAGTACAAATCTGCTGCCGAGTGCTTATTTTTGTCACCTTGTGACACCGCTTGACATCCATAATCCCCGGACTTACATTCGCTCAGGATTTCTACGAATTCACGGTGGTTCGGACCGATCCGGTCTGGCGGACCGTGTAAGATCAGGGGACGGGGATGGCTGTAAAACTGGGCGAAATGCTCCTGAAGGCTGGCCTGATAGATCAGGAACAGTTGACGGAGGCCCTGGAGTCTCAAAAAGCGAACGGCGAGAAGCTCGGGTTCAACCTGGTGCAACTGGGTTACGTCCAGGAGGACGACATCACCCAGCTGCTCTCGGAGCAGTACGGCGTTCCTTCCATCAACCTGCGACACTTCGAGATCGAGGAGAGCGTGATCAATCTGATCCCCTCCGAGGTCGCCCAGAAATACCTCGTGGTGCCGGTGAACAGGACCGGGGCGACGCTGACGATCTCCATGGCCGATCCGACCAACGTTTTCGCCATGGACGACATCAAGTTCATGACCGGTTACAACGTGGAACCGGTGGTCGCCAGCGAAATCGCCATCAGGGAAGCGATCGACAAGTATTACGGCTCGTCCCATGCCATGGAACTCAAGAAGGTCATGGACGAGATGGCCGAAGCGGAGGCCGAAGCTCTCGAAGTCCTGGAAGAGGATGAAGAGCTCGATACCAACGCGTTGGAGGCGGCTACCGAAGAGGCTCCGGTAGTCAAGCTGGTCAACATCATCCTCACAGACTCCATCAAGAAAATCGCTTCGGACATCCACCTCGAGCCGTACGAGAAGGACTTCCGGGTCCGTTTCCGAATCGACGGCGTGTTGTACGAGATCATGCACCCGCCGATGAAGCTCAAGGACGCCATCACCAGCCGCATCAAGATCATGGCCAAGCTCGATATTTCGGAGAAGAGGCTTCCCCAGGACGGCCGCATCAAGATAAAAATGAAACTGGGCGGCAAGACCAAGGAAATGGACTATCGCGTTTCCTGCCTGCCTACCCTGTTCGGCGAGAAAATCGTGCTGCGGCTCCTGGACAAGGACAACCTTGTGCTGGATATGACCAAGCTCGGCTTCGAGCGGGAGTCGCTGTCCAAGTTCGAGCGTCAGATCCTGAAGCCTTACGGTATGGTGCTTGTGACCGGACCGACCGGTTCCGGTAAAACGAACACGCTCTACTCCGCCATGAGCCGGGTGAATACACCGGAAACCAACATCATGACCGCCGAGGATCCGGTGGAGTTCAACCTCCACGGCATCAACCAGG
>JACXWD010000079.1:3491-12196 GCA_014764515.1 Candidatus Polarisedimenticola svalbardensis | reverse complement strand
TGGAGGCGGCGACCGGATTTGAACCGGTGAATAAAGGTTTTGCAGACCTCTGCCTTACCACTTGGCTACGCCGCCCCATGCCAGCAGGAGGTGGAAATATAGACGTTTGTTCCGGGGTGGTCAAATTTCCTGCCTCTCCCGGCTGCGCAGGACGGAAATCCGGTGCATCATACTGGCATGAACGAGACATTGGCACCGGGATTGATCATTGCCGTACCCCATCTGCAGGATCCCAACTTCCGGCAAACGGTGGTTCTGTTGCTCGAACATAACGAGCATGGAGCGGTAGGGATGATCCTGAACAGGGAGAGCGAGATCCGTCTGGAGCAGCTCTGCCGGGATCACGACATCCCGTTCGCCGGCGACCCGAAGAAACGGGTTCGTGTCGGCGGCCCGGTGCAACCGGAGCGCGGCCTGGTTCTGTTCGGCGAGCCCCACCAGGATCCGGAGGGGAACCAGGTGCTGGACGGGCTCAGCCTCAGCGCATCCACCAACACGCTGGGGAACCTGTGTAACTTCAAGGACGGCCATTTCCAGTGCTACTCCGGCTACGCAGGCTGGGACGCAGGCCAGTTGGAACGTGAACTTGAAGAAGGAGCATGGATCACCGGGCAGGTCGATCCGGCCACCGTGCTGGACCTGCCTCCCGGCGCCATGTGGGACCACGTTCTCAAGGTCAACGGCATCGATCCGTCGGCCCTGGTGCCCGGCGGCTCCGCCGAAGCGTAGATCAGGGCAGGAACTTGGCTGTCGCCTTGAGTTTGTCCGGCAGGTACTCGTCGATAACGTAGTTCAGCCCCCACTTCGCCAGCGCCTGCTGCTCCGCCCGCACGCCCATCTTGATCATCTGGCGCAGCGCCTTCGCCCAGGGCTTGTGAAGCTGGAAGAACGGGTCGTTTTTCAGGGCATCCTTGGCCCTTTTCACGTCCACGTCCTTGAGCGGGTGGGTCGGCAGCTTGTAGTCCACGATGTCCTGGGGGGTGACTCCCAGGAACCGGGTTCTCGGAACACAGAAGAACTGGTTGACGTGGGCCGCATTGCCCGAACCGACCTTCAGGGTGCGATAGATGTTGGAGATGCCGTACGGGTCGCAGTCAACGAAGGCGTACACCGGAATCTTGCACTGGTCCGACAGCCGCCGCACAAACCGCCGGGTGGCCCGGGTCGGCACCCCGGCCATGGATATCAGGATGCAGTGTGATTTCTTCCAGAATTTGTGGGACTGCAACCGCTGGAACATGCCGCCGGTTTCTATGCACAGGACGAACTTCGCCGGGGTCTCAAAGGTCAACTGCTCCACCAGGGACGGGATGGAGTAGGCGCCGGAACCGAATTTGGTGCAGTCGATCTTTTCGGTCTTCCCTGTTTCAAGGTCGGTGTCGTAGACGATCAGTTCCCCGGCAACCGAGCCGCCGTGCTCATCGGGGACGTAGCGCAACTGCTCCCTGGAAACGCCGTTGACCGAGAACATCGCCTCGATGTCGTCCATCACCGTGTCCGACTCGCTCTGTTCATCGAACTTCGCATCACTCCAGTTCTTCGACTGGTAATATGCATCCCGCTTGGTGGCGAAGTCGGAGGTCTCGATCAACTCCTTGGACAGGGCCATCATTTTCATCGTCTGGGCGAAGGTCTTGGCGGTATTCACCGTCAGGGTCCGGAGGGAGCGGCCTTCCCCTATCTGGAAATAACCCATCTTGGGGTCGTATTTCACGTTGGACAGGGAACGCACCGGGAAAGAGACTTCCGGCTTCTCGTTCCGCTCGATCTTTTTGGCTATTTCTGTGGCAGCGCCCTTGATCGCCTTGACCGTAACCCGGTCCAGCCGGGCCTTTTCGGTTTTTGGTGACTTCATCGTTCCCCCGTCGTAACTGATTCCCTCAGTGTCCGTGAGCCGGCATTATGCCACGCCGGGGCGAACTACATCACCAGTTCGTCGGGCTGTTCTTCCTCCGCGTCCGGATTGCGCCGGTGGTTCGCCAGGGCGCCCTCCAGCCATGCCAGGAACTTCGCCGGGGGCATGGCGCCACGGGAACGGCTGATCACCTTCCCCCGGTCGTCGATGAGGGCCAGGGTCGGGTAGGTTGCCACTTTGTACTTTTGCGCCAGTTCCTCGCCGACCAACCCTCGCACCGGCTCGGTTCCCTCGGCATCGATCCGGACAGGGATGACGTCCTGGAGCCCTGCCACCACCTCCGGATTCCGGAAGGTGACCTGGTCCATCGTCTTGCAGGGACCGCACCAGACGGCGTAGAAATCCACCAGCATCGGCTTTCCCTCCGATGCGGCCATTTCCAGGCCGGTGGCGAAGTCGTTCCACGCCACCTGACTCAGGCCCGGTTCCCCGGGAGCGGTGCGGCGGGGGGTGGTTGTCGAGCTGCCGATGATGACCTGGGCGAACATCCCGGATCCTCCAGCAAGCAGTACTGCCGCCAGGCAACCAGCTATCAATCCGGTATGGGAAGTCCGAAGCTCAACATCCTCCAACCCCCTGCGAGGATCCCCTGTCGCAGGGATCATGAACAGGATGGCCAGAAGCAGACCGGAGAAGAAAATGAGAATGTCGGCTACATTCTGTCCGAACGAATTCGCCAGAACGAACCCGATCCAGGCCAGCACCAGGCCTGCGATCAGGCCCAGCCATCGAGCCCAGGGCCTTCTCAGTATCAAACCAACGGCTATGAGTGGGAGTGACGCCCCGACGAGAACCTTGATCAGTCCGAGACCTCCATCCGGGCTCGGTATTCCTGCCAGGAACACGACTGCCAGCACAACGAACAGCAGGATGCTGAAGATCAACCCTAGCGGCATTTCAATCCCTTCCTCCCTGTCTTGAACTCGGGAGATATACTTCACTACCGGACCGTCTGCAACGCCGGGCCGGGCTGACGTACTCATTCATGATGAACCCTGGAGGTCGATCATGCACCTGCGAATCGCCCTGGCCCTTCTAGCGGCGCTGCTGGCCGGGGCCGCCATGGCGGCCCAGCCGACACTGGAGATAACAGTTCATGCCCGGGAACTTGTTCCCGGTGAGCCGGTGCGGGTGGTGCTCCGGTCCGGGGAACCGCTGCGCTCCGTCTCCGGCCGGTTCCTGGAACGGGACGTTGCCATGGCCCCGATAGCGGGCCAGGACCAACCACTGGTCTGGTCCGGCTGGGGCATGATCGGTCTGGATCAAAAGCCGGGAGAAGCCTCTCTCGAGCTCCAGGCGGTGGCATCCAACGGGGAACACCGGGCGGCAACCAGGGCGGTCACGGTCGCTCCCAAGGAGTTCCCGGTGGAGAACCTCACCGTCTCCTCGAAATATGTCGAACCTCCACAAGAGGTGCAGGACCGGCTGGCCCGGGAACGGGCCAGGCTGAAGAAGATCTACGCCAGGAGAGCCCCCCACCCTCTTACCGGTCCGTTCGTGCGGCCGGTTCCGGGGGAGCCGACTTCCATCTTCGGCACCCGGCGACTGTTCAACGACCAGCCCCGGTCGCCCCACCCGGGTCTGGACCTCAGGGCGGCCACCGGAACGACGGTGGAGGCTTCCGGTGACGGATTGGTGGTCCTGGCGGAGGACCTGTACTACTCGGGAAACCTTGTGATCCTGGACCACGGCGGCGGGCTGTTCACCCTGTACGCCCACCTGTCCCGCATCGATGTGGCGGAAGGAGACCAGGTCCGGGCCGGGGAGCAGCTCGGCCTGTCAGGCTCCACGGGAAGGGTCACCGGGCCCCACCTGCACTGGGGCGCAAAAATCGGCAATGATCCGTTCGATCCAACTGCACTGCTGGATCCCGGCTTGTACGGGGAATAACAGGAGACCGACCATGAACCGCATCTTCAATTTCAGCGCCGGGCCCTGCACCCTGCCGGTGCCGGCCCTGCAGTCGGCGGCCGGCGAGTTCCTGGAGTACAAGGGCAAGGGGATGTCCCTGATCGAAATGAGCCACCGCAGCAAGGAGTACGACGCAGTCCACCGTGAGGCGGCCGACCTGGTCAGGCGGCTTTACGAACTGCCGGACTCCTACAAGGTTCTGTTCCTGGGTGGCGGCGCCAGTCTGCAGTTCAGCATGGTTCCCATGAACCTGATGGAACCGGGCGGCCGCTGCGACCTGGCGCTGACCGGCGCGTGGTCGAAAAAGGCGCTGGCCGACGCCAGGAAGATCGGCACGGTCAACCTGGCATATGACGGAACTGACGAGAACTTCATGGACCTGCCGGATCCAGCGACGCTCCGGCCCGGGGCCGGTTCAGCGTATTTCCACCTCACCAGCAACGAGACCATCGGCGGCGTGCAGTGGCAGCGGTTCCCCGCCACAGGGTCGGTCCCCCTGGTCTGCGACATGAGCAGCGACTTCGTCAGCCGCCCCCTGGACGTATCCCAGTTCGGGCTGATCTATGCCGGCGCCCAGAAGAACGCCGGACCGGCCGGCGCCGCCATCGTCATCATTCGGGAAGACCTTCTGGAACGCAGCGGCGACCACCTGACCTCGTACCTGAACTACGCGACCCACGCCGCCAAGGACAGCATGTACAACACGCCGCCGGTGTTCGCCGTCTACATGATCATGAAGACCCTGCAGTGGCTGGAAGGCCTGGGTGGTCTTGAGGCGGCCGAACGGATGGCGAAGGAGCGCAGCGGTCTGATCTACGGAGCGATGGCGAAGAGCGCCGGGTTCTACAGCTGCCCGGTAAAGGAGCACTGCAGGTCGGTGATGAACGTCGTCTTCCGGCTGCCTGACGAGGAACTGGAAAAGAAGTTCGTGGCCGAGGCTCTTGAGAACGGCATGAGCGGGCTGAAAGGTCATCGCAGCGTAGGCGGCTGCCGGGCTTCGATTTACAACGCCATGCCTGTGGCAGGCGCCCGGACCCTGGCGGAGTTCATGAACGACTTCGCATCCAGGAACTGAACGGGGACAGCAACCGAAACCCCCAAATCCCTAGTGCTTTTCGGCGGCGTCCAGGGCGGAGCGCATGGTCGCCAGCCGCTTCTCCCGGTCCTTGACGAACCGCTCGATCCCTTTCAGGATCGAATCCTTGTCCAGGTGCGCCTCGGCGATAATCTCGTCCAGGCTGCCACCGGTCCGCCAGCGGTTGTCCCAGTCCGAACCCATGGAATACTCAGCCACCACCGGATGGGCGATCCAGTCGGTGCTCACCCTGAGGCAACGGTTGGTGATCATCATGGCGTCCCAGCGGTCAGCGGTTGAGAACACGGTGTCCTTGTACGCCTGGCTCTGCAGGGCCAGGAGCTGGGGACTGATGGCGGCCACGATCTTCACGTTCAGACCGGCCTTGTCCAGTTCGGGCAGGACCGCCACCAGGTTGGCGGTAGACATGGTGCCCTGGACGTAGACCGTGCCCATCTTCGGCTGGTCTTCACGGTAGTTGCGGATGATGTACGCGCCCTTGGCGGCCTCGAAATGGGAAGCCATACCCAGCGCCTTACGGTCCGGGATGGTGATGGCCGGCCGGGTCAGATGCAGCGCCACCAGCGGCGTGGGCAGTTTGAGAGCGGCGCCCAGCAGCACCGGAACCTCGTTGTGCTCCCACGGGTGCAGGTCGATGACATGTCCATCCGGGAACAGCTGGGTCACACCGGTGGCGTAGATCCCGAAATGGGTTCTGGAGTCTTCGGCAGTTTCCGGCCCGGAATGGCCGGCGATCCAGATCACCTTGCCGATCTTCAGCTCGGTATCCTGGGCCAGCTGGCTCAGGAGGCGGAAGGCGCCGTATTTCAAGTAGCTGAATGAACCGTAGGTGGAGCAGGCGCCCCAGAACCCGTTGAACGACTTCATCGGATCGTCGGACAGGTTCACCGTCGCCATACCGGCCATGATGCCGGCGTTGGCGAACTCGGTGATTTCCTGGGGCAGCACCGTGCCCCGGTGGTTGTCCGCCTTGTGATACCAGCCCCAACCTTCCTTGCCGTCCCAGTCCTTGGCAAAGCCGGACAGGTTGGTGGAATCGGCCAGATCGGCTGAACAGCCGACCACCAGCGGCCGATCGTACTTTTCCTTCGCATAGGTGTTGACCCAGGCGCCCCACTTGGCCAGCGCCGCCCGGTTGGGAGCTTTCTCCCCCGGCTTGACGTACATCGATTCCGGGTAGTTCTCATAGTCGAAGATCGCCGGATCTTCAAACAGCCCGGCGCCCTTGCCGCCCAGGTTCATCCCCGGGATGGAATCGGGCACCGAGTCGGCCACTGCGGCCAGCCGGTCCGACAGGTAGGTCAGCGCCGCATCGTTGCCGGCCAGAGCGGTCATGGCGACCTTGAAGTTGGCCTCCATCTGGGCGTGCAGTTCCGCCGGATCCGAAGGTGCGCCCTGATCCACGCCGACGTATTCCACGCCGTACTTCTTCATGAACTCCTTGCGGATGGTCCAGAACTTCTCGCTGTTCATCTTGTGGGCTGCGCCGTGGGACTTGTTGTCGTAGGTCAGGTAGCCCCGGCCCTTCCTGGTCTTGTGCCACGAGATGCAGGGGACGTTTTTCGGGTTGTCGCCTCGAGACGCTTCCAGTACGGAGCGTGTCACCTCGGCCCAGTCACTGCCGTTCTCCGTTCCGCTGACCTTCCAGCCATAGGGTCGGAACCAGTCGTCGGGGGTGCCGTGGACCACCTGGTCGATCGGCGTGTTGTCGATGCCGTAGTTGTTCCAGTCGATGAGGAACACCAGGTTGTGGAGCCCCAGCCCCCATGCCGAGTTCTTGGTCTCGTGGCTCGCGCCGGGGGTCAGGCCGCCCTCCCCTTCCATGGCGAAAACCTTGACCTCACCGGCGCCGGCCATTTTCAGCGCCAGCGCCTCGCCGGCGGCAGGCGGCATACCGTGGCCGCTGGGGCCGGTGTTGAACTTGATGAACAGGGATTTCCCTTCCATCTCGGCGTGGCCGGCAAGCCCCTTGTTCTTGCGGAGGACCATCAGGTCTTCCCAGGTCAGGGCGTACTTGCCGCCGTCGGGGAACGCAAACCGCTCGTCGCCGTCCCGCAGGTGCCGTTGCCGCATCGCTTCGTTCAAAACCGCCAGGGTGGAGTACACCAGCGGAACGGTATGGCCGGCGGAGAGAACGAACCGGTCGCAGTAGGTGCGCCACGGCCGCAGAATGTCCCACCGCATGGCGCCGGACAGCAGCATGGCCAGCATGGCGTGAACCTTGGAGCGGGAGCCGCCGGGGTGGCCGCTCTGCCGGTAGTTCAGCGACAGGTCGATCATTTCGTCCACCAGGTCTTTGGCTACCTCCCAGTGGTCGAACGATGCGGCCGCTTCTTCGTACAGTTTTTCCGACGCCATCATTTTGGTTTTAGTCACGGTTCCGCCCTCCCCGGATCGTTCTTACCGGGTGTTCTTTTTCATGAATTCCTGAAGCTTCTGAAGTCCCGCCTCGATCGCCTCGAAGGAAGAGGCGTACGAGAACCGAATGTGCCATCCGTCTTCCACTACCGGGGTGCCGAAGTGGACATCGGACAGAACCGCCACGCCGGCCTCGTACAGCAGGCGCTTGCGCAGTTCTTCGCTGTTCTCGGCGCCGACCATCTTGCAGGCCTCGGTCACATTGGGCCAGACATAGAAGGCGCCTCCCGGGTTGAGGCAATGGAAACCGGGAACCTCGTTCAACCCGGCGACGATCTTGTCCCTGCGCTGCAGGAAAATGTCGCGCATCTCCAGCGGCTTTTCCTGGGAGCCGTTCAGGGCTTCCACAACGGCCCACTGGTTCGGATGGGCCGGACAGGAGTCGGTGTTGGTCACCCAGCGGGTGAACGCCGGGGCCAGCGCCTTGTTGGCCGCGTAGCCGATCCGCCAGCCGGTCATGGCAAAGGTCTTGGAAGCCGAATCGGCGATGATGGTGCGTTCCTGCATCCCGGGCATGGCCGAAATGCTCTGGAACTCGCCATCGTAAACCAGCGCAGAGTAAACCTCGTCGGAATAGATCCAGAGGTTTTCATACGGCCTGACGATGTCTGCGATCCCTTCCAGCTCTTCCTTGCTGAGCACGCCGCCGGTAGGGTTGCCGGGACTGCAAAGGATCAGAAGCCGGGTGTTGTCGTTGACTTTCGATTTCAGGTCGTCCAGGTCGAACACGAAGCCCTTGGATTCCCGCAGGTTCAATTCCACCGGAACGGCGCCGTGGGCCTTGACCTGGGACTTGTAGATCGGGAAACCCGGATTGGGGTAGATCACTTCGTGGCCGGCGTTGTAGTCGGTGAGGGAGAGCACGGCATAGCCGATGAACGGCTTGCCTCCACAACCGACCACCACATCCTCGGTGTCGACCTGGATGCCACGGGTCCGGGTATAGAACCTGGCTACCGCTTCACGGACTTCCGGGATGCCGGGGGACGGCGTATAACCGTGGTGCCCATCCTTGATCGCCTTGATGGCGGCGTTGCAGATATTGTCCGGCGTGGGGAAATCGGGTTGTCCGATGCAGAACGAGATGATCTTCTCGCCCTTGGCAAGCAGCTGACCGACCTCGCCCAGAACAACGAATGCATTCTCGGTTCCCAGTTCACTGGTTCGTTTTGAAATTACGCCCATCTGCCCTCCTCTCGCAAAAAGGGACAGATCTATTTTCCCGCCTGATCCGCCGATTATTTGGGTCTCAAGCCGGGAAAATAGATCTGTCCCCTTTTTCGTTTCAGCTACGGGCTGAAAAAGTCTGAATGACTGGGAATTGTATCTGTTCCGGGGATGGGGGGGCAACAGCAGTTAGCGACC
>JACXWD010000079.1:0-3391 GCA_014764515.1 Candidatus Polarisedimenticola svalbardensis | reverse complement strand
CCCTCCACGCCGACCAGCAGGTCACCGGTCAGGATCCCGGCCTTTTCCGCCGCAGAACCTGGTTCCACCTGCCCTACCAGCGCTCCGGCATCGGCGGTGCCTCCCAGGTGACGCCGGAGCTCCGGGGTGGTCTGGATCAGGTCCAGGCCGACCCGGGAGGCCGGCGAAAGGAACAGCTCTGGCGGCAGAGGCGCCGCCGGCACGTCCGCCAGAATCGCATCCAGGCGGTTCCGGAGCAGAATTTCCGGTGCTTCAACGCGGACCTCAAGCCGTTCAAACCGAACCGCAGCGGCCCTCCCCAGGAGGGCATGGGCTTCCCGGGCGTCCCCGTTTCGGACGAACCTGATCACGATCCGGGCCCCGGGGCCGGCTTCCCGGATCCGGGCTCCGAAACACTCGACGCCACAGCGGTTGCCGTCATCGAATTCGACGATCCGATCACCGGCCCTGAGTCCGGCAGCCTGGGCCGGCGAACCGGGCACCACGGACAGGACGAGTACTCCATCCTCGGGGAGCTCCACCTCCCGGACGGAAACACCCAGATAGGCCCGTTCCTCCGGCTCGGCTCCCGCGGCAACGCCGGAAAGCAGTGCAATTCCCAACAGGATGAATGCAATCTTGCGCATCGACCTCTCGTAGCGGGCCTTCGTCCCGGCCCGTTCAACATACTATTACGATCCAGGCTACAAAAAGACGGAAACAGGCTGTGAAGCAGGTAAGATCGTCCCGGAACTGTGGGCTGTTCCGCGGAAATCCTGTGGAACGGCTGTTGACCGGCGGTGGACGGCCGGCCGCCATTGCGGAAATCCTGTGGAAGAGGACCGATCATGAGAACACGCGGAACCATCCTGTTGCTGGCTTTGATGCTGACCGTCCCCATGGTCGCAGGGGACCGGGACGAGGGTAGTATGTTCGCCACCCGATCGGTGGTTCATGCCAGGAACGGCATGGTGGCGGCTTCCCACCCGCTTGCGGTGCAGATCGGCCTGGACGTTCTGAAGGATGGCGGCACTGCAGTAGACGCCGCCATCGCAGTGAACGCAGCCCTCGGGTTCCTGGAGCCGGTGGCCTGCGGCATCGGCGGGGACCTGTTCGCCCTGGTCTGGGACGCAGAATCGGAAAAGCTCTATGGGCTCAACGGTTCCGGTCGCTCCCCCCTCGCTTTGACCGCCGACATGGTTCCGCCTGAGCCGGACGGCACCATACCGGTCTACAGCCCCTATGCCTGGTCAGTCCCCGGAACCGTTGACGGCTGGTTTGAACTCCATGGCAGGTTCGGCAAGCTTCCGATGGCAAGAATTCTTGCCCCGGCCATCCAGGCCGCCGAGGAAGGCGAACCGGTGCCCCAGGTGATCGCCGCCGCCTGGGGACGTTCGGCTCGTGTGTTCGGAGATAAACCCGGCTTCGCATCGACCTTCCTTCCCGGGGGCAAGGCTCCGAAAGCCGGCGAGATCTTCAGGAACCCCGGCCTGGCCAGGAGCTATCGCCTGCTTGCGGAAAAAGGCCGCGACGCGTTTTACAAAGGCGAGATCGGCCGAGCCGTCGTGGCGTTTTCCGAGAAGCACGGCGGGTTTTTCTCGATGAAGGATTTCACGTCCCACAGGTCCGAGTGGGTGGAGCCGGTATCCGCCGGATACCGTGGGGCAACATTGTGGGAACTGCCGCCTAACGGCCAGGGGATTGCCGCGCTGGAAATGGTGAACATCCTCAAGCATTTCGATCTGGCCGCCATGGGGCGTGGTTCCGCGGAGTTCTGGCACACGCTGATCGAGGCTAAAAAGCTGGCCTACGAAGACCGGGCCCGTTACTACGCCGATCCGGACTTCGCCGACGTCCCGGTTGAAGGACTGGTCTCGGAATCTTACGGCCGCACCCAGGCGAAACGGCTCGGCGACCGGGCCGCCAGGACCCTCGCCGCCGGAGAGCCGGGACTGTCCCGAGGCGATACGACCTATTTCGCAGTAGCCGACCGTTTCGGCAACATGGTTTCCCTGATCCAGAGCAACTACACCGGGTTCGGATCCGGCTACGTGGTGGAAGGGTACGGGTTCGGTCTTCAGGACCGGGGAGCGCTGTTCAATCTGAAACCGGGAACCGCCAATTTCCTGGAGCCGGGGAAGCGGCCGTTCCACACCATAATCCCGGCGTTCATCACTCGCGAAGGGAAGCCGTGGATCGCCTTCGGCGTCATGGGCGGCGACATGCAGCCCCAGGGTCATGTGCAGGTCCTGGTCAACCTGGTCGATTTCGGGATGAACCTGCAGGAGGCGGGAGACGCCCCCCGGTTCTACCACACCGGTTCATCGGAGCCGACCGGCACCACTATGACCACCGGCGGCATGCTCAGCCTGGAGTCCGGGATTTCGGATCTGGTGCGGCGGGATCTGGTCAAAAAAGGCCACCGCCTGGTCCACACCCTGGGAAGGTATGGCGGTTATCAGGCGGTGGCCCTCGATCCGGTAACCGGCGTGCTGTCCGGGGCCAGTGAGTCCCGCAAGGACGGCCACGCCGCAGGGTACTGAACTCTACTTCTTGACAACCACGCCGCAACCGATGCGGCCACCGGCGGCACCTGTCGGCTGGGTAGTGAAGTCGTCGGCGGAAGCGTGGACGATGATGCCCAGGCCGACGATGTCGTTGTCGTCACCGGTGCCCAGGGACCACATGTCGGTGCTCATGGTCAGGGCTCCATACCCGTCTTCGCCGACCTCGATATTGCCCAGATCGCCCAGATGGAAATGCTCTTCACCCCATTTGCCGTGATCGTCGGTGGTCGGGTTCCAGTGCCCACCGGCGGACTTGCCGTCGTCGGAACTGCAGTCTCCGAACTCGTGGAGATGGGCGGCGTGGGTGCCTGGAGGGGCCTTTTCGATTTCGAGGGTCACGGTAACGTTGCCGTCGGTTTCGGCAAAGATCGCCATGCCGCTCATCTCGCTGCCGCTCTTTGCTTCAATCATCGCTTCGGCGAAGTTACCTTCGATGGTGAACCCTTCGGTTTCGGTCCCTTCCGGCACTTCAGGCCCGGGCTCTTCAGTTCCCCCGCCGCAGCCTGCCAGCAGCAGCAGCACAGCCGCCGCCAGGATCCATGATCCGCGTCTAGTCATTCCGTTTCTCCTTCGTGTTCGAACCGGTCAAGAAGCCCTTCTTCCACCTGGTTCGGTAACGTGATTTTCATGTCCGGTTCCCGCTTCATCGCCTCCCGGATGGCGAACAGCGCCGACTCGTTTCTGGCCCAGGCCCTGCGGGCGATGCCGTTGTTGACGTCCCAGGCGATCATCGACTGCAGCCTGCGGTCGGCATCGGCACTACCGTCCAGGAGCATGCCGAAACCGCCGTTGATGACCTCGCCCCAGCCGACGCCCCCGCCGTTGTGCAGGCTGACCCAGGTGGC
>JACXWD010000111.1 GCA_014764515.1 Candidatus Polarisedimenticola svalbardensis | reverse complement strand
GACGCCTTCCGCATCCGCGATCCCGATTTTGCACCAAAAGTACGGCGCTAACCTGCTGGCAGTCAAGGACTTTTAACCAGAAGGGGTAATAATGCAACAGCCAGTTTCGGGGCGTAGATGCTCGCTAGTCGCCATCTTGATCATCCTGTTCGCCTGTGCCGGGTTCTCGATCGGAGCCGACGATTCAGCGAAAATCAGACCAGGCGAGTCGATGAGTTTGAAAGGTCCGCTGAGACCGAATCCAGGGGGAAATGGTGGATCAGCAATCGACGGCATACCGTTCTCCAACACGATCCCGGCCCTTGAAATAGCGCTGGATCAGCTTGGAGGGACAACCACCGCGTTCGACACCTCGGTTTCCGGGGTCGGCAATTCTGCCGGTGAAGTCTGCGCCATCTCCCTGGACAACACCGCTTTGGACACCTTCTACTCTGCAGATGAGGGAACAACTTTCGGTCCCTTCGTCAACGCGGCGACGGGAACCGAAGAGGTCAGGAGCTATTTCGGATTCATCTCGTTGACGGACAACCGGATCTACCTGGTCTACGTTTTTGGAGACCAGAACGACAATACAGGCCTCCGATTCGTCCGATCCAACGACATGTGCCAGACCTGGACCGCGCCGGTGACACTGGTGGGCGGATCCGACCTGGAAAAGGGGATCGGTGCGTTCCGGGTCGCGGCCAACGGGAACGGTATCGTCTCGGTAGTCTTCGTGGGGACAGATGACCATGACATGTACGCCGCGGTCAGCAATGATTTCGGCGCCACATTCGCCTCCGCCGTGCAACTGGATACCGGGGGAGGAGTCGGAGCGGCGCCCGGCGCCGTCACCACCATCGTCGATGCCAACGACATCGTTCATGTTGCCTTCGCTCAACTCGATGGCGGCAGCACCGTCTGGTACACCCGCTCGGTGGATCTGGGCAGCACGTTCTCCGCCGAGACCAATATGAGCACGCCAGGCGGCTGGGGCAGCACGGATCTGCCCAACCTGGCAGTAACCAACAATGCGGACGACATACTCCTGCTGGTTACATGGGCGGACGGTTTCGCCCAGGTCCTGACCTCCGACGATGGCAGTTCGTGGGCCCTCAGCGCGAGCCTGGCAGTGCAGCCCGCAAACAATGCCCGGTTCGGACTCCTGCCGGTGCCGGCATTCCCGGGAGCATCCAATCCGAAAACGGTTGAGCTGTCCCTGGTCAGCGCGATCGGAGAATTGCGCCTCTACCGCTCTATCGATAACGGTGCCACCTGGGACGCCGGCCAGGTCCTGGTGTCTACGGCGAAGATGTTCAGCGACCGGCTATGGCAGGGCGCCGGCGGCCGGTGGATCGCAGGCTGGGAAGATGCCCGGAATGATACCTATCTTGGAGATCGAAGAGATATCTACGCCCGGATATCCCCGCCGGGTGAGGACGGTTACATGTGGGCCGGGGAACAGCGGGTCGACACCGGTGACGCTCCCGGCTCTATGTACAGTGAGATCGGACACGCCAGCCGATTGGGCGGTGCGAACCTTATGATGATGTGGAACGAATGGCGTGATAGTGCAGGCCAGAGCGGTGACATCTTCTTCAACCGCTGGGATGCCACCACCGGGTTATGGGGTGCGCCTGCCCGGGTGGACAGCGACGGGGAGGACGTCAGCTACTTCAGCCTGGTCGAACCAACTATCACAACCGACGGGGTCGGGGCGGTCTACGCCGCCATGAGCAGCATCGGAACTGGACCGGAAACGGACATCTACGTTTCCGCCAGCACCGATGGCGGATACACGTTCGGGGCACCGGTACGGGTTGGCGACACCATTGCAGGAGAGAGGGTGGAGCTGATGCCGGTGCTGGCAGCCACACCGAGCGGCAACGTTTACCTGGTCTACCTCAGCGACACGCCGGTTTCCGGACGCGAGATCCGGTTCAACCGCTCAACCGATTCCGGAGCGACCTGGGCCGGCGATACGGTTCTGAAGACCCTGGCCGATGCAAGTCCCGGCTATTACGGAGGAGACGGCATCGCCATGCAGGCGGTACAGATCCCTGCCTCCGATGACGAGGTACACATCGTCCTGGGCGACGGAGACAACATCCTGTACTTCCGCTCCACCGACGGTGGCGCCACCTTCGCCGCTGCGGTTGACCTCGATGGGAGCCACTCTACCCACAACAATCGTCCCGACCTTTGTGTCCAGAACGACCAGGTCGTGGTTGCCTGGCAGGGCGCCAACGAGGCAGTCGCCTACTGGAGCGTGTGGGGCGTGGTCAGCACCGACCGGGGGGCAACCTGGCCTGCAGAACAGCAATTGCGGCCGGAGGGGATCGGAAGCGGCGCGAATGTACCATTCCTTGGATGCGACGGTGTCTCCCAGGCAGCTTTCGCCTGGCCCGACTACCGTGGTGGTCCAGGCGAGCTGTACGTCAACTTCTTCACCGGTGGGGTCTGGATGGCGGACGGTGCGCTTATAACCGGCGCAACATTCGGTGACAAATTTGCCGCACGGCCGGTGTGGACCGACGCGGGCGACACAAAGCGACTGGTGGTTTCATACGAGGACGGGCCGGACGACGGCATCTTCGTCCAGTTAACTGATGATTTTGGTTCGACCTGGTCCGCCAATACCCGGCTGGATGCCGGCCGGCAGGCCGACCTGGTCCGGGCTATAGGTAACCCCGGCGTAGCGGGGTCCGATGTCTGGGTCAGCTGGCTTGACGGCAGCACAGGCGAGTTCACCATGGCGATGGCCCGTTCCACCGACGGTGGAGTGACGTTCGGCCCGGCGACGAGAATGGACACAAACGCACCTCAGGGAGTTGATTTCAGTACGTTTTTCTGGCCCCAGGTCACAACCGCCTCGCTACCGGGAACAGGGTTCTTCGTCTGGGCCGCCCAGCGTGATTCCCTGGACCTCGACATCCTGGTGAACGCCGACGACATTGATGACCAGGACCGGGATCAAACCGCAACCGGCGCCGACTGCGACGACACCGATCCGAACAACTGGACCTCCTGCGCCGGGTGCGTCGACGGCGACGGCGACGGCGTGTTCACCGGTTGCGACGCCTACCTCTCCATCACCGGACCTGACTGTGACGACGGGGTCGACACCTGCACATTCGACTGCGTCACCGATTCCGATACGGACGGCATAGTCGACTGCGCTGACTCCTGCCTGGACGCCGATGGCGACGGTTACGGGGTTGCCGGGCCGGCGGGAAACAGTTGCCTGAACGTCGACTGCGACGATTCCAACGCCGCCTGGCAGACCGATCTGACCGAGATCGGGAGCGTCCATGTGGGATGGAGCACCGGCGATACGGTCATTAGCTGGGACGACGCCGGTGCGGGGATCCTGTACGACATAGCAACCGGCTCGTTGCTGGATCTGCACAACACCGGAACCTACGGCACCGCCGCATGCGAAGCCGACGGGCACTCCGGAACCACCTACACAGCCACCCTGCCCGATCCGCCGTCCGGGGACGCCGACTGGTTCCTGGTCCGGGGACAGCGCGGCTGTGGAACGCCGACCTACGGAGACTCCGGACTTGCCGTGGATCCACGAGACGATCTGGACTCCGCCAGCCCGTGTCCATGATCTAAAAGGACACCAGGCACACACAGCAAAGGCCCGTGACCTCTGCACCAGGTCACGGGCCTATTTTTTTTCCGACATTCCGGGGTAGACTTTCCCCATGAACACACCCTGCCCATTCTGCGAGATCGGGGCTGACCGGATCGTTGCCGAGAACAGCCTGGCTGTGGCCATTCTGGACAACTACCCGATCTCCGCCGGTCACACCCTGGTGGTTCCCCGGGAACACAAGGCTTCCCTGTTCGATCTCTCGGCACAGGCCCAGGCCGCCATCTGGCAGCTGGTGGGTGAGGTGCGCCACGAGTTGAACCTGAAACTGACCGCCACCGGGTTCAACATCGGCCTCAACGACGGTGTCACCGCCGGCCAGACCGTGTTGCACGCCCATGTCCACGTTATCCCGCGGTACAAGGACGATGTGGATGACCCTCGCGGCGGCATCCGCTGGGTGATACCGGAGAAGGCCCGGTACTGGACGAACTGATCCGGGTCAGTCCTGCTCGCGGATCGTACGCAGGGCATCTTCCAGAACCGGGAGGATCGCCCGGTCCTTGTCCCGGTCGGACGCCCGCTTGCTGGCGATGATCCGTGACAGTGGCAGGACTCGCAGAACAACATTGTTCAGAATGGCAATCTCAAGACTTTCGGCATACTCCTCATCGAAGCTGTTCAGGCCGTGCATATGCACCACCAGGTCGAACAGGGAAACCCCTTCCCCCACAATCAGCGGCGGATTGTTCATTCCCGGGGCGACGTATGCGGCCCCGACCTGGCGGACCACTTTCTGGAACCTGGGGTCGGATAGATCTTTGAACCACAGA
>JACXWD010000006.1:62334-93711 GCA_014764515.1 Candidatus Polarisedimenticola svalbardensis | reverse complement strand
AATGCCGTCCCTGGATGATTCTGGCACGACGGTCTATGCCAACATGAGCACCGACCTGTTCGGATCGAACCCGGACCATTGCTGGCAACTGGCTTCGTGGGATGCGGTGAGCGGACTAGGCTCCGCTGTCACCAGTTTCACCCACGGCGTAGGTTCCGACGGTGCGGTGGTCTCGGTCAGCGACGATGGCCAGTGGCTGGGAATCATTTCGTCATCCGACCCGCTGGGGCAGAACCATGACGGCAGCCAGGAACTGTTCGTCATGCATCCGGACGGAAGCGGTCTGGCCCAGTTGACCGATGATCCGGCTCCCAACGCACCCCCGATCCTTTCCGTTGCCATGGCCGGTTCGGGGAGCAGGCTGGTATTCCTTTCCAGTACCGATCCACTGGGGACCAACCCGGCTTACGACCCGGTGCTGTTCGCCGTGGACCGTGACGGAACCGACCTCCTGCAATTGACTACTGTCTCCATAGGCGAGACAGGCCTATTCGCTGTCAGCGATGACGGGCTGCGGATCGTGTTCACCGCGTCCGGCGACCCTCTGGGGGCCAACGCCGACGGTGGTCGCGAGATATTCGCCATGGACGGTGACGGGACCGGCCTGCGCCAGTTAACGGCATCCTCTACAGGCAATTCGGAGCGCCCGGTGATCTCCGGCGACGGAACAGGTGTAGCGTTCCAGTCTTCAGCCGACCTGACCGGAACAAACCCTGGAGGGTACAAGGTCTTCACTATCCGATGGGACGGCACGGCGCTGACCCAGGTAACCCCTTCCGATGCGTCCGCCACCACACCGTCCATCACCGATGACGGCGGCACCGTGTTCTACGGCAGCAACCGGGAGATCTGGTCCGTCGCCTCCGACGGTACCGGTGTTTCCCAGCTGACAACCTCTTCATCGCCGCTGGTGAACCGCGCACCTGTTGTTTCCGGCGACGGCAGCCGGATCGTATTCGAGATATATGGCGGAGAGTACCAGCTTGGAGACAACCCGGACGGTGGCGCCGAACTGATGGCGATGAACAGCAGCGGAGCGGGACTGGTGCAGTTGACGAGCAATGACCCCAAAGGGGCGCGAGTATCACCGGAGATAACGCCTGACGGCTCGCGGATCGTGTTCGAAGCCTGGGAGCTGTACCGGGTTCAGGCCGACGGCAGCGATCTGTTCCAGGTGATCGACCTCGGCGCCTTCCCGGCCGAGAATCCGGGAGTATCAGGCGACGGGCTGATCCTCGTCTTCGATTCGGTCGCCGACCCGTTGGGGCAGAATCCGGGAGGGGAGTACCAGGTCTTTTCCGTGAACGCAGACGGTAGCGGCCTTCGCCAGCTGACACCGGAACAAAGTTCGTCCTGCGGATCGGCCCGCCATCCGGTCATAGCCACCGACGGCAGTTGGGTGGTGTTCCAGTCATGTAACAACTACTCAGGTGGGAACTGGGATCGCTCCGCCGAGCTGTTCCGTGTCCGTCCTGATGGCACCGGTCTGTCCCAGATTACGGATGACGACGACCCGATCATTAAATGGCCCCGAGTGAACGCAACAGGGAACTGGATCACCTATCAGCAGGGTGGGGAACCGGGGGCTGGATTAGAAATCTACCGCATCCGAACCGACGGTACCGGCCTGCAGCAGATTGCCACTGATCCTGTCTATGGTGCGCTGACGCCGGATATCAGCGGTATCGGGGACCGGATCGTTTATGCATCGGCAGCCGATCCACTGGGAACCAATCCGGATCACAACTGGGAGATCTTCCTGTGGCGGGAGGCGGGCGACAGTACGAGCCAGATGACAACTACGACTTCCGGCGACAACTTTGAGCCACGGATCAGCCGTGACGGTCGCAAGGTGTTTTTCAAGTCCTCATCGCCGTTATTCGAGGACAATCCAACCGGTATGAATGATGCCTATCGCATCGATATCGACACCGACCGGGTGGAACGGGCAGGTGGCGTCCGACGTTACCCCTCGGACTTGCCGAACGGCAGCCTGGGAAACCGGTACTACCACATCGCCACCGATGAGACCGGGGACCATGCCGTGTTCGCAGGGTCCGGGAACTGGGAACTGACCAATCCGGACTACGATCGTGAGCTGTTCCTGGTGGACTACACCACTCCGGCACGAATAACGGTCGGAAAGGATGAGCCGACCCTGGTGTCCTGGGACGCAGAGCCGTCCCCCCTGCGCTACGACCTGATCCGGGGTGATCTGGCCGGCCTGGCCGCAGGGTCGGGAGGAGCCGTGGACCTGGGAACGGTCCTCTGCATCGAAGACGATTCCCCGGACACCAACAACCTGGGTCATGAAGATCCGGACTCGCCGGTGACCGGGGAAGCGTTCTTCTACCTTTACCGTGGAAGCCAGGGGCTGAACGATGGGCCCGGGTCGTTCGGCGCCGGCAGCGGGGGAGGCGAGCGCACGCCCGCTTCAGGAGATTGTCCCTCCGGGATTTGACCGGTCCTGTTATGCTCCCCAGATCCTGCCAGGAGGGGAAGGGGTGTATACCGTGAAAACCACCGGATTATCGCTGCTCTGTTCTTTGTTGATCCTGTCGGCCTGCGCCGCTCCCCAATCGGAGCCTGTTGTGGTCGAGGATCTTGTGGATCATGCGGCGGTTGCCGTTGCCGATCCGCTCCGGCCGGAAGATGATCGCAAGCGGGATGCTGATCGCAAGCCTGCGGAACTCCTGAATTTCTTCGGCATCGAACCGGGGATGAAGGTGCTGGACCTGCAGGCCGCCACCGGGTTCTATACCGAGATCCTGTCCGGGCTGGTCGGTCCCGACGGCGTCGTCTACGCCCAGAACAACAACTTCGTTCTGACCCGCTTCGCCGAAGAGCCGCTGATGGAACGGATTTACCGCTTGGCCGCAGCCGGCAGGACTAACATCGTCCGTGTCGATGCCGAGGTGGACGGGTTCGGGCTGCCGGAACCGGTTGACGCCGCCCTGTTTATCCGGTTCTACCACGACCTGTTCTGGCTGCCGACCCCGGACGGCGACCTGGCCGACCGTGAACTGTTCCTGCAGCAGGTCTATGACTCGTTGAAGCCCGGCGGCGTGTTCGCCGTGGTGGACCACCACGCCGAGGCCGGATCCGGGGACCGGGATGCATTGGATCCCAAGGACGGACTGCACCGTGTGGATGCAGCGCTTGTCATGGCGGAGGTTCTGGCCGCCGGGTTTGTGCTGGACGCCGAGTCGGACCTTCTGGCCCATCCGGAAGACACCCGGGACTGGAACATCTTTGCCGATGAGGCGGTGAGGCGGGATCAGACCGACCGGTTCGTGTATCGCTTCGTGAAACCGGAGTAGCTTTACGCTTCCTTGTCCGGTCCCTTGCCGTTCAATGTGAACGGCATGACGGTGTGGTCGTCTTTTTCACGCTCCCGGATTCGGGGCGTGCCCTCTTTCTCAACCTCGTCGATCCGGATCACCGAATGCATCGGGATGTAGGTCCGGACGACCTCCTTGAATTCGGCCTTGAGACTCTCTTCCGACGGATCCACCACAACCGAGGATCGTTCGCCGAACAGGATCTCCTCGACCTCGATGAAGCCGTAGAGGGATCCCTGGCTGACCCCCTTGGCATAGACTTCATAGACCTTGGACTGGTGGTGGAAGACGACTTTGAAGATTTTCTTCATGGTGTTCATCGCCGATCGCCCTCAACTCATCAGGTAGTAGGCACGCCACAACATCGCCACGATCAGGATCGTCAGGCCGATCACCATCCAGTGCTCCCGGTTTCGCAACATGCGGTCCGACGACCAGCCGGTGGACGAGGCATGGCCGTACGGACGCAGGGTCGGGAACAGTGCCGGGACAGCCTTGAAATATTTCTCGTACGGCTCGCCATGGGTCTGGCGCAACCGTTCCGGCTCTACCCGTTCCTTGCGTCGCAGGTAATAGCCGAAGAACACCGCCCAGCCCAGCACCAGCGCCACGTAGTTCAGGGAATACGGGAAAATCGCCATGATGCAGATCCCGGTGAGGATCAGCAGCCTTCCCAGGTACAACGGGTTGCGTGTGTAGCGGTAAGGGCCTGAAGTGATCAGTTCCACCGTCTTGTGGAGATGACCGGCAGCCCAGAACCGGACCGCCTCGCCCAGCACCACCAGGATGGCCCCAAAACTGACGCTGGCAGGGGTCGGCCTTGAGAACCAGAACAGAACCCCGACAAGAACATAGACCGAGACGACCCGGAGCAGTCCCAGCGCCTTGTTGTACTGTTTTTCGGCCAACGGATTATCCCCTTTCGGCTCTCGAAGGGTATCTCATTTTCGCCCTCCGCGAAGGATCGCTTTCAATTTCCGGCCGGTGCGGTACAGTCCGGAGGTGGAGCCGCCGGCCCGTTCCACCGCCTCGTCCATGTCCCCGCCGGTGAACCGGGCCCGCATCCTGGCGGCGGCGATCCGATCCAGACGGCACAGATGGCCGAAAAGCCAGCGCCGGAACGGCCGCAAAACCAAAGGGCGGTCCCGGTAGTGGTAGGCCATGGCCAGATCGACTACATGAACTTCCCCTTCTGAGGAGACCAGAACGTCCCGGTGATGCAGGTCAGAGAGGGCGACCTTGCGGCTGTGCAGTTCGTCCAGGATCCGGTCCAGCTGCTCGAAAACTTCAACCGGGGGAGAGCTGCTCAGCCCTGCTGTGAACTGTGCCAGGGGGATGGCATCGACCCATTCCGTCGCCAGGGAGACCGGACCCAGCCGCCCGAGGAACCGTGGCAACCCCTCGAGATCACCGGCACCCAGGTACCCCCGACTCTCCCTGGCGATCAGGTACCTGCCCAGGGTGGCCCGGACCCAGAGAGGCCGGTCCCGGTAGTCCTTGAGCGATACGGCGAAGCCGTCCATGTCGTACCTCAGGATGTCCGCCTTCGTACCGTTCCTGCCCTTCTGTCTGGCCAGCGGTTCGAGCCGGTCCAGATGGTCGAGACGCAGCCGTTCGCCTGTAGCCGCTGTGGTAGACTCTTTTCCCGAGTGACTCAAGGTAAACCCTTTGCAACGTGGCGATTGCGGGGATCGGGCCCCGGCGACGCCCAACGGTACCATCCGGATCGATCGTGAACAAACAGCAGCCGGAACAACAACGCCCGCCACGCCGTGACGAGATCCGGGACCACACCGTGGAGGTCCTGGTTCAGGGTGCATCCAACAAGGCCGACCTCCTGGTGGTGGACGTGGGCCAGGGTCCTGTGGTGGTGAAGGATTTCGCATCCAAGCCGTGGTGGACCCGGGTGCTGGGCCGGCTCCAGATCCATCGCGAGGTCAGGGCTTACCGCTGGCTGGCAGGGGACCCGGCCGTACCCCGTTTCCTGGGCCGGATCGACCCTTACGCCCTGGCCATGGAGAAGGTGGAAGGCCGCCAGTTGGCGTTCGCGCCGGAACGACGGTCCGACGGTCCCGCCTGCATCCGGGGCCTCAGAGCGGCCATCGACGGCATCCACCGGGCCGGCGTCGTTCACATGGATCTCCGGGGCCGGGAAAATGTTCTTGTTCTTGCAAACGGCGGGATCGTTCTGGTGGATCTTGCCGGTGCGTTTTGCCTGCGGCCCGGTGGCCTGCTGCACCACCTGGTGTTCCGCTGGCTGACATTCCCCGACGAAACCGCATTCCTGAAATGGAAACGCAACCTGACCCCCGAGGACCTGACGCAGGCGGAACTGGCGATGGAATCCCGCTCACAGCGCTATCGCTCCCTGTGGCCGTTCAACCGCAAGCCCCGGCCCAAAGAGGGGCAGCAATGACAACTGAACCGGTGGAGCACCCGGACGGGATTTCCATTGTGGTTCCGGTGTTCAACGAACGGGACAACCTGGAACCTCTGGTCCGGGAGATCGAAGCGGCAGTGTCCGGTCTCGGCCGCTGGTACGAAATAATCCTTGTGAATGACGGCAGCACCGACGGTTCCCGGGAGATCATCCGGAAACTGCAAGGCGAACGGCCCACCGTCCGGGGACTGCATTTCAGGGCCAACGCAGGACAGACCGCTGCCTTGGATGCCGGATTCCAGGCGGCCGCAGGCGGCATCATCATCACCCTGGACGCCGACCTGCAGAACGATCCTGCGGATATTCCCGCGCTGCTGGAGGCGCTGGCCTCCCACACCGCGGCGGTAGGGTACCGGGCGGTGCGGAACGACAACTGGTTGCGCAAGGTCTCCTCGGTAATCGCCAACGGGATACGAAACGGTGTGTCCGGGGACAGGATCCGGGACACCGGTTGTTCACTGAAGGTTTTCCGGGCCGGCCCGTTGCGGCGCATCCCTCTGTACAAAGGGATGCACCGCTTCCTGCCAACCTTGCTCCGCATGGACGGAGGAACGGTGGTGGAACTGCCGGTAAGCCACCGGCCCCGATTGAGCGGGGACAGCAAGTACGGGATCAGGAACAGGGCCCTGGGGGCCCTGGTGGATCTGCTGGCGGTGCGGTGGATGAAAAAGCGCAAACTCGACTATGAGGTGACAGAGGATGAGCGTTAATTCGATCCCCATGTCCTGGCTGGTAGTCGGTTTTGCCGGCCAGGCGATGTTCTCGGGCCGGTTCCTGGTGCAGTGGATCTCCTCGGAGCGGCGCAGGAAAAGCATCATCCCGGTCATGTTCTGGTGGCTGTCCCTGGCCGGAGGTCTCCTGCTGCTGTCTTATGCCGTCCTGAGGCGGGACCCGGTGATCATCCTGGGCCAGTCCGCCGGCCTGGTGGTCTATGTTCGCAACCTGATCCTGATCCGCCGGGAGAACGGCAACACTCAGGGCACCGCTGCAGACGATCCGGAAGGGGCGAAATAGCCTTTCCGCGTGACGACTTCGTGACGTGGAACATCGGTAGACAGTTCGATCGTTCTCCAGACGCCGTTCCGGACCTTGTTGGTCGACGTATAGGCGACGGAGTACTGATGCCTTAAATCCCGGGTAACCGCTTCGAACGATTTCTTCAACGAGCCGATCCGTTTCGGGAACAGTACGGCGCCGCCTGAGGTTTCCGCCAGCCGCCGCAGGATGCTCTCGAGGGTGTGGCGCTGGTAGAAATCCAGTTGCTTCAGATTCTTGCCGTAGCCGATGGCGAAGATCATGACGTCATTGCGATTGGAGTGGTCGAGGGCCTCTTCCAGGGTGTGCAGGCTGCCCGGTTCCATACCGTTGCCGGCCTCGTCCCTGCCGTCGGTAAGCAGGAGCATCACCCTTCGACCGTCAAGCCTGCGGAGGTAATCGGAGGTGCGCCAGATACCGTCATAAAGAGCGGTGCCGCCTTCCACTTCGGCGGAGCGGATCGCATCCGCCAACAGCTTGCGGTCGGTGGTAGCCGGTTGGAGAACCCGGACCCGGTTGCTGAAGGTGACTACCATGGCCCGGTCGCCTTCTCCCAGGGTGTCCAGGAACCTCAGGGCGGAGTTCTTGGCCGCTTCCAGTTTCTCGCCCCTCATGGTGCGGGAAACGTCCAGGACGATCCCGATGGCCAGCGGCTTGAGATCGGTGGAAAATCTCCTGATGGTCTGTGCCGCGCCATCTTCGAGGAGGGTGAACCGCTCCCGGGTCAGGTCGGTGATGTAGTGGCCCTGCCGGTCCCGAACCACGGCGTGGAGATTGACCAGGTCCACATCCTCTACCACGTCGATCTGGATCGCCATGGTCCGGACCAGCGCCTTGTGGACCGCGCCATCCTCGAGAACGACCTCCGCTTCCAGGAGGTGGCCCCCGCTGCCGTCACCCGCTTCGAACGAGCCTTCCCAGGGAGGGGAGTCCAGGACCATCAACGGTTCGCCGTCCAGGGTGATCCGCACTTCCTGGATCCGGGCTGAGCCTGGAGGCAGGATTTCAAGACTGAACTGGCTGGTCCCTACCACCGTGGACAGATGGCGCGGGCGGACGAACCGGGCGACACGGCCGGCGCCAAGGGCGGTGGTCAACAGGCCTATGGCCGCCAGCGCCAGTATCAGCAGGCGCAGCAGACGGCGGACTGTATTGATATGCAATCCCACTTGGGAGCCTCCATCATTTCGGTCGATACTGCATGACCCGCCTGACCTGGAACACCATCAGGTCGCCTTGTTCGGTAAAGCCGAACTCAACGTCCTGACCTCTGCCGGTGGCGTTCTCAAGGCAACAGGCCAGCTCCGCAAGCCGTTTCAGCTCCGCGAAATCGAGGCAGGGCAGGCCTTTCCGCCCATCCGGAACCTCACCTTCTACGGTACCAGTCCGGTCCGGATCCAGCACAATCATGTTTTCGACCCGGCCGGTATCCGAGCCGATCAGTTCCCCGGTGGACCGTCGCACCCAGTAGAGATCACCTTCTACCTCTCCCTGGGAGATCCCTTCCCCCAGACCCCATGCGGCGTTGATCAAAATCGTATCCGGCTTCCCCGAGGGGTCTCTGGAAAACAGGACGCCGGCGCACCGGGTTTCGATGACTTCCTGCACCAGCACCGCCTGGACCGCAGATGTCAGGGCATGGCCCTGGGCGGTGAGCATCCGTATGGCCCGGTGGTTCCACAGGGAGGCCCAGGCCATGCGGATACGGCGGTCCAGTTCCTTCCGACCCTGAACACCCAGGTAGGTGTCGTACTGGCCGGCCAGGCTTCCGGCAGGACCGTCTTCAAGGGTGCCTGAGGAACGAACCGCCAGCCGGGTCGATTCGTGACCTGCTATCGCCGCCTTGAGGGCATCGGCGACTTCCCTGGGTATCGAAGTTCCCAGGATCGCAGCCTTGGCCCGCCTGGAGATGGACGACTCGTCGCCTCCGGACTGTGCAGCTTCCCGGACCCGCTCGCCGTTCTCCCCCAGAAGATGCAGCTTATAGGCCGATGTTGTGACCACGAAACCCCACGGTATGCGGCAGCCTGCCGGGAGGATCGAGCGGACCTGGAACAGCCCGGCCGCCTTGCCTCCTACCAGGGAGCGGTCCCGTATGCCGTCCTCGGCGTCCAGGGGAATGATCAGGTGGGCGCCGGCACGGGCCCTCTCTTCTGCAAGATGTTTCGACAGGCATGCCTGCAGAGGGCCGGTGAGTTCCCGGTCCAGATCCATGTTCCGCGTACGGCGCAGAAGCTGGAACAGGCCGCCGATGCGATGGCGCAACGCTTCGTCCGGCAGGGCCAGCATCTCTTTGACATCCCGGGTCAGGGCGAACCGGAGTCCGTCCCGGATCGCGTCCACCTTGGCCCGGTATTCCATCAGGGCCTCTTCAAGGCCGGCCGGCGCCACTCCCAGGTCTTCCATTTGCCGGTGGCACTGCATGGCCCCATCCTGCACATGGTCCACTCTGCGCTTCAGGTCGTCCGGTTCGGTGATGGCGGCCAGTTCTCCTTCGGCATTCCGGAAAAGGATGCGGATCCGCTCCTGCACGCGCAACGCAAGATCGCGCCTGAGGCGCTGGACCGCTTCGGTCCGGTCGTTCCGTTCAAGGAGCGACATCAGCCGGCCGGTGGGGCCGCCGGCGGGGATCACCCGGTACAGCACTGTCGCTTCCATGAGGAATTCCAGGAGCGGCTCGCCGAAGTTCTTAAGCAGCGGTTCCAGCCGCTCTTCGAACCCGGCCTCATCCTGTTCGGCGCCGAACCGGACCAGACGGGGGAACAGCTCCCGCAGTGCTTCCCGGAAGGCCGGTACGCCGGCCCCCGGCACCAGGACTTTCCCTCTGCTGCCGTCCAGCAGAACGATGTCGCCTTCGGAGAGGACGTCCGTTCCACCGTTTTGATCCATGGTCAGGGCCAGTACACCGCCCGGTCCCTTGATCAGCCCCATCTCCAGGGAGTCGGCCATGGAGACCGACGGCTTCCCGAACTCACGTGAGAGCAGGCTGATGTGGGACAGCACCGCCCCGCCGAAGGTTATGGTGCCGGCTGCCGCCAGGATCCGTCCCACATCTTCCGGAACCGCGCGTCCGGCGACCAGGATCACCCCAAGGCTGGAATCAGGGTCCAGTTCAGGGCTGTTGCTTCGCAACGGACCACATGCATGACCAGGCGCGGTTCCCCGTCCGGTGTAGACCGTGAGCCTGCCATCGTCACTGGTGCGGGTCGGTTCCATGAACCGATGATTGTATCGCCGTTCAGGCTTCCGGGGTAGCTTCCGGTTGCTGTTCCGTCTGCACCACCGGAGGGGTCTGCACCGCCGGCGGAATATGCACCTGTTTGCGGCGTTTTCCGAACCGGGTCAGGAGGACCAGTCCGATCCCCAGCCAGCCCAGGATCAGCCAGACCAGGAAACCGACCACCGGTATCAGCTTGATCAGACCGAATACCAGGAAACCGAGAAGTACGGCCGGGAGCAGGGTGATCCTGCGGCCTGCCAGTGACCCGAGCTTCTGCCCGACGAACATGAAAATGCCCGCTATTCCCATCCATTTCAGAACGACATAGGTAAAGAATGCGAACGGGATCAACGGGATGCCGATAAGGGAAAGGGCCAGCAGGACGTAAATGAGCGGCATCCCCAGCACGCTGAACGCCAGGCCGAGGAGCAGCGCCCCCGGCCACCGCACCGGGAACTCTTCCGCCAGCAGTTCCACACGTTCGGGCACCAGCGCCGCCAGGACCAGGACGGCGAAGAACATCAGGATCAGGCCCAGGAGAATCCACCACAGGAAGATCGAGATCAGGATTTCAAGGGGGTGTCCCAGGCCCGGGAGGGTCAGGCCGAGAGGGATGTTGACCCGGTCCCGGCCGATGGATGCTCCGGGGTCGTCCATGGAGCCGGCAACCGCAACCAGGCTGCCTTCAATCCGTGTAGATTCGCTCAGGGTCACGTCCGAGAGCACCGCAACAACCTCGCCTCCAACCGTACCGTCCAGATTGAAATCGCCGCCGACGACCACGATGTCGCCTGTGACCCTCCCGAGGACATCCAGTGTTCCGGCGATGGAGGTGATGGAACCCCTGTGGACGGTATCGGCCGGGATGATCATGCGATCCCCCAGCGTGACCCGATCTCCACGGGAATCGAACAGCACCCGGTCCGGCTCCGTTGACGTCTCGTCGGGGAGTACCGCCTCGGCGGCGTCTTCCTGGGCAAAGGCCGGAAGGAGCCCGACCGGCAACAGAAGCAAGGTCAGGATCAAAGCGGTTCTGCGCATTTCAAGACTCCTTTCGCAAGACGGCCGGTTCCCCCTTGAGGAACCCCCGGCTCACGATAACGAAGGACGCGGCGACGGCGGCGCACGCCCCGACGATCAGGATGTTCCATGCCACGGGCTCTACGGCGCCGAAAGCGGCGCCCAGGGAAAGGAGAGGCCGGGTCAGGATGCCGCCGATCTGAACCAGGGCGGAGCCCAGGGTCAGTAGCGGGGAGGCGGATCGAAGCAGTGCTGCGCCACCGTTTCCAGCCGCTCTCAAGAGCGGAAGGGCGTGAGGCATGAGAACCAGCGTGAGGGCAACGAAGCCGGCGGATGCCGCGGTTGCTGCGGCCAGCGCCCAGGCGAACCCTCGTGCAGGCGTAGGCGGCGTGTTGCGGATCCGGTTGAGTACGTCCCTGCGGACGTCCACCGCCGGAACCGGCACGGATCGGAGAGCCTGGAACCCGACGCTGAGGGCCGAGGACGATTGCCGGACCGCCCGGCAGCCGTCACAGCCTTCACAATGCTGTGTGAGCTCCAACTGCAGCCGATCCGCCAGCAGGCCGAGCCCGTCCTCGAAGATTGCCTGTCTTGCCGCCTTACAGCGCATCGGCGCCTCCGAACAGTTCCGGATTCCGACCGGCCAGAATTTTCCCGAGGGCACGCCTGCCTCTCATGAGCCGGGTCTTGACAGTACCGGTCGGCACGCCCAGGACCCGAGCCGCCTCGTCCACTTTCATCGCCTCCAGGTAGACCAGGAGCAGGGGCTCCCGGTATTTGTTCGGCAGTTCGGAGAGAGCGGCCCGGAGCAACCGGCTGCGCTGGTCGGTTTCCATCGTCTCCGACGCCGGCCGGTCGGGGGAGGCTACCTGTTCGGGCATTTCAACCCGCCCCCGTTCCTTGCGGTTCCTGCGGTGGTGGTCGATGACGTGGTTGGCCGCCAGGCGGTACAGCCAGCTGCTGAACCGGTGGGTGGGGCGGAACCGGTCCAGGCTGCCGTACATCTTGATGAATACTTCGCTCACGATATCCTCAATCTCCTCGCGCCGGGTTCCGTACCGCCAGGCGACGCCGGCCACCAGCCCCTGGTAGCGCCGAACCAGCTCTCCGAACGCCTCATGGTCCCCGGATCGGGCGGCTTCAACCGCCGCCTGGTCCCGGACCGCATCCGGCAATACTTCCGGGTTCTCCTTCATCTGGCATCCTGTGGAACGAAACAGAAAGGAAAACGGTTTCAGAAATCAGTATTATAGATTTTCCGCAGAATACCGGAGGTTCACCATGGGAACGGAAGACGGCAGGGACCCGGCAGACGGGGTTGTGGAAATCAGTCCCGACCTGGGCCGGTGGCGCTGCGAACAGGACCGATTCGACTTCAAAACCACCGCCGATATTGAACATTGTCCTATCGACCTGATCGGGCAGCCCAGGGCGATCGAAGCGTTGCAGCTCGGCCTGTCCCTGAGGACGAAGGGCTACAACATCTTCGTGTCCGGGGAAGTCGGTACCGGGCGCTCCACCGCGGTCCGCCGCCAACTGCTTGAAATCCGGCCCGACGACCTGGTGCCCGACGACCTGGTCTATGTCTACAACCCGAAGTTCCCGGACCAGCCGAGGCTGCTGCGGCTTCCGGCAGGGAGGGGGCTGAAATTCCGCTCCGCCATGGCAAGGCTGGTAGACGGCCTGGAGCGATCCCTGGACCAGCTGTTTGAATCGGACGACTACCACGAAGAACACAAGGCGGTGGTCGACGCGGTGAAGAAGCCGGTGAAGGAGGCCTTCGCAGCTTTTGAGGCCGAGCTGAAGGAAGCCGGCTTCGTTCTGGTCCACATCCGGGTTGAAGGGGGTGTCGTTCCGGACATCCTTCCCCTGGTGGACGGCGAACCCAAGGGGATGGACCTCTTCGAAGAGCAGGTCAACGCCGGCACCATGACCCGTGAAGAAGTGGACAAGATGCAGGAGGTCCGGGCCGGGTTCGGCGAAAAGCTGGAGAAGCACCGCAAGGAGTTCCGACACCAGGACCGCAAGATGCACAAGGAGCTGGAAACCCTGGACCGGGAAAAGGCCGGTCCGATGGTCAAGGCCGGCATCGACAAGCTGGCCCGGGAGTTCGACTACGAGGGCGTTCGCCCCTACCTGGACGACGTTCAGGCCGAACTGCTGGACTCTCTCGAGCTGCTGAGGGAGAAGATCGAGGAAGGTGAAGACGATGGGGAGCCGAACCGGGAGACGGTCCATGCCGAATTCGAGGAACTGCAGATCCCTTACGCCGTGAACGTGGTGCTGGATAACACCGACACGCAACACCGTCCGGTGATCTGGGAAACGTCGCCGAATTACCGCAACTTGTTCGGGACCATCGAAAAGGTGCGTGACGAGACCGGCGAGTGGCTCACCGACCATACCCGGGTACGAGGCGGGTCGTTGCTGGAAGCGAACGGCGGGTTCCTGGTCCTGGACGCCATCGATATGCTTTCGGAGAAAGGGGTCTGGCCGACCCTGAAGCGGACGCTGAAGAATCAGAAACTGGAGATCCAGGCGCTGGATCCGACCCTGATGGGTGGTCACGCCCTGAAGCCGGAACCGATCGATATCGATCTGACCGTGGTCCTGATCGGTACGCCCCATATCTACCGTCTGCTTCTCCATATGGATGAAGACTTCCGGAAGATTTTCAAGGTCAAGGCGGAGTTCGCCACCTCCACGCCCCGTTCCGAAGAGGAGATCCGGAATTACGCCTGTTTCGTGAAGAAGAAATGCGGCGACGACCAGTTGCCGCCGTTCCATTGTGATGCGGTGGCGGCGGTGGTGGAGGAGGGCGTCAGGCTTGCAGGCCGGCAGGACCGGCTGACCACGAGGTTTCATGCCATCGCCGACCTGATCCGGGAAGCCGGGCACTGGGCGATGCAGGACGAAGCGGTGGCTGTCCGGGAAAAGCATGTGGACCTGGCGGTGGAGCGGCGGATCCGGCGCCACGACCTGATGGAGGAGATGGAGCGCAAGCGGATGGCCGAAGGGACCGTCCTCCTGGACCTAGAAGGGGAGAAGGTCGGCCAGATCAACGGGCTGGTGGTGCTGGATACCGGGGACCATGTCTTCGGACAGCCGGCACGGATCACCGCAGTCACCGCGGTGGGAACCGCCGGGATCATCGACATCGAGAGGGAGTCGGAGAAATCCGGAGCGATCCATACCAAGGGTGTTCTGATCCTGGCCGGTTTCCTCAGGGCCCGGTACGCTCAGGACAGGCCGTTGGCCCTGTCGGCCTCCCTTTGTTTTGAGCAGAATTACGGCGGAATCGATGGAGATTCGGCCTCTTCCGCCGAACTGTACGCCCTCCTGAGCAGCCTGTCCGGCGTACCCCTGAAACAAGGACTGGCGGTGACCGGGTCGGTGAACCAGCGAGGCGAGGTCCAGCCGATCGGTGGTGTGAACTCCAAGATCGAGGGCTACTTCGATCTTTGCCGTCTGAAAGGTCTGAACGGCGAACAGGGCGTTCTGATCCCTCGGACCAACCTTCCCCATCTCATGCTCCGGAAGGACGTTATCGAGGCGGTGCGCCGGGAGGAGTTCCGGATCTGGGCGGTGAGCACCATCGAGCAGGGCATGGAAATTCTCACCGGGCTGCCTTCGGGAGCCCGTAACGACGACGGCAGCTATCCCGACGGCACGGTCCTTCGCATGGTGGACGACCGGCTGGCCGCACTGGCGGCCCTTGCCAGAAAACACCGCACACGGGAAGGCGATCAGAACTGATCTCGTGCTACAACTAGGACCGGCCGCTACGGCCGCTGGAGTCATGCAATGGCAATCAGGATCGGCATCATGGGATTCGGCCGGATCGGCCGCAACGTATTCAGGATTCTCTACCCCCGGGACGACATCGAGATCGTTGCCATCGTGGATCTGGCCGATCCGCTGGGTCTCGAATACCTGCTGAAGTTCGACACGGTGCACGGACGGTTCCGGGAGCCGGTCCGGGTGGTGGACGGCAACATGTACGTCAAAGGGCGGCAGATCCGCATGCTCCAGCGCAAGGCGCCGGGAGACGTGGACTGGGGCGCCCTGGGCGTGGACATCGTCATCGAGGCTACCGGCAAGTACCGCTACCGGGAACAGTTGCAGAAGCACCTGGACAGAGGGGCGAAGCACGTCATCCTGACCGTGCCTCCCCGGGACGAGATCGATGCCCTGGTGGTCATGGGAGTCAACGACGAAGTGCTGACCCCCGAGACCCGCATCGTCAGCAACGCTTCGTGCACCGCCAACGCCCTGGCCCCTGTGATCATGATCCTGGACCAGGCGTTCGGCATCAAGAAAGGGTTCATGACCACGGTGCACGCCTACACCAACGATCAGCGCCTGGCCGATGTGCCTCACAGCGAACTGCGCCGGTCCCGTGCGGCTGCCGAGAACATCATCCCGACCACGACCTGGTCGCCCCAGATGGTGGAGCGGATCCTGCCGGAGATGAAAGGTCGGCTGGACGGCATGGCGATGAATGTTCCGGTCCCTGACGGCTCGGTGGTGGACCTTGTGACCATTATGGAGCGGGACGTGAACCGGGAGGAAGTCAACGAGGTTGTCCGTTCCGCCGCTGCGACCCACCTGAAGAACATCGTGGAGTTCACCGAGGCTCCGGTGGTTTCCTCCGATGTGGTCGGGAACCCGCATTCGGCGATTTTTGACGGGCTTGCCACCGTGGTGCTGAAAGGCAGCATGCTCAAGACCCTGACCTGGTACGACAACGGCTGGGGCTATGCCACCCGGGTCGTGGAACTGGTGGAGCGGCTGGCCGCCTTTACCACCGCCGCCGGCGTGAAAGCCGGAGGGGGATCGCAATGAGCAGCAAACCGAAAGTCGCCATCAACGGGTTCGGCCGGATCGGCCGGGCGGTGTTCCGCATCCTGAACGCCCGTGACGACATGGACGTGGTGGCGATCAACGATATCTCCGACAACAAAGCCCTGGCGTACCTGTTGAAGTACGACACGGTCCATGGACGGTTCCCCGGCGAGATCGCCGTGGATGACCGCACCTTGACCGCCGGGAACGAGACAGTGCAGATGCTGGAGATCCGGGATCCTGCCGACCTTCCGTGGAAAGAGATGGGGGTCCGGGTGGTCATCGAGGCTACCGGACGATTCAGAAAACGTGCCGAAATCGCCAAACACCTGGAAGCGGGAGCGGAACGGGTGATCCTGACCGTCCCGGCCAAGGACGAGATCGACGCCACCGTGGTGCTGGGTGTGAACGACCACGACCTGAAGCCGGAGCACCGCATCATTTCCAACGCCTCCTGCACTACCAACTGCCTGGCCCCGATGGTCAAGGTTCTCCACGAGAACTTCGGCTTGATCCGGGGGTTCATCACCACGGTCCACGCCTACACCAACGACCAGCGGTTGGCCGATGTGCCTCATACCGACCTGCGAAGGTCCCGGGCGGCGGCGGAGAACATCATCCCGACCACTACCGGGGCGGCCAAGGCGGTGGGCAAGGTGATGCCCGAACTGGAAGGCAAACTGGACGGTATCGCCATGCGGGTGCCGGTGCCTGACGGATCCACCGTGGACTTGGTGGCCGAAATCGAGAAAACCGCTACGGTGGAGGCGATCAACGCGGCGATGAAAAAAGCCTCAGAGGCCGGCTCCCTGAAAGGGATACTGTCCTACTCGGAAGAGGCGCTGGTCTCGTCAGACATCATCACCAGTCCGTTCTCCGCGATCTTCGACGCCCCGTCCACCCGGGTGCTGGGGAAGGATTTCGTCAAGGTAGTGGCCTGGTACGACAACGAGTGGGGGTACTCGTGCCGCGTGGTGGACCTGATGGAGCGCATGCTTTAATCCGGAAGACGGAAGCTGGCGGAAGAGCGTCACAGCTTCATGGAGAGTTATCTGGAACGGTTTCTGGAGGAGTGGGGGAGACCTATTTAAACGTCGTTGGACCTTCCCTCAAATGAGCGGTAGCACGGTATTTTGAGGCAAAATCCTTATAAGCTCTCTCGACTGCATCTTCCGACAGATCCAATACTTCAGCTACAGCATCTTTAGGCAGTTCATGCTCCCATGCGTACAGGAGATGATCCAGCTTTTCAAACGGAATCCTGAAAAAGAATTCCTGGTCGCTTACAGGAAGACTGAATGTGTCAGGACTGGGTTGACGATTCATGATTTCCGGAATGACTTCGAGATGATCGGAAAGTTGGTATATCTGATTCTTGTAGAGATGGGTAAACGGTTCGATATCCGTGCCGCCATCACCATACTTACAGAAATCACCCAGTATGAATTCAGTGCGGTTGGTGGTCCCGGCAACAAGAAGACCACGTCTTTCCGCTTCTGCATAGAGATGCAGCATTCGGGCCCTGATTTTTATGTTTGCAAATGAAGTTATGGTGCGAAATTCATCCGGATTCAATCGTTTGCTCTTGATCTCACCATCCGGCATCTGAACCTGAAGACGATAGAAATTGAAGCTCGCTCGCTCCAGAAGATCCGTTGGAAGGGTTATGTTGTATTTATAGTCCGGCTTGTATTCGGGAATCAATTTCCGGAGATACTCATCCCGCCATTGATACTCAACAACACTATCCACAGTTGGAGTGATTTCGATCTCGCGATGTTCGACCCCTAATGCCTGAGCATGTTTGATTGCATATGCACTGCTGATTGGATTGGACTCCGATTCAGGAAGAACAAGCCCGATGACTTTTTCTTTTCCCAGGGCCCGCACTGCAACAGCCGCCATGCAGGCGGAATCGATGCCGCCGCTCAGTCCAACGATCACTCCGTTCCTGCGGAAGACAGTACTTACCTGATCCACCACGAACCTGGAAAGTGACTCCAGCTCCTGGGCAGGGTCGATTTTTAATACGTCGAGATTGAAATTCACCAGTAACCTCTTGTCCAAAGTCGCATTCAGCTTAATGCGCCGATCACGCGATATCAAGAATACTTATCAGGCCTTTTGCTGGCCTTTCCGGTGGATGTAATACACCGTGGATCGGGATATCATGAGGCCAGTAGGGGAAGGAGAAGAAACCTATGATCAAGAAAGTTGCCTTTATCGGTCATCGCGTAACGGACATGGATCGTGCGAAGAAATTCTACGGGGAAGTGCTGGGTCTGGACAAGACTGCGGAGTACGAAGGCAAGTGGTGCGAGTTCGATACACCGGAAGGGAAGACGATCGCTCTGGATACGTTTTCGCCTGAAGGCACTCCGCCGTACCTTTCGCTGGAGACCGACGATATCGAGGCCGAGGTGGAGAGGTTGAAGCAGGCCGGCGTGGAGGTTCTGATGGACGTCCGGGATAACAAGGTCTGCAAGATGGCGATCATCAAGGACAGCGAGGGCAACGGGATTATGTTGCACCAGATCGCCCCGGAACGGGCCAAGTAGGGAGCCCTCGGATCAGGCCTTCGCCGTCGAGCAAAACCAGATTTTGTTGCCTTCGCTGTCGAGGAAGCTGCCGATGAGGCGGCCCCCGTAGTCCTCGACCGGGTCCGGGATCTCGACACTGCGTTCGCGCAGGGCGGCCTCCGTGGCACGCGCATCCTCGGTCTCTATCGTAATGCGGGGGTTGGGTTCTTCCGTCGGGCTACCGTACCAGTCGCTCTTGAACATGATCAGGACTTCGCCGAGTTGGGCTCCGATCTCCTCGCCGCCGTCGAGTATCGGCGCAAACCCGAGGGTCTCGACATAGAATCGCCGCGCCCGCGCCGCATCGGTGACGGCCAGCGCGATCCCTTTGACTTGCATGAATCCCAGTGTCGACATATCGCCCTCCTGCCATGGTTGATTAGAAAGGTGCCCAACTCACATGAGTATACCGCGAAGCTTGAATGCCACTGTAGAGGAGCCCTCAGCCGTTGAACGGACCGTTCTCCGGTGGAGAGGGCAGCACCTTCTCCCTGAATTTCAGTCCGTCCTTCTCCAGTTCCCTCAGGATTGGTTTGTAGATCGCCGGTAGGGTCGGGATGTGGCAGCCGGTGAGGGGGAATTCTCCGGCCAGGAGAAGTTTGGCCGCAACGGCTGCCGGCTGGCCGACGGTGCGGGCCATGGCGGTGAGGCCGCCGGGCTCGCCTTCCAGGGTGAACGTTGACGTGATGACCTCGGTGCGGTCGTTCTGCTCCGGGTACCGGGCGTGGATGCGGTGGTACAGCACCACCAGGTCCCGGGAGTCGGGGAGCAGTTGCAGCTTGTCTTCCAGGAGCTCCACCAGGGCGTCGGTTACCGTTTCACCTTTGCAGCCTGTCGGCTTGTCGGAGAACAGCCCCAGCCAGGTCAGGTTGCGGATGATCGATCCGGTAGGGCTGACCTTCAGGTAGTTCGCCACCCGTTGTTCGATGGGTGCCTGGGCGGCCACGTCTCTCGGCAGGAACATCGCCACGATCTCTTTCCAGGTGCGGTCCTTCAGGCCCGGGATACGCAGGTGCTCGTTGGGGAGGCCGAGATGGACGATCTGTTGCCAGGTTTCGGACCAGCCCGGATAACGCAGGGTGCCCCGGATCAGGGTCTTGACGTCCTTGAGGCCGAAGGTTTCCCGGTAGGAGATGGAGTCCCGGTTCGGGTATCCCTCCATCGGGCCGACCCCGTCAACGTCGATCATCCAGGTGCGGTCGAACACATGGTGCCAGGGCACGATCTTGATCCGGCCCTGGTTCAGGAACTGGGCGCCGGCTTCCCCGGACATGACCACGTTCCTCGGGTTCCAGGTGATGACATAGCGCAGGGGATTGTCGTCGCCGTCCGGGGCGGCCACGCCGCCGCCGTACGATTCGAAGCTCTCGATGATCCCGCCGTCGTGCTGCACCCGGTGGATCATGGTCATGGCGGACATCAGGTCCAGGCCCGGGTCCAGTCCCATCTCGCACAGCAGCAGGACACCCTGGCGTCGGGCGTCCCGGTGAATCGCCCGGATGTCGGCGTTGCGGTAGGAAACCGAAACCATCGATGTTTCGTTGTGGACGCAGTCGCGGCCGATGAGGGACAGGAACTTGGCAGGGAGGAAGTTCACCACCATGTCGGCGGCCCGGATCTGGGCGCTGAGCATATGGGTGTCGTTGATGTCCAGGCGGATCGCCTCGCCCCAGGCGTGGTCTCCCACACGGGACTTGGCCAGCCGGATGTCCCGGTCGCCGACGGTTACGAACCAGCCGTTATCTTCCGCACCGTCCAGCAGGTACCGGATCAGGTACGGTGAACTCTGGCCGGCGCCCAGGACTAGGATCCTTTTCATACGCCGGATTGTACTTCCGATCGGGCTTTACTGGTACCCGAACAGCATGCTGTACACGATTAAGACGATCAGGGTCAATCCGACCGCCAGGGCGGTCATGCCGAAGATCTTGAACCCCCGCTCCACCGGTTCGGGCATCCGTTCGAACAGGTGCTCTTCCAGCTTGCCGCTGGCCACCAGTTCTTCGTACTCCGCCGGCTTGTCCGCCTTGAACTCCTCGAGGGGAATTCGACCGGTGAAGATCACCGGGTCCATAGGGAACTTGTCCGGCCGGAAGTGGGTGTTGAAGAAGTGCACCGTGAAGATGAAGGCGACCGCCAGCAGCGCTTCGTCACTGTGGATGATGGTGGCCACGTTTACCGACCAGCCTGGGAGGATCCGGGTAAAGAACTCGGGGAACCACAGCAGCAGGCCGGTGGAGCCGATAATGAATACGCCCCAGAACACCGCGAAGTAATCGAACTTCTCCCAGTACGTAAACCGGCCGTAGCGGGGGCGGGGGCCGATGCCCAGGAACCATTTCATCGACCCGACAAAGTCCTCCAGGTCCTTTTTGTTGAACATCATCGATGTCTTGCCGAAGATCAGTCCGATCCAGGACAGCTTGTTCCGCTTGCGGTGGCGGTTGACCTGCCGCAGGTGCAGGAAGAACACGGCGAACAGGACCACGGCGGCGACCCGGTGCAGGGTGCCGGTGGTCTGGAAGCCGCCGATGACATCTGCGAACCACTGGGCCCAGCCCATGTAGCTGAATTTCAGCGCCATTCCGGTGCCCGCCAGCACGAAGAAGCTGAGCAGCATGGTGAGGTGCAGCATCCGCTGCCGGTAGTTGAAGCGGCGGTACATCTTCTCGCCCGGCACCGGCTTGTGGTGCACCCACTGGTCCCGGCTGAGGTACAGCCGCAGCAGCCAGGCCAGGGTGTGCAGGATGGCGAAGGTCATGGTGCCGACCAGCAGCGCCGTCATCCCCCAGAAGGCGAAGAACAGGTACGGGTACTTCTCCATGTCGTGGTGGGTGGCGTGGGTCAGGTAGCCGGCGAACCTGCGGTGGGCCCCTTCGTGGCACTTGCCGCAGGTCTCCACCACGTTCTCCCGGTTCAGGCTGGATGCCGGGTCCGACGTGGGCAGGATGTTGTGGGTGCCGTGACAGTCGTAACAAGCCGCGGAACCCGAAGCCCCCAGGCGGGAAACCTTGCCGTGGAAGGTGTCGAAGAACGTTTCGGCCTCTTCCACATGGCAACGGCCGCACTGGTCCATCATCTCGACCTGGAAATCGCCGGCATCGGTTCGGCTGATGGTGTGACTGGAGTGGCAGTCCTCACAGGTCGGCAGATCCTTGGCGAACTCGGCGTCATGGTTCCCGGGCCAGTGGATGCTGTTCTCGAACGCCTCCTCGATGCCGTGGTGGCAGGTGCCGCAGGTCTGGTTGACGTTGTCCGGGTGGACCGAGGATCCGGGGTCATCCGGCGGCAGCTCGGAGTGGGCGGTATGGCAGCTGACGCAGGTGGCGGTGACCACCAGGCCGCTGTTGATCAGTCCGGTGCCGTGGATGCTCATGTTGTAGCTGCCGAAAATGTCGTCGATGTCGGTCTCGATCCGGATCGCTGCCCGTTCGCCTTCCTGGTGGCACTTGGCGCACAGATCGGGAATGTTGCGGGGATAGGTCGGCGACGTCGGGTTGCGATGGTCCTCGGTGACATGCTTGGAGTGGCAGTCCAGACATGAGGGTGCGTCCGGGTCGCCGGCGGCCAGGTACTGGCCGTGGGTACTGGCGTTGAATTCCGTGACCCGCTCGGCGTGGCAGATGGAGCAGTCCACAGACTTTGTTATCGTCTCGCACGAGCGGTCCTTGGAGACGGTGACCCCGGTGTGGCACTGGGCACAGGCGGTGGTGGCGTGCTTGCCGGTGGCGTAGGCGTCGATATCCACGAACAGCGGGATCGTTTCGCCGTCCCGCTCCATGGTCAGCTCGGTGTTGCCGTGGCACTTGATGCAGTCCTGGTTCGCCATGCCGGCGGCGTAGACCACGTTGCGGATCTTGTGAGGGGAGTGGCAGTCGATACAGATCGGTATCTTGTCCGGCTCGTCCCGCCACAGTCGGCCTTCGATGACCTTGCGATGAACCTGCTCGATCCTGGCGTGGCACTGCTCGCAGGTATTGCCGACGTTGTCCCGGTGGATGCTGGAGTCCAGGTCGGTGTGGGGCAGGATCAGGTGGGAGGTGTGGCAGGAGGTGCAGACGGCGGTGACGGTCAGCCCTTTTTCGAACAGGCCGGTGCCGTGGATACTCAGGGAGTAGTTCTCCAGGATGGCGTCCTGGGGGATGTCGTGCTGGATGGAAACCTCGGTGCCCTCGTGGTGGCAGCGGCCGCACAGCATCGGGATGTTGGCGAACCGGGTCGGGGAGTTTTTATTCAGGTGGGAAAGGATGTCGTGGGAGCCGTGGCAGGTGATGCAGCTGGGGGCGCTGCGGTCGCCTCGGGCCTGGGCCTTGCCGTGGAGGGAGCGGGCATGGTCCTCGGCGCGGTCGTCGTGGCACATGCCGCAATCCACGCGGGCCAGGTCTTCCTCATGGGGAAGCTCGGCGCCGTCCAGGTCGGCGTGGCACATGATGCAGTCCATCTCGCCATGGACCGATTTCCCGAAACTTCCGACGCGCACGAACGGAGCGCTGTCCGGGTCCTCGTGGCACATCATGCAGTCGTCGTTTTCCTGGGCCGGTGTCACACCGGGAAGGAAAACCGCAGCCAGGATCAGCAGCGCGACGAACGGGAGTAGTCGAAACCTGATCGGGTGTACGCCTGACATCCTGAACCCTCCGGCGACGGATTATGCCGCCATTAGAAGGGGCAATGTATCCCGCCTTAAAGGATGGGGGAAGGCGCATTACGGTCAGGAACGCTCCACAATAATGTTGCGCTCCGGCGGTCAGTAGGCTCTGGCGAAATGCACCCGGCGTGTGGATTTCTCGCCGCATTTCATGCAGGCGCCCTCTTCTTCCGGAGCGTCAAAGGTGATGCAGCGGATGGTCGCCTTGGTTTCGGCCTGAACCGCAGCTTCGCAGGCGTCGGAGCCGCACCAGTGGGCCAGCAGGAAGCCGCCGCCGTCGTCCAGCTTCGCCTTGAACGCGTCGTAGTCGTCCACATTAAAGGTAGCGGCGTCACGGCGTTCCCGGGCGGTTTCCAGCATCTGGGCCTGGATTTCGTCCAAGATCGTTGAAACAGTGCCGGCGATGCCGCTCATCTGTTCGAACGACTTGGCCCGATCCGGCCTGCGGGCGCAGACCACCGTCCCTTTTTCCAGGTCCTTGGGGCCCAGCTCGATCCGCAGCGGAACTCCCAGCATCTCCCATTCGTTGAACTTGGCTCCCGGGTTCATCTTGTCCCGGTCGTCCAGTTCCACCGTCAGGCCAGCTGCGGTCAGTTCGGTTCGGATCTCCGCTGCTTTCGCCAGGATAGCGTCCTTGTCGTCCCCGCTGCGGTAGATCGGCACGATCACTACCTGGATCGGGGCGATCTTCGGCGGCAGGACCAGGCCGTTGTCGTCGCCATGGGCCATGATCACCGCGCCGACCAGCCGGGTGGAGACTCCCCACGATGTGTTGTAGGCGTGACGCCACTTGCCTTCCTCATCCTGGAACTTCAGATCGAACGCCTTGGCGAAGTTCTGCCCCAGGTTGTGGGAAGTGCCTGCCTGCAGCGCCTTGTTGTCCTGCATCAGCGCTTCGATGCAATAGGTGTGCAGGGCGCCGGCGAACTTTTCGCTGTCTGTTTTCCTGCCTGTGAGCACCGGAACCGCCATGAACTCCTCGGCGAAGGTGGCATAGACGTCCAGCATCTTTCTCGTTTCCGCTTCCGCTTCCTCAGGCGTGGCATGGGCGGTATGGCCTTCCTGCCACAGGAATTCGGTAGTTCGCAGGAACAGGCGGGTGCGCATCTCCCAGCGCACTACGTTGGCCCACTGGTTCATGAGGATCGGCAGATCCCGGTACGACTTCACCCACTTGGCGAACATGTGGTAGATGATCGTTTCGGAGGTAGGCCGGACGATCAGTTCCTCGTCCAGTTTGCTGTCCGGGTCCGGGATCAGCGTCGCCTTGCCGTCCACCATCTCGGTTTTGAGCCGGGAATGGGTGACAATGGCGCATTCCTTGGCGAACCCTTCCACGTGCTCCGCTTCTTTCGCCAGGAACGATTTGGGGATGAACAGCGGGAAGTAGGCGTTCTGATGTCCGGTCTCCTTGAACATGCGGTCCAGCGCCTGCTGCATGTTCTCCCACAGGGTGTAGCCGTGGGGCCGGATCACCATGCAGCCTTTGACCGGTGAGTAGTCGGCCAGCCGGGCCTGGGTGACCACGTCGGTGTACCACCGCGAGTAGTCTTCGCCCATGGGGGTGATCAGCTTCGATTTCGCCATTTCGATCCCTCTGTTCGATGAGTGAACCGCTGATTATAGCGTAAGGAGGGGCTGGTTACTCTTCCTGGGCCTTGCCGGTCATCGGGACGAACCTGACGCCGGTGACCGGCTCCCTGCGGTACTCGTCACCGTCCCGGGTCAGGACCATCAGATCCTGGCTGCCGGCGCCGACCGGGATCACCAGCCGTCCGCCCTGGGCCAGCTGTTCCATCAGCGGCCGGGGGATGGTCGAAGGGGCGGCAGTGACCACGATGGCGTCGAAAGGCGCCTCTTCCGGCCAGCCGTCGTAGCCGTCACCGATCCTCACCGTCACGTTGGAGTATTCCTGGTCGGCCAGTGTCCGCTTCGCCCGGCGACCCAGTTCGGGGAGGATCTCGATGGTGTAGACATCCCCGAACAGTTTCCCCAGGATGGCGGCCTGGTAGCCGGAGCCGGTTCCGACCTCCAGCACACGGGCTTCCCGTGACGGACGGGCCAGATCGGTCATCAGGGCGACGATGTACGGCTGGGAGATGGTCTGGCCGAAGCCGATCGGCTGGGCGCCGTCGTCGTAGGCCATCGGCTGTATGTCCCGGGGAACGAATAGATGCCGGGGGACGGCGCGGAACGCGTCCAGGACGGCCTCGTTGGTAATCCCGCGGGCGGCGATCTGCTCTTCCACCATCCGCATGCGAAGTTCCTCCATGTTTCCGGACGTTGTTGCCGGCTTGCGGCCGTTGTCCGGACCGGCCTCGCCGGCACAGGACATCAGTCCCAGGCCGGCTGCAAGCAGGCAGAGGGCCACCAGAATCGGGGTTGGGCTGCGATGCATCGAATACTCCTCGCCCGCTCAACGTACCGGGTCCGGCGGAACGGTGTCAAGACGGAACACCAGGGAGGGCCGGTACGCGCTACAATCGGCTCCATGTCGAGTGTAAATCGGATATGGGCGGCATTCGCCCTGGTGGCGGTCACGGCGCTGTCAGGCTGCGGCCCTAAGTCGGGGGAAGTTGAGCAGGCTATCCGGGATTACTGCGCCGCAGTGCAGAACGAGGACCTGGAACAGCTGACCTGCCTTTCCACCGGGGCGGCGGCCACCGATCCGGACCAGTTCCACGCCTGGGTCGAATCCCAGTACTCCGAGTATCTCGCAGGCCGGGACCTGGGCAACGTGGACGTTGAGTCCGGCGGGATCGCCATGGTTAAGACGTTCTCAATCGGCCACGGCACGTACTACACGGTGGAGCAGATACGCGCCGTAGGCGACCAGTCCGTGGAGGCGATCCTGGACCTGACCTTCGGCTACGGTTCCATCGACTTGTCCGGCCTCCTTCCAGGGACCACCTTCTATGTGGCCGGCACTCCTCCCGGCCGGGTTTACGGGATTGTAGTGCCCCGGTACAGGGAGCAGGTCGAACGGGAAGTGCTGACCTCCATGCAGCTGGTCTGGACCCTGGTTCGGCAGCCTGGAGAAGGGGGATGCGACCCGGCCTGGACCGTCCATTCGGTGGAGGCAATCGAGGGGTCGGCGAGCACGACCCGGTTGGAGTGGCTGTTCTGATGCGAACACCGTGGAGTCTCAAGCTCGGGCTGGTTCTGGGTGGCGGCGCCGCCCGGGGGCTCGCCCATGTCGGTGTTATCCGTGCGCTGCAGCGTGCAGGGATTCACATACACCTGGTGGCAGGGACCAGTGTCGGATCGATCATCGGTGGCGCCTGGGCCGCAACCATGGATATCGATGGCCTGGAGCGGAATTTGCGCGCCATCCTGACCAGTGAGGAGTTCCGCAGCAACCGGCTTTCGTTTCTCAAGGAGAGTCGCCAGCAGCGGGGCGGACTGCTGTATTCGGTAGGCAGCCTGATACGGCGGGGGATCGCCTACAGCGTATCCACCATGCGCCAATCGTTCGTTTCCGCCGAGGAGTTTGCCGGGATTCTGGGCGGCATGGTGCCCGATGTGCGCATTGAGGACTGCATGATCCCGTTCGGGGCCGTCGCCCTGGACCTTGAGTCCGGCGATGTGGTGGTTTTGCGCCACGGGTCGTTGCGCAAGGCTGTGGCGGCCAGTTCGGCGATCCCCGGCCTGTTGCCCCCGATCCGGAAAGACGGCCGGATCCTGATCGACGGCGGCTGGGCCGACAAGGTGCCGGTGTTGCCGGCGTTCCGCATGGGCGCCGACGTGGTCGTGGCCGTGGATATCTCCGCCGACCTGGACGATACCCAGGATTACCGCAAAGGGACCGACATTCTGGTGAGGGCCAACGCCATCAAGGATTCGGTCCTTACAGGGTTCACCCGGGGACTGGCCGATGTGATCATCGAACCGGAGGTCAAGGACATCCACTGGGCCGATTTCGATTCCCACGACATCTGCATCGAGGCCGGTGATGCCGCTGCGACCCAGGCGCTCCCGGCGATTCGGGAACTGCTGCGTCAGGCTCGCTGGCGATCGATGATCCGGCCAAGGCTGGGGAAGCGGTTGGCCGAGCGGTATCTTGACAGTGACAGCATGCACCTGACATTGGACTGAGCCTGGAGGGCCGACGCCGTGAAGAAGCGACGGAAAATCGTTTTGTCTGTAGTGCTGATCCTCGCTCTCATGGCCGTGGCGGTGGCGCTGCTGCCGTTCCTGCTGAACGAGGCCTCCCTGCAGGCGAGGGCCGAAACCAGTCTGTCGGAACTCCTGGGGCGGAAGGTCGAACTGGGAGCCTTGAGCCTCAAGCCTGGTTGGGGCATCCGGGCCAGTACCGCGAGTCTTGTGATCGGTGAGCCGCTCGAGCCCTCCGCCGAGCCGGTTCCGGTGATCCGGGCCGACGATTTCCGGTTCAAGCTCGCCCTGCTGCCGCTCCTGAAAGGGGAGGTGGATGTCAGGAACCTGGCCTTCGACGCCGGTGAGGTGACCCAGGACGGGCAGCCTCTGGTCTCGGGGCTGGCTCTTCGCGGGCGTTTGTATCGAGCCTCGGACGGGGAGGTCACATTTGATGGACGCCTCACCGGCGTTGCCGACTTCCTGGCAGGAGCCGGGCTCGATGCCGAGTTCCGGACAAAGCTGCTGGGGGATGTGCATGAAATGCTCTCTCTTGAGGCCGATCTCGGGCAGGGTCGGGTAACCGGATCGGGACGCTGGACCGGCATCGAGACCGGTGATCTGGCCGGGGATCTGAACATCACGGCGGTCTACGGCCGGACCAGGGTGGAAGGCACGGTCCAGGTGGAACTGCCGGAGGAAGGGACCCGGATCCGGTTCGACATGGCCTCCCCGCTGGTGGATTTCGATGAACTGGCGGTGTTGGCCGGGGTCACCGGGCCGCCGCCGGCGGATACGGTGAGACGGTCCTCCGGGCTGTTCCCTGCGGCATTCGCCGCCGAAATCGGATCGCCTGAAAGCTCGGGTTCACCGATCCACGCTACAGGGATGCTGACGGCGGACAAGGGAATATTCTCCGGTATGGAGATGACCGGCATCCGGTCCCGGGTGGAGTTGAGGGAAGGGCTCCTCAGGATGGAAGAAGCCCGGTTCAACCTCTACGGTGGCGAGCATGCAGGGACCTTCCGGATCGATATCGAATCCGGAGATCTGCCGTTCCATCTGGGCAACCGGATGGAACAGGTCAACCTGGACGGCCTGCTGCAGGCGTTCTCGCCGGAGTCGGCCGGATCGATCCTGGGTACGCTGGCCCTGGTCCTCGATCTTGACGGGCGTGCAGGGGAAGACAGCCTGGAAGGGACGGTCACGGGGACGGCGCGCCTTGCTGTCACCGAAGGTGCGTTGACCGGCGATTCCCTGGTGGCCGGTATCAGCCGCGGGCTGAAAGCTGCAGGTGTGGAACCGCCGGACGGCGATGTCACCCCGTTCGAGAGCCTGACCGCCGATTTCAGGATCCGTGATCGGCTGGCTATTACCGACAACCTGGAACTCCGCTCACCCCATCTGGACCTCTCCGGCAGGGGCAGCTTCGGCCTGGACGGCTCCCTTGACTTCAGGCTCGACGCCCGGCTCTCCACCGAAGTCACCGCCGCCCTGGTGGCCAAAGCCGGAAGCCTGGGAAACCTGGTTGGTGGCAGCGGACGGTTGAGAATCCCTATCGGGATCAGCGGCACCCTTGAGGATCCCAGGGTCGGTGTTGACCTGGACAACCTGGTGAAGGGTGCTGCGAAGGAACGATTGAAGGACAAGATCAAGGGACTGTTCCGCAAATAGTCCGGGGAGGAACGTATTGGCCAAGGAACATATCCATCTGGTGGGGATCGGCGGAACGGGGATGGCCTCACTGGCAGGGCTCCTGCATCAGGGCGGCGCCCGGGTAACCGGATCGGACAAAGCGCTGTACCCGCCTACTTCCACCTTGCTGGCCGAGCTGGGACTGGATGTCAGGGTCGGGTTCGACCGGGCCAACCTGGACCCGAAGCCGGATCTGGTTGTGATCGGCAATGCGATCAGCCGGGGGAACCCGGAGGCGGAGGAAGTTCTGGACCGGGATCTGAACTACACCTCCATGCCCGGCGTGATCCGGGAGAGGATCCTGCCGGGAAGGCATTCGGTGGTGGTGGCCGGCACACACGGCAAGACCACCACCACATCCATGCTGGCCTGGGTTCTGCACCAGGCCGGCGTCCAACCCGGATACCTGATCGGCGGCCTGCCGCAAGATCTGCCACGGTCATTCGATCTCGGGAAAGGCCGACCGTTCGTCATCGAAGGTGATGAGTACGACACCGCCTTCTTCGACAAGGGGCCGAAGTTCATGCACTACCGGCCGGACACCGCGCTGCTGGGAACGGTGGAGTTCGATCATGCCGACATTTTCAGGGATCTGACCCATGTGAAATCGGTGTTCCGCTGGCTGACCAATCTGGTTCCCGGGAAAGGACTGCTGATCCGCCACGAAGATTGCGCCGTGACCCGGGAGGTCAGCGCCCATGCTCTCTCCCGGGTGGAAGGATACGGTCTGGAACAGGGCGCCTGGAGGGCGGAGCAGCTTGTGGAAGGCGCCGGAGGTATCGAGTTCACCGTCAACCACGACGGGGAGCGGTTCGGGAAGGTGTTGATGCCGGTAGGCGGAACCCATAACGTGCTGAACGGCCTGGCGGTGGTGGCGGCTGCGGCGGAACTTGGATTGGACGCCGAATCGATCTGCCGGGGCCTCTCCACATTCCGGGGGGTTCGGCGGCGGCTGGAGTTTCGGGGTGAAGTCAACGGCGTGGCGGTGCTGGACGATTTCGCCCATCACCCGACATCGATCCGGTTGACCCTGCAGTCGGTGCGGAACCGCTACCCGGGGCGGAGGATCTGGGCAGTACTGGAGCCGCGGTCCTGGTCGATGCGGCGCAACGTGTTCCAGGACCGGCTGGTTGAGGCGTTCAGCGATGCCGATCGTGTGGTGCTGGCCGAAGTGTTCGGCCTGGACGCCGTTCCCGAAGAGCTGCGACTGGATGTGCCTCGCCTCACGAACGATCTGCAGCAGGCCGGCAAGGAGGTCTGGTACCTCCCGGACGTTAACGCCATCGTTGCGCGGCTTGCAGGCGATGCGGCTCCCGGTGACGTCATTGTTGTCATGTCCAACGGCGGGTTTGACGGCATCCACGACCGGCTTCTGGAAGCGTTGGGTTGACCGCCGGCCGGCCACGGTTACTGGTACTGGATCCCTCTTCCAATTTTCCGGAAACCGAAGGGGCCCAGGTGGCTGTGGGGGACTGGCCCGGTGATGCCACCGTGCTGACGCCGGTTCTGCGGCCGGAACAGATGCCGACCCCTGGGGAAGGCTACGATGTCGCCGGCATCGTACTCATGGGTTCCGCTACCTCGGTTCATGATGGCGAGCCGTGGCTGGAGCGGCTATCCGACTGGCTGGCCCCGGTGATCTGCGGAGATATCAAGGTCCCGCTTCTTGGGATCTGCTTCGGCCACCAGCTGGTAGCCCACCTGGCCGGCGGCAGCGTCGGATTCCTGAACGAAGATCGCAGCAAGCTGATCGGAGTGCGGACAACGGCTCTCCGCGGCAGTCGTCTCCTGCCGGATGCAGCATCCCTGCGTGTGGTTGTCAGCCACCGTGAGGAGGTAACCGGTGCGCCTCCCGGGTTCCAGGTGACCGCCAGCCGCCCGGACTCGAAGATCGACGGCTTGGACCATGAGACACTTCCGCTGTTCACCTGCCAGTTCCATCCCGAGGCCCGCACCGAATTCGCCGCCGCGGCGGGGATCGATCCGGAAGCGATTGACGGTGAACTCAGGGAACAGTCCTCGGCCTACCTCTCCGCCTTCCGCCGACTCTGCCTGTCCCCGAAATAAAAAAAAAGACCGGCGGATTATCCGCCGGCCTTTTCCGGTTGCAGGTTGAGGGGGATAACCGTTAACCGTTTTTACCTTTTTCTGCTCGAGCTCCTGCTCTTGGAAGGCTTGGACCTGCTTGACGAGGAGCGGGCCTTCGAAGAAGAGGACGGTTTCGACCGACTCCCGGACGACCGTGTCGCCGGGGACTTTCTGGAGCCTGAACTCCTTGAAGGAGCTGCCTTGCGCTGGGGCGCGGTGCGCCGGCTGGGAGCGGCTTTGCGCTGGGGCGCGGTGCGCCGGCTGGGAGCGGCTTTGCGCTGGGGCGCGGTGCGCCGGCTGGGAGCTGCCTTGCGCTGAGGCGCGGTGCTCCGGCTGGGAGCTGCCTTGCGCTGAGGCGCGGTGCTCCGGCTGGG
>JACXWD010000006.1:0-62324 GCA_014764515.1 Candidatus Polarisedimenticola svalbardensis | reverse complement strand
GCCTTGCGCTGCGGTGCAGGCCGGTTGGCCGGCGATGAAGGTCGGACCGTACGGCTCGGTGTGGAGGTCCGTGATGGACGCCGATCCGTCGATTGTCCGGTCCGTTGACCGATCGCTTTGCGGTCACCGTCGCTCTGCCGCGATACGCCGCGGTACAGGTCTCTCACCCTGGACCCGGAATCACCTTCCGCCTTCCGGTAAACCGGCTTTTCACGCTGAGGTCTGGCAGCAGGCAGCCGTTTGGTCCCGGGGGTTGCCCGTTCACCACCGGTTTTGCCGGTCCTGGTCATGGTCCTGTCCCCGTTCCCTGCACGGGTCGGCCTCGGAATCGTCGCGGCGCTGGAGCCACCGCCCCGGTTGGCGGTGCGCACATTGCGCCGGGGATCTTCCGATGTATGCCCGGTGCTCGCCCGGTTGTCCCGTTCGCCCTGGGTGGATCGCCGGGCGTTGACCGGTCTCCGCCGGGCACCGTCCATGACCCGGTTCTCGGTGTCTCTGAACCTGCGGGCCGTAGTGGTGCCGCGAGGTCCCTGCCCTTCGTTCTGCCTGGCGGAGTCGCCGTTGCGCGTTCGCGTGTCCCGGCTGCGCCGGTTCAGGGCGTTGTCCCTGGCATGTCTCACCGCACGGTCCCTGGAGCCGCCGTCACGGGCCAGATCCCTCGGTCCGACCTTGGGAGGCCGTGTCACGATCGCTCCCCTGTGGCCGTTCCGGTAGGCGTGTCCGGCACCGACATGGTGGTTGTAATAGTTGTGGTGACCGAAGTGGTTGTACCCGATGAAGGTCCAGGAACCGCCACAGTAGTAGTTGCCATACCGGGTGCCGTAGTAAACCGGCCGGTTCCAGTAATTCAGGGGGGCCCAGCCGACATAGGACGATCCCCAGGACCAGGAGACCCAGGCGCCGCCGAACACCCGTCCCGGGATCCAGCACCAGCCGTAGCCGGCCAGCCGGTCCCAGCGACCGTAGTGGTAAGGAGCCCAGCCCCAGTTCTCATTGGAGACCCAGAAATATCCGCCGGGTCCGTAGGACCAGTGTCCGGAGAGGTAGGGCCGCCAGCCGGCCTCGACCTGGGAGGGGTACCACACCCAGCCGTAGTCGTCGGCGTAGGTCCAGCTGCCGCTGCCCGACAGTTCCCGGTAGTACGGCTGAACTTCGTCGGGAAGGGATTCGTAAACGACCTCGTCGTTGTAGTTTTGATTGTTACCGGCGCCGGCGCGGGCCCTAAGCGCCTCATCCCTGGAGCGTGTCCAGCGATCGAAGCGATCCGCCGCCACCGTGCTGTAGGAGGAAGGTTCGGACGGGTAGGCTCCGGCGTAGGCCACCGACTGCATGCCGCTGCGGACCAGTACCGAGCCGCCGTCTCCGGACAGTTCGGCTACGCCCCGCCGTGACCGCACCACGGTCTCGCCTGTTGAGAGCAGGTCAATGCGGAACTCGCCATCGCCCAGCAGGTAGACCGAGGCGCCAGGGGTATCGACACGGAAGGTGTCGTCGCCAAGCTCCGAGGTCCGGATCTGCAGGGACCCGGCGGCAAGGTTCAGGATGGTGTTGTCGCGGTAGCCGGCGTACGGATTGGGAAGCGCCTGGAAGAACAGTTCGGTGCCGTCATCCAGACGGACCAGGGAACCGCCCGCCAGTTCCACCTCAACCCGCTGGTGCGCCGAGGTCACGACACGATCGCCGGGGAACACCGGCGCGTTGCGGGTTGCCGTTTCTTCGGGAGGCTCGGTAGGGTCGGGATTCTCATGGATTATCTGTCCGCCCTGATCCGCCGACAGGATCCGGCCGTAATCGCCGGATTTATATTCGTCGGTGAAATTCTCCGGCTGGTCCCATTCCTCGCCGTAGATCTCGTCAGGGGTGTCCCGGGCGATGGCCCACGCCGGCACGGTTACCAGTGCAAGGGCCAGGATCCAGCGGATCATCGTGTATTTTCTGTTTCTCATCTTCATGACAGCCTCCCGGCTCAAGTCACCTGTAGTTCCACCCTTGTACAATGCACGGCACATGCCAGTGCCTGACACGAAAAAGTCCACTAAAATCAACTATTTCGACTACAGGGGGAATGCTTGTCACTCGCCGGGGACAGTGCTTCCGTCCTCGGGAGAGGACAATCGGCCGATCTTGACCGTTCCGGAAGGCGAGTGCTACGGTTCCGGAGACGAATCCGGGGCAGGCCCGGTCGTCTCCAACATAGAAGGATTATTGCGTTCATGGCGATCCGACCCCTGGTTTTATACCCCGATCCGGTACTTCTGCGGCCCACCAGCGAGGTGGAGGTGGTGGACGACTCCGTACGGGACCTGGTTCGGGACATGACCGAGACGATGTACGCCGCGCCTGGAGTCGGTCTGGCCGCCAACCAGGTCGGCGTCGGCCTCAGGATCTGTGTTGTGGACATAACCGCCGGTGAAGAACCGGGCAATCTCAAGGTGTTCATCAACCCGAAGGTGATTGAATCCAGCGGCAGCCAGGTCGGCGAGGAGGGCTGCCTGTCGTTTCCGGAAATCACCCTGATGGTGGAGCGTTCGTTCGCCGTCAAAGTGGAGACGCTGGACCTTGAAGGGAACAAGGTCGTGGTTGAGGCGGATGATTTCCTGGCCCGGGCGATGCTGCACGAGTTCGAACACCTGGACGGTTACGTGTTCCTGCGCAATGTCTCGTCGCTGAAGCGTGAAATTCTCAAGAGGAAGATCAAGAAGATGATCAAGACCGGCGACTGGGTCGCCATGGATGCAACGTGAATGTTGTTTTCCTTGGAACGCCGGAAGTGGCGGTTCCTTTCCTCCAGGCGGTTCACGATGCGGGGCACCATGTTCCGCTGGTGATTACCAACCCGGACCGGCCGGCCGGCCGGGACCGTACACCCCGGCCAACCCCGGTCAAGAAGCTGGCGCAAGAGATCGGACTCACGGTCTACCAGCCCCGTTCCCCCCGCCGGCCCTCATTCCTGCAACGGGTTGTAGACGCCGCCCCCGATATCCTGGTGGTGGTGGCGTACGGCCGGATCCTGCCGGTTGGGGTGCTGGAGGCGGCGGCTCACGGCGCAGTGAACGTCCACTTCTCGCTGCTGCCGAAATATCGAGGGGCGGCTCCGGTGCAATGGGCGCTGGTCCATGGCGAGACGGTGACCGGGGTCACCACCATGAAACTGGACAGGGGAATGGATGAAGGGGATGTCCTGCTGCAGTCGGAGCTGCCGATCCTCCCCGGAGAGCACACACCTTCCCTGTTCCATCGCCTGGTTGAAGCCGGCGTGCCGTTGCTGAGGGAAACCTTGTCCGGTCTGGATCAGGGCAGTTTGGTCCCTCGGCCGCAGGATCATGGCGAGGCGACCTATGCCCCGATCATCAGCCGGCAGGACGGCGAGCCGCACCCATCCGTTCCGGCTCCCATGCTGGAAGGGCTGGTCCGTGGCTTCGATCCCTGGCCCGGCGTCTGGTTTGCCCGGGGAGGGACGCGAATCCGTATCCGTAAAGCCCACGCAGCGCCCGGCGCGACTCATCGAGGGCTGGATGGGACGGTTCTCGGTCTTGAAGAGGACTCGGTACACCTTGCCTGCGGCGAGGGCACGGTGCTGGCGGTGACAGCGGTTCAGCCCGAAGGCAAACGGCAGATGACAGCGGAAGATGCGGTCAACGGACGCCAACTGGCGGTGGGTGATGTCCTGGAAGGAGTGGCAACCGATGGCTGAGCAGTTGGACCCGAGGCGGGAAGCGGTCCGAATCCTGGACCGTGTGGAACGGGGAGGGGCTTACGCCTCCGCGCTCCTTGAGAATGTTGAACCCAGGTTCAGGGACCGGCGCGACCGGGCGCTGTTGCATGCCCTGGTCCTGGGCGTGCTTCGGCGACGGCCGGCAATGGACCATGCCATCTCGCGGCTGTCATCCCGCCCCCTCGAGGAAATCGACCCCGAGCTCCTCCAGGTCCTGCGGGTCGGGGCGTTCATGTTGCTGGAGATGGACCGTATTCCGACCTTCGCCGTACTGGACGTCATGGTGTCGGTGGCGGCCGGTCTGGGCGGACCCGGGACGGCAGGGTTCGTCAACGGTGTGTTGAGGGCACTGTCCAGGGACCTGGATGCTCACAGGGTGGATGCACCTTCTCCCGGCGTCGTGCGGCAGCTGGCCCTGGCCCTGGGTCACCCGGCCTGGTGGACCGGCAGGGTTGTGGAGCGTGTTGGCTGGGATGAGGCTGTAGAACTGCTGGAAGCCGACAACCGTCCCGCGCCGACGGTGATCAGGGTCAACCGGTCCCGATCCACACCGGCGGACCTGGTGGAACGGATGAGCGCTGAAGAAGTCTCGCTGACCGCCTGTGAGTACGTGCCCGGGGCGTTCCGGGTGGAAGGGGTGGTTCAGGCTACCGCCGCATTTGCAGAGGGACTGGCCCATATCCAGGACGAGGGTTCCCAGCTGCTTCCGTTGCTCCTGGGAGGGAGCCTGTCCGGCCGCATCCTGGACGCCTGCGCCGCCCCCGGCGGAAAAACCATGGTCCTGGCGGAGATGGCGGATCAGGGCTCCGAGCTTGTGGCGGTGGACCGGAACGAGAGCCGGTTGAAAAAAGTTACACAGAACGCCCGGCGGCTCGGTCACGAGGGTATCGCTACCGTCGTTGCGGACATGGCGACGCCGGCTCCATCGGTGGAAGGGAAGTTCGACCATGTACTGGTGGACGCACCCTGCAGCGGAACCGGGACCCTGCGCCGGCATCCGGAGATCCGATGGCGGCTTCAGGTCGACGACCTGGCCCGGCTGGCGGCCCGGCAGGAGAAAATTCTCACCGGCGCCGCTGCACTCCTTGCGCCTGGGGGGAGCCTGGTTTACGGCGTCTGCTCCATGGAGCATGAAGAAGGAGCCGGTGTGGTGGCCGGGTTCCTGGAGCGGCACCCGGAGTTCACCGTTGCCGATCCTGGACCCAACCTTCCGGAAAGTTGCCGTCCGCTGGTCGGGGACGACCGGTTCGTGCGCACCTCCCCGGTGATCGGCATGGACGGATTCTTCGGAGCGTTGCTCCGCCGTGCGGAATAATTGCAGCACTACCGCTGCCGCCGGGCGTGATCTAAACTACAATGTTTCCTGAAGGAATTTAGATTGCGCAAGCGTGTACGGTTCAGCATCGCCGGACTGGTTCTGGCAGCGGTGGCAGCCGGTTTGATCGGTTGGGCCGGGGTGGTGTGGGTGGACCTTTGCCGCTGCGAAGTCCAGGTGGACGGCGCCTGGACCCGGCTGGACAACGGATACCGCCACCGCCTCGATCTGGCCCGGGACCTCCTGGTTCTGGCCCGGGCGGCAGACGGCCCGGGAACCGATCCGGCTCACCGTATGCGGGAGACCATGGACGGCCTGGAACGGTTCGCCGCCATGCCGGTGCTACCCGATGATCGTGACCGTTACGCAACCTACCTGGCATGGCAGCGGCGGCTGGGCGATATCCTGGCCGAGTTCACCGGTGAAGTGCGAGGCGGCGGAGACCGGCAGGTCGATCGACTGTGCGACAAGCTGACCGAAATGGAAGGCCGTATCCGGGAAGATCTCCGTCAGTTCGACCGGTCCATGGGAGAGTTCAACGGTTTTACACGCAGCTTCCCCGGCAGCCTGGTGGCCAGGGTGGCTCGCATCAAGCAACCCGGCTGCCCGACAGGCCCTGCCGGGCCGATCCTGGCGCGGTGACCTGAGCTGATGGCGATCCGCATCGTATTGAAACCGGCCATCAGGATCCGGATGCGCAAAATCGGCATCCTGGCGCTATCGGTTTTTGGAGGCGGTGCGCTGGTCGGCGCCGCTTTCATTTTCTCCTTTTACATGGCGATGAAGAGCGAGATGCGCTCCACCGAAGTGACCGTCCCCGATCTCGCCACCATGTCGATGGAGGAGGCCAGCAAGCTCACCGACCCGATGGATCTGAGGCTGGAGGTGGCGGATCACCGCCATGACCTGAAGGTGGCCAGCGGGAAGATCCTGCAGCAGGATCCGGTGGCAGGGGCTTCGGTCCGCCGCGGACGTAGGGTAAAGCTGGTCATGAGCCTGGGCGGAAGGGTCCTGGAAGTGCCGGATCTGACCGGCAAGGCGTCCCGAGCGGTGGAATTCGAACTTCTGCGGGACGGGTACACTCCTGGAGACCAGGCCCGGGCCCACAGCAGGGAGGAACCGGCGGGCCGTGTGGTGGCTCAGGCGCCTCTGAGCGAAAGTCCGGCAGTGCCCGGCGCCCGTGTGCACCGACTGGTATCCGCCGGACCGCGGGAGCCTGTCTACGTCATGCCGGACCTGATCGGACTCTCCGGAACCGCCGCCCAGCGCTGGGTTCGGTCGTACGGCTTCCGTGTCGGGCCGGTACGGGAGATACGGGCCGGGAAAGAGCGAAAGGGCCAGGTAGTGGGGCAATCGCCGCCGTCCGGGTATCCTGTACCGTCCAAACAGATCGTCGAGCTCAGCGTGGCCCGCTGAGCGGCAAGGAGGCAATCATGGCGGCCGCTCTGGCGCCCTCGGTACTGTCCGCCGATTTCGCTCGCCTGGGTGAGCAGGTCCGTGAAGTTGAGGCCGGCGGCGCCGGCCTGATCCATGTGGACGTCATGGACGGGCATTTCGTGAACAACATCACGCTGGGGCCGGTGGTCACCGCCGCGATTCGCAAGTCCACCAACTTGCCCCTGGACTGCCACCTGATGATCGAGAACCCTGAGCGATACGTGGATGCCTTCATCGACGCCGGCGCAGAAATGATTTCGGTGCACATGGAGGCGGCGCGACACCTCCATGGGACCGTGCAGGCGATCCGGAAGCGGGGCGCCAAGGCCGGCGTCGTCCTCAACCCGGCCACACCGCTGTCGGCGTTGCACGATATCCTTCCCGACGTGGATTTCGTCCTGTTGATGTCGGTGAACCCGGGGTTCGGCGGCCAGAGCCTGATCCGGCCGGTTCTGGACAAAGCCCGGCAGCTGCGGGCGCTGGTGGACCGGGACCGGCTGAACTGCCGTATCGAGATAGACGGCGGCGTCACCGAGGAGAACCTGCAGGAGGTCGCATCCACCGGTGTGGACATGATCGTCTCCGGCTCGGCGATTTTCGGCACGGATGATATCCGGGCCACCACCGAGCGGATGGTACGGATGCTGGCGGTGATGGCGGAGGATCGTGCCTGAAATGCCGGCGCCGACACACAGGCTATCCACCCGGGTTCGATATCCGGAAACCGACCGGATGGGTGTGGCCCACCACTCCCATTTTCCCGTCTGGTTCGAACTGGGCCGGACCGAGTGGATGCGGGAGATCGGTTGCCCGTACGGAGAGATGGAAGATCGGGACGGTGTGTTTTTTCCGGTAGTGGACCTGGGAGTGCGCTACCTGCGGCCGGCCCGGTATGATCAGCTGCTTGAGATCGAGACCCGGCTCGCCTCCTCCGAGGGTGTGCGTGTCCGGTTTGAATATGTGATACGTGATGAAGGCGGATCGACCCTGGCCACCGGCCATACGGTGCACGCATCGGTCGGTCGGAACGGCAGGCCGAAACGTCTCCCGGTGGATATCCGGGAACGACTGGTCGCAGGGATGGGAATGGAGCGGGAGCGTTGATGAAAATTGGAACAATCGGTCGGGTCGGTGCCCTGATGCTGGCGGCGGTATTCCTCGTCACCATGGCAGGCTGCGGCGGCAGCAAGAAAAAGGACAGCTCCGGCCCGGCGGACGCATACCTGACTACCGAAGAGTTGTACGACCAGGGGCGTGAATATCTGGCAAGCCATGAGCTTCGCAAGGCGCGGCAGATGTTCGAGCGGATCAACATGACCGAGGATGCCCGGGATCTGGAGCCGATGGTGCGGTTGTCCATGGCCGACGCAACCTTCTATGCCGGGGACAGCCTGTCCCTGATCGACGCACGTCCGCTGTACGATGATTTCGTCATCCTGTATGGCGACCATGAGCGAGCGCCCTACGCCAAACTCCAGGCAGGAGTCTGTCTGCTTCAACAGGTCAACCATCCGTCCAGGGATCAATCCATGACCTACGAGTCCATCGAGGATCTGAACGCCGTCATCAGGCGATTCCCCGGGTCGGACTATGCCGGCGTTGCCCAGATCAAGATCGACAACGCTCGGAACAACCTGGCGGAACACGATTATCTTATCGGCAAGTTCTACATGAAAAAGAAGGCGTACCAGCCGGCGGAGAAGCGGTTCCGGAACGTGCTGCTGAATTATCCCGAGTACCCGGATCGGGACAAACTCTATTTTGCCCTCGGCAAAGCCCTGGTCCTTGCCGACAACATGGATGAGGGCAGCATCTACCTGGGCAAGCTCATCGAAAGCTGGCCGAACAGCGCCTACGCCAAAGATGCAACCAAACTGCTTGCAAAAGATTCAGTGGCCGACATCCGGAAAAAAGAAGAGCGCCGCCGGGCGAAGGAGCAGGCCCGAACCGACAAGCGGATCAAGGAGGCAGAGGCGCGAATGATGAAGGCCCGGAAAAAATTCGCGAAAAAGAACAAGAAAAAGAAAGACGAAGAGCCGGAGAAGGAATGAAGAGAATTCTCGTGCTCGGTGCCGGCCGGGTAGGCCGGGTGATCGCCGCCGATCTGGCGACGGACAGCGGTCTCAAGGTGACGGTAGCCGACCGTTCCCGGGCCGCACTGGATGCGACAGGCGGGTTGGAGACGGTGGCTGCGGACCTGGGGAAACCGGGTGTGATATCCGGGCTTTGCGAACAGGCCGATGTTGTGGTTGGCGCCGTGCCGGGACGGATGGGTCTCGCCATGCTCAAAGAGGTGATCGGCGCAGGGAAGCCGGTTGCCGACATCTCTTTCAGTCCGGAGAATCCGCTGGCCCTGCACGAGGCCGCCGAAAAAGCCGGTGTGCCGGTGGTGGTTGACTGCGGGGTTGCTCCCGGGATTTCCAACCTCCTGGCCGGAAGGGCTGTGGCGGAGCTGGACCGCACCGACTCGATTTCCATCATGGTGGGAGGACTTCCCATCCGTCGCGTCTGGCCTTTCGAATACCGTTCGGTGTTCTCGCCTACGGATGTGATCGAAGAATATACCCGGCCCTGCAGGATGCGCGTGGGAGGCCGTGAAGTTACCGTGCCGGCCCTCACCGGTGTGGAACTGGTGGATCTTCCCGGGGTCGGAACCCTGGAAGCGTTCAACACCGACGGATTGCGGACCTTGCTGGACACACTTGAAGTTCCCGATCTCAAGGAGATGACCCTGAGATTCCCCGGCCACGCCGACCGGATGCGCATGCTGCGGGAGACCGGCTTCTTCAACGATGATGAAGTGGAGGTCGAGGGGGTCAGGATCCGGCCGAGAGCGCTCACCGAAGAACTGATGTTCAAAGTATGGGAGCCGGGACCGGGAGAACAGGAGTTCACGGTGCTCCGTGTTGAAGCGGAGGGTGAACTTGACGGCCGTCCCCGACGGATGGTCTGGGATCTTCTGGATCGGACGGATACGGCCACCGGGACCAGTTCCATGTCCAGAACCACCGGCTTTCCCTGTGCCATCGTGACCCGCATGCTGGCGGATGGCCGCTGGGACCGGCCCGGAGTGGTTCCGCCGGAACTGCTGGGAGCCGACGCCGGCCTGACCGACGAGATCCTGGACGGCCTGGCTTCCCGCGGCGTTGAGGTTCGCAGGTCCGAATGAACATCAGGTCCCTGTTCCTGAAACATGTCGCCGTTCCCTCGGATCACGGTTCGTGGGTCTTCCTTCTAAGCCCCCTGGTGATCGGGTTGCATCTGGGCGGTCGCTTGACCATTGTCTCGGTCTACCTGCTGGTGGCTGCCCTCGCCGGTTTCATGGTGCGCCAGCCGGTGATCCACGCCGTGAAAATCTGGAGCGGGCGGAGGCCGAGGACAGAACTTCCCGCCGCCTTGTTCTGGACTGCGGTTTTCGGCGGTATCGCGTCGCTTCACGTTATCGGCCTGATAATCCGGGGCTACGGCCACCTGCTATGGCTGGTTCTTCCCGGCATCACCGTCTTTATCTGGCACCTGGAGCTGGTCCGGCGCCGGAATGAGCGCCGTCAGGTGCTGGTGGCAATGCTGGCCACCGCCGTACTGTCCCTGACCGCACCGGCTGCATTCTGGATCGGCACCCGGACGGCGGATCCATTCGGGTGGGTGCTGTGGGCGCTGGTCTGGATCCAGTCCGCCGCCTCGATACTCTACGTCAACATGCGCCTGGAACAGCGGCGGCAGGGGATCGTTTCCGATCTTCGAACCAGGGCCCGGCTCGGGATCGGTCCGATCCGTTTCGCCACGTTCAATGTGGTGGCAGTGGCCGTCCTGGCCATGAACGGTACGGTTCCCGGCCTTCTCATGGCGCCCTACCTGTTGCAGTGGGCGGAGACGATCTGGGGAACGCTGCGGCCGGTGACCCGGAGCAGGCCGGCGGCCATCGGCATAAGACAACTGATCGTCAGTATCCTCTTCACCGTCCTCTTCGCCCTCGCTTTCTAATTCGGTTCTAATTCGGGGACAGCAACCGAAACAACGAAACTAAAAGAGGCGGGTGCGGATGATGCTGCAGATGTCTGCGAGGCCGGGGTATTCGTCCACCAGGGTTGCCGGGGCCGGTGGCTTCTCACCGGTGAGGCGGTGTTTCATCTGGATGGCGTTTGCCAGCGCCTTGCCGCGGAAGTGATTGTTCTGGATAACAACCAGCTCCTCTGCGGCGTCGGCCATGGACGATGCGGTTTTCGCCAGGCTTGCGACTTCATCCCCGGAATACAGGTAATCGTAGCGGGCGTCCCGGCCGGCTCCTGCCCGGAACCAGTCGGCGGTGTTACGGCCGTGGAGGCGGAAGTAGGCGCCTGGTGTGGTCACCAGCGGGAGAGGCGGTAGGAGAGTCGGGCCGGTCAGGGGCTGATCGACGGCGCACCACCCGACGCCGGCAGAGGCCAGACTCTCTTCCAGGCCATCGTGATTCCATGAACTGTGGCGAACCTCCAGGACCAGGGGCCAGCAGGCGGCGGAATCGGTCAGCCGGGCCAGGTGATCCATCGCCTCCGGACCCTGGTGGAAGCTTTGCGGGAACTGGATCAGAACCGCCTCCAGTTTTCCGGCGTCCCTGAGAGGCTCCAGCCCCTCCAGGGTCTCCCGGACCAGATGGTCCTCCCGCTGGTGTGTCCAGGACCTGTGGGCTTTGGCCGTAAAAGTGAACCCGGGCTTGTTCTCCGTCCTGCGTACCCAGGACTCGGCTGTTCGAGGCGCAACAGGCCGGTAAAACGTGCTGTTGATTTCCACTACGTCCACGAACCGGGCGATCCAGGCCAGCCGGTCGGTGGCCCCAGCCTCCCCGGCCGGATAGACGATCCCGTTCCAGTCCGGGTAATCCCACCCCGCTACCCCGACCCTGATCCGGCCCATGTCCACCTCCCCCCGGTCGATGTGGCAACGCACCATTCTCGCGGCCGGTTCGGCTGGGGTCAAGAACCGGCGGGCAGGGACTGGAACGGATGGGTCACGGTGCTATGCTTCCGTTTGGAAGACGATACGAGGTGAACCATGCCGAAAAAGGCGTCGAAAAAGAAGACACCGAAAAAGCAGGCTACGACAGCCTCAAAGAAACGCCGGGATCTCCTGGACGGCCTGTTCCGCCCACGGTCGGTGGCGGTCATCGGTGCTTCCCGCAGGGTCAACAGCATCGGCGGCGAGATCCTGAGGGCTCTGGTGGAATTCGGGTTCTCGGGACCGGTGTACCCGGTGAATCCAGGCGCTGTCGCCGTGCACTCCATGAAGACCTACCCGACGCTGGAATCGATCCCCGATCCGGTGGATCTTGCAGTGATCGTGGTGCCCCGGGACCATGTCCTGGGGGTCATCGAGGAATGCGGCCGGAAAGGGGTTCTGGGGGTGGTTGTGATAACCGCCGGCTTCAAGGAGGTCAACTCCGAAGGCGCGCGGCTCGAACAGGAGATCGTGAAGCGGCTGGAACATTACAACATGCGGATGATCGGTCCGAACTGCATGGGCATCATCAACACCGAACCGGAGTACAAGCTCAACGCTTCGTTCGCCGCCACCGTGCCGGAGCGCGGCAACGTCGGCTTCATCTCCCAGAGCGGAGCCCTCGGCGAGGCGATCCTGGCTCACGCCAGCGAGAACAACCTGGGCGTTTCGATGTTCGCATCCATGGGCAACAAGGCGGACGTCTCCGGTAACGACCTGCTGGAATACTGGGAGCGCAATCCGGATGTGGAAGTGATACTGATGTACCTGGAATCGTTTGGAAACCCGAAACGGTTCACAACCCTGGCCCGCCGGATCACACGCAAAAAGCCGATCCTCACCGTGAAAGCGGGGCGCACCGCAGCAGGCGCCCTGGCTGCTTCATCCCACACCGGTTCCATCGTTGGCAAGGACATCGCGACGACATCCCTGCTGGAACAATGCGGGGTCATCCGCGTCTCCTCCCTGGAAGAGATGTTCGTCAAGGCTTCGGCCCTTGCGAATCAGCCGATCCCGGCCGGAGACCGGATCGCCATCGTCACCAACGCAGGCGGCCCCGGCATCCTCTGCACCGACTCCCTGATCGGAGCAGGGATCGAGATCCCCGAATTGAGCAAGCGGACGCGGACCGCCATCGCGAAGGTCCTTCCTCCCGAGGCATCCACCCGTAACCCTGTGGATATGATCGCCTCCGCCGACGCCTCTCGTTACAAGGCGGTCCTGGAGACGGTCAAGAAGGATCCGAACGTAGACGCCATCGTTGCGATCTTCGTCTCACCGATCATGATCGACGCCTACGAGGTTGCCCGGGCCATCGCCGAGGCGGCGGACGGCACCAAACCGATCCTGTCGGTGTTCATGGGGAAACAACGCTCCGATGAAGGGGCCGAACTGCTCCGCAGCCGCCGTGTTCCGGTCTACCGCTTCCCTGAAGAGGCGGCTTCGGCCATGAGCGCGCTGACGACCTACCGCAAGCTGCGTGAGCGGCCCCAGGGGAAAATGGTCCGGTACAAGGTGGACCGGCCGGCGGCGCAAAGGGTGATCGACACCGCTCGCAAGGCCGGCCGCACCGAGTTGCGCCCGGGAGAGGTCAGAGAATTACTGGCGGCGTACCGGTTCCCGCTCGCTCCGGCAAGGACTGCGGCAACCGCCGCCGAAGCGATCGAGGCCGCCATGGACCTGGGCTACCCGGTGGTGCTGAAGATCGAATCGGAGAAGATCTTCCACAAGACCGACGTCGGCGGCGTGAAGGTCGATCTCCGAAATGCCGACGAGGTGGCGGCGGCGTACAAAGGCCTCTGCTCCCTGAAATCCGAAGATCCGGACCTGCGGGTCACAGTGCAGCCGATGGTTCGGGGAGGGCAGGAGGTCATCCTCGGGATGACCCGTGATCCCCAGTTCGGGCCGCTCCTCATGTTCGGTCTTGGCGGCATTTTCGTAGAGATCATGAAGGATGTGGCGATCCGCATCCATCCCCTGACCGACGAGGGCGCCAAGCTCATGATCCGGAAGATCAAGGGCTACCCGCTGCTGGCAGGGTATCGCGGAGAAAAAGCTGTGAACATGCAACTCCTTGTGGAGTCGCTGCTCCGTCTCTCCCAGATGGTTGCGGACCTCGAGCCGGACCTTGCGGAAATGGACCTGAACCCGTTCATCGTCACACCGGAGCGCAAGAACTCCCTGATTGTCGACGCCCGGATTACCCTGACCGAATCCTAGAGGGGGAACTCCAGCCCGTCTTCCGCGATGTGGAACCCCCGGCGCTCCACCTCGTTCCGGGCCGCAGGATCCGGGCCCAGCACCGGGTTGGAGTGGTTCATGTGGGTGAACCAGACCTGCAGGCGGCCGCTATCCACCAGCGGCTGGAGCAGGTCCATGGTGACGGCTATCAGGGGGTGGCCGATCTCCTCCGCCCTGCGGCCGGGCAGCTCGTCCGCCGAATAAAATGTGGCGTCCAGGATCGCCACATCAACCTTCTCCAGCAACTCGGTCACCGGCCGGGGCCAGTGGTCCCAGGAATCGGTATCCGGCGCGTAGAACACCGTGGAGCGTGCACCCTTTATGAGGAAGCCGAAGGTGTCGGCGTATTCGTCACGGTGGGGAACCGGCACGGCGGTCACTTCTATCCCGGGCAATGGTTCGAACGGTTTAAAGGGCTCGATTTCCTGCAAAAGAATGTTTCCGATCCGTACCAGTTGGCTCCATGGGCCGTTTCCCCTCAGGTAATCGGCCATGGGCGCACTGCACCAGACCGGCAGGTCCGTTGTGTGCACCGCCTCGAATCCGAAGAATGCCAGGCCGGTATAGTGCCCCAGGTGGGCGTGCGTCAGCATCACCCCATCCACCGGGCTGCGGTCCACCCGGTCCGGACGTTCCCGGTGGGCGGACTGCAGGATTTCCAGCTGGGCGCGGATATCCGGGCCGGCATCCACCAGAACCCGATGTGCCGCCGAGTCGTCCACCAGGGCGATGGAGGTGATCAGCCTTGCCACAGACGGGTCCAGCCGCGCTGCTTCACAGCGGACACAGGCACAGGCGGCGTGGGGGAAGCCGCCGTCCTGGGCTGTGCCGAGCACAACCAGTTTTGGCCCGGTTACCGCCTCTTCCACCCTTTCGTCCGGTGGCTGCAGAGCGCAAGAAAAGGCCAGGGCCGGGACCACCAGCAGCCAAATGATCGCCCTGCCTTGCCATGGGGGCCGAACGGTCTTAACACAAGGCTGCATGCCGGATCCTCCTTCACCAGGAATAATGTACTCCGACATGCCCGTGTACCGGAACGGAAACGATTTTCCGGTGATTGGAGAGCCGATGGCAAAGGAACCGCAATTCGTTCGAACCACCGTTCTTGCCGTGCGACACGGCGGCCACGTGGTCCTGGCCAGCGACGGCCAGGTCACTCTGGACAAATCGGTGGTCAAGGATAAAGCCCGGAAGGTCCGCAGGCTGGGAAACGGCAATGTTCTGGCCGGCTTTGCCGGCGGCGCAGCCGATGCCTTCGCCCTCCTGACCCGTTTTGAGGAGATGCTGTCGGCCCATAGCGGCAAGCTGGAGCGGGCGGCGGTGGAACTGGTGAAGGCCTGGCGAACCGATCGGGCGCTGCGGCAGCTTCAGGCGATGCTGGTAGTAGCGGACAAGGAAAAGACCCTGCTCCTTTCGGGTACCGGCGATCTGATCGAACCGGACGACGGCATCCTGGGGATCGGCAGCGGTTCGGTGCCGGCTATGGCTGCGGCCCGTGCGCTTGTGACCCACACCTCTCTCTCGGCTCGGGAAATTGTGGAAGCCTCCCTCAACATCGCCGCCGGGATCGACATTTACACCAACAATAATCTGACTATCGAGGAGATCTGATCGTGGTGTTCTATATGCCAGGAAACGTGGCCGATACACCGGTGGACGCCTTTGAACTGGTTCCGAAACAGATCGTCGGAGAGCTGGATCGGAATATCGTCGGACAGGCAAAGGCGAAACGTGCAGTGGCCGTCGCCCTCCGAAACCGGATCCGCCGGCAGAAACTGGACCCGAAAATGGCCGCCGAGGTCATGCCCAAGAACATCCTGATGATCGGGGCTACCGGAGTCGGGAAAACCGAAATCGCAAGACGCCTGGCCAGGCTGGCCGGTTCGCCGTTTCTCAAGGTGGAGGCTTCCAAGTTCACCGAGGTCGGTTACGTCGGCCGGGACGTGGAGTCCATGGTTCGGGACCTGGTGGAGATCGCAATCGAAATGGTTCGGGTGGAGCGGGCGGCTCATATCAGGGCCCAGGCGGTGCAGGCGGTGGAAAACCGTATCCTGGATCTGCTCCTGCCTCCTCGTGTTCGCAAGGCCAACCTGCACGACGCCGAATCCCGGGCCCGGGAGGCGGAGGAACAGGAGTCCTGGGAGCGAAGCCGGGCCACCCTGCGGAAAAAGCTGCAGGCGGGGGAGCTGGAAGAACGGGTGATCGAGATCGAGGTCCAGAGCTCCAACAGCGCCGCATTCAAAATGTTCACTCCAGGCGGCATGGAAGAAATGGACATGAACCTGAAGGAGATGATGCCCGGCCTGTTCCAGGGCCAGAAGCGGGCCCGCAAGGCGACGGTAGCCGAATCACGTGAGATCCTGCTGCGGGAGGAGGAGGAGCGGCTCATCGATCCGGACCAGGTTGCCCGTGAAGCGATCCGCCGGGTGGAATCTTCCGGTATCCTGTTCATCGACGAACTGGACAAGGTTGCTGGCGGGGAAGGGGGCCATGGCCCGGATATCTCCCGGGAAGGGGTGCAGCGGGACCTGCTGCCGATCGTGGAAGGAACGCTGGTGAACACCAAGCACGGCATGATCCGCACCGAGCACATCCTGTTCATCGCCGCCGGTGCGTTCCATGTCTCAAAACCATCGGACCTGATCCCCGAACTCCAGGGCAGGTTCCCGATCCGGGTGGAACTGGAATCCCTGGGGCGGGAGGAGCTGTACCGCATCCTGACCGAGCCGGAAAGCTCCCTGGTAAGACAGTACATGGCGCTCATGGAGACGGAAGGCGTAAGACTCGATTTCAGAGAGGACGGCCTGCAGGCGGTGGCGGAGATTGCCGAACAGGTCAACCAGCGCACCGAGAACATCGGAGCCAGGAGGCTGCACACCGTTATGGAGCGGATGCTGGAGGAAGTCTCCTTCCAGGGGGCCGACCTGCAGAACAAAACGGTGGTCATCGATGACTCCTTTGTCCGGGACCGTCTTGCAGGTATCGTGGGTGATGCTGATCTGTCGAGGTACATCCTTTAGATGAAAGCGGTTGCCACAACCCTGTTGGTCTGCGGCCTGGCACTGGTTGTCGGATGCGGGAAGCGGGGAGCGCCGATGCCGCCGGAACCACGAGGCCCGTACGCACCGGCGGATGTGGAAGTACGGCAGATCGGGGCCGAGATCCATATTTCCTTTGACGTCCCCGAATCCCGGAACCGGGACAAGCCGTCCCAGGAGATCAGCAGGGCGTTCCTGGTGAAGGTGGAGCAGGCAGGAGCCGGCCAGGTGCCGGATGCCGATTCTTTCCGGCGCAGGGGTGACAAGGCCGGAGTGATCTCCCTGGACGGCGCCGCCGACGGCAGGCCGGCATTCGTGGAGCTGCCGGGAAGCACGGGAGGGTCCCCGGCGCCGGTCCTGTGGTACGGGGTCCGGGTTGAAGACCGCCGCGGCCGCAGTTCACCCCTGGTCGTTGCCGGGCGGATCACGCCGGTTCAGCCTTTGACCGTTCCGCCGCGGCCGCGAGCCGAAATGACGGCGTCCGGGGTCCGCCTGCAATGGGATCTGCCGACGGATAGCGGCGATCTCCCGATCAATATCTATCGCACGGTGCTGGGCAGTGCATTCGGGCGCAAGCCGGTGAACGGCACGCCGATCACCGGAAGGGACTACCTGGACTCCGCCGTGGCGGTAGGGACCACCTACAGCTATCTCCTGCGGGCCGCGGCGTCCGGCGATGGACCGTACCAGGAGAGCGTTTCCTCGGCGGCGGTGCAGGTGCATGCCGTGGATCTGTTCGCCCCGGCGCCGCCGACCCGACCGGTGGCGGTGCAAGAGGCTGCAGTGGTGAGACTGTTCTGGGATCCCAATGAAGAGAAGGACCTTTCCGGATACCGGATCTACCGTCGCAGGGGAGAAGGGGACTGGGCCGTGCTGCAGAACGGCCCGGTGAACGGGACCTCGTGGCTTGACCGGGACGTTCTTCCCGGCGAGCGTTACGCCTACCGGATCACCGCCCTGGATCGGGCTAAACCCGCCAACGAGAGCGGTTACTCGGAAGTGGCCGGTATCCTGGTCGCCCTGGACCCGGACAGCCCGGTTGGAGCGGACCGTGACTGAACCGGCCCGATTCACAAAGATGTCCGGGGCCGGGAACGACTTCATCGTTCTTGACGGCCCGGTTGCCGACGCCCTGGGTGGCGGCCTGTCCGGCTGGATCCAGGCGGTCTGCCGGCGAGGGGTCGCCGTAGGCGCCGATGGAGTGCTGGTGGTCCGGGCCATGGAACAGGGTCGGATCTCGGTTGAATTCTGGAATCCGGACGGTTCGACGGCGTTCTGCGGCAACGGCACCCGCTGCGCCGCCCGGTACGCGTACCTGAACGGACTGTCGGGGCCGGCATCTGTTCTGGTCACCTCTGTCGGGGAAGTGCCGGCGGTGGTGGACCAGGGAGGAACGGTGCGGCTGACCCTGCCGCCGGTACTGGATCACGGCATGCGGACACTGGACGCAGGAGGGGAAAGCCTTACGGGACGTTTCGTGCTGGCCGGCGTTCCCCATTTCGTGGTGCAGGTCGGCGATGTGGCCGAAGCGCCGATTGAACGCTGGGGTCCGGTGGTCCGCTCCCATCCCGATTTCGGAGAGGCAGGGACCAACCTGGACCTGATCTCGTGTCCCGATTCAGGAGAAGTTCATATCCGGACATGGGAGCGAGGCGTCGAAGGCGAGACGCTGGCATGCGGCACCGGTGCGGTGGCGGCCGGTGCGACGGTGGCGATGGAACGAGGCGGCGGAGAAGTTGTCGTCCGGCCCTGGAGCGGGGCGGCTCTTTCCGTTATGCTGGATGGGAACCCGGCGGCGCACACGGCCGTTGTCCTGGCCGGAGACGCCAGGGTGGTATTCCGAGGGGAACTTGATCCGGAAGCGTTGAACCTTCCGGAACCGGACAGGACGGTATGAGCGAAAAGACGGGACGGACAGGAAAATCCCGGGTACGGGTGACGGTTGACTGGATCGTCGGCTGCACCTTGCTGTTGATCGGACTCCTGGGGTTCATTCTACCGATACTCCAGGGCTGGATCTTCGTTCTGGCCGGACTGGCGGTGCTAGGCAGCCATAGCCGCAGGATCGACCGTCTGAACCAGGGCATCAGGATGTGGCTCGGCCGGCTTCGGAAGCGACTTTTCCGCCGTGGCGGACCGTCCGTCCCTATTCCAGACCCTGTTCCCGTCGTTCCTTCCGTACCTCATCCACGAGCCGTTGCACCAGAAGAGGCAGGTTGGACGGCGCCACCGCCGTGTTGAAGTAGCGATCCGCATCCTTAAGTTTCAGGACCGCTGCCGGTATCTTCTGCCCTTCAACCCGTTCCGCCACCTGCTCCTCGACCTGTTTCTTCAGCCAGCGGAGTGCGTCCCTCTGGTTCCGGACCCGGGCAACGTCCACGGCTCCGCCCCGTAGTGGAACGATTGTCTTGGGGTTCAGGGTCAGCAACTGGTTCAGCTGGCTGATCCACGATTTTACCCGGGCATGGCCGGCGTACGGATTGCGATTGTTGAACACCAGATCGCCGACGGCGACGATCTCGGCCCGCGGTTCATACACCAGCAGGTCGCCGGGGGAATGGGTGTGCGGGACCGGAAGCAGAACGATCGGGTGCAGTGGATCTTCCAGGCGGGTTCTGCCCATGAGGGTCAAGGTTGCCACCGGCCGGCGCTGGGGTTCGGGCCCTGCCTCCGCTGACTCAGGCGGCTCGGGGATACCCCGGTAGGAACGCCATTCCGACTGGTATCCGAACTCCGGGTCGGCGACAGAGTCACGGTAACCGCGACTGGCGATACGGAGGACCTCCGGCGGGAAGGCATCGGATCCTCCCGACGCCTCCACGTGGGGGTGGGTAAACACCAGGTAGCGCAGCGGCGCCGTAGTGACGCCGCGGATGGCTGCCAGAAGATCCAGGGCCGCTTCTTTCGTCGGCTGGGCATCGACGACCAGCAGGCCGTCCCGCCGTTCGATGACCAGCGAGTTCGTATGCCTGCCTGTGGGCTGGAGAGGGCGGAACAGGTGGATGCCGCGACTGATGGTTCGCACCTGGAAGACCGCCGCATCCCCGGCCGGGACCTCCTCCGGTTCCTGTGCCGCCACCGGAACGACTGCGGCCACTGCCAGGATCAGGATCGGGAGGACAGCTCGTCGGCTGAGGCTCATCCCGCTCCCTCTGCGAACAAGGTGGCGTCTCCGGCCCCCAGGACCTGGATATACGCATCCCGGAGGATCGCTTCGCCGGAATCACCCAGATCGGGGTAGCGGCGCAGGAACGCTTCCGCGCCACGATCGATCTGGTCCTTCAGGCGATCTTCGAGATCCCGGTGCTTTCGACCGAGCATGACCGCCTCTTCGTTGTAGAGCCGTATATCGGTGGCCACCAGCCGCGCAAACCGCCGGGCGGCCACCCGGGCAGGGTCTTCCTGATCCGGGTCCTCTCCGGCAGGGGCTACCGGTTCCATTCCGGTGGCCGGTTCCACAGGGGTTGGTTCGCTCTCGACCGCCGCTGGGGCTTCCGAAACCGGTTCGGGCTCCGCAGCGGCGGGGGCCGCCTGCTCCGAGGCTCGGTCCAGCAAAAGCCGGTCAATTTTCCTTTTGGCCAGATCCAGCTCCAGGCGGATCTCCGCCACCCGGATCAGGAGGCCGAGTATTTCCGGGTGCCACGGTCCCTGTCCCGGCTCCCGGCTGATCTCAACCACCGCCAGCACCCGGCCTCCCACCCGGAGCGCAAAAGCGTGAGCCTCGGAGAGGGCGTCGGGGCGGACTGTGGATTCCGGTCCGTCAGGCTCGATCAGTTCCGCCGGCCATGCTCCGCCCTCCTCGATTTCCTCCGTCGGGAACTGTTCGGCTTCTTGCCTGGCGTAACCGCGGGTGCCCCAGCCTTTGAGGACCTGTTTGCGGACCAGGTACAGGCCGGCGCGAGGGGCAGCCAGGGCTGCGCCGTCCAGCAAGGTGTGGAAAATGTCGGAAGGACCTTCAGCGGTGGTCAGCCGTTTCGCCTTGGCCTCAACAGCTTCGATCAGGGTGCGTATTTCCAGCATCACAGCCTCGCACGCCGGACGGCGCATTGGGGAGCCGCCCTCCCGGGAGGACAAGATCCACGCATACAACGTCGGAATTGTACCAGAACCGGCCGGTTTTCCGTCACCTCCCGAATCCCGCTCCCTTTCTTATCATGTATTATGAATTGCCGATGCATTACAGACAGACCGTTGCCGGCCAGGTCTCCCTCGAAGGGATCGGCCTGCATTCCGGTGAAAAGATAGCGATGAAACTGATCCCGGCGGAACCGGGCAGCGGGGTCGTGTTCGTACGGACCGACCTGGGCGGGTTGACCATCCCGGCTGATCTGGACCATGCCGGCCCCAGTTTCTACGCCACCGTCATCCAGAAGGACGGCGAGTCGGTAAGCACCATCGAGCATCTCATGGCGGCGGTGTATTCCCTCAGGGTCGATGATCTTCGCGTGGAACTGGATGGAGTTGAAGTGCCGATCCTGGACGGTTCCTCCCGGCCGTTCGTGGAACTGCTGAACACTGCCGGTCTGAAGCAGTCCAGCGTGGAACGGAGTTACCTCCACATCACACGGCCGGTGTCCGTCAGCCATGAAGATAAAAAAATTTCGGTGTATCCCTGCCGTGAATACAGAGTGACCTACGCCATTGATTTCGACCATCCGCTTCTGGGATACCAGGAGCTGACCGCCAGCCTGTGGCATGCCGACGACTTCTATCGCAAGTTGTCCCCGGCCAGGACATTCACTTTCGAAAAAGACGTCGAGGCTTTGCGCCGCAACGGGCTTGCCAAGGGTGGCAGCCTGGAAAATGCCGTGGTCCTGGGTGAGGATCGTATTCTCAACCCGGGACTCAGGTTCCAGGATGAGTTTGTCCGGCACAAGATGCTGGATCTCACCGGCGACCTCTCCCTGCTGCGCTACCCGATGCGTGGCCATGTCATCGCTTACCGGGCCGGACACGATCTCCACGCCCGCCTTGCCCGCAAGATCCACGAGAGCCCCGACAGCTGGTACCTGGCCCCCTGGCGGGAGGAAGAGCGGTCCGCCGCCGGCCGGTTCGATGCCTGAAGCGGGGAGGAACGGTCTCGCGGTGAGGGCCGTCCTGATGCTCCTGATGGTCATGGCGGTCTCCGTTCCCCAGGCAGCCGCCGGGGCGGGCGATCCCAAGGTCATCGGCCTTCGGGTGGAAGGTGTCGGCGAGGATCTTCGGGTTTCCTACAGCGTTGAGAACGCATTCAGCGAGGACATCCTGGAGCGGGTCCATTCCGGAATGCGGGTCGCCTTCCGCCACCGGATCGAACTGTACGCCAAGAGAGCTCTGCCGCTCTGGTTCCCGAAGACCCTGTCCTGGACGGTGGTGGAGACCGCGGTGGAGTTCGATGGCCTGACCAAGCAGTACCATTTGAGCCGGAGCTACCGCCTGGGACGCAAGGGCAAGGCCTGGGAGGGGCCGGCCCGGATCGCCGATGAGGAACGGGACACCGATTCTCTCGACGTGGTGCGGATCTGGATGAGCGAAGTGGACGGCGTGCCCTTGCTACCGGCGGCTTCTGAAGTGCCCATCTCCCGCAGGCGGGTGGATGTCACCTGTTCCATGGGGAGGAAATTCGTATGGATGATGTTCCCGGTCACGGTCACCGCTTCCGCTGAAAGCGCGCTGGCAGACTGATGGCCGGAGCGCGCAGGACCCTGGGCTGGGTTACCGTATCGATCGTATTGTCCGCCCTGGTCTGGTTCATGTACACGGTGTTCGATCGCATGGCCACCGAGGGTGCGGACTCCGCAGCCGATCGCTACCTGTTGCCTATCCTGTCCCTGACCATCGTCATCCTGGCCCTCGCCCTGGTCGGCCTCCTGATCCGCAACCTGGTCAAGCTGGTGATCGACCGCAAACGCGGCGTTCTGGGGTCCAGGCTGCGGACCAAGCTGGTGTTCTTTCTCCTGGGCTTCGTTCTGTTCCCCGCCCTAATGATGGTCTACGGCTCCGGGGCGATCATCAAACGAACGGTGGAGGCGATCGTCCGCACGCCGGTGGAGGAAATTACACGCAACGCGTCGGAGATCGTGGACGAATGGAACGAGAATCTCTTGCAGCAAAGCGTCCGGCAGGCCGGAAGACTGGCCGGCGCACTGGGTCAGGGAGTCTTCACCGAACTTCCTCCACAAGGCCGGACCGGTTACCTGGAGGCCTGGCTCCAGGACGCCGGCATGGACTTCGCGCTGGTGGAGGAGACCGGACGGCGGGAAGTACTGGGGCTGGGTGACGCCGTTGAACTGGATAGCCCGGCAAGGGCCGATCTGAAGCAGAGCGCCAAGGCGCTGGCCGAGCGAGGTCTGGAAGAAGGGAGCACGGTGTCCGAAATCGGCTTCCTGGGCGGCGACCTTCTTGTCCAGGCCTCGGCGTCATTCCGGATCGCAGAACCGGGCGGGGAGCGGACCGGCGTGGTGACCGTCGGGCTGATCCATTCCGGCGCTGCCACAGACAAGATGCAGACGATCAAGGAGCACGCCGGCACCTACCTGCTGTTCCGGCTGGAACGGCGGGAACTGATCAGGCTGTACCTGATGCTCATCGGCCTGACCTTGCTGGTGACGCTGTTCCTCGCCACCTGGATCGGCTTCTACCTGAGCAAGCGGATCACCGGCCCGATCAACGAGGTCGCCGCCGCCGCCCGGGAAATCTCCGCCGGAAACCTGGGGATCCGGGTGGAGGAAAGCACCGGAGACGAGGTCGGTGTCCTGGTGGACGCCTTCAACGACATGGCGGCCCAGTTGCAGGAGAGCCGTGAGGTCATCAGCCGGTCCACCGCCGATCTGCGAACCACGAACCGGGCTCTGGACGAACGGCGGCGGTACATCGAAACCCTGGTGGCCAACCTGTCCACCGCTGTGATCTCGCTGGACCGCAAGGCCCGGGTGACCACCGTCAACCCGGCGGTGGAGACGATTCTCGGATACCCGCTGAAAGCAGGGCAGAACATCAGGTCGAGCCTGGCGGGAGCCGAGTTCCGTCCCCTCCTGGACATGCTCGCCCAGGTTATGGACGCCGGTGGAACCGCCGGCGTCGTTGCCAGGGATCTGGAGTTCGTCCGAACCGCAGGCGCCATGACCATCGCCATCCGGATCACGGCGCTCAAGGGCTGGCAGGGGGAATATCTCGGCGTGCTGATCATGATGGAAGACCTGACCGACCTGCAGCGGGCCCAGCGGGCGGCGGCATGGAGGGAGGTTGCGCGACGGATCGCACACGAGATCAAGAACCCGCTGACACCGATCATGCTTTCGGCACAGAGGTTGAAAAAGAAGTTCCTGGCCGGATCGCCGGATCTGGGGAAAATCCTGCCGGAAGCGACCGACTCCATCGAGCGGGAGGTGGCCGGCCTCAAGCATCTGGTGAACGAGTTTTCCCGATTCGCCCGCATGCCGGAGGTCGTTCCCCAGCCGGTGGATGTGAGGGAACTGGTGGACTCGGTACTGGCCCTGTACAAGGCGGTTGCCGGAGTGGAATGGGTCCTCGAGGCCGAGCCGGATCTGGGCACTGTCGCCCTGGATCCCCAGCAGATGAGAAGGGCCCTGGTGAACCTGCTGGATAACGCCGTGGCGGCGGTGGACGGTCGGGGCCGCATCACCGTCCGGATCCGGCGTGCCGATCCGGGTGTGCTGGTCCTGGAGGTGGAGGATTCCGGTCCCGGTATCCCGGCGGAAGACCGCGCCAAGCTGTTCGAGCCGTATTTTTCAACCAAACCCAGCGGTACCGGGCTGGGGCTGGCGGTTGTTCACCGGGTGGTCACGGAACATCGGGGCACGATCAAGGTGAAGGACGGCGAATCCGGCGGCGCCCGGTTCGTGGTGGAGATTCCGGTGCAGGCTGAAGCAGGCGGGAGGGGATAGCCGTGGCCGATGAAAAGATTCTGGTCATTGATGATGAACCGGGTGTGCGGACCGCACTGGAAGGGATACTCGAAGACGAGGGATTTCACGTAGCGAGTGCCGGATCCGGCGAAGAGGGGCTGGAGAGGATCGCCCGGGAGCGGTTTGACGCCATCCTCCTGGACGTCTGGCTTCCCGGTATCGACGGCCTTGAGACCCTGGAAAGGTTGCAGGATTCCCGGGTGGATACCCAGGTGATCATGATTTCGGGGCACGGCAATATCGACACCGCAGTGCGGGCGACGAAGCTGGGCGCCTTCGATTTCGTAGAGAATCCGCTGTCCCTGGAAAAAACGTTGCTGGTTCTGCGGAACGCCCTGAGGCAGCGTATGCTGGAAAACCGAACCCGGCGCCTGATGCGATTGCTGTCGCGGGATACGGAGATCCATGGTGTCAGCCCAGCGGCTGACAGGCTGCGGACACGGATCGACGAAGCTGCATTGTCCGATACGCCGGTTCTGGTCCTGGGGCCCAGGGGCAGCGGCCGTGAGGCTGTAGTTCGCCGCATCCATGCCCTCAGCTCCCGATCCGAAGAAGCGTTCGTGGATATTCCCTGCGGTGCGCTGGGCGCCGCCGCCGGTGATGCGATCTTCGGCTCCGATGAAACGCCGTCACGAACCACCATGGCCCGGAAAGGTACGGTCCTGTTCGAGGATCTGGATCAACTGGAACCGGAGCTGCAACGGCGGTTGGAGGCGTACCTGAGGAGCGACCAGTTTCAGGAACTGGGCGCCCGGCCGATGGCCACTGCCGATCCCGATGGTCCGGGAATCGGCGGCGCCCTGAAAGACCAGATCGGCGTCATTCTGGTGGAGGTGCCGCCCCTTCGGGAACGGCGTGAGGACGTTTCGGTCCTGGCGGACCATTACATGACGATCCTGGCCCGGGAGTACGGCCATTCCCGCAAGAGTTTCTCCGAGGACTGCCGGCGGGCGATGAGCGCCTGGGAGTGGCCTGGAAATGTTCGCGAGCTGCGTAACCTGATGGAGACCCTCCTGCTGCAGGTTCAGGGTCCGGAGGTCCGGACCAGCGACCTGCCGAAGGCGATGGGCGGCGCGGAGCTGGCTCCGGTCGATCTGTACGGCGAGTTCGGCTCTCTTTCCGAAGGCAAGGCAGCCTTCGAGGAATATTACATCCGCCGCATGATCGGGGAAGCTGATGGCGACATGAAGAAGGCAGCCCGCCGGCTGGGCCTGAAACTGGCCGACCTCAAGGATCGGGTCGGCTGAAAAACTTCCGTAACGGCTTGTACAGAGCCAGGGCCAGGACACCGGTAATTATAAGGGCGAGTGTCAGCGGCCATACGACCGACATGAAGTTCCCCAGGGCAAGCACCGGCCGAACCGATGTCAGGTCGCCGCTTGAGATGCCGAGCTTGCCGGCTACCGCCATGACGATTCCCAGGATCTCCCGCAAGGAGGAGGCGATCCCCGGCCCGCCTTCAACAGGCAGGAAAGTGCCGCTGTCCACGATCCGGCTGAACTGTCCCGGATAGCTCATGACCATGGAGCGGCCGGCCCCCAGGAGGCCCAGGGGGCTCATGGTTACCAGCAGTTTGACGATCCGAAGGTGCCTGCGCGTGCGCCGTCCCCCGACCTTGTCCTCGCCCTGCGGAGGGCCGTCGGGGAGAGAGTCCATGACTCCCTGGAGGAAGGATTCCTCCACTTCCAGCGGATCCCCGATCCCGTCCACCATCTCGTTCAGGCGGTGGGCCTTGGCCAGAAGAATGCGACAGACCGTGCAGGCCGGAAGATGGCGGCCCAGGGCCAGCGCCTCTTCCGGCGTCGCTTCGCCCTCGGAGATCCGGTCGATCAGCGGTCTCATATGGGTACAGTCACTCACCGCAAATCCTCCGCCTCGAGGATGTCCGACAGCTGGCTGCGCAGTATCTCCCTGGCCCTGAAAATCCTGTTCTTCACCGTTCCGATCGGCAGCCCGGTGATTCTGGCGATCTCATCGTAGCGGCAGTGCTTCTGGTGCCGCAGGAGGATCAGCTGGCGGTAGGACGACGGCAAGGCCTCAACCGATGCCTCCAGGCGCTCCTGGATCTCGCGGCATCGCAGCATCTGGTGCGGTGTCGGTTCGGTGCCGGCGAACTCTCTGTCCGACTGGCTCCTGTCGTCGGACTCGGCGGCCTGTACGGTCAGGGAGCATGTCTGGGGCCGCCGTTTGCGCAGGTGGTCGATGGCGCAGTTGGAGGCGATGCGGTACATCCAGGTTGTGAAGCGGTACCTGGGATCGAACGTTCCAAGGGAAGTGTAGACCTTGATGAAAACTTCCTGAGCCAGGTCCCTGGCGGTATCCGGTTGGCCGGTCAAACGGTAGAGGTGGTTCACCAATCCCTTCTGGTGCCTGCGAACCAGCTTCTCGAATGCAGAGCGGTTACCGTTCAGGCACCTGTGAACCAGGGTCTCGTCCGTCGCCTGCCGTTCGCCGGCGGTCCGCCCCAGGCCTGCCTTTCCCGTGGTTGTTCCCGGTCCCTGCATCCGTTCCCTCCAGTGCTGGACACATGGTACTACGGGAACCGTGCCCCCAGGTTCATGATCATGGCCGATTGACATGCAAGTGGTTGACCGTGCTAGCATTGGCTCGTACCGGCGATAGGCGCGCCGGGTGGAATTCTGATGGGCTGAAGGCGGCCCGGAGTTCGACCGAAGGGGGTAGTGTGGAAGCTTCTGGGCTCCCTCGGCAACAGCGTGAACTTCTCCTTGAAATGATCGCCGAAGTCGATCCTGATCCCGGTGAGTGGATCGGGAGATTGGTGCGGATCGGCAAGGCGGAAGGGTTCCCGTCCTGCGCCAACGTGGTGCGCCTTCTGGCGAACCTTGTCCGTGGAGAAGAGGAAGCCGAGGCGCTCCTGATCCGCATTCTGGACCATCGTCTGGAGTTGGCGACGGCCCTGGCCCGGGATCCTGGACTGCAGGTCGCCACCGTCGACTTCCTTTCCAATGTGGAAGCATTGCTGCGCAACCCGAAAGTGGTTGAGCTGGCGCAGTTCGAAAAGACCATGCAGTCCGCCACCACAGACCCCCTGACCGGCCTGTTCAACCGGAGACACCTCACACGGATCGGGGAGAGGGAGATCGCCCGGTGCCGCCGGCACCGCCTGCAGTTCGCCATCGTTCTCATCGACCTCGACCGGTTCAAAAGGGTGAACGACCAGTTCGGCCACCGGGTAGGGGACCTGGCGCTGCGGAAGGCGGCCGACTGCATGAGGAAGACGATCCGGGATGTTGATGTCGCCTGTCGCTATGGCGGGGAAGAATTCGTGTTGCTGCTTCCCGAGACCGAGCGGTTGGGCGCCTACGTCGTGGCGGACCGGTTGCGGATCCGGATCCGGGAAGAATTTCAAGGGAAGCCGACTGGCGATTCCCAGCTGAACCTGACCGCATCCGGCGGGATTGCGGTTTTCCCGCAGGACGGCCGGGAACTGCCGATCCTGATGGAACGGGCCGACGAAGGGCTGTATGAAGCCAAAAGAGCCGGGCGCGACCGTATCACCTTGTTCCACAAGGAGCGCAGAACCCATATTCGCTACCCGTTGAACGGCCGTGGTGACATCCGGATGCATCACGATCCTTCCGGGGCCTGGACCCTGGTCCGGGGCGTGGATATCAGCTACGGCGGGATGCTGGTCGAAACAGGCCAGCAGGTAGACCGGGACACCGTTGTCAGATTCCGGCTCGCCAAAAGTTCGGATCCGGTGGCGGATCCCTGGGAGCTGCAGGGGAAGGTTGTGAGAATCGAAGAGCCTACCGCTCTGACTCGAAGGCTGGGTGTCGCGCTGGAACAGCCGATACCCGACACCTGCCTGACCGATTACATCCTCGGCGGTCGCCCTGCGGCTGGTGAGAGCGGGGGAGGCTCCTACCTTTGATCAATCAGGAAGACGCCGGCCGAATCCGGGTGGAACTCCTGGAAATGCTGGAAGAGGACGCCCTCAACGTTCAGAGGTTGTTGAGCAGGCTGGATGCCGTAACCAGTGAATCCGGCGTTGGAGCCCATGCCGCTCTGATCCTGATCCTGACCCACCTGCAGTTCGACGACGACGAAGCCCGGGAGCACTGGACCGGCATCGTCACCCATCGCGCCGAGCTGAGCCGGGCCCTGGGACGTGATGTGGGAGTGCGGGTGGCGCTTCTGGATTACTTCGTGAACGTCAACCGGCATCTGATCCGCCCGACCCTGATCGATCTCGAGATGTTTGAAGTCGGGGACGGTTCCTCAACCCGGGAGCCGTTGACCGGTCTTGCCACGGACCGGATGTTCCGGGTAGCCGTACAGCATGAGTTGCGCCGGGCCAGGCGGTATGGGCAAACGGTTTCGGTGGCGGTATTCGATCTGGACGATTTCGGCCCGATGAACGACCGTCTCGGTCGATTTGTCGGCGACCGTGTATTGAAGGAAATGGCGATTCTGCTGAACAACAAGATCCGGGATATCGATGTCGCCGCCCGCCCTGGAGAGGACGAGGTTGCCCTGGTGCTGCCCCAGACCGATCGCAACGGGGCGCTACTGGTGGCGGAACGGTTCCGGCTTGAGGTGGAGCGTTTCTTCGGACGCCGGGAGGCCGACGGCGCCCCGGTCGGTTTGACCGTCTCGGGAGGGGTTGCCACCTATCCGGGGGACGCCAACTCGCCCGAGGAGCTCCTGGAGCGGGCGGCGCAGGCGCTCTACCGCGCCAAGGCCTCGGGGAAGAACATCATCCTGGTCTATAACCCTGAGCGGCGACGGTTCCTGCGGTTCGACCTTGAGCCCGGCAGGTTTGAAGTGGAGGTTTTGGGACCCCAGGACGTCCGTGTGGGGGAGGCCCGCAACCTGAGCCGCAACGGAATCGTCTTTACCAGCCCCGAGACGCTGCACGTCGGGGAAGAGATCGAGATCCGTCTTCAGGATCAGACGCCGGACGGAGGACCGAAACCGCTGCGGGTCCGCGGCAGGGTAGTGCGGCTGGAAGAGCTGCCCGAAGAAGAGGGGACGAAGCCGGGGGCGGACCTCTACGAGATAGGCGTCGCTTTCGATGCCGACTCCCTTGCCGCCGGCGACGATCTTCTGGACTTTCTTGAACGGTCCCGTATCGGTTCGGAACCGGGACCTTCATGATTCGGGCCGTGGCCATCGACACCTCCACCTGGTGGGGCGGAGTCGCCCTGGTGGAGGGGGAAGGGGGCGCCGGGGAGGTAGTGGCCGAGTCGGCTCTACTGGTCCGTGATTCCCACTCCCGCCATCTTCTGCCGATGCTGGAACACCTTCTGGCCGAGGCCGGCTGGGGACGCTCCGATGTGGACCTGTACGCCTCCACCCGTGGGCCGGGCTCGTTCACCGGACTGCGGGTCGGACTCGGCACGCTGAAGGGCCTGGCCCTGGCGGCGGACAAACCCTGCTTCGGCGTCGGCAGCCTGGAGTCGATCGCCGTAGCCAACGGCCGGGAAGACCGGGACCGTGTGGCTGTGATGGATGCCGGCCGCTCGGAGATCTACGTCGCCCGTTTCACGTCCGGTTCGTTCCCTCCAGACGCGGTGATTGATCCGTGCCTCGGGAAGCCGGACTCGGTGGCGGCCGCAGAGTCCGACCCTGTGGTATGGATCGGGCCCGGCGCCGCCATGCATCGCGATGCCCTTCTGGCCGGTTGCCCCGGCTCACTGGTCCGGACCGTTCGACACGGGGTGGCGGGAGGAGCAGGTCTTCTGGCGGTGAGGCGCCACCATGACGGTCTGCCTTCCGGGAGCGGCATGTCCCCGCTGTATCTTCGTACGCCGGATGCCGTGCTCAAGGCTCGATGAGCACTGCCGGCCCCCGTTCGACGCCCCCTGGAGCCGGGATCCTGACCCGTTTCACGGGGATTGTGTTTTGATCCGGGCCGTTCAGGGACATATAATCTATCTATCCATTCTCACATCCTGTTCAGGAGAGTGTACGTGAATGAATCTGTGAACGTGAAAAGCCCTTCCGTCAACGCCCGCCTCGCAAGTCTCGCCGAAAAGCATCAGGAATACGAATCCCGGCTGGAAGTCCTGCAGGGCCGTGTGCATCTGAGCCCCGACGAGGAGTACGAGGAGGCCAGGCTCAAGAAGCTGAAGCTGGCTCTCAAGGACGAGATCGAAAAGCTGTCCCGGGGGTCGGAGGAGCACTGACCGTATCCGATGGTTCCCACCCCGGATATCCGGTATAGTTTTTCCGGTCATGAAGCGGCGGCGAACGGCCGCAATGAGGGGTGGATGCCGAATAAAAGGTTCCGACGCGGGATTTACCTCCTGCCCAGCCTGTTTACCGTAGGGAACCTGTTCTGCGGCTTCGCGTCCATAGTGCAGACCTCCCTCGGACGGTTTGAGCTGGCGGCGATCCTGATCATCGTGTCCGGCATCCTGGACGGTCTGGACGGACGCATCGCCCGGCTCACCGGAACCACATCGGATTTCGGTGTTGAGTTCGACTCCCTGGCCGATATCGTTTCATTCGGTGTGGCGCCTGCTTTCCTGGTTTTCAGTTGGGTCCTTCATCCCCTGGGCCGCGCCGGGTGGCTGGCCGCCTTCGTTTTCGTCGTTTGCGCCGCCATGCGTCTGGCCCGGTTCAACATCCGCCGCAATACCACGGAGAAAAGGTATTTCGCCGGTCTGCCCTCGCCGCCGGCTGCCGGTCTGGCTGCAGCGGTTGTATTCGCCTTTCCCGAGCCGGCCGGAATAGCCTGGCTGCCGCTGGCGGCGCTGCCGCTCATGGTAGGCCTCGCCGTACTGATGGTCAGCCGGTTCCGTTACCGCTCCTTCAAGGATCTGAACCTGCAGTCGAGGCAGTCCTATATAAATATCCTGCTGATTGCAGCCGTTCTGATCGGCGTGTTCATGGACCCGCAGATCACCCTTCTCTCCGCCGGGCTCCTGTACGTTCTGTCCGGGCCGGCGCTTTACCTGTGGTCCCTTCCAAGGCGGTTCGGCAAGCGAGCCGCAGGCGATCGGTCCACGGAAGGCGAGGTGGCAGATGACCCCGTCCCGCGTTGACCCGGCAGAGGCCACCGGTCGGATCGCCCTGGTCGGCGCCGGCAGCCCCGAGGGGCACCGTCTACGGAAGGTTCTGGAGACGATGCAGGTTCCGGGCAGCCGTATAGACCTGTTCGGAGCCGGTGAAACGGTCCTGAGTGAATATGACGGTGAGGCAAGGATGATCCAGGAAGCGGACCGGGCCGCCCTTGAAGAGCACCGCCTCATCTTTATCTGCGACACTGCCGCCGATGCCGGCAGATTCCTGACCGATCCCGCTCCCCGTGCCATCACCATCGACCTGACCGGAGCCGGCATGGGTCTGGGCCTGCCTCTGATTCATGACCGGCTGCTTCCCCCTGGGGATCACGGACCTGGTTCGGCGCTGGTTGTAGCCCATAGCCTGTCCCTGTTGCTGGCCGACATCCTGGCGCCGATCCACCGGGGACCGGGAATCGAATCCGCCTCCGCCGTCATCTTGAGGCCGGCTGCCGACTTCGGCGACGGCGCCGTCGACGAGCTGAGGCAACAGACCGTCAATCTGCTCAACTTCGGATCGCCGCCGGTTGGGCACCTCGGCCGGCAACTGGCGTTCAACGTCGTTCCTTCCGAGTACATTACAGGCGGCAGTGCAGTGGCATCGGAGCGGGTCGCTTCGGAGTCGGCCCGGCTCGTTGGATCACCGCCGGTGATCGTGTCGGTGGACATGGTGGCTGTGCCGATGTTTTACGGCCATGGCGTCAACCTGCAAGTCACTACCCGTGAGCCGGTGACACCGGAGGCCCTGTACGGACTGCTGGACGCCGTGGAGGGACTGAAGGCCGACGCCGCCGACAGCGAATGCACGCCGGTGGAGGTCAGCGGGCGCGGCGGGATCAGCATCACGGCGATCCGGGCCGAGGCAGGCGGAAACGACCGGTTCCGGCTCTGGGCAGCAGCGGACGAGGCCGAAGCCGGCTCGGCGGTGCAGGCGATCCGCCTGGCCCGGCAACTCGGGGTACTCTGACATGAGGGAGGTCGACCGATGAGACGCGCGATGACAATAATGGCGATCCTGGCCCTTGGACTGGTATCCACCGTCTCCCATAGCCCGGCGGCTGACCGGCCGACCCTGGAGGCGATGATGGAGGTGGAGCAGGCTCTCCTGACAGAGGATATGGAGAAGATGCGTGCCCTGGCCTCGGACCGCCTCCAGGTGGAGCTGCAGCTTCGCACCATGCACCGAACCCTGGGAGCGATCCTCGGGTCGCCGGGCGAGGAGAACGTGGTTCAGGCCGAGCTGATTTTCAGGCAGATCGAGGGTGCGGAGGCAAGCCGGAGGATGATTTTCGCTGCACAGCAAGAACTGGTGGGGCGAATCATCGACCGCAAGCGCAAGCTGGAGCTCATGGACGAGCAGCTGGGCGTTACCGGCCCCCGGGAAGAGGTGGATGCCGGTCCCCTGAACGGCACCTGGCGTGTCGTGATGATGCCCCGGGAACAGAACGGTGCGTTCAACCTGGTTCAGTCCGGAACCCTGGTCAGCGGTACGTACACGCTGGCCGGCGGCTGGAGCGGGTCCCTGCAGGGCACCCTGGTGAACCGCAAGGTCTACCTGGTCCGGATCGATTCAAAACTGGGAAAATCGATGGAGTTCGAGGGTTCGATTTCCGGAGACGGCCGCACCATAAGCGGGACATGGCTGAACTACGATCTCGGTGGTCAGGGTGGCGCCCAGGGTCAATGGACGGCCACACGCGTTGACCAGGATGAGTAGCCGGCCGATATGAAGGTCCCTTTCGAGCTTTACCTGGCGCTGCGTTACCTGCGGTTCCATCGGGGGAAAACGTTTATTTCCCTCATAACCTTCATATCCATCGCCGGTGTGACGGTAGGGACAGCCGCATTGGTCGTCGCCCTGGCGCTGAACAACGGCTTCGTCCAGGACATCCGGGCCAGGATCCTGAGTGGGAGCGCTCATCTTCAGATCCTGAACGCCGAAGATACTCTGGCCACCGGGATGGAGGAAATCGCCCTCCGGGCCGAAGCGATGGACGGTATCCGGATCGCTTCCCCGGTTATCTACACACCGTCCATGCTGGTTCCCGACTCGGCACAGCCGGCCTACGCCGAAATCTGGGGTGTGGTTCCCGATCGCCAGGCGGAAGTTATCGCCGCCGATCCGGCGACCACGGAAGCACTCGCCGTTCTGCAGGAGCCTCCCGAGGACCGGGACAAGATCGTGCTGGGGAAGACCCTGGCGGCCAAACTCCGGGTGGCGGTAGGGGACGAAGTCCGGGTGATGGTGCCCAGGATCACCCTGTCCCCGTTCGCCGCCATGCCGAAGAGTCGCAAGTACGAGGTTGGCGCGACCTTTCACAGTGAACATTTCGAACAGGATTCCATGCGTGCCTACATCAGCCTGGGCAGCGCCCGATCCCTCATGAGTGCCCGCGGCGCGGCCTCCTGGGTCGAGGTCCGGCTTGGCGACCTCAACGATCTCGATGCCATGAAGCCGGAGCTCCGGACGTCGTTCGATTTCCCGTGGACCGTGGTGGACCTCTTCGAACAGAACCAGGACCTGATCAAGGCGCTGCGGACGGAGAAGCTGATGCTGTTCCTGGCTATCGGCCTGATCGTCGTGGTGGCGGCTTTGAACATCGTCTCCACGCTGGTTCTGATGGTGGCGGACAAGGTCCGGGACATCGGCGCCCTGTCCTCCATGGGAGCGGAATCCTGGTGTATCGCCCGGATCTTCGTATTGCAGGGCCTGGTGATCGGCCTGGTCGGAACGCTTCTCGGCCTGTCGCTGGGCTCGGGTGTGGCGTGGTGGCTGGGGACGTACAAGATCATCGCACTGGATCCGGACGTGTACTACCTGGACCATGTGCCGTTCGTGCTGGATAACCTGGACCTGCTGAAGGTCGGTCTGGCCGCGCTCCTGGTCTCCCTGGCAGCAACGATCTATCCGGCCTGGAGCGCCGCCCGGCTCGATCCTCTGGAGGCGCTGCGTTATGAGTGAACCGGTTCTGGAAGCGACCGGACTGTCCAAGAGCTACGGCAAGGGTGAGCGCTGGATCGAGGTACTCACCGGTCTGGATATGACCGTGGGCCGTGGCGAATCGGTGGCTGTGATCGGTGATTCCGGTGTAGGAAAATCGACGCTCCTCCATATCCTCGGAGGGCTGGACCGTCCCGAAGCCGGATCGATGCATTGCCGGGGAATGAACGTCTTCAGCCTGGACGGACCGGCACTTGCTGAGTTCAGGAACCGGGTCGTCGGTTTCGTATTCCAGTTCCACTACCTGCTTCCCGAGTTCACCGCTCTCGAGAACGTGGCGATCCCGTCCAGGATCGCCGGCGAGGAAGACGGTGAGGAACGGGCCAGGGGGATGCTGGAGCGGCTCGGACTGGCCGATCGCTGGAACCACTATCCGGGGGAGTTGTCCGGCGGGGAGCAGCAGCGTGTCGCCATCGCTAGGGCAGTGGCGAGGGATCCTGCTCTGGTTCTGGCCGACGAACCTACCGGCAATCTGGATCCGGGTACCGGCGCAGCGGTCTTCGACCTGCTTCTCGAGATACAGGCCGAATCCTCATTCGGCCTGGTGCTGGCGACCCACAGCGGCCGGTTGGCCCGGGGATGCGACCGCACCCTGCGGCTGAGGCAGGGCACCCTCGAAGCGATCTCCCCAGCTGAAATCTCCCGTTTTTTCGAAGGTTCGCCTGCACCGGAGGACCGGACCGGACCACAATAAGACCGAAACCTGTGTGCTATAGTTTGATTTGATGCTAAACGACTGACCCGACAGGGCTTGACAGCGGTAGGGGCGCCGATGTTCGAGAAATTTACGGAGAAGGCGAAGCGGATCCTGTTCCTCGCCCGGTACGAGGCCAGCCAGCAGGGCAGCAAGGTCATCGCCACGGAACATCTCCTGAGCGGTCTGCTCAAGGAAGGCGAAGAAACGATCCGGGAGCTGTTCGCCAGGGCCAATGTATCCATGGAGATGCTTCAGGCGGAGCTGGGCCAGGACGACCCGGTCCAGGAGAAGCTGTCCACCTCGGTGGAGATCCCGTTCAGCGACGAGACCAAGATCGTTCTGCGCAACGCCGAGAGCGAGGCGGAACGGTTGATGCACCCGTACATCGGCACCGAACATATCCTCCTGGGGCTGCTGCGCCTGGAAGATTCGACGGCAGGCAGGATGCTCATCGAGCGGGGAATGCACATCGAGGCGGTCCGGGAAGACGCCGTCAAAATCTACAAGCGCAGGGCGTTGCCGAAGAAGAAAAAGGAAACGCCGTTCCTGAACGAGTTTTCAAGGGACCTCTCCGAACTGGCCGAGCGGCGCGTGTTCGACCCGCTTATCGGCCGGGAGTCGGAACTCGAGAGGGTGGTCCAGGTCCTGTCTCGACGCAGGAAGAACAACCCGGTCCTCCTGGGAGAACCGGGAGTCGGGAAAACCGCCATTGTCGAAGGTCTTGCAACCCGGATCATCGACGGCGAGGTGCCGCCTTCCCTGCTGTCGAAACGGATCCTGGCCCTTGACCTGTCCCTGGTGGTGGCAGGCACCAAGTATCGCGGGCAGTTCGAAGAGCGGCTCAAGGGGATCATTTCCGAGCTGACCAACTCGGACGACGTCATGGTATTCATCGACGAGATCCACTCGCTCATCGGAGCCGGCTCGGCCGAAGGGTCACTGGACGCCGCCAACATTCTGAAGCCGACGCTGTCACGGGGGGAGGTCCAGTGCATCGGCGCCACCACGCCCCGGGACTATCACAAGCATATCGAGAAGGACCGGGCGCTGGTCCGGCGCTTCCAGCCGATCACCATCAAGCCGCCTTCCGAGGCGGAGACCATCGCTATCCTGGAAGGGGTCAAGGAGCGCTACGAGCGGTTCCACGGGGTGAGCTATACGGACGAGGCGCTGCGGGCCGCCGTGTACCAGGCAAACCGGTACATCACCGACCGTTTCCTGCCCGACAAGGCGATCGACGTGCTGGACGAGGCCGGCGCCAGGGTCAAGCTCGGCAAGAGTTCGTCCTACGCCGAGATCAAGCGGGTGGAGCGTGAGCTGCGCAAGGCGGTGGACGGCATGAAGAGCGCCCTGGCCCGCAAGGATTTCGACGAAGCCGTGGCCTACCACGACGAAGAGGTCACCCTTCGCCGGCGCCACGAGGAGCTCAAGGATCTCTACGAATCCGAATGCAACAAGATCCTGGATGTGGACCGGGCCGACGTGGAAGAGGTCATCGCACGCTGGACCGGTATCCCGATACAGGCCGTGGCCGAAGAGGAAGCCGAAAAGCTGATGAACATCGAGGCGTTCCTGCACCGCAGGATCGTCGGTCAGGATGCCGCCATTTCCGCACTGGCCCGCGCGATCCGGCGGTCACGGGCCGGCCTGTCCAGCCCGGACCGGCCGATCGGCTCGTTCGTGTTCCTGGGTCCCACCGGAGTCGGCAAGACCGAAGTGGCCCGAACCCTGGCCGAATTCCTGTTCTCATCCGAGCGTTCCCTGGTTCGGTTCGACATGTCCGAGTACATGGAGAAGCACGCCATCGCCAAGATGATCGGCTCGCCTCCGGGATACATCGGGCACGAAGAAGGCGGCCAGCTTACGGAAAGGATCAAGCGCAAACCGTACAGCGTCATCCTCCTGGACGAGATCGAAAAAGCCCATCCGGACGTGCTGAACATCCTCCTCCAGGTCCTGGAAGACGGCACCATCACCGATGCCTATGGTCAGGCCGTGGATTTCAAGAACACCATCGTCATCATGACCTCCAACATCGGCAGCGGCCACGTGGACCAGACCATCTCCAAGGTCGGCTTCAAGTCGGATGACCGGGTCCAGGAGTTCAAGGAACGGCGGGACATGGTGCTGGCCGAGGTCAAGAGAACCCTCAGCCCGGAGTTCATCAACAGGATCGACGAAGTTATCGTTTTCGACTCCCTCACCGAGGAGCAGCTCGGCGAGATCGCGCGGATCATGATCCGCAGGCTGAACGCAAGCCTTTCGGACCGCAATACGGAGATCGTCGCCACCGACGAGGCCTGCCGGTGGCTGGTGCAGGCAACCTGCAAGGACCGGGCCTATGGCGCCCGTCCATTGCGGAGAGCGATACAGAAACATATCGAAGATGCCCTTTCCGACGCGATCATCACCGGCAGATTCCAGGGCCAGGGGGTGATCGAGGTCTACCTCGACGGCGAAAAGCTGAATTTCCGGGATCCGGTCGAGGTTCCCTCTTTGTGATTCGCCCCGGCTGCGCCGGGAGCGCTCCGCTCCGTTGCAAAGTAGAATGATCGTCTACTTGAGGAAACTCAGAGCCTGGACCCGGAATCGCCGGAATTGAGAGAGAAAAGCTTGAGTACAAATCCGACGCACAAGGGGGTCACAGGCAGACTCCTACGAGCTGTAGTTCTATTCCTCCTGATCCTGGGCCTGCTGGCGCCGGCCGCCGGCGCCGCTTCCGGGATGGTGGATTCGATCACGGTTTACGGACTGTACCGCATGACGGAAGAGGCGTTCCTCCACGCCATGGGTGTTCGGGCCGGCGATCCCTACGATCCGGTGAAGCTCAGGATGTCGTTCCGGAAACTCTGGGATCTGGGACTGTTCGAAGATATCGTCATCGAGGCCGACGACGGACCGGACGGGGGCAAGATCGTTGTCGTCAAGGTCCGGGAACGCCCGGTTCTGACGGCGGTGACCTACGATGAAAACCCGGTCCTGAACCGGACCCAGATCGAGGATCGGTACAAGGAAAAGGAAATGCGCCTGCGCCTGGGGAAACCCATGGACCGGCGGGCCATTGCCGATGCCGAGGCTACAATCCGGGATTTCCTGGGGGAAAAGGGGTTTCTGGACGCAACGGTGAAGGCCGACATCCGCAACGTCACCGACAAGACACGGGCGGTGCACTTCACCATAAAAGCTGGCGGCAAGACCCGCATCCGCGCCATCCATTTTACCGGCAACGAGTTGTTCGGAGACCGGACGCTGCGACGTCAGCTGGAATTGACCAAGCCTCGCAAGTGGTACTGGCCCTGGTCGAAAAAGAACCTGTACCACCCGCTGAAGTGGGATCAGGACGCCGGGAACATCCGGGAGCTCTACCAGAACCAGGGCTACCTGGACGTAGAGCTTCGGGCGCCGAACATCGAGGTCCGGGAAAAGGTCAAGGAACCTAAAAAGAAGGCTATCGAAAAAAGGGCGGCGCTGGAAGCCGGGGACCCGGACGAGCAGGAACAGCCGGAAGAGATCGCCGATGACCGGGACAGCAGCCTCTCACCGGAGAAGGCACGCAAGAAGGCGAAAGAACGCGCCGCCAAGCTCGAGAAACAGGCCAAAAAGAAAAAGAAGAAAGAAGACCGCCTCCGCCTGAAGGCCGAGCCGAAGGTCAAGAAGTGGATCGTTCTCAACGTGCCGGTGAACGAAGGCGAGCAGTACACCGCCGGCGAGATCACCCTGTCCGGCAACGCCGTGTTCACCGACAATCAGCTCAAGGCGTTCCTGCCCCTGCGGGAAGGGTCGACTCTGAGAAACAACCTGCTGGAAGCCGGGGTCGAGTCCATGACCCGGTTGTACGAGGATCGAGGGCACCTCTACGCTTCGGTGGTGCGCCGGGTTGTGCGCCGGGAAGGCGAGACGGTGGCGGATATCCAGATCACCGTGGAGGAAGACGAGCCGTACTACATTTCGGCCATCGAGTTCCGCGGGAACAACAAAACCCATGACCGGGTTCTGCGCCGGGAAATGCTGATCAATGAAGGCGACCTGTTCAGCCGTTCCAAGCTGGACGTATCCAAGACCAAGGTCAACCAGCTGGGCTATTTCGAGATCCCCGAGGATGCGATCATCGAGCCGGTGGAAGGTGAGAACCAGGTCAAGGTCATCATGGACGGCGAGGACAAGGGCAGGAACGAGATCCAGATAGGCGGCGGTTACAGCGGTGTGGACGGCGCTTTCTTCAGCGGCGTCTACTCCACGCGAAACTTCCTGGGGCGGGGCCAGGTCCTCTCCGCATCCATGACCGTTGGCGGCCGCTCCAACCGTTACCAGATCAGTTTCCAGGAACCCTGGTTCCTGAACCGGCCGTACACCCTCGGGTTCAGCCTGTTCCGCCGCGATATCGATTTCGGCGCCTCGCTGCGGAGCAGCAGCAAAGGTGGCGGCATCATCCTCGGGAAACAGCTCGCGCCGTTCTCGTCTCTGAGGTTGAGTTATTCCTACGAAAGCGTGACCTCGACCTCGTCGACACTGGCATTGATTGACCCGAACGATCCGCTGGCGCTGACCCAGTTTTCCTCCAACAACAAAATCTCCAGTTTGACCCCGGTGTTTTCCTACAACCGCGTGAACAACCCCTACCGGCCGTCAGCCGGGTCGTCGTTTGTGTTTTCGTTCCAGATCGCAGGCGGCGCACTGGGCGGCGATACGAACTACCTCAAACCGGTGGCCCGGTTTACGACCTACAAACGACCGTTCAAACGGTCGTTCCTGGCGTTCCATGCCGAGGCCGGGCTGGTCAAGGAATGGCAGGGCGGCTCCACCGGCTTCAACTCCTCCAACGTCAACGGCGTACCCAGGTTCCAGAGGTTCTGGCTCGGTGGCGAAACTCCCGGCCCCCGTGGTTTCGAGACCCGGTCGATCACGCCGCGGCGGTACGTCCTTCTGGATGGAAACGGCGGGATTCTGGATGTGTTGGGCGATCCGCGGAATGTGGATATCGAGGATCTGGTAAGATCCGGCGACGGGGTACCGGCGCTGGTGGAGGTCGGCGGTGACCGGATGTTCCTGTTCCAGACCGAACTGGTGTTTCCTCTGGGACAGCAGGCCGAACTGGCCGTGTTCGCCGATATCGGAGACGCCCTGTTCGAAGACCAGTCCTGGGGGTTCGACACCGCTCGCGCCTCCGCTGGGGTTGAAATGAGGTTCCACCTTCCGGTCTTCCCGGTGCCGCTGAGGCTGATCTATGCCTGGCCGATACGGGAAGGGGTCCGCGACAGGACCAGCCGGTTTACATTCTCCATCGGACGAAGTTTCTGACGACGGATCGACTTGAAAGGACCGCGACATGAATAGAATGAAACGGGTGCTGCCGGTACTGATGCTGCTGTTGGCGGCGGGCACCGTGGCGCTGGCCCAGGATGCGCCCAAGATCGCCGTGTTCGACCCTCAGCGGGTTTCCGAGGAGACTGCGGAAGGATCCCGGATCCAGGCCCGGCTGACTGCCTTCAGGAACCAGAAACAGAACGAGTTGACGGCGATGCAGACGGCGGTCACCGCCCTGCAGGATCAACTCACCGCCCAGGCCCTCTCCCTGTCCCCTGAACGGAAGCAGGCCCTTGAGATCGAGATCCAGAAGAAGGCGCTTGATTTCCAGAGTACCCAGGAGTCTGCGGCCCGGGAAATGCAGATTGAGATCAACTCCGCTCAGAACCGGTTCCAGGAACAGCTCCTGACGGTAGTGGAGCGGTTTGGACAGGAGGAGGGCTTCGACCTGATCCTGGACCAGTCGCTGGTGGCATGGGCTGCTCCTACCCTGGATGTGACCACGGCGCTGGTGGATCGATTCAACGAGATGGTCAAGTCGCCTGAGGCAACCCCGGCTCCGGCCGAGGCCGGTTCGGGACAGTAGCGGCCGGGGAGATATTCCCGTGAAACGGTTCAGTCTCCTACAGCTGGCGGAGAAATTCGGCGGCGAGGTCGCCGGTGACCGGGACCGACAGATTGAAGGGGTGGCCACACTGGAGGCCGCCGGTCCGGGAGATCTTGCGTTCTTCACCAACAGCCGGTACCTGGAGAAGGCCCGGAACAGCGAGGCCGGCGCAATCCTTGTCCGGGAGGGGACGGAGCTTCCGGGGAAGACCCTTCTGGTCGTGGAAGACCCCTCCACCACACTGGCGGAATTGCTGGAGCTGTTCCACCCGGTTGAGTTGCCCGAAGCAGGGGTCTCCGACGACGCCAGGGTGTCGGACGATGTCGATATCGGCGCCGGGGTCACCATCGGGCCGTTCGCGGTAATTGAAGCAGGATGCCGGATTGGAGACGGGGCCCGTGTCGGCGCAGGAGCCTTTGTGGGGAACGGCAGCCAGGTGGGCGCCGGTTCGGTCCTCATGCCAGGCGTTGTCGTCTACCCCGGCACGGTCATCGGCAAGGCCTGCCTGATCCACTCCGGCGTGATCCTGGGCGGCGATGGATTCGGATTCGCCACACGGTCCGGCCTCCATCGCAAGATTCCACAGGTCGGCAGGGTCGTCGTAGAGGACCAGGTGGAGATCGGCGCGAATTCCACCGTGGACAGGGGCGCCCTGGGTGACACCCGGATCGGGGCCGGATCCAAGATCGACAACCTGGTGATGATCGCCCACGGCGTTACCATCGGCCCTTCCTGTCTCCTGGCCGGCCAGGCCGGAATTGCCGGCAGCACACGGTTGGGCAAGGGAGTCACATTCGCCGGCCAGGCAGGGGCGGCGGGGCACCTGACCATCGGTGACGGCAGCGTGGTGGCGGCCAAGTCGGCGGTGTTCACGGATATCCCGGACGGTTCCTTCGTAGCCGGTGTACCGGCTGCGGATCACAGGGAGTGGAAGAAAAGTGTGGTCGTCCAAAAACGACTTCCAGAGATGCGGGCCGAACTGAAACGGCTGGCCCGGAAGATCCGACAGCTGGAACAGGACCGTAACCAGGAGGACTGAGTCTTTGATGGATATCTACGGAATCATGAAATGCATACCCCACCGCTACCCGTTCCTTCTGCTGGATCGGGTTCTGGAAATGGAAGCGAAGAAGCGGATCGTGGCGCTCAAGAACGTCACGGTGAACGAACCGTTTTTTCAGGGCCATTTTCCCGGAGCGCCGGTGATGCCGGGAGTCCTGATCATCGAGGCGATGGCCCAGGCCGGAGCAGTGCTGATCCTCCACGACATGGAGGACAGGGCTTCGAAGCTGGTCTACTTCACAGGTATCGACGGTGCCCGGTTCCGGCAGGCCGTCGTACCTGGCGATCAGCTCCGATTCACGCTGGAGGTCCTCAAGCTCAGGCCCCGGGCCGCCAAGATGAAGGGGATTGCCGAAGTGAACGGAAAGAAAGTCGCCGAGGCGGAGATCCTGTCGGCCCTGGTGGACCGGCCGTGAACCCTACCTCCATCCACCCGACGGCGATCGTGGACCCTGGCGCCGAGCTGGATGAAGGCGTCATCATCGGCCCCCATGCGGTCATCGCCGACCGGGTTCGTATCGGGAGCGGATGCAGTATCGGGGCATCCACTGTCATTCAGGGGCCGACAGTGCTTGGCAGCGACAACGTGATCCACCCGATGACTTCCATAGGTGGCGATCCGCAGGACCTCAAGTATGCCGGCGAGGAAACCACCCTGACCATCGGTTCCCGTAACCGGATCCGCGAGTTCGTCACGATCAACCGGGGGACTGCCGGCGGAGGCGGGAAGACGGTGGTCGGGGACGACAACCTGCTGATGGCCTACGCCCATTTCGGACACGATTGCCTCGTGGGACACCGAACGGTTTTTGCCAACGCCGCCACCCTGGCCGGCCATGTGGAGGTCGGCAACGATGCGACCATCGGGGCCTACAGTGGTGTTCATCAGTTCTGCCGCATAGCGGATCATGCCTTTATCGGCGGATACTCGGTGGTGACCCGGGACGCCATGCCCTGGGTTCTGACGGTGGGCAACCGTGCGACTTCCCACGGAGTGAACCTTGTCGGCTTGCGCCGCTCCGGTCTGCCCAAGGAAACCATCCGGGCCATCAAACAGTGCTACATGACGCTGTTCCGCTCGAAGCTGGGTCTGGAAGAGGCCGTGGAGCAGGTCCGGGAGGCCAACGGCGAGATACCCGAGATCCGGTACTTCCTGGAATTCGTCCGCTCCAGCGAACGGGGCGTCTGCCGCTAGGAATCAACCAATGACTCATGAAAAAGTACCTGTATGCGTAGTCGGTGTCGGTCACCTCGGCCGGCATCACGCCCGGTTGTATGCCGAGGATCCGGACGCCGACCTGGTTGCAGTCATCGACAGTGACCGGGACCGGGCGGAATCGATTGCGGCCGATTACGGCTGCGAGGCGCTGACCGGGTTGTCCGCCATCCCGGACAAGGTCCGTGCCGCCAGCGTTGCCGTACCGACGGTGCACCATTGCAGGGTGGCGGTGGAACTGCTGCAGTCCGGCCGGGACGTCCTGGTCGAAAAACCTCTGACCAAGGATCTGGATGAGGCCGACCGTATCCTGGATGCGGCGGCAGCCAACGGACGGCTGGTGATGGTCGGGCATACGGAGCGGTTCAACCCGGCGGTGGCCGCACTGGCGCAGGTCGTGGACCGGCCCCGGTTTTTCGAAATCCACCGTCTGGCGGCCTTTACCAGCCGCAGCACGGATATCGATGTGGTGCTGGACCTGATGATCCACGATCTGGACCTCCTGCTGCACCTGGATGGAACCGATCCGATATCGGTGGACGCCGTCGGTGTTGCGGCTCTTACCGACAAGGTCGATATCGCCAACGCCCGTATCCGGTTTGAGTCCGGTTGCGTCGCCAACCTGACCGCCAGCAGGATCTCCACCGAACCGGTGCGGCGGATTCGCGTGTTCCAGGAGAGAACCTATCTCTCCTGCGATACCGCCATCCGAAAAGTAGAACGTTACGCACTGGTGGCCGGCGACGGTGGCCGCCCGGACATCCGCCATGATGTCCTTCCGGTGTCCCAGGGTGAACCTCTGGGGAACGAACTCAAGGCGTTCCTGGATGCGGTCCGTCACCGCACCGCCCCGCCGGTGGACGGTGTCCATGGCCGCCGCGCCGTGGAACTGGCCTACCAGGTTCTCGCTTCCATCGAGGCGTCGGCCGATGCGGGAAGTTAGCCCGTTACGATCCCTGCAGCAGTACATGGATGGCCGCACGGCAATCGATGATCCGCCTGGAGCGGCCTGGTGCGCCGGCCTCGTCGGGACGGACCCGGTTCCCGGTTACTCCGGGTCGGCGGCGGCGGAGCCGGACAGGGAGCCGCTCCAGCCTGCGACCGTCTTTGACCTGGCCTCCCTGACCAAACCGCTGGCCACGGCGGTTGTGGCGGTGATCCTGGAGCAGGACGGCCTGCTGGATCTTGAGAGTCCGCTTGCAGAACTGCTCCCCGAGTCCCGCGGGTCCCGATACTGCGACGCCACCCTGCTGGACCTCGGCGCTCACCAGGCCGGGTTGCCGGCGTGGGCGCCGATCTACGCCATGGAGGAGAACGGTTCACACTTCCCCTACAGAATCCTGGCCCTCCCGCCAGGAGCGGAACCGGGAAGGACCCTGTATTCCGATCTTGGGTACATCCTCCTGGGACATGTTCTTGAAGTCGTAACCGGCAAGAGTCTTGACCGCCTGTTCGCACAAAGGGTCGCCGGACCGCTCGGCCTCGATACCATGATTTTTCCCGGCCGGACCGGCATCGGCCGCCAGGCGGCGGCCACCGAACGGGGAAATCGGTTTGAACGCGACCTGGCAGGAGAACGGGCCGCCGGATACTCCTTCCGTGAAGGGATGATCCGGGGCCAGGTCCACGACGGCAATGCCTGGGCCATGGGCGGTGTGGCAGGCCACGCCGGCCTGTTCGGCAGCCTGGATGATGTGATCGCCCTGGCCTGCGAGATCCTGGCGCCGGCCCGGCTGGAGCTGAAAAGCAGGGCGAGGCGCCGGCTGCTGGAACCGGTTAAACAGGGAGGGCGCACCTTCGGCTTCCAGCCGGCGGCCTTGAGTTCGGCTGCTTCCTCCATCCTGCCGGACACGGCTCCGGGCCATACCGGGTTTACCGGGACCTCCCTGTGGCTCCATCCCGAAACAGGCCGGTACTGGGTTCTCCTCACGAACCGGGTGCATCCTGTCGCCGGGGCTGCCGGCTTCCAGGCGGTGCGCCGGGAGTTCCACCGACTGTCGGCGGATCCGATCCCGGAGTAAACTGATAGTTCATGACCGAGGCTTCCTTCAGTAAAGACTCGAGCGTTGGACTGTCGCGGGCGGTAGTCTACTCCCTCGTCTTCCACGCCCTGCTTTTGCTTCTTCTCATGGCTATGCCGGTGTCGGAGCCGGTCGCCGAAGCGCTGCAGGAGGACATAATTTCCGTGACTTTCGAGCCGGAGGCGAACGCTTCGGACCCGCCCTCGGAGCTGTTCAAGGTCACCGGCGACCCCCCTGAGGATCCGACCGACTCGACCCCGCCACCTTCCGTACTGGGAGATCCCCGCTTCCTTCCTGCCGACGGTGACCCCAGGGTCGATCAGATGCAACAGGAGGCACCGGACCAGGAAACCGCAGAACCTGTAGAAGGGGAGCAGAAGGAAGACAGGCCGGAGGAGTCCCAGGACGATCCGGCGGAAGAGCAGAAGGAACCGGAGGATCCGGTAGAGGCCGGGGACCCGAAGGATCCAGGGACCCGGGACCTGCCTGAAGAGGCGGCTGGAGAGGCGCGAACGGCGGACGAGCCTGCGGAGCGGCGACTGGACGTACGTTCGGCGCTGAACCGGACCGCCCGATCGGTGCTGGAGGCCCAGCGCAGTTCCGCCGGCCGGCCGGCGGACGCATCCGGCTCTCCCGAGGGCCTGGAGCTTCCGGAACTGGACCGGCTTCCTGAGTCCGGTTTCGGTTACGGCAACCTGGTGTTCGAGAGCTCCGACTTTGACTTCAGCGATTACGCCCGCCAGATCTACATGGCGATCTGGAGGGCGTGGCACAACCGCCTGTATTTTTCCACCGATGAATTCGACCGTTGGGCCTATTCACGCCAGTCGTGGCTCCTGGATCATCAGCTGCAGATCCGGTTCACGATCCACCAGAACGGCCAGGTGGACGGCATCGTCATCGAGGATGATTCAGGATGCCTCCCCCTGGACCAGTCTGCGGCTGACGCTCTCAAGGAAGTGATCCTGCCACCGTTGCCGGCAGATTTTCCAAGGGACCGGGAAACGGTCCACGGCCGGTTCATAGGGCAGGGCGATATCCGTGCCCTCAAGAAGAGCCTGTCATGGCTGAAATCCCGGGGTGAGTTCTGATCGTCTCCCCAGGCTCCTTTCATTGGCATAATAATGTTAAGACTTGTAGCATGATCCCACTCCAAGCCGTGTGTGACGGCATTTCTGCGGGAAAACTATGAAATTCAAGGACCTGGAACTCAGACCGGAAATCATGCTCGGCCTTTCGGAGGCCGGGTACGATACCCCGACCCCGATCCAGGAGAAAGCGATTCCGGTCCTGCTCACCGGCCGGGACCTGATCGGTATAGCTGAAACAGGAACAGGCAAGACCCTGGCGTTCCTCCTCCCGTTTTTCCAGCAGCTCAAGCCGGACGTCCACGACCCCCAGGCGGTGATCGTGTTGCCGACCCGGGAACTGGCCATGCAGGTGGCAGGTGAGGCGGAACGGTTCGGAAAGCACCTGGGCGTTCGGGTGGTGCTGGCCTATGGCGGCACGTCCACTCATGATCAGCGCCGCCTTCTGACGGAAGGATGCGATCTCCTCGTGGCGACGCCCGGCCGGTTGCTGGACTTCGTCAATTCCGCCTGGCTTTCCCTAAGGAAGGTCCGGTACCTGATTCTTGACGAGGCGGATCGCATGCTGGACATGGGATTCATCAACGATATCGACGCCATCCTGCGGAAGACACCGATGAGCCGGCAGACGATGCTGTTTTCCGCCACCTTCCCGGATGCGATCAAAAACCTGGTGGACCGGTTCATGCTCGATCCCGAGATGATCCGGATGCATACCGGGACCAAGGTCAAGGCTTCCGTCGAACACCTGTTCTACCCCGTGGCCCAGGATCAGAAGGTCCAGCTGATGCTGGAGGTCCTGCGGCGGGAGAAGCCGGGGAAAGCGCTCATCTTTTCTTCCACCCGGGAAGGGACCAGTGAGCTGGCGTCCCATCTTCGGCGCCGCAGTTACAGCGTGACCTCTCTTTCGAGTCTGCTGTCCCAGGCGAACCGTGAGCGGGCCCTGGATTCGTTTCGCTCCGGCGACAGCCCGATCCTGGTGGCCACCGACGTGGCGGCCAGGGGGCTGGACATCGACGACATCGATCTGGTGATCAATTTCGACCCGCCCATGACCGCCTCGGACTACGTACACCGTATCGGTCGCACCGGCCGGGCGGAGAAATCCGGCAAGGCAGTGACCTTTGTCGGAGAGATGGACGGGCGTCGGGCTGCGGATATCGAAACGCTGCTGGGGCTGAAGGTGGAGCGTATTTCCCTGGAAGGATTCAACTACAAGCCGATCCCCGACCGGCCCCGGGGACGACCCCGTTCCGGCCCGCCGTCTCGAAGACCGGGACGCCCGGGAGACCGTGGAAAGTCCGGAAGCGGCGCTCCGAGAGGAAACCGCGGCGGCAGGCGCGATGGTGGTGGAGGGCGTCGGGGATAGGTTTGCGGGCGACCGGCCCACCCCATACAATTCAGCCATGTCGATACTGGAAATATTCAAGGCCGGTGGGCCTGTCATGTGGCCCCTGGCGATCTGCTCGGTCGTTACTGTCGCCATCATCATTGAACGCGCCCTGGAACTCCGGACATCCCGGATCCTGGACCCTTCCGTCGTGGAGCGGGTGACCGGCCTGGTGGAAGGCGGGCGACTGGACAGGGCGATGGAGGTCTGCCGGAAGAACCCGGGGATCTTTACCCACATCGTGGCAGCCGGTCTGCACCAGGCTCCCAAGGGGGAACCGTTCGCACGGGAGGCGGTGGAAGATGCGGGCCGGCACGAAACCACCCGCCTGACCCGGTACCTGCCGACCCTGGGAACTGTTGCGGCCGTATCGCCGCTCCTAGGCCTGCTGGGAACGGTGACCGGCATGATTGCGGTGTTCAAGACCATCGCCAATTCGGGGATCGGGCAGGCGGCGGAACTCTCCAACGGGATTTCCCAGGCGTTGATCACCACCGCCACCGGGCTGCTCATCGCCATACCGGCCCTGGTTGCCTACAACTATTACTCGGAACGGGCCGAGCGGATCATCAACCGGCTGGAGGGCGCCAGCCTGCGCGTGCTGCGCTCCCTGTTCCAGGTCCCGCTGCAGGCTCCCGTCGAAGTGGACCGCACCCAGGCGTCCGAATCGGCTTCCCGGTCGGAGTAGGCGGATATGCACTTTCGCAGGGGCAGCAAGCTGAGAGTCGCCATCGACATCGCCCCCCTGGTGGACGTTGTCTTCCTGCTGGTTATCTTTTTCGCAGTTTCCACCACATTCCAGGACAGCGCCGGGCTGAAGCTGCAGCTGCCCACCTCCAACGCCGCCGTGGACCGGGAGCCTCGGGAGATTACCGTTGTGCTGGACCGGGAAGGCCGTCTCGAATTCGATGGCCGGCTGCTGGCGGAGGACAGACTGGAGGGTGAGCTCAAGGCGGCCCTGGCCGGGCGGGAGAATCCGCTGGTCGTGCTTCGGGCCGACAAGGACGCCAGCCATGGCGACGTGGTTCGGATCATGGGGCTGATCCGCCAGGCAGGCGCGGAAGGTCTGACTATTGCCGCCCGCAGCGGCGCCGAGTGAGCGTGGGCTCTCTCCGGATCATCGCCGGCTCCCTCAAAGGCAGGAAAATCCGTGTTCCCGAAGTTGCGGGGGTGCGACCTACGCCGGACCGGGTTCGGGAAGCGATGTTCAGCATACTGGGGGAAACGGTGGCCGCAGCCAGAGTCCTGGACGTCTACGCCGGCTCCGGGTCGCTGGGACTCGAAGCCTACAGCCGCGGTGCGTCGACTGTCGTCTTTCTTGAAAGCGACAGGGTGGTCTGCAAGGCACTCCAGTCCACACTGGAAGACCTGGCGGTCACCGGACATTGCCGTACCGTCCTCGGACGGGCAGGGCGTTCTCCGGGCTGCATCATGGATGTAGCACCTTTTGACCTGGTCCTGGCCGATCCACCCTACTCGGAGCAGGCGGCCGCCGATCTCCTCATCTGGCTCTCCGATCCAGGGTTGGTGGCGGAAGAAGGGAGGGTGGTTCTGGAGCGGGAATCGGGAGGGGAAGCGACAGGCGGGGACGGATCCAGGTTCCAACATGTCCGGACCGCCCGGTACGGACGGACCGCTCTCGATTTTTATTCCGTATCCGGGACCACCGGACACCGTCCTGCTTGAGTTTCCAGCGATTTCCATGCATTCTATTCAACCAATGGGGTTGATTTCTGGGTTGTCATGATTATATTTGGCCGCGGTGGCACCCCTTCCTCCCTGCTGGACTGGTTGGGAGGGGTCGATCGCTTTCGCCTGCAGCCAACGTCGGTTGCCAGCGACTGAGGAGAGTCTCATGAAGAAGGTGTGCACGGGCAAGACGGTATTCCTGCTCGCGATAATTTTTCTTGTGATCAATACTTCTGCGGCATTATCCCAGGAAGAATCTTCACCGGTTCCTCCCAAGGATCTGAAGCTGGTGCACGGACACTGGACCGCCTGGGACTCTCCCGCGCCTGGTCCGGACTCCTACATCATCGTTAAAGGGGACACCCTGTGGGACCTGGCCGGCTTGTGGCTTGGCGACGCATACCTGTGGCCCCAGATCTGGGATGAAAACCGCTATATCCTGGACTCCCACTGGATCTACCCGGGTGATCCGCTGGTGGTACCGGGGAAGCCGACGGTGGTTCCGCCTGAAGGGCCGGACGACGGCAACGACGGCGACCAGGGCGACGCGCCGGTGGACCAGGGCTTCGGAAGAGGCGAAGATCAGGAACCGTCGACGGCACTGCCGATGGCGCTCCGACCTGTGGCGAATTTCGCGGATGTGTACTGTTCCGGTTATATCGACCCCGAGCCCCAGGACAGTGAAGTCCGTGTAGCCGGCGCCGAAGTGGAAAAAGAAGGCAACGCCCAGGGCGACGTCATCTACCTGAACTACGGCATGAACCAGGGCGTGCGCCCCGGTGACGAAATGGCGGTCCGCCGCACCGGCAAGCCGGTAGTGCACCCGATAACCGGCGAGATCCTGGGGACGTACATCCGCAGGCTGGGCAAGTTGCGGATCATCGCTGTTCAGGAAAACACTTCCATCGCCGCCATTCTGGAGTCCTGCGAGGACATCCAGATGGACGACCAGCTGGTGGAGTGGGAAGAAATCCCGATTCCGATGGTCGGCTCGATGCCTGCTTTCGATCGCTACGCGGTGGAGCCGTCCGGCGGAGTCCGGGGAACCATGGTGCTGGTCAAGGACCGGCTGGACTACGCCGGCGAGGGACACATCATCTACACCGATCTCGGAGCCGGATCCGGCGCCCAGCCTGGAGACCTGTTGACGGTCTATCGGGACAACGGAGATCTGCCAAGGCTGATGCTGGGTCAGGCGGTGATCCTGACGGTGGAACAGAACAGTTCTACCGCCACGCTCACCACCACCGTCCGTGAATCCTCTCCCGGAGACAGCGTGGAAGTCCGGTCCGGCAGCTAGAACTCTACGAGCTTCCGCCGCAGTAACAGAAGCTCGAAAGCCATACCGGCTTTCGCCGCCAGCCTGCGCATGGTCGGTATGTCCGGGTCGTCGATCGGATCGGTGTCGTTGTCCAGATACAACAGGGCCACGATCCGGGACCGCACCTTCAGCGGAAGGATCATGGCCATCGGAGGCAGGCTGCCGCCCAGGAGAGAGAACAGGTCTCGATTGGCGGGCAGCGGGGGCACTGGTCCCAGATAGAAGCTCTTGTCCGCAGCCACCACCTGATCGAAAAGGTGGCCGGTCCCTCCCGGGATGGCGACCTGGGCGATCCGCTCCGACGACAAAATACGGCCACGGCCTGCGGTACACTTGAATCCGTTCCCGGAAAAAGCGAACACCGCGCAGCGGCTGACCCTGCCGGCGCAGTAATCCAGGAGTCCGGCGTTGATCTCCTGGACGCTGGCGGCGGACACCAACTTTCCGCTGGTCTCCCCGAGGGCATCGGCAGCGGCTACCGCCGGCGCCGGTTCCGGCGTTACGGGGTCGGTCTCCACAGTTTCGCCGCTGAACATGGGCGAGTTTCCAAGAAGGGCAAATTCGTCCGCGGTAAGCTCGGCATCCAGCGGCCTGCCGTCCAGTCCCACGTCGGTGTCCCACGACTCCTGGCCGGCCTCGCCTTCGAAATCGGGCTGTTCCTCTTCCGCCTTGTTCAGTTCTCTCTCGGAGGATGTTTCAGGCCCCAGGCTCAACGCTTTGTAATGACGCTGCCGGACACGGTAGTGCCGCTCGAGGGCCAGATTGAGGCGGTACTCGGAAGTGACCCACGGCTCTACAGGCAGCCCGGATGCTCTCTCGATTCTTCCAACAGCCACCGCGTCACGAGGGTTGAGCATGGCGACGGAAAGCACGTCGCCCCTCAGCGCAAAGGGGCAGACCCGGTATTGCTCCACCAGTTCCACAGGCACCAGGGCGGCCACCATCGGATCGACGAGTCGCAGGTGGCCGGGGCCGGCGTAGGGGCATCCGGTAAGGGAAGCCAGGGCCGATCCCAAGGTGTCCTCTCGGATAAATCCGAGTTTGAGAAGATGGGCGTCAAGTGGCCCGCCGAAGAATTCCTTCGTCCGGCGGGCCTTATCGTACTGCTCCCGGGTGATGTGTCCCTGTTCAAGGAGAAACTGATTCACCCGGTCGGTCATCGCGCTCAGTCCTGCGGGTTGCCCTGGCCGCCGCCCTGGCCGCCCTGGTTGCGGTCTCCACCGCGGTTGCGATCACCACCCCGGTTGCGGTCTCCGCCGCCGTCACGGCCGGCTCCGACCGGTTCGCCAGCCGGGCGCTCCAGCAGGACCTTGCGGGACAGCCTCACCCGGCCCTGGCCGTCGATATCGATGACCTTCACCGTGACCTCGTCACCTTCGTTCAGTTCGTCGGTGACCTCGGCAACGCGATGGTGGGCGATCTCGGAGATATGCAGGAGGCCGTCCACCCCCGGAAGGATCTCGACAAATGCGCCGAAGTTCACCACCCGGACGACCTTGCCCATGTAGGTTGCGTTCAATTCCGCCTCGGCGGTCAGCTCCTTGATGATCTGGATCGCCTTCTCGGCGGCTACGCCGTCGGTGGAGGCAATATCCACCCGCCCGTCGTCGTTGACCTCGATCTTGCAACCGGTGCGCTCGGTGATGGAGCGGATCATCTTGCCGCCTGGGCCGATGATGTCCCGGATCTTGTCCTTGTGGACGGTGATGGTGAGAATCCTGGGAGCGTATTCGGAGATATCGGTGCGCGGCTTTTCGAGGGCGGAACGCATCGTCTCCAGAATATCGAGTCTGGCCGCCTTGGCCTGGGCCAGGGCGCTGGTCATGATCTCCCGGGTGATCCCGGAGATCTTGATGTCCATCTGCAGACCGGTGATCCCTTCCACTGTGCCGGCGACTTTGAAGTCCATGTCGCCGTGGTGATCTTCGGCACCGGCGATGTCTGTGAGAACCGCCACCGTCTTGTCGGTCTTGATCAGACCCATGGCGATGCCGGCCACTGCCTTGGGCATCGGAACACCGGCGTCCATGAGGGCCAGGGAGCCGCCGCAGATCGTCGCCATGGAAGAGCTTCCGTTGGATTCAAGGATGTCGGAAACCACCCGCATGGTGTACGGCCAGGTTTCTTCACCGGGGACCATGGGGAGCAGCGAACGCTCGCCCAGGGCGCCGTGGCCGATCTCCCGGCGGCCGGGGCCGCGAAGGAACCTGGCTTCACCGACACTGAACGGCGGGAAGTTGTAGTGCAGCATGAAGCGCTTGGAGCCGGCCTGGTGGATGAAGTCGATACGCTGGGCGTCCATGGACGTTCCCAGGGTCGCCGTTACCAGGGCCTGGGTTTCACCCCGTGTGAACAGAGCCGAACCGTGGGTCCGGGGCAGTACGCCGACTTCGCAGGTGATGTTGCGGATCTCGTCGAAGGCACGGCCGTCCAGCCTGCGGCCCTTGCTGTCCACTTCTTCCCTGAGGATGATGTCCTGCAGGTGGTGCCACTGGGAGGATGCGTAGGCCAGTTCTTCAGCCTGGTCCTCGTCGAACGAGTCCTTCATCTGCTGTTTGAGCTCGTCAACCTTGGCGTAGCTCTCGAGCTTGTCCTTGATCCGCATCGCCTCGGCAAGCGGCTCCTGCCAGTCGGCAGCCAGCTTGTCCATCACGCCGGCCGGCTCATTCTTGACAGGTGCGTCGCGCTTGACAGGCTTGATCTCGGCGATCAGCTCGTTCTGGCATGCGATGATCTGGCGGATGACGTCGTGGGCGCGGTAGACCGCTTCCAGAAGCTCGTCTTCCTGAACTTCGTTGGCGCCGGCTTCGACCATGACGATCGCCTCCTCAGAGGCTACGACGATCAGGTCGAGTTTGCTGTTTTCCAGTTCTTCGAAGGTCGGGTTCACGAGGAATTCGCCGTCCTCCGAAATCCCCATCCGGACCGATGCGATCGGGTAGGGGAACGGGATGTTGGAGATACCCAACGCGAAGGATGACCCGGTAATGGCCAGCACGTCGGAGTCGTTTTCGCCGTCGATGGAGAGAACGTTCGCAATGATCTGGGTTTCACAGGCCCAACCGTCCGGGAACAGAGGCCGCAGCGGGCGGTCGATCATCCGGCAGGTCAGAATTTCCTTCTCGTTGAGCCGGCCCTCGCGGCGGAAGAAACCACCGGGGATCTTGCCTGCCGCATAGGTGTTCTCTCTGTAATCCACCGTCAGGGGAAGGAAGTCGACGCCTTCTCTCGGCTTCTTGGCCGATACGGCGGTAACCAGCACTACGGTGTCACCGTAACGGACGACGATGGCGCCGTCGGCCTGTTTGGCCATCTTGCCGGTTTCGAAAGACATGATTTTGTTGCCGACCTGGATCTCTTTTCTTCTTACCACTTCTTGCCTCCAGCCACATCAGACCATGCCCTGGAATGCACGGGTACATCCCGCGCCGCTTCCGTCAGGTGCACGATCCTGTGGCGCATCCTTCTCACCTGAGAGGATGGTGCTTGTCTACTTACGGAGTCCCAGTCGTTTAATAGTCGTCTGGTACCGTTCGTAATCTTTTCTTTTAAGGTAGTCCAGCAGACGGCGGCGCTTGCCGACCATTTTCAGGAGGCCGAGGCGGGAATGATGATCCTTGCCGTGGGTCTTGAAGTGGCCGGTGAGGTGCTCGATCCGCTTGGTCAATAGTGCGACCTGCACTTCAGGTGATCCTGTATCGGAATCGTGGGTGCGGTAGTCGCTGATGATCTCGGATTTTCGTTCAACGGGCAGGGGCATTTTTTCTCCTCCGAGGCCGCCGACAGATGCGTACGGCTCAGAACATTTCCATAAAGGCTTGATGCCTCAATACTTGCCGATTTGAAGCCTGCACGTTAGCACAGCGACCTACCCCGGGCAAGCAGGCGAATCCGGCGTCGGAAGCACAACTCGGGGCTGAAGCACGCCCCCGTTGTCCTCGCCGACTCCCAGCAACGTTCCGTCAGGACCTGTCACCCTAAACTGTGGGCCGGTCCCGGCCCGGTTCCCCAGGTCCAACCGTCCACCGGACAGGAAAAGCCCGGCGTCTCGCTGGTTTTCGATCTGTAATGAAGGCAGGTCGAGGGGAAGGTGGTCCAGGGACGTGACGTGTTCCGCCAGATCCGGGACCTGTTCCGGTCTGGCCCATTCCGGGAGGGGGACTGCGTCTTCCACTCTGAACGGCCCGATGGCCGTCCTCTTCAAGGAGGCCAGGACCCCTCCGCATTCCAGTGCTGCACCCAGATCCCTGGCCAGGGCCCGGATGTAGGTTCCGGGGGATACCTGCGCCGTAAACGACCAGATTGCCGGACTGTCGGTGGGGCTCAGGCTGAATTCGAATATTTCCACTTCCGTCGCCGGCGCCTCCACCGTCTCTCCCCGCCGGGCCCGGCGGTACATCCGTTCCCCGTCAACCTTGCGGGCGGAAACCGCCGGCGGCACCTGCCGGATGAGTCCGGTCAACTTGCCGGCTGCCTGCAGGACACCATCCCCGTCCGGCAGTCTGCCGCCATGTTCGGTCAGGGTTTCACCGGTGACATCGTCGGAAGAGGTGGTTCGGCCCAGTTGAAGCGTGCCCTGGTAAACCTTGGGAGAGGAAGGCAGGAACCGGATCAGGCGGGTCCCGCGGCCCAGCATCATCGGCAGAAGCCCGGTTGCGAACGGGTCCAGTGTGCCGGCATGCCCGGTCTTGCGCTGGCCGGTAAGACGGCGAACCTGGGCGACCACGTCGTGGCTGGTGACCCCTGCACATTTGTCTACCAGGAGGAGTCCCTCCGGCAGCTGTTTCACGGCTTGTCGTCTCCATCCGGTTCCGGCGTTTCCGGAGGACGGTCATCCTGGATCTCGTGAATCAGCTCTTCGATTCTGCCTGCCCGGCTTTCGGTGAGATCTTCAAGGAAACGAATTTCGGGAACGTGCCGCAGCCGGATGCGGTCGCCGAGGGCTCTCCGGGCGAAAGGGGCGGCCTTTCGAAGGGCGGCCAGAGTCGCCGATTTCTCCGACGGGCTCCCCATCGTGGAAACGAACGCCTTGGCGTAGCGCAGGTCCGAGGAAACCTCCACTCCGGTGATGGTGACGAACCCGATATCCGGATCCCGCAATTCCCGCATGACGATCTCTGCCAGGGTCTGACGGATCTGATCCGCGACCCGCTGGGTTCGCACCTTGCTCAACGGATGTCTCCTTCCCAGCCGGCGGGGCCGCCGTCACAGCCTTCCATGAACTCGGCGCCGGTTTCCATTACCTCTCCGGGGACCATGGTCCGAATCTCGTTGAACACGGTCTCGAACAGTTTTTCCAGTTGTTCCCGGCGGGCTGCAACGGCGACGATCATCAGACCGGCTCGTTGCAACAGGTCGCCGAACTCGTCCAGTTCTGCGATGGAGAGGTTATGCCTGGCCCGCAGCCGATCCTTGACACGGCGCAGCACCTGCCGCCGGTCCTTGAGGGAACGGGAGCCGGGCAGATGCAGTTCCAGAGTGTATATCCCGATAGTCATCAGGCGGGATCACAGGGACTGGACAGCCACCTTCTCCATGATGAAGAACTCAATGATGTCGCCGTCCTTGAGGTCGTTGTATCCGTCGATGCCGATGCCGCACTCGTAGCCCTGCTTGACCTCGGCGGCATCGTCCTTGAAGCGTCGCAACGATCCGACCTTACCGGTGTGGATGACGACATTGTCCCGCAGCAGCCGCACCTCGGCGTTGCGGGTAACCTTGCCTTCGTTGACGTAACAGCCGGCGATGACCCCCATCTTGGGTACCTTGAACAGTTCCCGGACCTGGGCCTGCCCCAACACCACTTCCTTGAGGTCCGGCTCCAGGAGTCCGATCATCGCCTGGGTGATCTCGTTGATCATGTCGTAGATGACGGTGTAGCAACGGATCTCGACGTTTTCGTGCCTGGCGACGTCGGAGGCCTCTTTATTCGGCCGGACGTTGAAGCCGACAACGATCGCGTCGGATGCAGAGGCCAGCAGAACATCGGCCTGGGATATCGCGCCGGTTGAAGAGCGGACGACGTTGATCTTGACCTTGTCGTCGGGGAGGTCACCCAGAGCTTTCTGGATCGCTTCGATGGAGCCCTGGACGTCGGATTTCAGCAGGATGGGAAGATCCTTGACATGGCCCTCGGCGATTTCCTGGGACAGGCTCTCGAGGGTGCGGCGGGACGATTTCGCCAGCGCGGCGGACCGCTGTTTCTCCTGCCGGAACCCGGCGATCTGTCTCGCCTTGGCTTCGGTTGCCACCGCCTGGAACAGGTCGCCGGCGCCCGGCTCCGTTGACAGGCCCATGACCTCGACAGGTGTGGCTGGGCCGGCCTGGGAAACCTTGTGTCCGCTCTGGTCCAGCATCGCCCGGACCTTGCCGTGGGTCGCACCGGCGATGAACGGGTCTCCGACACTGAGGGTGCCGTCCTGGACCAGCACGGTGGAGATGACCCCCCGGGCCTTGTCCAGGCGCGCCTCAAGGACCACACCGGAGGCGGCTTTTTCAGGGCTCGCTTTCAGTTCCAGCATGTCGGCCACCAGGAGCACCATCTCCAGTAGATGATCCAGGCCGTCTTTCGTTTTTGCGGACACCTCGCAGGCCACGACTTCGCCACCGTACTCCTCGACGAGGATCTCGCGATCGGCCAGTTGCTGCTTGACCCGCGCCGGTTCCGCCCCCGGCTTGTCGATCTTGTTGATCGCCACGATGATCGGAACGCCGGCAGCCCGGGAGTGATCGATCGCCTCAAGAGTCTGGGGCTTCACTCCGTCGTCCGCCGCCACCACCAGGATCACGATGTCCGTGGCACGGGCGCCTCGTGCGCGCATCATGGTGAACGCTTCGTGGCCCGGCGTGTCCAGGAAGGTGATCTTCCGGCCTTTCTCTTCGGCCTGGTATGCTCCGATGTGCTGGGTGATGCCGCCGTACTCGCCTTCTACGACATTGTCGGCCCGGATGGCATCCAGGAGTGAGGTCTTGCCGTGGTCCACGTGGCCCATGACGGTGACCACCGGAGGTCGCTCCGCCACCGGGGCCGGATGGCTGGCGTCTGCCAGCAGTTCGGCTTCGGCCTCGCTGGCGGCATCGCCGATGGTGGACTTGGCGGAGGTAACCTTCTCCTGCTGCTTGGCCATCTCCTCAAAGCTCAGGACCTCGGCAACCGAACCAAACTCCAGGGCGACTTCAACGGCCGTTGCCGGATCCAGCGGCTGGTTGATCGTTGCAAGCACACCACGGCCGATCAGCTTGGCGATGACGTCCTTCGATTTGCGGTTCAGCTTCTCGGCCAGTTCCTTGACGTTGACGCCCTCGGAGATCGTGATGTTCTCCGGAACCGGCGGCAGGTCGGCCTTCGGCTTGGCGGACGGGATGGGAGCCTGGTTCAGCTCATCCTTTTTCTTCTTCTTGCGTTTGTTGCGCTTCCCGCCCGGTCCGGCCCCTGGCGTGTGCTGCGGCCGTCCGAAACCGGGGCGCCCGGCCGGCGGTACGGTCTGCCCGGGTGTACCGGGAGCCCCAAACCGGCCTGGTGCGCCAGGGGTGCGGCCGACCATTCCGGGCCGCTGGGCAGGCGCCGGTCTCGGCACCGGCTTCGGCTTGATCGACCGGGCCCGGATCGCTTCCAGGGTGGGGAATCGCTTGGCTTCGAAAACCCGGGGGGTGCGCTTCCCGGGCGTGCCCGGCCGCACCGCACGGGCGGTGGTGAAATCTTCACGAGGAGCCTGCTCCGCCTTGGCTGCCATGGCCGGTTTTTCCGGCTCCTCCGCCGGCGCCGGCGTGGCGGCCGGTTCCTCATCCGGTTCCTGCTCGACGACCTCTTCAACCGGTTCGTCGTCTTCCACAGGCTCTTCCGCCACAGGCGCGGCGGCTACGGGCTCAGGCACTTCCACCGGCAGTTCAACCGGTTCGTCCACCGGCATATCCTCAGGCGCTTCCTCCGGCTCTTCAACCGGTTGGGCCTCGGCAACAACCGCGACTTCCGGTTCCATCATTTCATGTTCGATGCGGGTCTTCTCCGCAAGCTTCTCCCGCTCCGCCTCGAGGGCGGCGGTAAGTCGCTTCCGGACCATGTCGGCGGTGCGGGCATCCAGGGTGCTGAGGTCCGATTTGACCTCTTTACCCATGATGTCCAGCAGCTCGAGGATCAACGCACTGTTGACCTTCAGCTCTTTCGCCAGATGGAAAACCCTGATCTTCGCCATTCCGTCTCCCGGTAGAGTGTGGGCTTAGCCCTCACTCTCCTTCTCGCCGTCGTCGGTCGATTCGCTGTCGGCAGCTTCCGTCGCCACCTCGTCCTGGGGATCCGGCACTTCATCACCCTCAACGGCCTCGCCGTCTAGAGGCGCCGGTTCGTCCGTATCGGCGGTTTCGCCGGCGGCTTCCGCCTCGGCTGCCGCAGCTTCTTCGGCTTCCAGCCGGGCCTCTTCTTCCGCTATCAACTCTTCGAGCCGTGTTTCAGCGGCGTCGTGGATGTCGATGGCCTGATCCTCGTTGATCCCGTCAATAGCCATCAGATCCTCGAGAGACGCCAGCGCGACCTCTTCAACAGCCAGGAACCCGGCGTCAAGGAGGCGGTTGGCGACTTCTTCCTCAATTTCGGGAAGGGACCGGATCTGCTCGACGGCGTAAGCCATCTGCTCCATCTCGTCTTCGACTTCGGCCTTCTTCTCCGCTTCGCTTTTGATATCGATGTGCCACTCGACCAGCTTGCTGGCAAGGCGAACGTTCTGGCCGCGCTTGCCGATGGCCAGCGAGAGCTGGTCTTCGCCGACAATCACTTCCAGCTCGCGGGTGTCGTAGTCGAGTATGGAGACCCGGTTGATCATCGCCGGGTTGAGGGCGTTGCGGACGTACAGTTCCTGCTCGTCGCTGTACTGTACGATATCGATTTTCTCGCCACGCAACTCACGGATGACGGCCTGGACCCGTGAGCCCTTCATGCCGACGCACGCGCCAACCGGATCCACGTCCCGGTCGGTGGAATCGACCGCGACCTTGCTGCGCTCACCTGCATCCCTGGCCACGTTCCGGATAATGACCGTGCCGTCGTAGATCTCCGGCACTTCCATTTCGAACAGCTTGGCCACCAGCAGTTCGTCTGCCCGTGAGAGGAGGAGTTGAGGCCCTTTGCCCTGGCGTTCGACGTTGATGAGAATTGCACGGATCCTGTCACCCGGGTTGTAATGTTCCGCCCGGGACTGTTCACGCCGGGAGATGACCGCTTCGGTCCGGCCCAGGTCTACGATCATGTCCCCGCGGTCGAAACGCTTGACCTGCCCGGTGAGCAGTTCGCCTACCCGCTCGTGATATTCGACCCAGACCAGTTCGCGCTCCGCTTCCTTGACCTTCTGGAAGATGACCTGCTTGGCGGCCTGAATGGCGATCCGGGTCTGGGGAGCTTCGGCGTCGGCGATGGGAGTCTCGATCACCTCACCCAGCTCTATTTCAGGATGCTTTTCCTGCGCCTCTTCCAGGGTGATCTCGGTGAGGGGATCCATCATCTCCTCTTCCTCAACAACCACGTGCTTCTGGAAAAGAGCGAACTTGCCGCTCTGCTTGTCGAACCGGGCGCCGTAATCTTCCTTGCTGCGATAGTACTTTCTCGAGGCGGCGGCATACGCCTCCTCGATCGCCTGGATGACGACCTCGGCATCGATCCCTTTCTCACGGCCAATCGCTTCGATTGTGTGGTAAAGCTCGCTGCTCATGAGTCTCGAACTCCTGTGCCTTCGTGGAACGGTGAAGGCAACCTGAAACTATATCAAAAAGGCAAAAACTGCTGCAGGTGAACGACTTCCGTCCACGGGAACCGTCCGCCCGCTTCAGCATCCACCGGTCCCAGAACCAATATGCCGTCCTCGATCCCCAGCAGGATGCCCACCACCCGTGCGGTTCCGCCGTCTGCCGCCTGAACATCGGCCATGACCTTACGTCCCGTATTGCGCCGGATGTCGTCGTCGGTGGCGATCGGCCTGTCCATCCCCGGGGAGGACACTTCCAGAGTGTAGCCATGGTCGATAAGGTCGCGATCGTCCATGGTCATCTCAAGGGCCATACTGAAACGCTGGCAATCATCCAGCGTGACCCCGGCAGGCCCTGCCCGATCCACATCGATACGAAGAACGGCGTCTGATCCGGAGCCGAGAAAGCGAAATTCCACAATCTCAATCCCCATGGATTGAGCGAGGCCCGCCGACAGGGTGAGCATCTCGGTATCCGCTTTCTTTTGTTCGACTCCAGTTACCAATCCGGTCTCCGACACAAGTCCGTACAAATAGAAAAAGGCGAGCTTTGCCCGCCTTGCGCACAAACCAGCGAGCATGATACCGGATCGGTATAGCCGTTGCAAGGGCCGGCGGCCCGGGTCGGCGGCCGGTCTAGTCGCCTCCGATCGCCTCCAGAATCCGCTCGCGATCGCGAGCATCCGGCTTTAGTTCCAGGTATTTACGGAAGTGCGCCGCCGCTTCCGGTCCCTTGCCTGCCTTCTCCGGGGAGAGGCCTATGCCCCGCTCCGCGTTGGCGTGGGTCGGCTTCTGTTCCAGGCATTGCATGTAGGCGGCGACGGCCCGGTCGTACATCTTCTTCTTATAGTAGGCCGCCCCCAGGCTGTAGTAGTGCCGGGCCGACTGGAATCCATGATCGGCCCCCGCCGCCAGAACATTCTCCGCTTCCACCGGGTTCCGGGCCTGGATATACAGGGAAGCGGCATCGCCGGAAACCTCGGTCCGGGCGATTGAGGGCCAGCCGAACTTCACCAAGCATGAGAAGCAGTCTCGGGTCTTCGGGAAACTTCTCGAGTTGGGGCTCGAGGAGCAGAACTGCGCCTTCGTAGTCCTGTGCCTTGATCCGGGCGCCTGCTTCCGAGAGGTTCGCCCCGGCCGGCTGCTCGTTCTCTGCAGTGGTCTGTTTCGGTGGGGCGTCCGGTCGCAGGGGATCCCGGACCTGCTGGGCGGTTGCGCTTGAAATAATGATCAGGAGGGTGGCCAGGGATGCAACCAGGGTAGAGCAGGGGGTTATTCGGGCCATGTACGGGATCCCCTCACGCTTGATGCCGCCGGGCGAAGCATTGTAACATCAGCAGTTCGGTGACAGAAATTTTCCACGCTATCTGTCCTTTTGGTATTATATGCGTCAATATGGCTGGGTTATAACCAAGGCGCAAAGAGGCCTGGAGTGTGTTCAAGGTTCCAACCTGTTTATTATCTGTTGTTTGCAAAAATCATAGACTTTATCGAACAAAGTCGTAAAAAAAGGGGAGGGGGACCTTGCAAAGGGAATGA
>JACXWD010000037.1:5096-33635 GCA_014764515.1 Candidatus Polarisedimenticola svalbardensis | reverse complement strand
CCGGCGTATTGAATTCACAATGCGGCACGATCTCAGCTACACTCTCCACGATCCTGAGAGCAGCCCGATGATCTTCATGCCGATTGTCGAATTCACCAAGCTCAAGGCGCCCAGCATTGTCGACGACTTCTGACGCAAATCCGTTATCTTCTGGTCAGAAGAACACGCACGCAAGCACAGGAAGGCGGCCGGCGGCTCTGCAGGGGTGTACCTTACGCTGGACCAGAACCGTTGGGCGACACCCGTTGGACAGGAAATCTCGTTCGAGTTCGGCCGCTGTCCGGTGAAGGTGTCCGGTGAAACTGAATCGGATAGCAGGCATTCTGGTACACTGGCGCGACGGTGATGGAGCGGGCTGCCGGGTTCTCCCCCAGAGCCTGTGAGTGTAATTATGGCTCGATGGTTGTCATGGGAACTGGATCGACTGACGATACGTCTCGCAGTCGGCACCGCTGTGCTTGTGATCGTTCCCCTGGTAATCGGCCTGTTCCTTCTGGAGCGATACAACCTGGACAACACCATCGCCGCCAGACAGGCAACCGCCGAACTCGAGAACCGTATGCTCGAAGTCACGTTGCGACACCAGATGATCGAACAGGACAACCGTCTGATGATGGAGATTCTGCATGAGATCGGGACCCAGCCGGAAGTCCGGGGCGCCATGGTTCTGGATCATGAGGGCATCATCCGCCTCTCGAGTCATGATAAGGATATCGGAAGGCAGATCTCGCGAGACTCTCCCACCTGCCTTGTGTGTCACTCCAAGTCCAGGGAGACCCGCGATCGCTGGGTGCTGTTGGAGGAAGAGGACCAGCTGATTTTGCGCAGCGTTCTGCCGATCACCAACCGGCCCGAGTGCCAGGGGTGTCACGGTGATACCAGAAAACTCAACGGCATCCTGATCCTGGATATCTCCCTCGCCGCGGTACAGGCCCAGACCCGCCGGCACGCGTCCCAGATGGCGGTCGGCGCCCTGCTCCTCATGTTCATCCTCCTGACCGGTGTCCGGTTCCTGGTGCGCCGCCTGGTTCTGATCCGCCTGGCACGGCTGGGACGCACGGCTCGATCCATCACTGCGGGCCGGTTGGATGAACGGGCGGAAATCGAAGGCGATGACGTCATCAGTTCCCTGGCGGAAGATTTCAACAACATGGCCGATTCGACGGCAATCCTTCTGAAGGAAATCAGGGAGAGGGAGCTGCAATTGACCGGGGTCCTCAACAGTCTGGATGACGGGTTGATCGTCCTGGACCGGGATTTCCACATCGTGGCGGCGAATCGTTCCATTTCAAGGCGACTCGGCGCGTACCCGGAAGCTCTCCGGGGGAAACATTGTGACGATGCTGCGGGGAAGGCTCTTCCTTGCCACGACGACGATTCATGCCCTTCGGCTCAATGCCTGAAGACCGGACGACTCCAGAGGGCCACCTATCACAGCCCCGCATCCGACGGAGGCGCCGGTCGTGTCCAGGAAGTTTACGCTTCACCGGTTTTCGCCGACGACGGGTCGGTAAGCAAGGTAGTGGAAGTCTGGCGGGACATTACCGAGAGGGTCCGGGAGGAGGAGCGCATGGCCGAGATCGAAAGGCTTTCCTCGCTGGGCGTTCTGGCTTCCGGTTTGTCCCACGAAGTCAATACCCCCCTTGCCACCACACTCCTGTGCGCAGAAACGATTCTCGCCAGATTGGAGGATCGCGGAAGTTCACCCGTTGATGCCGGAACCGCGGACGCGATTCACGACAGCGCGGACATAATCCGGCTACAGGTTCTCCGCTGCAGGAAGATAACCGATCAGTTCCTTCGGTTCGCCCGGGGGATTCCTCCGTCCCTTGAACCGATCGACCTTGGTAAGGTGGTGCAGGGCGTTATCGCCCTGGCCCAGCCGACAGCCCGGGAAGCTGGAATCGATCTGACATTCGACGGCGCCGACCCTCTCCCGGTTGTCACCGCCAATACCGAGGTGGTTCAGCATGTTGTCCTGAATGTACTGGTCAATGCTATTGAATCGATCAACGGCGAAGGAGGCATTATCACCGTGAAATTCCTGGTGGATTCCGCCATCCGGCTGCAAATCGAGGACAATGGATCCGGAATCCCCCCCGAGGTCCAGAAAAATATGTTTGAACCGTTCCGCACGGAAAAACCGAGAGGCACAGGTCTTGGACTGTTCCTTTCAAGGAAATTCATGAGACGGTTTGGAGGCGACGTACAGCTGCTTCACAGCGTGGTCGGAAAAGGATCCTGTATAGAGATCACGTTCCCCCTTGAGGATCCATCGTAATCATGAGCGGCGAGAATCAGAAGGCCCGGCTACTCTTGATCGACGACGACGATACGTTCCGTCAGGTCATGTCATCGGAGCTGACCCGTCGAGGGTACACCGTAACCGTTGCCGCAACGGGGGAAGAGGCTCTTAAACTGGCTTCTTCGAACGAAGCCGATGTCACACTTCTGGACCTTCGCCTGCCGGATATGGATGGAATCCAGGTTCTGACACGGCTCAGGGAGCAGAATCCAGCCACAGGAGTCGTGCTGCTCACCGGCCATGGCACCATCGATACGGCGGTGCAGGCGATGCGCCTCGGGGCGTTTGATTATCTGGAAAAACCCTGTCCAATCGAAAAGCTTGAAATGACTATCCACAAAACCTACGAACATGTCCGCCTGGTCCGGCGCCAGGCGGTGCTCGAGGACGGTTACTCCGTTTCCAACCTGGAGCCTGACCTGGTCGGCTCCAGTCCGGAATTCAGGAAACTACTGGCGAATGTCGACCGCTTCGCCAAAACAGATACGAACACGCTGATCCTCGGAGAAACCGGTGTCGGCAAGGAGGTCGTGGCGACCCTGCTGCACTCCCGAAGTCAGCGCAGCGAAGCACCTTTCGTCGTGGTGGACTGCGCCGCCCTCCATGAAGAACTGCTCCAGAGTGAACTGTTCGGCCACGAGCGAGGAGCATTCACGGGTGCTTCCAGGAAGAAACATGGCTTGTTCGAGGTTGCGAACAGCGGAACCTTGTTCCTGGACGAAGTGGGAGATACCAGCCCCGATATTCAGGCGAAACTTCTGCGAGTACTGGAGACGAGCAGGTTCCGGCATCTGGGCGGGACCACCGAAATCGAAGTGGATGTACGCATCGTGGCAGCCACCAATAGAGACCTTCGCAAAGCGATCGCCCGAGGTCATTTTCGAGAAGATCTGTTCTACCGCCTGGCCACGCTTACGCTGAAAATTCCTCCCCTGAGAGAACGGAGCGGGGACATCCGTGAACTGGCGGAGCACTTCACTGCCCAGTTCAACCTGCGATACTCGTCGTCGAAGAGCATCAGCCTTGAAGCGATGGATATTCTTGTTCAGTATGGTTGGCCGGGCAATATTCGTGAGCTGATCCATGTCATCCAGCAAGCCGTGGTCCTGTGTGACCAGGACGAAATCGGAATCGCCGACATCCCCGAATCGGTTCGGAGAGGGCTGCAGCCTGCCACCGCACCGGATGAACTCGAAGTTGCCACCCTCGAGGAACTTGAACGGCGCCACGTGATGTCGGTTCTGGGACGTGTCGAGGGCAACAGGGCCGGGGCGGCGCGTCTGCTCGGAATCAGCGAAAGAAACCTGTACCGGCTTCTTAACAAGTACAAAGACGCCCACGACGACTCCTGACTTTCTGTCAGGCTACTGCCATGTTTCAGGCTGACAGAGTGTCATGCATCATCTGTTGGGCACCTCGTCCCTATCGTGCCGCCATCAATCGGTTGTCCCCTGAAATCTCCATAATCGACGGCGGAGCGGTCTTTTACCCCCCATCGGACCGATTCCCACAGGATTGGTCCGGAAAGTTATCCAGGCCGGTACGCTCCTTGCTTTATCCATGGTCCAGGAGGAAGATCATGGACAGTACGATCGTTTTCTACCTTTTTCTTACACTCGTTTTCGGTTTGATGATGCTGGGGCTGGTAGTCGGGTATCAATCCACCGAACAACAGCGAATCCGGGAGAGAGAGCAGCGTACTGCCGATGATGCTCACGCTGTGGAAAACCTGGTAGCTTTTCCTCGATTCATCGACGACTCGGTTTCAGAACGGTTGCAGGATTCCAAAGTTCCCTTTGACGACGCCATCGTCGTCAATCTGGAAAGCTACCTGAAGTCGGAGCGGGACATGGTCGCCCGATTCATCGATGATCCGTCCATCGACTCCCTGTACAGGGCGACGAGAATCTCCGCCCGGCCCAATTGAATCCCCTGATTGAGGCTCCCCGTGGTCCGTTTTCGTTTCGTGAGAGGCGGGAGATCCCGTGCCCTCACCTGCGGCGAGGTGTAAAGAATGATGGAAGATCCTCTGCGAACTGCTGATCTTTGCAAGGGACTCGCTGATGAAGAATACGCAAAACTGTCTTCCTGCGGTGAACAGTTCACACGTTCCACCGGGGAATACTTGTTCATGCTGGGCGATGTCGCCGACCGCCTGTATGTCGTATTGGAAGGCAAGGTCGCCCTATGTTTTCCGATGTCGTTCGGAAACGTCATGAAGGATGTCACCGTCGAGTCGGCCCGGCCCGGCCAGACCCTGGGTTGGTCGACACTTGTGAAGCCTTATCGTTTCACTCTTTCCGCCCGGGCCAGCGAAACGACCCGGTTGGTGTCCTTCTCAAGGAATGACCTGTTGAACTTATTCGAAAAAGAACCTCGAATCGGCTACCTGGTGCTCACCGCGCTCTCTGAACTGCTGGGATACCGGCTCCTCAGAGGCCAGGCATTGTGGGCCAGGGAGTTGCAGCGCACCGTCGATGCCGGAGCGACGGTTGGCGAAGACTGAAGGGGGGAGAGCATGGCAGCGGAGGAAAAGCTCGCACCTGGTCGCCGCTTGTTGATCGGGATCGCCACTATAGTCCTGGGCGCCGCCGGGTTCGCGGCGGGCCGAACCCTGCTGCGGCCGGCCGCCGCGGTTCGTCAGCCGGTTGCGTTCAACCATCGTATCCACGTGAAAGAGGTCGAACTGGAGTGCAGCACCTGCCACGAATACTATGAGATCAGCCAGCACTCCGGACTTCCCGGCCTGGACATCTGCATGGCATGTCACGAAGAAGCGATGACCGAATCCCCCGAAGAGCAACGCCTCCTGGAACTCGCCGCCAGTGGGCAGCCCGCCGCCTTCCGGAAGCTGTTCCGGATGCCGGACCACGTCTACTATTCGCACCGGGAACATGTCACCCTCGCAGGGATCGAATGTGAAACCTGTCACGGCGACATTGCGGACACAACCGCTCCGCCGCCGGTAACACTCGTCAACATCACCATGGACACATGCCTGGACTGCCACGCCGAGAGAGGCGTGAAGACTGATTGCACCCATTGCCATCGCTGACCCGGTTGGTGGGTGTGGAGGAATGAGGGTCAGGGGGGAATGATCGTGGCCATCTCACGCCGTGATTTTCTTGCAGGGACTGCCGGCGCAACCATAGGGTTCGGCCTGGGCGCCCTGTCCCACCAGTTTCCGCTGGCGCCTCCACAGGTGGGGCCGGACTGGAGACCCGGCAAGGAGACCTTCCGGCCATCGACCTGCATGCTATGTCCGGCTCACTGCGGGATTCAGGGGCGCCTGGTCGACGGCGAGCTCTCGCGTATCGACGGCAATCCATTGCACCCCGTCAGCCGGGGCGGATTGTGCCCAAAGGGACGAGCCGGAATCCAGATGCTTTATCATCCAGGTCGCCTTCGAGGGCCGGTGGAGCGAATCGGACCGCCAGGGTCCGAGGAATTTCGTTCCATCAGCTGGGAAGAGGCCAGCGGGCGAGTCGCTACGGCGATCCGATCGGCGAGAGGTAGCGCGAATCCCGGGACAATCGAGTTTCTGGCGGGAAACACCACCGGAGTGATGAAGGAAGTTGTTTCGATGTTTTGCCGGACATGCGGGACGGACCGGATCCTGGTGGATGATTACCGGGACGGCTCTGCAGACGTCATGCAACTGTGCCAGGGGATCGACACGCCTCCGGCATTCGACCTGGCCGGCTCGGATCTGGTTCTGTCCTTCGGGGCGAGCCTGGCCGAATCGTGGTGGTCTCTTCCACTCGCGGCCGGCGCCCGCGGGAGCGAGGCCGGTTCCGATGCCCGGTGGATCCAGGCCGATGTACGTATGTCCCGCAGCGCAGCCGGGGCGGACCAGTGGATTCCGGTTCATCCCGGAACGTACGGCACCCTGGCTCTCGGCATCGCGTACCTGATTCTCAAGGAGGGTCTTTACGACGCCGACACCGTCTCACGTCACGTGCTGGGCTGGGAAGACTGGACCGGTGACGACGGCATCATGCACGCCGGGTTCAGGACTCTCGCCCTGCGCCATGGCCCGCCGGACATGGTTGCGGCCCGGACCGGAGTTCCGCCCCGAACCCTGGCCGGCCTGGCCAAGAGCTTCGGCACTGCTAGGCGTCCGGTGGCGGTCTGGGATCACGCTGTATCCTGGCGGGCCGGTGGGCTGTCCGACGCCCTCGCAATCCATGCTCTCAACATTCTGGTCGGGGGGCTGAACCGGCCCGGTGGCGTTCTCATACAGCCGACGTTGCCGTTATCCGGGGAACACATGCCGGGAACGCTTTCGGCGGGGGGCCCGGAACTGTCCAATGCTGCCCTGACTTCCACGACCTGGCCATCCGAAGAAGGAGCCGATGCCAGCCCCTCCCCCCAGGTTCTGTTCCTGTACCAATCCAATCCTGTGGCTTCCAATCCGAACGCCGACGAGGTACGTCGGGCTCTGTCGAAAATCCCGCTTGTGGTTTCCTTCTCTCCGTTCCTCGATCAGACCGCCCGTCACGCCGATCTGATCCTGCCTGATCATGTCTACCTCGAGCGCTGGCAGGACGCCCCGTCGCCGTCCACGGTACCTTTCCCGGTCTGGGGCATCGTGCAGCCGGTCACCCCTCCCATCCACGACACCCGAGCTACGGGCGATGTAATGCTGGACCTGATCGCCCGGCTGGATGGCTCCAACAGTGCGGCAGGTCGCTTTTCGTCGGTTGAGCGGATGGTCCGCGCCCGCGGCCAGGCTCTGGCCGGAGCGCATCGGGGCAGCGCATTTGTGGAACCGATCCGCCGCGAGGAATTGCGACAACTGGAAGAGCGTGGGTGGTGGCTTCCCCATGGGGAGGAGGAAAACAGCTACTGGGATTCCATGCTGGCGGCTGGTGGCTGGTTTGACCCTTTCTACGACTACCACGACCGCAGTGGTGCATCGCGCCATCCCGACGGCAAGGTGTGGATTTTCCCAGCGGAGGCAAGGCGGCGTCTTGGAGATTCCGGCGAATCTCTGGCCGAGGGATTTCTTCCGATCCGAACCGGGCCGGTTCAGGATGATCACGCGAAGAATCCCTATCCACTCCAGATGGTCCCGTTCCGCGTCCAGACTCTGGCCTCCGGAGGAACCCCTCTGATGCCATGGCTGCTGGAGAACCTGGGAGTACTGACAGGCAACCGCTGGGAGACCTGGATCGAAGTCAACCCCGAAACCGCGACAGAGCACGAAATACTCCAGGGACAACGTGTCCGGGTCGAATCCCGGGTCGGCGCCTTTGAAGCGGCGGTCAAGGTCTTCCCTGGGGCGCAGCCCGGAGTGATCAACGTTCCCTACGGCCTGCACACTTCGGTGAGCGGCTGGGGAAACCCACGAGGCTCCAACCCGCTGAGGGCGGTTGGAAAGAGCGTCGACCCGGTTACCGGTCTGCCGGACTGGTATTCCACGCGGGTGCGGCTGGTCCCGGTTTGAGGAGGTAGGACATGGCTCGTTGGGGGATGGTCATCGACCTGGATCTTTGCAACGGCTGCCAGGCTTGTGAAATAGCCTGCCGGTCGGAGAACAATATTGCCGTTGGAGGTTCCCAGGCAGCCGACGAGAACCGCACTATCTCATGGATGAAAGTGCATGCTGAAACCGAGGGGGAATGGCCGCAGGTTCGCACCAAGTTCATCCCCCAGCCCTGCATGCACTGCGATCGCCCCCCTTGCACCATGGTCTGCCCGGTAGGGGCGACCGCTCTGGACAGCGAAGGTATCGTCAACCAGATTTACGCCCGGTGTATCGGGTGCCGGTATTGCGCCAATGCCTGTCCCTACCTTGCCAAATACTTCAACTGGCACAGCCCGTCCTACCCCGAATCGACTCTGCCGGGGCTGAATCCGGACGTTTCCATAAGGCCTGTAGGTGTCATCGAGAAGTGCACCTTCTGCTCCCACCGGCTGCAGTTGGCCAGGGAGCAGTCCAAGGCCGAAGGTCGGCCGATGCGGGAGGAGGACTACATCCCTGCTTGCGCCGAGAGCTGCCCGACCAGGGCGATCGTATTCGGAGACCTGGAAAACCGGAATCACCGCGTGGCGGAACTCGCGGCGGACCCTCGGGCCTTCCGGCAGGAAGAGGGTCTCGGTACACACCCGAAGGTTTATTACCTTTCTGAAAAGGACTGAACCGTGACAGATCTCGAACGAGTCTCAAGTCTTCCCCAGGATGAACGGGTCCTGCTCATGCCCCTGGTCCGCACAACGACCACCTTCTGGATCTGGGCTGCGATCATGGTGGCGATCACATTGTGGGGCGCCTACGCCTATATCTATCAGTTGCGCCACGGCCTGGGGTCGACCGGCCTGAACACACCTGAATACTGGGGCATCTACATCATCTGCTTTGTATTTTTCATCGGCATTTCACACGCGGGTACGCTCATTTCCGCCATCCTGCGAGTCGCCAACGCGGAGTGGCGCCGCTCCATCACCCGCTCGGCCGAGTTCATCACTGTTCTGGTTATCGGGTTCGGGGCGATCCAGCCTGTGCTGGATCTCGGCCGGCCTGACAGGGTCCTGAACGTCCTGCTGCACTCCCAGGCGTTCTCACCTCTCTTGTGGGACGTTTTGAGCATCGGGCTGTACTTCACCGCCAGCAGCACCTATCTCTATATCCCGATGATCCCGGATCTGGCACGAATCCGGGATCTGGGCCTGCACCCCCGCTGGCTGTATTCCTTCCTGGCCATCGGGTATACCGATACCCCGAAGTCACGACAAACCCTGGAAAAAATGATCGGCATCCTGGCCATAGTCGTGATTCCGATCGCCATCTCGGTTCATACCGTCATTGGTTGGATCTTCGCGCTCACGCTTCGGCCCATGTGGCACAGCGCCATCTTCGGACCTTACTTCGTCATGGGCGCCATTTTCTCCGGCATCGCCGCCCTGATCATCGCCATGGCGATCCTGAGGCGGGTCTACAATCTGGGCGCCTATTTCAAGGACGTACATTTCAACAACATGGGACTCCTGTTGCTGGTAATGTCCGCGATCTGGTTCTATTTCACATTAGCCGAAAACATCACCGTCTGGTATGGAGGTGAAGAGGCGGAACTCGCCACGCTTTATTCCAAATTGACCGGCAGCTTCGCCTTCCCGTTCTGGTTAATGGTCGCGTGCTGCACCATCATCCCTTTCGGCCTGATGTGCCGCAAGGCGACACGGACCGTGTCCGGGACGGTCGTCGCTTCTGTGGCGGTGGTCATCGGCATGTGGCTGGAACGGTTCAATATCGTCGTCCCGACGTCCCTGCATCCTCGCGTCGGTGTTTCCCTCACGCACTATTTTCCGTCCTGGGTTGAGTTGTCCATCATGGCCGGCACATTTTCCGGGTTCATACTCGTTTACATGATCGCCACAAAATATTTCCCGATCATTTCGATCTGGGAAATACAGGAAGGACGGGAAATTTCCGTATCGGATGTTTCGGAGCGAGTGGCGGGTTATCTCCCGGACGATATGGATACGGTGAAGTCATGAACAGACATCATTGGATCAGGCTTGTTGCCATCTCGATTCTGGCGCTCCCGCTCGGTCTGATTCTCGCGACGACCGCTCTGGGAGAGGGTGATCCGATCCTCGACGGGAGCCCGTTCCGTGGCCGGGAGATATTCTTCGAGAAGGGATGCGGAAGATGTCATTCCGTATGGGGGCGCGGAGAGACTCTGGGCCCCAATATCTCGGTGGCCGTTGCCGGCAAAACGTTTTATGAACTGGTTGGAGACTTCTGGAACCATACTCCGCGGATGATCGACGAGGTCGGAGATCGCGGCTATGTCTGGCCGACCCTTGATCCACGACAGATGGCGGATATCCTCAACTACCTCTACTACCTGCAATTGTTTGACCAACCGGGGGATGCGGTTCGTGGCGCCGATACGTTCGCCAGACTGCAGTGCTTCGACTGTCACTCTCTCGGCGGCCGAGGAGGAAACAGTGCAGGAGCTCTCGATGAATTCGGCGCGTTCCCATCCCCGGCGCCGCTGGCCCGGGATATGTGGAACGCCGGACCGGTCATGCAGCGAGCGCAAATCCATCTGGGACGGGCCATTCCACAGTTTACAGGGAACGAGATGGCGGACATTCAGGCGTTCATCCGTGCTGAAGGACTCCGAGAGCGGCGCGAATCGATCCTGCAGCCCCTGCCGGACCCTGTTCAAGGGGCGGACATATACAGGACGAAAAGGTGCGGCGCGTGTCACGACAGTTCTCGCGATGGTGTCCCTGATATCACTCGATCCGCCCTGTCCAAGACCGTCTCGGAGATTACCGGCCTCCTGTGGAATCACAGTTACGCCATGCACACCGAGATGACCAGCCAGGGCATCCCGTTTCCGCACTTCGAGAACACCGAATTAACCGACCTGATCGCCCACCTTTATTTCCTGGGCTATATAGGCGCCGATGGAGATCCTGAAACAGGAGCCACAGTTTTCGCAGCCAAGGGATGCGCTGACTGCCATCAGGGAGGGGTCGAAGGAGTCCCCGATCTGGGCGCCGCTTCATACCGTTCGGACCGGGCAGCCCTGGCGGCGGCCATGTGGAACCATGCTCCCCAAATGCACAATCTCATGGCGGAAAAGGCGCCGTTCTGGCCGAAGTTCGAGCAGGACGAAATGCGTCACCTGGCCGCCTATCTCCGGTACATCGCCCGCGCCTCCAAGAAATAATCCGATCGCAAAACCCATGAAAAAAGGACGGAGCCCGATAGCCCCGTCCTTCCAGTCGAGTCTCATTGTCGGTTACTCGATCACGAAGGTCGCCTCGCACACAGGCGAAATATCGTATTCGGTGAGATCCCCTGAAACCATCGTTACGTGGTAGGTTCCCGGTGCAGTGTAATTCTTCGTCTTGAGGTTGAACTGCCACTTGCCGGAGAAGTCGAAGTAGAACTGGTTTCCCTCCGTTCCCTGCCCGGCAGGAAGCGCATCATCGGTCACATCAGACGCGGAGCCTGCGCCCGAGTCGTGCATTACCTGGATAACAGGTGAGGTTTCAAGCTCCAGATCGGTCACCTCCATGCCGTCATGGCCGGATAGCCGGGCTTTGTGGGGAAGGACTCTGTTCTTCTTTACTCTGACCGGCCCGCCGGCCAACGGCGGCTCAAAGCCTTCGCAGGTGAGTCTGTCGAAAGGTACGAGGCCATCGTGCACGGCCCAAACATATTTCCCATCACCGATGGGAACTTCACCCCATCACCCACAGCCCATGTAGTAGTCCCACGCCAGGCCGGGACCACCCGCCAGACCGGTCCAGTAGACCTCTCTGAACGGGCTGTTCTCGCCGCTGAGATGGGGCAGGTTCATGAATGGACTGACATCGTAGGGATAATAAAGATCAAATCCTCCGCCGGTCAGCTCCATCAGGAGAGATCCAATCTCATTTGCAGAGGTCGCCGTACCGGGTCTCGGATTGTTGGAGTCGAAAGTCGGAAGCCGCCAGCCACCGGTGCCGCCATGTATCAAGGTCGCGGCCCAGGTGTTGGCCTCGTCGAACGTCATCAACCCGTCGGCATCATATCCTGACGTCTGCGCGTAGTTCGGATCCTGCTGCCAGGTCACGTCCAGGGCGCTGTCATAAACCATCCCTCCGCCGATATCGATCAAGTCAGCATGAGCGGCTGAAACCGCGAACAGCAAGAGCAGGGCCAATGTGATTGCATGCATACTAATCCGGCATGGATCACCGAGATACGCATATTGGCCGACATGCATCCTCCGGGAGACTCCCGGGACATCGGATCGGGAATTGTAAGAACTAGAGCTCTTTGCGGAAAGGCTGCAGCGGTGTTGCGGCAGTTGAAGTCGGCTCGGCAACCGTCCCGCAATGGTTCGATATCGATGCCACGACCGCCGTCGAGCCGTATTACTACAGGGTGATTGCCGAAAACGCGGGAGGACCCGAGTAGGCTGGAACTGAGATAGAGCTTCCTCACTCTCCCGGGTTCGTGACCCGATCCAGGTTGGTTTTGAATACCTGGGTATTGGGATCTTTGTTCCGGCCACCGATTTCAAAAGCCCTGGCATAGCTTTCCCTGGCCGCTTCAAGTTGTCCGTCCGCCTCAAGAGCCTCGCCCAGGCTGTCATGCGGGTTGGCCGAGAGGGGAGAGAGCTTCACGTTGTAGCGAAATATTTCAATCGCTTCCGCGTGTTTGCCGTTGCCCAGTGCCTGGTATCCGAAAACGTTGATCTGACCCTCAGGCGGAGTGACGGCGTAGCCGTACTTCTTCGAGAGTTGCCCGAAATGGGCTTTCACACCTTCCAGCCCCCCTGTGATGACGCCACTCTCCGCGTCACGGGGGATCTGCCAGTCTTCGAAGATCTTTTTCAAGCCGAAGTAATGACTTCGCAGCACTACCGACCCGTGGTCCTCCGCAGGCATCTGTTTGCTGCCCCAGGTGAATCCCTTAGCGTGAGTTTTCTTGAGGAACTTCTCGAAAGTATCGTAAGAGCCCTGCAAGGGAGGCTCGTCACCCAGCGTCATGTAAAAGGTCTTGTTCAGCTCCTTGCGGTCGGTGAACAGCTTTTTGGCCTTCTTCAAAATGAGGTCATCATCCCAGCCCAGCGTAGGACTGGCTGCGATGTAGGCGTTGAACAGGTCCGGCTGGCTCACCAGCGTGTAGGCGGATAGCAGTCCGCCGAAAGAATGTCCGGCGAAAATCCTGAACGGTACGGTTCGATAATTGCTCTCCACATACGGCATCAGTTCGCTGGAGATGAACTTGAGGAACCTGTCGGCGCCGCCGGATGTCGGGAACTCTACCTCGTTGCCGTCCTGCTGGGTAATGGTGGCGGCTGTCGGCGTCAGGTCGCGGGTACGGTCCGTGTTCAGCACACCGACGATGATGACCTGGGGGATCCTCCCGTTTCGGTTAAGGAAATCAACGGTGCCGGCGGTGTGCAGCAAGTGGGCCCCACCGTCGGTCATGTAGAGGACGGGGTAGCCGGCGGTGGTTGTGTCGTAGCCTGCAGGTTTGGAAATGAGGATGACACGGTCTTCGTCCATTACGTCGGAGTGGATCGTGATCCGTTCGGCATATTGCATCGGTTCGGGGGCGGCGGCGGAAATCGACATGGTTCCAACAAGGACCAACCCCAGAACCAGGAACACTGAAAAGGCAGGATGCTTCATGATCGGTCCTCCATGTCAAAAGTGCAGGTGAACACACGGATAGTACTGCCGATCAGCTGGTATTGCAGTATCCGGAACCGGGCTAAGGCTTGGTTTTACAGAAAGATAACAGAATACGAGAGCATCGCGAGGTGTGGCAAAGTCCCGATTGAAGGTGCTCGTATTTTCTTTGCCTATATACATGATAGGATTGGTAAACAATTCTGCTCGCCTGACATTGCGAACACTCGATCCGGATCGGGCGAGCCCCTCTAAGCGACGGGAGGACGGGATATGGCGATACGACTAGGTGATACCGCTCCAAATTTCACGGCCGAAACCACCGAGGGAAAACTGGATCTCTACGACTGGATGGGGGACGGCTGGGCCGTATTATTCTCCCACCCGAAGGATTACACACCGGTCTGCACCACCGAACTGGGTCAGGTTGCACACCTGAAGCCGCGATTCGATGAACGTAATATCAAGGTGATCGGTCTCAGTGTGGACACTATCGAAGAGCACCACGGCTGGGCCAGGGATATTGAAGAGACCCAGGGGGTCGCCTTGAACTTTCCCCTGATCGCCGACACCGACCGTGCGGTTTCGTTCCAGTACGACATGATCCACCCGAAAGCCGACGACACCCTGACTGTTCGTTCGGTATTTGTCATCGACCCAGCCAAGAAGGTTCGGCTGACCCTGACCTATCCGGCAAGCACCGGCCGGAACTTCGACGAAATCCTTCGGACCATCGATTCGCTGCAACTGACATCCAACCACCAGGTCGCAACACCGGTGAACTGGAATCACGGCGATGACGTCATCATCGTCCCTTCCATCAGCAACGAGGAAGCGAAAACCAAGTTCCCCGGCGGCTGGCGTGAGGAAAAGTCGTATTTACGTTATGTGCCCGATCCGACAAGCTGATTGACCGGGAGGAATTCGGTATGTGGTTCCAGCAGTTGATACGTGAGCAGACCGGATGCGCCACCTACATGGTCGGCTCCTCGGACTGCGGCGAGTGCGCTGTATTCGATCCGTTATGGGATATCGAACCGTATCTGGCCGCTGCCCGGAGCAAAGGGATGAACATCACCCGGGTGATCGATTCCCACAGTCATGCCGATCATGTTTCCGGTGCGCGGCGACTGGTGGAGGCCACCGGCGCCGAACTGTTCCTCCCGGAGCGGATCGAAACCACGTACAAGGCCACTTTGCTTGCCGATGGTGTCAGCATCCGGTTCGGGGAAGTGGAACTGGAGGTGCTGCACGTACCCGGACATCGTCCCGAGCAGATCAACCTGCTGGTGCGGGACCACAGCCGCGGGGCGGAGCCCTGGTGCATCCTGACCGCCGACTGCCTGATGGTCGGCGATCTTGCGCGTCCCGACCTGGCCCAGGACGGCAGTGCCGGGGCTGCGACCCTGTTCAGGGAGTCGTTGCCTCGCCTGCTGGCCCTCCCTGATTTCACCGAAGTCTACCCGGGGCATGTCGCCGGCTCCACGTGAGGCCGTGTCACAAGTGGCAAGGTTGTCACTACCATCGGATACGAGAGACGGTACAACCCGTCGCTGCAGTTCACAGACGAACCGGCCTTTGTCCGCTTCATGCTGCAGGACCAGCCGCCCAGGCCCGCCAATATGGCGAATATCGTCGCCATCAACCAGGGGCACAAGCCTTGCGCAACAGGACAGCCGGTCATACCGCCTGTCGGACTCGATGAGATGCAGCGAATGATCCTGGACGGCATCCTTGTTCTGGATACCCGGCACCATGATGCGTTCGGACGATCCCACATCCCCGGTGCGTACAACGTGGAAGCGTGCAGCGGGAGCTTTGAGCAGAATGTCGGCTGGCTCGTTCCATCGGACGATCCGTTTCTCCTGGTGGTGGACCGGCTGGAATCCGCTGCTTCCGCCGTTCACAAGCTGGCGTTCGTCGGACTTGACCAGCGTGTCGGCGGCGCCGTAGTCATGGATGATTGGCTGGCTGCCGGGCTTCCCGGAATCGACCTGCCCCAGATCGATGTGCAGGATCTGCACAAGGAAATGCTGCAACGCGCCGTTGGAGTTCTGGACGTCCGGGACAACGCGGAATGGGACTCGGGCCATATCGAGTCGGCTGTGAACATGAATTTCAAATACATCCCTGCCGATCTGGAACGGTTGGAGTTCGCGCCGGAGCAGGAGCTGGCCGTTATCTGTGCCGGAGGGATGCGGTCCAGCACCGCCTGCAGCGTTCTCCGCAGACACGGCTACAGCCGTGTCTATAACGTTACCGGTGGGATGAACGCCTGGGACGGCGCCGGTCTGCCGGTGCGTCGTCCGGAAACTGTCCAGTAAGGGCAACTTCCCGGATACATTTCCTTATAATGGTGCAGGCTACCAGGGAGGCTTGTTCCATGGACCCGAGTTACGCTCCGCCGCAGGAAAAGCAGGGATGGAAGGGCTGGCAAAAGGCTCTCTTCGGAGTCGGCATCGGTTGCAGCCTGCTTTTTATCGGAACAATCGGCGCCTGTTTCATGGGTGTGTTGTGGCTCTCTTCCACCGGGGATCAGTTGCCGCTGGACTCGGCGGTAGGCGAGGACTCGATCGGCGTTTTCGGCTCCCAGAACCGGTACGAAGACGAAGGCGTAGTCGAAATGATCGATTTCCTGACCGCCGAGTTTCAGCGCCAGATGAACCGGATGCAGGGACAGGAAAAACCTGAGGTCTTCGGCTGGATCGAAAACAGCCCGTACATGCAGACCCAGCGCCAGGGGCAGTTTCGGCAGTTCATCCCCATGGAGGTGACCCTGACCCTGGAGCCGGTTGCCGGAGAAGAAGAATTCGACTGGCTCGTGGCCGCCAACCTCCGCAGCATGCCCCGGATGCTTCCGATGATGTTCTCGTTCATGGCCGACAAGGGCGGGACCGGTTCGGACATGTACAAGTACCAGGGTCAGGCGATCATCGATGATGGTGAAGGGCTGGCGCTCTGTTTCGCCTCAGGCACCATTCTGGTCAGCCGGACAGGTGGAGCCATCGAGTCCTTTCTGGACCGGGCGGATGACGCCGGCAGCGATCCGGCCGTGAAGACCGACCTGGCCGCTGACGCCACAACCCTGGCGACGGATTGGGATTTCTACGGTGTCGTGACCAACGAGAACGGAGCCCTGGTCGAACTGCTTCGGAGTCTGGACCGTGAGCCCGGACCGGAGTGGAACGCAGTCGGGAAGATAGTACTGGGTGTCGATATTGCCGGATCCGACGAGATCGGAACGGAGATCCGGCTGACCATCAAGGATCCGGAGGACCGCAAACGGATGGCGGATCTCTACATCGGACAGGAGGCACTGCCCGAGGATTTGTCCGTTGAAGGTCTGGTCACAGAGCAGACCGTGACAATGGAAGGGGAGGAACTGATCGTCTTCTTGAACGTCACCGGCCTCCGCACCGCCCTCAGGAGTTGGTTCGACGAACTGACGGAGGAAGTGCGAACGCAGGTCGAGGACTAACCCGGTTTGGGCAGTTCGCCTCTGAGGAGCTTCGCCATGAGCCACGGCTTGCGCTTGATGTAAGCCGAGATCGGCGGCGGCTCTACGGGATGGCTGTTCCTGATCGCTTCCGCTCGGGACTCGTGCCACGAGAACGGCAGATGAACCATTCCGCCCGGCTGGTCGATGGATTGGAGCGCTTCCAAGGTTGCCCTGAGTACGGCGCCCTGTCCTTCGATGTCGCCCGGCCGCCCGACAGTCTGGCTTAGCGGGTGCTCAATGGCTGCAACTCTTGGAGCGCCGAAGGCGGCGGTCACGTCGGCCATGGGCGAGAGCGTGATGGTGCTGAAGCCGGCCGCTTCGAATTCCCGTTGTGCCAGTCCCACGGACCGGCAGCAGAACGGTCAGACCGGGACCAGGAGCACGATGTCCACTCGCTCGTCCCGCAGGCTCGCAATGATCTGCGGTACGGTCCGTTCCAGAAACTCGCCGGCATCCGGGAGGTATCCCATGAACGAATAATGGGTCTCCGCCGCGGCCCCGATGGCGCCCTCCGCCTCCAGTTCAGCCAGTCGATGAAGGGGCAGGACACTGTTCAGGTCTTCCTCGGCGTAGCGGGTGTTGATGTGGAGGTGGTAACTCCTGACCTGTTGGGTGTCACGAGGGATACGGCGGAACCCGGGATCTCCCCACCAGGGCTTGTCCCTTTCGCCCTGCTGGTCAAAAGGCAGGCCACCGGTAGTAGCCAGACCGGCTGAACTGATCAATGCGATGCGGCATTCTTCAAGTGGCTTCGCCAGGGGCGTCCACGGAATCTCCTGCACCGGCTCCTTCGGGTACCAGGCTTGCATCAGCTTCTTCGTCATCATGGGTACGAACCGAAACGAATCGACCTGTTTGACGTCAGCGTTCATTCCAGCCGTCCCAGTGCCCGCTGGGTGGCGGCCCGGACCTGAGCGTGTGGATCCCTGAGCAGCGGGGGAAGGGTCGTTCGGACGGACGGATCGCCGATCATGCCCAGGGCCTGCACGGCGTTGGCGCGGACCTCCCATGCCTCGTGTTCCAGCAGGTCGGTGAGAGCAGCAATCCCGGCCGGATCCCCGATTGTCCCCAGAGCGAAAGCCACCGGCGCCAGGGTGTCCTTGTCCATGTCGCCGGTCCGCTGGGCTGCCTGAACGAGGAATGTGACTGCCTGGGAGTTACCGGCCTTGGACAGCGCCCCGGCGGCAAACGGCCGGACCTGGGGCTCCCCTTCCAGCAGAAGCCGGCCGAGATGGTCGCCCATCTCAGGGTCAGGTGATGTCGTCAGGTAGCGCAGGACGGTCATTTGCAGTTCGTCGTCGGTGCTGGTCATGGTTTCGAGAAGAACCTGGTCCCGTTCCGGACCTCCCAGCAGGCAGAGCGCTTCGGCGGAGTTGATCCGGACGTAGCGAAACGGATCGTTACGATATTTATCAAGCAGCAGTGCGGCCTGGCTGGTGGCGCCGACCTGCCCGAGGGCCCACGCTGCGAAGACCCGCTCCTGTTCGCCGCCGTTCTCAAGGCGATCCACCACGAAGGTGAGGACGTCGGGTTCTGCAGTCCCGCTCTCGCCGATCTGCTGCAGGAGCCGGATGTTGTTGTCGTCGTCTACAGGCGCGCAACCGATTCCCAGGTACAGGATCATGCACACGCCGGCAAGAAAGACCGCCTGACTTTTGCGGAGAATCACGTTCATCCCCCTCTGCACCCGATGCGGGTCAAGGGAGACGATAGCATCGATCAGGACCCGCTGGCCGCCCTGTCCGCCGGCGCCACGCCGCTAAACGGTTCCACCTTGTTCACCGCCGCGTTGACGACGTAGATCCGGGCGTTATTGCTCTCCGGGTCGGCGGGGATCAGGAAAAAGCCCTGGTTGCTCGGGTTGTAGCCCATGGTGAATCCGGCGATGGTTTCGCTGTCCTTGAAGTGCACTACCAGCTTGCGTCCCTGCCCCTTGGCGGTCTGGAAGCTGTTGTCTTCATCGTGTTCGCTGTTGCCCTCGTAACTCTTGACGAAGAACACCGCCTTCAGTGCCCCGATCACGATGTCCAGCGGCTTGTCGGCCTCCTCGCCCCACGGGAAGAGGTGGAATTTCGGTTTGTTCGGACCGAAATCCCGGGTCGTACCTTTGAGGGTACGGCCGTCCAGGAGCCTGGCCACCACCGGTTGTGCTCCACCCTGCATCATATTCATCTCGGGACCTCCGTGGGTGAACTTAGGTTCCGGTCCAGCAACGGGCAAGTTGCCCTAAAATTCGGCATTTTCGTATAATGGAGAGCAGGAAAATTCCGAAAGGGAAGGTGGGTGTCGTGAGTGATCTACAGACGGCTTTCGAAAAGGCGGCCGTAGAGGCCAAAGCGTTGACAAAAATGCCCAGCAACAACAAATTGTTGAAGCTGTACGCACTCTACAAGCAGGGGTCTTCAGGGGACGTGGCAGGCGAACGGCCTTCGTCGATGGATTTCGTCAATGCCGCCAAGTACGATGCATGGAAAGAGATTGCAGGCACCCCCCGGGACGATGCGATGCAGGGGTACATCGATCTGGTGGGGAAGCTGAAAGGCTAGTCGCCGAAGTCAGGATGCAATTGGATCAGGGAATCCCCTGATTGACGGTGAATATTCTGGGGGTTACCTTAATCTGGTATTCAACCTGGAGATGAATCAACAATGAAATCCCCCCATACAGCCTTTATGGCTGCCTGTACCCTCGCCGCCGTCATCCTTATCTCACCTTCCATCCTGGCCGCCGACCAGGAAGCCGGGACTGCCGATTTCAGCCTGGAGCCGTATGACGGCAAGGTGGTGCTGGTCGATTTCTGGGCCTCATGGTGCGGGCCGTGCAGGGATTCGTTTCCCTGGATGGAAGAAATGGCGCGCCGGTATGCAGACCGGGGGCTGGTGGTCGTGGCGGTCAACCTGGACGAGGACCGTGAGGCGGCCGATTCGTTCCTGAAGGTCAACAGCCTGGACGGGATCGAGAAACGGTTCGATCCGACCGGTGTGCTGGCGGAACGGTACGGTGTGGCGTCCATGCCGTTCTCCGTGCTGTTCAACCGCAACGGCCAGCCGGTGTACAGCCATGCCGGCTTCCACGCCGAGCAGACGGCGGAGTACGAACGGCATCTGCAGGCGTTGCTGGACGACGCCACCGGCGATACGACCATTACGCTGCAGGCAGGCCCTGAAAGGGCGGTCGGCGTGCGTCCCTGGGAGAGGGGAGACCTGGCGGCCCGTGAGATGCAGCTGATCTGCGATCCGCTGGAATCCGAATTCGACGACCACATCTACTTCAGCCGGGAAGCCAGCAGCGGTGGCCGTGGCTTCGGGGGAGGAGGTTGCGGATGCAATTGAAGATCGCGGCCTCGCTCGTGGCGGCCACCGGGGCCTTGCTGGGTGGGGCGTCCGGCCCGTCCATCGCCGCCGAAAAAGTTGACAAATGGAAGTTCGATACAAGCGTGGCGTATTACGGAGAATCCGACCGGGTTCAGGACGGCAGCGCCAAGATGCTGGCGGTCCGGACCTTCGACGGTTCGGTGCTGACGCTCCGGGCAGTGCTGGACACCTTGACCGGCGCCTCGGCCAATGGCGCCGTTCAGTCCAGCTTGCCCCAGACGTTCTCCAATCCGTCGGGAGGCGGTGACTACAGAATCAATCCAGGAGATATTCCTCTCGACCCGACGTTCCAGGACACCCGTCTTGCAGTGTCGGCCAACTGGCTGCGGCCCATCGGGTCACGGTACGAAATCGATCTTGGGGCGTCGGCTTCCAAGGAGTACGACTACCTCCATACGGGGGTCAACGCCCGGATCAACCGGGACCTGGGCCGGCGCAACACCCGGCTGACCTTCGGCGTTGCCTTCGCCGCCGACTCCATCGACCCGGACGGCGGAACACCCCTTGCTTTCCGCATGATGCTGCCCGAGATGGATGACGATGACGACCCCAACCCGAGCAAGACCGGCAGCGAATCGAAAACGGTGGCCGACCTGTTCCTCGGGGTGACCCAGGTGTTCGGCAAACGCACCATCGGTCAATTGAACTATTCGTTGAGCGCCTCATCGGGGCACCTCAGTGACCCATATAAGGTTCTCAGTGTTCTCGACCCGGTCAGTGGCGACCCGGTGGCCGGCCCTCCCGGAATGAACCTGTACCTCTACGAGAACCGGCCGGACGAGCGGACCAAGCACAGTCTGTTCGGCATGATCAAGCACAAATTCGGACGGCAGGTGGTAGACGGATCGTATCGCTATATGACCGACGACTGGGATGTGGTCTCTCATACCCTGGATTTCCACTGGCGCAGTCCGATCGGGGCCAACTGGTACGTCCAGCCCCACCTGCGGTACTACACCCAGACGGCGGCCGATTTCTATCGGCCGTACCTGCTGGATGGAGACCCGCTACCGGACCATGCCACCGCCGATTACCGGCTGGGGGACATGGACGGCCAGACCCTCGGGGTGAAGGTCGGGCGATTGCTGGGCGCAGGCCGGGAGTACTCGGCCCGCCTCGAGTACTACCAGCAGTCCGGCACAAGCCCTCCAGGCTCCTCATTCGGATCCCTGGACCAGTTCGACCTGTTCCCTTCGGTGGACGCCATCATTGTGCAGGTCGGATACCGGTTCTAGATGGCGCCGGCCGGGGACAGGCCGCGGCAGGAACTGGCCCGGGACGGCGGGCAATGGGTCGGCCGGTTCCACGCCATGGCCAGTCCCTGCCAGGTGCTGATGGAGACCGGGGACCGGGGTGAAGCTTCGGCGACCCTGACCACGGTGGCCGGCGAAGTCCGGCGCATCGAATCGAAATACAGCCGTTACCGCACCGACAACATCATCCATGTGGTCAACCAGGGCGCCGGCAGGCAGGTGGAGGTCGATGCCGAAACCGCCGGCCTGCTGGATTACGCCGCCCGGCTTCACGAACTCAGTGCGGGCAGCTTCGATGTCACTTCCGGCGTTCTCCGAAAGATCTGGAAGTTTGACGGTGGCAGCCGGCTACCCGACCGGGATGCGGTAGGGGAGATCCTGGGCCATGTCGGCTGGGACAAGGTCGACTGGAACGGCAGTGCCATCCGCCTTAGGGAGGGGATGGAGATCGACCTGGGAGGCATCGGGAAGGAATACGCCGCTGACCGTGCTGCCCGGATGGCTGCCGAAACCACTCCGGCAAGTTGCCTGGTGAACCTGGGCGGTGACCTGGCGGTGACGCGCCCCCGGAAGGATCTGGCGCCCTGGTCCGTCGGGATCCAGGACCCGGGTCGTTCGGCTTTCGGAGCGAAGATAATCATCCAGCTCACCGCCGGCGCCATCGCCACAAGCGGAGACGCCAACCGGTTCCTGTTGAAGGACGGTGTGCGTTACGGACACATCATGGATCCCCGCACCGGCTGGCCTGTGCCGGAAGCGCCCCGGTCGGTCTCGGTTGCCGCCGGCACATGCCTGGACGCAGGAATGCTGGCTACTTTTGCGATCCTCCAGGGGGCAGGCGCCGAGGCATTTCTGAAAGAGCAGCAGGTCCAGCACTGGGTGTTGCGGTAGATCCGGCTTAGCCAGGCCCGACCTTCCCCCATTCCAGGATCGCCCCATCCACAATCTTCTGGTGGTCGAACAGATCTTCATCCACCAGGATCCAGCCTTCGCAGCCGGCCCGGAAGAACTGCAGTTCTTCCACCGGCAATGCCGGAAGCGCTTCCAGGGGATAATTATCCTCGTACAGGCATTCGGCGTGGATCGTTTCCTCTCGAACACGGAAAGCGCAGATGTTCTCGGCAAGGTAGCCGGTGACCAGTACGGTTTCTCCAACCTCAACGATGGTTTCTTCCAGGGTGAATCGATCCTTCGCCGTGTACGGTTCAACCGGCCGGAGTGTGACGAAGTCGTCTCCGTCGCCCCAGGGGTGGAAGACACCTGCCGTCAACGTACAGGTCCCACTGGGGTACGGGTCGCAGGGATCAGCGAACGTCGGAACCTCAACCGGGTCGATCACATGGATGACCGGCCCGGGATATTCTCCCTGCCACATCGGATGGATCACCATGCCGTCAGGGCAGCCCGGGTCCGGCGGAACCGGTGAGTCTCCGCAGCCAGCCAGTAACACCAGGGTGAATGTCAGTATTAAAAAACGCCGGACCATGCTGTTTTCGCCTTTGGTCCGGTCGGCCCCCGGCTCACTTCGGAGAACGTATAGACCTTGATGAAATGGAGGGCCCACTTGATCTTGTCGGTGGACCTCTCGTACTGTCCCCAGCGGCCGTCGTACTGCAGCCAGTCCGGTTCCTCTACCTGGAAATCAGGTAGGTCCGAGGCGATGATGCGGTAGCCGGCAGGCTTGTGGGCCAGCAGGCCACGGCCGACATCGGTCCTGTCGAACAGGTCGGCGGATGCGGTCCCCACGCCGTAGTCCTTGGAGAACACCCGTTTGTAGTTATGGGTCCCGGGGGTGGTGTAATGGGCATGCGAGGAGATCCCCGCATAAACGATCGGGTGGGAGTTCCGTCCCAGTCCTTCGAAACTCAACTTGTTGTTGGAGTTGGTGGTGGAGCGGAAGCTGCCGTCCTCCCAGCGATCAAAGGTCTCCGAAGTGTTGTGCCTCGACATGTAGACGCCCAGAAGGTCTCGTGCGTCGTTGGATACCAGGACACTGACCATTTCCCAGTCACCGTAGTGTCGACCTGCTTCCCGAAGCCAGTTGTCGTCGCACATCTTGCTGGAGGCGCAGACTTCAACCCGGCCCGGTCCGTTGAACGGGTAGAACAGCCAGAACTGGATCTCGGTGGACATGGAGTCCGCCGGCAATACGTGGACCAGGGCCCGGGCACGGCGCATGCTTCCAGACTTCAGCTTGTCCGGAATATGCAGCCAGTAGCGGTACGCTTCAGGGTTGTCCGTGGATTCGATCCCTTCCTTGATCGTCGTCCAGTCCCGCAGGATGGTTGCCGAGGAGGTCGGCATGGTGCGCACCCGGGTCGCCTTGAAGCTGTTGTAGTCTGTTTCGTTTTCGACCAGACCCCAGTTCAGCGTCACCCCGTTGTCCAGCACGTAGTCCGGATCATCCAGTACGTAGGCATCATCGGACCGCAGGTAGATCAGCGGGCCGAATCGGGCAATCATGGTCTGCACCATCGCTTCGTCCACCATTGCAGAGGCAGATTCGGCTGCGGTCATGGGGCGGGGAGCCGGGACATAGGAGCCACGGTCGATGATGCAGCCTGTAAGTACCATTCCGACGATGAGGATGGTGATCTTGAATCTCATGGTGGAGCCTCCTCGGCTCCTTTAATACCTCCATACGGATTTGTCGCCTAAGCCAAAAAACCACTGCAATTACATCGGAATAGTCTTCTTGGAGTCTGAATTACCCCCTTTCAGGGAAATACTGCATGGATGACAGTCTCCGCATCTGCCGATTACACTGGTGACAATGGTTTGTGCCCGCCAGGGCGCACGGGTTGTAAAGGAGGACGCATCATGCCGATTGCGGAACTGAAGAAGTATCTGGACAAGGAGAAGGTCAAATACGTCACCATCTGCCATTCACGGGCTTACACCGCCCAGGAAACGGCGGCGTTGGCCCATGTCCCCGGCAAGGAAATGGCCAAGACGGTCATGGTCAAGATCGACGGGAAGATGGCCATGGCGGTGCTGCCCGCCTCATTCCGGGTCGATTTCGACCTGTTGAAAGGGGCGGCCGGGACCGACGATGTGAAATTGGCGAAGGAAGAGGAGTTCGTGAAAATGCTCCCCGAGTGTGACGTCGGGGCGATGCCGCCGTTCGGTCATCTACACGGCATGGATGTCTATGTCGCCGAGGAACTGACCGAAGACGAGCAGATCGCGTTCAACGCCTGCGCCCACACCGTTCTGATCAAGATGTCCTATGAAGATTTCGACAGACTGGTCAGCCCGAAAGTGATCAGCATGGCGCTTGTGTAGGCGCCCTAGAACACCGCCTGGCTCAGGACCAGTTCGTGGAGAATCTCCTTGAGAGATGCTTCCCGGTCCTTCAGCATTTCCCGGTACTCCCAGCTGTCGGTGTGGGCGATCTCCATGTGGAGTTCGGAGAGGCTGACATCCAGCACCTGCTTCAGCAGATCTGTTTTTTCATCATCGAGCCGGAGGGTAACCATCTTTCACCTCCTCCCGCCGGACGCTCCCGATCCAATTGTACGCCGGATGGCCCGGGGTGAGCATGGCGGCAAAAATCGGGGAATAGGTCCAAATAGCAGGGTCCGGAGAATTCCCGCCAGGGGAATGGGGTACAATCCCGTGATGAGCATCTGGAAACGTACTGCAGGACTGGTATTGCTGGCAGTGGCCGTTCTGGTGGCGGGCTGCGGTACCCAGGTTGAGGAGGTGGAAGCCGGATATGTGAGCCGTGCGTTCGCCGTTTCGGTGGCCAACAACCTGAAACAGGCCAATGGCCTCATGCTCGTGGGCGATGACGGCGAAACGGACCCGGACAGGATTCTGTCCGGAACCCTGCCCCGGGATGGACTCGCTGTTCCCGTTCCAGGCCTGATACGGCGGACATGAAATCGTACGCTAAAGACCACTCGAAAAGTCCACCTCCGGTGAACCGCCTGGATCGCATCCTGCGTCGTTTCAGTCGTGCCGCGTATGGCATTCTGGTTCTGGGGCTCTACATCATGGCTTCAACCGCCCTGGGCATGGCGATTGCGCCGGCACTGTGGGTCTGGAGCCGGCTGTATCCGTTGACCCTGGACTGGCCCGGATTCCTGCACTGGTTCGCCGCCGGCTCCCTGCTGGCGTTCTCCTTTTTCGTGTTCGGGCTGGCGCTGCTGGTGGTCGTGCCGGTGTACAACCTGGTGCTGCCGACCCGGGTCAAGCCGTTCAAGGGCGGGTACTACACCCTGGCGGCGGTGCCGTGGTTCATCCACAACGGGCTGTTCTACCTGGTGCGGTACACCTTCCTGCCGTTCGTAACCCTGACGCCGTTCGGAGTCTGGTTCCTGAAGGCGATGGGGATGAAGATCGGACGTCACGCGTTCATCAACACGGAGTACATTAGTGACCCGCAATTGATTACCATCGGCGAAGATGCCGCCCTGGGCGGCAGTGTCCGGATATTTGCACACTACGGCGGCGGCGGGAACCTGGTGGTGGCCCCTGTGATCGTTGGAGATCGAGCCACTCTGGGGCTGGCATGCTGCGTCATGGGGGATGTGGTCATCGGACACGATGCGGTCATCCTGCCCGAGTCGGTCCTCTTACCCGGCAGCCGGGTGGGCGACGGCGAAACCTGGGGCGGCGTGCCGGCCCGGAAGATCTCCCGGGAAGAGATGGACAGCATCCGCAAGGGGATCCAGGGGGTCGCCGATCACCCGTCCTGAATCGGGAGCTCCGTGACCGTTCCCTGAATCGTCCCTTCCGTTCCCAGGATTTCAACCACCGCACCATGCTCCATGGCGGAACGATGAACTATGGCAAGGGAAAGATGCCGGCCTGCCGCCGGTGACCAGGTCGTACTGGTGATGGTGCCGACCTGCTTTCCGCCGGCCATGACCGCGGAGCCTGGTTCCGGGGCCGGATCGGTCAGGACGCCCCGCAGGTTTCGGGCGATCTTCTCGCCCCGGGCATGGAGCCTGGCAACTGTCTCCTGGCCGATGTAACAGCCCTTCTCGAAGGAGATACCCGGGCGGTACGCCGGCACTTCCAGGACCAGGTTGTCGGCGGATACGTCGGTGCCGAACACCGGGATGCCGGCCTCCATTCTGAGAGCTGCGGCAGGTTCCGGCTCCAGTCGGGTCGCGCCGCCGGCCAGAAGGCTGTCCGAAGCCGCCGCCTCCAGAGCCGCCGGCACCAGCCAGCGTAGCGTCGGTTGCAGCGGGCGGTCGGTCCGGGCCAGGAACGTTGCCCTGTCACCCAGCATCCGCTGAACAACCTGGCCGGGCTCGGGCAACTCGCCTGCGAAAGCGCCGGCATCGGGGCCGGTGATATCGAGGATGGACCAGCGACCGGACAGGTCCTCCAGTTCGATAGCCGCCCGCAGGGCGTAACGGCGAAGGGTGGTCTCCACCGTCTCTCTCAAGGTCTGTTCCGTCTCGATCCAGATCCCGTCGGGAAGGTGGTACAACGCCAGGTCCGAGAGCATTTTGCCCTTGGGAGTCAGGCAGGCGGACAGGGTCCAGCTGTTTTCCGGCGCCTGGTTGACCTCACTGACCACCATACCGTGGAGGAAACTGTTGCGATCATCCCCGGTCAGGGCCGTCAGCGCCCTCCCGGAGACCGGGTAGAATCCTGCCGTTGTTCTCGCCGCGCGGTAATTTTGTTCCCAGCCGCGAGCCATATTTACTCCCTTTCAAACCCGGAACCGTAACGGAAGTGATCCGTTTCGTGGTCGTCATACGGGTATGTCCCGGAATTATAGCGGTTCTCCATGGCCTGATTATTGCGAACTGCATATCCCGGAAACCTTTTGGAGGAGGTGAAACATGCTGAGTGGGCAAGCTGAGGAGAGATACCGGCAGGGCAGGCGCTTCTTGGCAGGGGGCACTATCCGGGACGCGACCGCTGCATTCAGGGAAGCGATCGAACTGGACAGCCGCCAACTCTCGCGATCGGATGCCAACGCCGCCCGCTATCATTCCTATTACGGGTTGTGCCTCTGCCTGACCCGGCTGGATATACGCCAGGCCCTGCACCAGTGCCGGCTGGCGGTTCGATTGGATCGCTACCGCCCGGACTGCTGGTGGAATCTGGGCAGGGTCGCTTTGTCATGGAACCGGATCGGAGAGGCTTACAGGGCGTTTGCCGAGGGTCTCGAACTACAGCCTGACCACAACGGCCTGCTACAGGAGATCCGGCGTCTGGGGGTGCGCAATAATCCGGTACTGCCGATGGTTGCACGGACGAATCCGCTCAACGTCCTGCTGGGAATGCTGCGGCACCGTCTGAACAGACCGGTCCGGATTACCGGAAGCGGCGCGCCGAAGCGTTTTGCCAATCCTCGGCGAAGGCTGGCGGGATAGCTCCTCCGAGAAGGGCGCCTGTTTCGATGTGTTCATAGCACCGGCGGTAACTCTGAACTTCACGGCTGCTGATCCGACGCATGACATGGTCCGGTGTGATTTCGTCCGGTGACGACAGACCTGCCGCCCCCAGCAGTTCGACGAAAGCGGCGACTGTTTCCCGGTGGAATGCGGCTACACGAACCGCCTTGGCATCCACCACCAGTCCACGGGCCAGAAATTCATTCTGGGTGGCGATCCCCACCGGACAGATATTGGAATTGCACTTCTGGGCCTGGATGCAACCCAGCGCGAACATCATGCCCCGGGCCAAATTGCACAGGTCGGCTCCCAGGGCCATGGCCCTCACCATGTGGAACGCGGAAATGATCTTGCCGGCGGCAATGAGCCGGATCGAATCCCGGCGGTCGATCCCCCGGAGAGCGTTCTGGACAAACACCAGCGCTTCCCGGAGCGGCATGCCGACCGAGTTGGAGAACTCCAGCGGTGCGGCGCCGGTGCCGCCCTCACCGCCGTCAACCGCTATGAAGGCCGGAGAGAACCCGGTTTCCAGCATCGCCCGGGCAATGGAAAGGAACTCGGAGCGATTGCCGATACAGAGCTTGATCCCTACCGG
>JACXWD010000037.1:0-4996 GCA_014764515.1 Candidatus Polarisedimenticola svalbardensis | reverse complement strand
CCGGTTTGGCGCCCTGGGACAGTTTGACTTCCACCATTTTCACATGGGGGCGGGAGGCCTTGTCGGCGAACGCTTCCATGTCGAAGGTGCCGTCCTGGTTGCGGCAGCCGAAGTAGCCTGTACCGATCTGCCAGATCAGGTCTCCGCCGTGGTGCTCGTGGTGGGGGCTCAGGCCCCCTTCTCCGGTATTGTGGGCGAACTGTCCGGCGGCGGCGCCCTGGTTCAACGCCAGGATGGCGTTGGAGCTCAGTGAGCCGTAGCTCATGGCCGAAATGTTCAGGATCGACGCCATATACGGTTGGGAACAGGACGGCCCGCCGACCTTGACCCGCGGGTTCTCGAGGTCCAGGTGCCGGGCTTCAAGGGAGTGGGGCATCCATTCGTAGCCGACCTGGTAGACGTCGAACTCGGTGCCGAACGGATGGGTGCCCAGTTCGCCTTTCGCCCGCTGGTAGGCGATGCTGCGGAACTGCCGGCTGAACGGTTTCCCGTTGGTATTGCTTTCTACAAAGTACTGGTAGATTTCGGGCCGGAACGCTTCCATGAAATAGCGACCGTGGCCCAGGAGGGGGAAATTGCGCAGCAGACTGTGGCGGGTCTGAAGCAGATCGTGCAGGCCCAGGAGGATAACCGGCCCGATTACAACCAGGGACCACAGCACCGACCTGTTCAGCCAGGCCAGCCCGATAACCGCCAGAAGAACGATGATGGACGACACCAGGAACAGCCTGCGGATATTCATGTGGAACAGTTTTTCCACGTCGCCCTCACTCCTCGTGTTCGCCCGGATTCCGAAACACGTTAACACGCCGGTTGTGAGATATGTTCCTGAGCCTCCCTGCGGATGATAAGATCGGAACAGACCCAAGAGGAGGAAGACGCAATGAGAACGATCCGGAACAATTCACGCAAGCCGCTGGTCGTCCCGTTGCCGCGGGGTAAAACTCTATTCCTGGGACCGGGCAAGACCGGACAGATCAGTTTCCAGGCTGCCGATCATGCACCGCTGCGTCGCATGATTGCCGAAGGCGATCTGGAATTGATGGAAGACGAGTCCGGCAGTGGACGGGGCGATACCGGAAACGAGTCGGTCCGTGGTTCGACCCATGGGCACCAGCCCGGGTCCACCAGCAGGCAGGCAGGAGATCGTTAACGGAGCGCGGACCTAATCCAGGTCGAATCCGCTCTCGTCCGTCACTTCGCCGAACGATCGGTTGAAGATTTCCAGCAGGCGCAGGTTCTGCCTGGAGATCATCATGGCGTTCCCGACGATGGCGTAGTACAAAATGCTCAACCGGGTTTTGGAGCTGCCGTCCTGAATCCTGGCGGCCTGGCCCTGGTTGAGTCTCCGGGATAGCGAGCGCAGCTCGTCGTCCTTCTCCGTCAGTCCCGACAGGTCGCCTGGTGCTCTCTGGGCCAGCAGTTGCTCCGATTCCTGGAGGATGCCGTTCAACGCGGAACGGACCTGCTCCAGTTCATCGACCTGCTCCTCGAGGAGGCCCGAGTGATGGTTGCGAACGTGGACCAGGGCGCGGTTGACTACATCGCGCTGGCCGTCGGCCAGCTTCTGGAGCCGGCGGATGGTCTGGGCATATTGTTGGGAACGTCCGCGATCTTCTTTCTGGAGGAGACGCATCGCCTTGAAAACATTGGCGCATAAGATGTTGGTCCAGCGCTGAATATTTTTAGTGCGGTCCCGTTCCTTGTGCAGGGCGTAACTGTTGTTGGTGAATAGCGCCTCAAGGGTCAGGTCCAGGGAACTTCTGATCTCCTGCAGAAAAAGGCTGACCTGCTCAAAACTGGTGGATACCATCCTGCCGGTATCATTCACGTGCTTCAGATTGAAGATCCCTTTCTGTTGCTCCTTCTCTCTGGCCCGCTCGCCGTGCTTGCGATGGGAGCGCCATAGCAGGAATCCGACCAGGGCAAGCAGTGCGACCAGCCCGTAGGCGCCGCCGAAATGGATGATGGCGGCGAACAGGGCGGCCACGCTGAACGCCATGAACGCGGTCATGAACCAGCCGCCGACTACCGTCAACACGCCGGTGACACGGTAGACGGCGCTCTCCCGTCCCCAGGCCATGTCGGAAAACGAGGTGCCCATCGCCACCATGAACGTCACGTAGGTTGTGGAAAGCGGCAGCTTATAAGAGGTGGCGTAGGACACCACGGCGCTGGCCACCATGAGGTTTACCGATGCCCGCAACAGGTCGAAGGAAGGTCGGTTGGCGCTATCGGTGTCCGCCTCGTAATGAGACGAGTCCATTCTCCGTACGATGAACTGTCGCATCGACCCCGGCAGGATCCGGCCGATCCCGTCCCCAAGGCCGATGGCCACCCGGACGATCATGCGGGACAGGGCTGTGGAGTCGAAGCGCTCTTCCCCTTCTTCCTGGCGCCCCAGGCTGACCTCGGTCTCGGTAACCGTCCGTGCTTTTCTCGAGAACCACAGTGTTGCCACCATGACGCCGCCTGCCACCAGCAGCAGCCACGACGCCGAGGGCACCTTTTTAGCCAGGGCGTCCATAGTGACGGTCAGCGGTTCTGCGGCGGCCTGAGCCGCCTGGTACGCATTCAGGCCGGCCAGCGGTACGCCGATGAAATTGACCAGGTCGTTGGCGGCAAAGGCCAGTGCCAGGGCGAAGGTGCCGATCAAAATGACCGGTTTGAGGATGTTGACCCCCCGGAGCAGCAGGATGTGGAAGATCAGCGCCGACACCGCAAAGATGCAGCCCATCACGAGCCAGGAGTTGTCCTTGATCCAGTGGGCGCTATCGGCGGGGATGAACGATGCGCTCTTCGCCCCTTTAACAAGGATGAAGAAGGTGATGGAGGACATGGCGATTCCAGCCCACAGTGCGCCGTACCGTTTCATCTTTTTGGCGTAATCGAACGTGAACACCAGGCGGGTCAGGAACTGCACCAGGGCGCCGCACAGGAACGCAATTACCACCGAAAGCAGGATCCCAATGATGATGGTCAGCGCCTTGCTGGTGTTGATGTATTCCATCAGATCTCCGAAGGAGCCGCCGGCCTGGGAGATCTTCAGGAGAGAGACCGCCACCGCAGCGCCCAGCAGTTCGAACACGATGGAGACGGTTGTGGACGTCGGCATTCCGAAGGTGTTGAAAAAATCAAGGAGGATGATGTCGGTGAGCATTACTCCGAGGAAGATCGTCAGCAGCTCCGGCATGGTGAACAGCTGGGGATGGAAGATGCCCTTGCGCGCCACTTCCATCATCCCGCCGGAGAACAGGACACCGGCCAGGATTCCAAGGCTTGCAATGATCATGATGGTGTGGCGCGAGGCGACCCTGGATCCGATGGATGAGTTCAGGAAGTTGACGGCGTCGTTGCTCACCCCGACCATCAGGTCGAAGACGGCGAACAGGAGAAGGATGACGACGGCGGCGAGGAAGAAGTCCATACCCATTGAGTGTGCTCCCGATGCGATTTGCGAAAGGACATTCTAAATGAGATCGGTGCAGGAGTCGCCCCTTGAGCCGTAAGGCGTCGTTTTTCCCGGAAAGGGTCGAAATTTAGCCAAAAACATCCGATTTTCCGAGTAATCCGGGTTGAAGGCCTGTCCGGCGTCGCTCCTTATCCGGCCAGGATTGACAAAAGATCGCCGTTCCCTTATTTTGCTAGCAGGTCCTGGCCACAATCTCTCGTACAGAAACGATAGTTTGACGTGCCACGGCACAGGTTTTTTTTGACCCGACGGATCGGGTTGAAGGGCCGGGACCCGGTATTTGCTTCTTTCGAGGAAGCAGTAGGAGTCTGAGAGTTATGGGACAGAGACTGTATGTTGGCAACCTCCCCTTCAGCGCTGATGAGCAGCAGGTGCGCGAGTTGTTCTCGCAGAACGGCCGCACCGTAAACGATGTCAGGCTGATCACCGACCGCGACACTGGTCGCCCCCGGGGCTTCGGCTTCGTGGAGATGGGCAGCAGCGAGGAAGCTGACGGCGCGATTCGCGACCTGAACGGCTTTGACATGGGCGGCCGCGCCCTGACCGTCAACGAAGCACGTGAGCGCACCGGTGGCGGTGGCGGCGGCGGCGGCGGCGGCGGCGGACGTGGCGGCGGCGGCGGCTACCGCGACTTCTAGTCGACAGCGAATCGACAACAAGAAGTAAAGCTAAGGGCGTCTCGCAAGAGACGCCCTTTTTTTATGCCTGATTCCGAAACGGCGGTCACGAATCCGTAACCCCCATGAACCGATCTTTATGTATTCCGCACCGTTTCTCTGGCCCCGCCCTTGCAACACACGGAAGGTGCGGAGGTATTGCAAATGAGCATCGATACAAGCGTTTATGACCTGGGAGATGTAGACAAGCTGAATTTTCCCGGCGATCCGGAGGCCGAGACAGTACCCGAGTTGCCTCGGGTAGCGGCGAAACATGGCACGCCGCCTCGGCGGATCGCCTTCGGTGCTCCGCCGGTTCTCCACGCCGATCCGGACTGGACGGCGGTCCCGTCCCTGGTGATCCCGGGAGCGGCCCACATGCTCCGCGGGGAGTTCGCCAAGGCGCTCTGCCTCGCCACCCTTACAGGCTTCACTCTGACCATGGCCTGGGCGGTCCACGCCACCCTGGACCGGCTGGCCCCGACCCTGGAAATCCTGGGAGCACCTGCCGCGGCAGCGGTCTGGACTCTCGGAGCACTGGCCGTCGTTCTCGGTTGCCTGCATGTCGCCGGTGTATACGGTGGAGCCAGGCCGAACCACAGAGCAAACGCGGCACCTGCAGTCCACCCGGCAGTGGCCGGCACCGCATCCGCCATCATCCCCGGGCTTGGGCAACTGCTCAACGGAGACCGGGGCAGGGCGGCCTTCCTGCTCTCCGGCCTGTGGCTGGTCGCCGCATCCTGGATCCTGGTGACCCCCTGGATGACCGGAATCCTTACCTCCCAGAACCTGATCCTCCCCGGCTGGATGACCGTCGTCACCTCACCGGTGTTCCGCTGGACCCTCCCGGCCGTCCTCTGGACCATGG
>JACXWD010000036.1 GCA_014764515.1 Candidatus Polarisedimenticola svalbardensis | reverse complement strand
TATATCCGTTCCAGCGCGTGAAATAGGATATGGCGATTATTGTTGTGTCCGAAGCGGAACAAATCGTTCATAAGTAGCGCCCACTTCCAACTTAGCCTAAGCTTTCCCGCCTATGCCCCCAATAACCATCATCACCTGCCAGGCGATCTCCAAGACGTATGGGGAGAAGCCGCTGTTTCGGGATCTGTCGTTCACTCTCCACGAAGGGGAGCGGGTTGGGCTGATTGGTCCCAATGGCGCGGGGAAGTCGACGCTGCTGAAGATCCTGGCCGGGGTGGAGGTGGCGGACAGTGGGGATGTCATCCGCAGGAAGAATCTGCGGATCGGGTATGTGCCCCAGCATCCGGAGTTCGAGGCGGATTCAACGGCGATTGAAACGGTTTACGCTGCGGCAGCTCAGGACGGTCGGGTGGAAGATCATCAGGCCTGGCAGAAGGCTGCTGTTGCTCTGACCAAGACCGGTTTCAAGGACCATGACCTTGCGACCGGCATCCTCTCCGGTGGCTGGCGGACACGGTTGGCGGTTGCATGTGCCTTCGTCCAGGATCCGGACATCCTGTTTTTGGATGAGCCGACCAACCACCTGGACATCGAATCAATTCTGTGGCTCGAGTCATTTATGAAGTCGGAAATCGGGACTTTTGTCGTCATCAGCCACGATCGCTACTTCCTCCAGAACGTCGCCACCCGGATGCTGGAAGTGGACAAGATCTTCCCGGAGGGCATCCTCTCGGTGTACGGAACGTACGCCGACCACCTTGAGAAACGGGATCAGGTTGTTTCCAGTCAGGCTTCGTACCAGGATTCTCTCGCCAACAAGGTCCGGCGGGAGGTCGCCTGGCTGCGGGCCGGCGTCAAGGCCAGGACCACCAAGTCCCGGTCCAGGATCCAGTCTGCCGAGAAGAGCATCGAGGAGCTGGGGGAGGTCCGGGAGCGGTCCGTGGTTCGTTCCGCCGGGATCGACCTGTCAGCTTCAGGCAGGAAATCCAAGCGGCTGTGGTATTGCAAAGGTCTCAGCAAGCGGTTCGGGGAGACCCGGATCGTGGATGACCTGGAACTGCTGCTCAAGCCGGGGATGCGCCTCGGTGTGCTGGGGTACAACGGCACCGGCAAGACGACGTTCCTGAAGATGATCACCGGTGACCTGGAGCCGGACGCCGGCACCATCAAGCCGGCCGAAGGGCTGAAGGTCGTGTACTTCGACCAGAAACGGGAAAGTCTCGATCCCTCGTTGACCCTCAAGCAGGCCCTGGCGCCGGAAGGGGACAGCGTTCTCTATCGCGGCCGGTCGATCCACGTCATCTCCTGGGCCAAGCGGTTCCTGTTCCGGAAGGAGCAGCTGGAGACCCAGGTATCCAACCTGTCCGGTGGTGAGTGCGCCCGGATCGTCCTGGCCAGGATGATGCTGCAGCCCGCCGACCTCCTGGTCCTGGACGAGCCGACCAACGACCTGGACATCCCGACCCTGGAGGTGCTGGAGGACTCGCTCCTGGAGTTTACCGGGGCCCTTGTTCTGGTAACCCATGATCGCCACCTCAACGATCGGGTCGCCACCGAAGTGCTGGCTCTCGACGGCAAAGGGAAGGTGGAGCGGTTCGCCGACTACTACCAGTGGGTCGCCAACCGGGAGAAGCCGACGCAGGGGAGGAAGGCGAAAGCGGTTCAGGGCAAAACGGCCGCCGCGCCGAAACCGAAGAAGCTGTCCTACAAGGAAAAGCTGGAATGGGACGCCATGGACGCAGCGATCCTGAAGGCCGATGAGGTCCTTGATGCAGCCAAGGTCCGTCTGGCCGATCCGACCATCTCCGCCAACGCAACGAAGCTGCAGGAGCGGATGAAGGAAGTCGATGCCGCCCAGGCCGAGGTCGACCGGCTATACGCCCGGTGGGCGGAGCTTGAGGAGAAGCAGAGCCTAAGCTGAGGCCGCCGCCTGTCGCCCCCGTAAACACCATTTCACCAGCATCAGCATCAGCATCAGCATCAGCATCAGCATCAGCACCAGCACCAGCACCAGCACCAGCACCAGCATCACAGGCACTTCGATCAGGACACCCATTACCCTTGCCGGCGCATGAAAGCGGCGCAGCAGATCCATTGCTCGTCTTGACGGCAAGGGAATAGCGGGGTATAGGAACAGGAACAAGGGGGATGCCATGAGCGCAAAGCGCTTTTGGGTAGTGGTGCCGCTATGCTTTTGTCTGCTGACCGGAGCGGCGGCCTCCGATAGATTCGGTTGGAAACTGAAACCGTCTCCGGCTTCGGAACCGTCCGACTCGGACGCAATCTGGCTGGCGTCCCATCCCGATCGCGACTGGACAGGGCAGTTCACGCGCAAAGGTCTCCGTGTCGTGCCGAATGAAAGTCCGGGATTGGCCTGGGAATGGGGCGTCACTGCTACCCGGTACGGTCGTGGGAATTCAGGGTCATCGATCGGGCCTTGCAACCCGCTCGTACTGGACGATCAGGTGCAATACGATCGCGGTGACATCCTGGAGTGGATGCTTCTGCTTCCCGGTGGAATCGATCACGGCTTTACAGTACCCAGTAAACCACTGCCGGGCATGGGTGATGTTTCCCTGTGGATCGAACTCGACTTGTCCGGCAATCTGCTCGCCCGAATGCACGAGGGCGGTTCAGGAGTTACCTTCTCCCGGCCGGACGGAACCCCTGTTCTGCTGTACACAGGGCTGTCGGCTCAGGATGCGTCCGGCAAAGAGCTGCCGGCGAGGATGAGGATCGACAGGCGGCTGCTTGTCATTGAAGTCGACGACTCCGATGCGACCTATCCGGTTGTCATTGATCCCCTCGTTTCTTCTCCCACCTGGGGAATGCGTGGAGAGCAGGATGGGATGAAACTGGGGTTCAGCGTGGCAACGGCAGGTGACGTCAACGGAGATGGTTTCAGCGACCTGCTCGTCGGCTCCCCTTCGTACGATGGCAGCTTTGTCGACTCCGGGCGTGCCGAGCTGTATCCGGGAGGTCCCGATGGCCTCTCATCGACTCCAGTCTGGATCAGCAATCCGGTGGAAGCCGGAAGCGAGTATGGCTTTTCGGTGGCCTCCGCCGGCGATGTCGACGGTGACGGGTACGACGATATCCTTGTAGGGGCACCGGGCGGTCTGAACGGCGCCGGACGCGCATTCCTCTATCGCGGAGGTCCCGAAGGCCCTTCTAGCACGGCGGACCATGAATGGACCGGCACCGAGGCCGGTGCGCGGCTGGGAGCGGCTGTGAGCTGGGCGGGAGATGTCGATCGAGATGGTTTCGCGGACGTTCTCATTGCCGAGCCGGGCTACGATGGAGGAGCCGCGGATATCGGTAGAGTAAGCGTGCACCGTGGCCGTCCCGCCGGCATCGAACCTGGTCCCCATCGAACCATCATCGGGGTTCAGCCAGGTGAACAACTTGGGACGGCGGTATCCACTGCACTGGATGTCAATGGCGACGGCTTCGATGACGTTGTCCTGGGTGCTCCAGGTGCAACATCGACGTACTCCGGTGAAGGCAGGGTTGTTCTGTTTCTGGGAGGGAGCGCTGGTCTGGGCGCGGATCCGGTGTGGGAGGTGTTCGGTGGTCAGGCAGGCGCGGAAATGGGTGCCTCTGTAGCTGGTGGCGGTGATATTGACGGCGATGGCTATGCCGATCTGCTTGTTGGTGGACCTGGCATAACGGACGGTCAGGCAGAAGAGGGGGCGGCATTTATCTTTCCCGGTTCGGCATCCGGCCCTCCCACAGCGGCCACCCGGATTCTCTACGGCGACAAGATCGGAGCCAGGTTCGGCTCTTCGGTGGCTACCGCAGGAGATGTAGGAGGCGACGGATACGCCGATGTGATTGTCGGCACACCGTCGTATGTCGCTGTTGCGGGAGAAGATGCCGGGGCCATATGGGTCTATGAAGGCACACCGGATGGGCTCGCCCTGTCGCCGGCCTTGAATCAGAAGGGTGCGCAGAGCGGGGGGAAGTTCGGTAACTCGGTTGGGACGGCAGGAGACGTCAACGGGGATGGTCTGAGCGATGTGGCTGTCGGCTCTCCCGGTTACGGGGATATAAACGCTCATGAAGGCTCGGTGCAGGTGTATTTCGGTTCGCCGTATGGAATTGATAATACGGCCGACTGGAGTGTGATCGGTGCTTCGAGTGGAGGGTCACTCGGTAAGGTTGCACATGCCGGAGACGCGAACGGTGACGGCTTTGATGATGTGCTCATCGGCAAGAGAGGTGAAGTCCGTCTATATCCCGGGTCGACAGAGGGTCTTGCTCCTTCTCCTTTGTGGACAGTTGCAGGCCTGGCTCTCTACAACGAGCATGCAGGCGCTGGTGACGTCAATGGCGACGGATTCTCCGATATTGTGATTGGCGATCCAGGGCACGACACGGCGAGGGAGGATGTCGGCCGGGTCCAGTTGTACCTTGGCTCGCCGACAGGTCCGGGAGGTACACCGGACTGGATGGTCGTGGGCACGCTGACGAAAGGAGAGTTCGGCAGTTCAGTGGCCGGGGCAGGTGATGTCAACGGTGACGGTTTTGCCGATGTGATTGTCGGGGAGGAGCACCTCGGCAATCTTGGGAACGGTCTTGGGCGCGCGTACGTGTTCCTGGGAAGCGCAGGAGGGTTGAACTCTTCGCCTGCGTGGATGGTCGAATCGGAACAGCCCGGCAGCGTCTATGGACGGACGGTATCGTCGGCCGGGGATGTCAATGCAGATGGTTTTGCAGACGTTCTGGTGGCCGCGCCCTGGTACGAGAACGGCAACTTCAGAGAGGGTAAGGTCTATCTCTACCTGGGCTCTCCCGCAGGCCTGTCACAAACGTCGGCCTGGACCGCCGAGTCGAATATCGGCGTGGAACCTTTTGGCACGAGTTTCGGAGAAGCCCTGGCAGCGGCCGGTGACGTCAACGGCGACGGATACGGCGACGTAATCATTGGCGCGCCCAGGTACGACGAAGGGCAGTTTGACCAGGGCGCAGCATTCCTTTACTTCGGAACCCCGGATGGATTGGCGGAGAATCCTGCCTGGATTCTCGTCGGGGTGTGGAGTAGCGATCAGTTGGGGTCCTCGGTCGCTTCCGCTGGAGACATCAACCGGGACGGATACGATGACATTGCTGTGGGGACGCCTTTTATTGACTACTACAATCCATATCTCGTCGAGAGGGCGGGACAGGTCACCCTCCATCTCGGATCGGAATCCGGCCCCTCTCCGGAATCGGCCTGGGTATTCTATGGAGAACACTGGAGTTTTCTGGGCGCTGAAAACGAAATCGCCGGCAGTATGGACGTCAATGCCGACGGCTACCCGGACCTTATGGTGGGCGCTTCGCGCTATGACATCAATCTGTTCACTACCGATGTCGGTGCAGCATGGCTGTTCCACGGTGGTGGAGATGCGGGCCGCACCCGGCTCGTATTCCAGGGTCGGCTTGGAGACGGATCTGCCGTTCTTCCCTGGGGGCGCTCCGATTCCGTAGACTCGTTTCAACTTAGAGCCGACGGCTTCAGTGCATCAGGCAGGCAGCCGGTCCTTCTTGAGTGGGAACTCAGGCTGCCTGGAGAGGTTTATTCCGGATTGGGCATTCAGCGGGGGGGCTTGGTAGCGGATTCCGGCCCCCCGGGGACCACCGGCAGCGTTGTGGCTCTGGCGGAGAACACAGGCCCGTTGGCCTCCGACAGTTCGTTCCATTGGCGCTTGCGCGTTGCAACCGAAACTCCTTTGTTCCCGCATGGCCCCTGGCGCCGACTGACCGGTGTGGGGCAGTACGAGTCCGTCATCCGAACCCTGAAACCAGGGAACCCTCAGGATATGGACGGGGACGGATTCGATGAAACGCTGGACTGTGATGAAAGCAATCCAGGGCTTTGGGGAGTGCCCGGTGAGACGGTCAATTTGCAATTCGACGATACGAAAGTCTGGATCACCTACGATCCGCCCCCATTCCCGGGGTCGCTGCCTTCGGCCGTGACCTACGACACACTTCGTTCCGGCGAGGCGGGCAATTTCGAATCCGCAGCGATCTGTATCAACCAGAACGTGACGTCACCGGTTGCTGCTGATCCGACGGATCCCCCGGCAGGCATTGTGGTTTTCTATCTGTCGAGAGCGAGAAACGGGTGTGGTCCAGGAAGCCTGGGCAATTCATCTGATGGGGTTCCCAGGACCGGACGATCATGTCCTTAGCTCAAGGATCCTTGTGACATCGCCCTTCCCCGCAAACACCATTTCACCAGCATCAGCATCACCGGGACCTCGATCAGGACGCCGACCACGGTAGCCAGAGCTGCCCCTGAGCTGAGCCCGAACAGCATCACCGCCGTGGCGATGGCCACCTCGAAATGGTTCGAGGCGCCGATCATGGCGGAAGGGGCGGCGTCTTCATACGGGAGCTTGAGGGCCTTGGCCGCGTACCAGGTCAGGCCGAAGATCAGGACGGTCTGGATGAACAGCGGGATGGCGATCCAGAGGATCGTCAACGGGTTGTTCAGGATCACTTCACCCTTGAACGAGAACAACAGGATCAGGGTCAACAGCAGGGCGGTGATTGTGATCGGCGTCAGGACATGGAGGAACTTGTCGTTGAACCAGGCTTCGCCCTTGGTCTTCAGCAGCAGCTTCCGTGTAATGAACCCGGCCACCAACGGCAGCGCCACGTAGATCCCGATGGAGAGCAGCAGCGCCTCCCACGGCACCGGCAGACGGCCGACCCCCAGCAGGAAACCGCCCAGGGGGCCGTACAGGAACAGCATCACCAGGGAGTTGATCGCCACCATCACCAGGGTGTGGCCGTCGTTCCCTTTGGCCAGGAACCCCCACACCAGGACCATCGCAGTGCACGGAGCGATCCCCAGCAGGATGCAGCCGGCCAGGTACGATCTCCAGAGAGGCACCTCCAGCATCCGGATGCCATCCTGGAGGACGACGGTGCCGGAGCCGTACTCGGCGCCAGGCAGCAGATCGACCCCCAGGGGGAGCCTTACCAGGTCAGTCGCTTCCGGTCCGATCAGTCCTTGGAACAGGTAGCCCAGGAACAGCAGTGCGATGCCGTACATGGTGAACGGCTTGATCAGCCAGTTCACCACCAGGGTCAGCCCCACCGGCTTGACGTTTTTGCCGGCCCTGAGCACCTCGGTGAAATCGATCTTCACCATGATCGGGTACATCATGAAGAACAGGCAGACGGCGATGGGGATCGACACCACCGGGGCGTCGCCGACGTTCAAGGTCAGCCCGTCCAGGTACTTGGCCACTCCCGGCGCCTGGGCCCCCATGACGCAGCCGATGATGATGCACAGGAACACCCACAGGGTCAGGTATCGTTCGAAGAAGCCGAGGCCTTTGGCCGACTGTCCAGGATCGTTCACGACGCCTCCTTGATGAGCATCAAGGGTACGATTACAGGCGTTGGGCCACAACCTCTTTCAGCCGCCGGAAAGCCGGGTCGCTTCCCAACGGATGAAGCCGCAGGTGCAGTTCCACTTTCCATGAGGACAGCCCGGCGGTCACCGCCTTCGCAAGGGCCGTTTCCGCCTCGTTGGCCTTGCCATCTCCTGCAAGCAGCTGGGCCTGGAACAGGTTATATTCCAGGCCGTCTTCGCCCTGTATCCGTTGGTAGATCCCTGCGGCCCGGTTCATGGCCGTAAGGCCTGCTTCCCGGTCTCCCAGCCGCCAGCGGCACATGCCGAGGAGCCATGACGAGTCGGCCACCCGGCGGTGGTCTTCACCGGTCTCGGCCAGTTGGGTTTCGAGGGCAGCTTCCAGGCGGGTTCTCGCTTCCTGATCCCGATTCAGTTCCATCAACGCCCGACCGGCATAGAACGCGACACCGGCTTTCGGCGGGTATTGCAGTTCTGGACGGTCGGAAAGCGCGGTCTCGATTTCATCGATCAGTCGTAGCGCCTCTTCCGCATCCCCGGGTCCCACCAGCAGGGATACCAGGGAGTACCGGATTCCGGCGGCCCTTCTCGCATCACCCGTATCGATGGGCAGCACAGCAACCAGTTCCCGGTGGATCGCCCTGGCCTGGTTGAACCGGCCGATCCGGACCAGCAGGGAACCGTAGCCGTACAACCCCTTGATGAACACCGGACCGTCCGGTCCGTCATATTGCCGTGCAAGTTCCATTCGTTCCCGGGCGACCCGGTCCGCTTCATCCGGCCGGTTCTGACGCTCGTGGACCAGCGCCATGCTCATCATCGATTCCAGGGTCACCGGATGAGATTCTCCGAACAGGGCCAGCCGCATGCGATACGCCGTCTCGTACTGCTCGGCGGCTGCCGGGATATCGCCCATCCGCCACAGCAGGTATCCCAGGTCGGTGACGCCATTGGCCGTCTCCGGGTGGCCTTCCGGGAATACGGTGTTCCGGATCGCCAGGGACTGCTCCAGTTTCTCCCGGGCAGGTTCCAGTTCTCCGATGGTAGCCAGCACCTTGGCCCAGTCCCCGAGGCAGACGGCGTAGGTCGGATTATCCGAACCGAGGTTTTTGTCCATGATGCTGCAGGCGCGCCGGTACAGGGCGTCGGCGTCCTCGTCCCGTTCCTCCTTGTGGCGCAGCCATCCCAGGTGGTACAGCGACCATCCCAGCGCCAGATGGTCCGGTCCCAGGACCTGTTCCCGAATCGCAGCGGAGCGCTCAAGGTAAGGACCGGCCTCTTCATGCCTTCCCGAATCCCTCAAGGCGGAGCCCAGGTAAACGAGATCGGTTGCAGCTTCCGTGGAGTCCGGTCCGTACTCCGATTCGCTCAGCGCCAGGGCCTGCCGGGCAGTGTCGATCGCCTGGTCATTGGAGCCTTCGCTGCGGTGCCACCGGGACAGCGCCCGCAAGGCTTCCATCCTGCCGACGGTATTGTCGGCTGCCGACAACTCCAGCGCTTCTTCCAGCAGCTCACCCGAAATTTCCTGGTCCCCCAGGCCGTGGTAGGTTCGCCCCAGGATCGTCAGCATCCGGGTCTTCAGCTCCGGTTGTCCGTCCAGTTCCTGGTCGATCTTCTCCCGCCCCCGGTCCAGCAGTTCCCGGGCGGACAGGTCGGATCCTGCGGACGACCACGGGTCCGGCGCCACGAACAGATCCTGGAGATATTCCGAGACCTGTCGAGCCGTACCGGCTTCAAGCTCGGCCCGGTCCCGCTCCTCGGCGATCCGGTTGGCCTGCACCCCCATGACGATCCCGAATACCGCCAGCACTCCGATCAGCGCAGCCAGGAGGCCGGTGGCCAGTCGGTGACGGCTCATCAGTTTCCGTACCTGGTAGAACCCGCTGGCCGGCCGGGCCGCAATCGGCTGGTGGTCCAGGAACCGTCTCAGGTCACCGGCGAATTCGGAAGCAGAGCCGTACCGCCGGTCCGGATCGCCCTCCAGGGATTTGGCGACGATGGTCTTGAGGTCCATCGGGAACGTCTGTCCCGGCGCCTCCAGAGGCAGCGCGGTTCTGTCTGATGCCGCTGCGGCCGCCTCCACCAGCGACAAACCTTTCAATACTCTCGGCAGGTTGCCGGTGAGCAGTTCGTAGCAGACCACGCCCAGGGCGTAGACGTCGGAGCGGGTGTCCACATCGCCAGGTGTGCCCCGGAGCTGTTCCGGGCTCATGTACGGCAAGGTTCCGATCACCGTGCCGTCGGCGGTAGGCGCCGCTCCCGACTTCATGTCCGGGTCGTTGACCCGGGCCACACCGAAATCCAGGATCTTCGGGACGCCATCGGCGGTTACCAGGATGTTGGCCGGTTTCAGGTCCCGGTGGATCACACCGCTGCGATGGGCGTGCTGCACCGCCTCGCAGAGCCGGATCATCAGCACCAGCCGGTCCCGGGTGGATAGCTGGTGTTCGGATGCGTACTCATCCAGGGGCAACCCTTCCACCAGTTCCATGGCGAAGTAGGGCCGGTTGCCGCCGCCCATGGCGGTGCTGCCTGCTTCCAGGATCTGGGCGATGGACGGGTGCTGCAGTCGTCCCAGGACTTCCGCCTCGAACTCGAACCGACGCAGCAGTTCCTCCGACGCGAACACCCGGTCGATCAGCTTCACTGCCACCTGGCGCCGGGGCCGATCCTGCTCCGCCCGGTAGACGGCGCCCATGCCGCCCCGGTCGATCAACGACAGGATGCGGTATCGCCCGATGGTCCGGCCGACCAGCGTGTCCTCTTCGCCGGTGACGATGTCGCCCAGCGCGGCTCCGATGGAGCCAGGGCTGAGGAAGTCGCCTGATTCTTCATGGGCGTCCAGCAGGGCCTGCACCTTGGCCCGCAGCGCCGTGTCGCCGGCGCAGGCTTCATCAAGAAAAGCGGGTCTTTGTTCCGGCGGCAGGTCCAGGGTCTGTTCGAAGATCTCCCGAACCTGCTGCGAACGGGGAGTGCTCAAGAGCCGGCCTTCAGTTCCTGGAACAACCAGGCCTTGGCGTACGCCCAGCGCCGGTGGACGGTCCGTTCGGCGAGGCCGAGAACCTTGGCGGTTTCCTCCGTGGTCATGCCACCGAAGAACCGCAGTTCCACTACCTGCTGGGCCGTATCATCTTCCTGGCCCAGCCGGGTCAATGCCTCGTCCAGAGCGAGAACATCGAGATCCATGGCCGGGCCGCTTAGAGCCTGTTCGGTCAGGGTGACCTTGATCGCGCCGCCTCCACGCTTGTCCCGCTTCCTCGCCCGGGCGTGCTCCACCAGGGTGCGGCGGATCACCTGGGAAGCGACCCCCATGAAATGGGCCCGGTTCTCCCAGTTGGGGCTGTCCCGCTTCACGAGCCGAAGGTACGCCTCGTGGACCAGGGCGGTCGGCTGGAGGGTGTGTTCCCTGCGCTCCTGTTTCATGTGGTGGGCGGCCAGGGCGCGCATCTCCTGGTAAACCAGGGGCAGCAGCCGGTCCAGAGCGTCCCGGTCACCCTCTTTCAGGCTGTGCAGCAGCGCTGTGACGTCCTGGTCAACCATGTAAACCTTTCCCACCAAGTAACTTAGGATTTTTTCGTCCGAATGGCACGCTTTTTTTAATTTTGTCGCCTTACTGGTTGGAGCCGCCGGACCGAAGAGCGCGTAATCCGGTGGCAGGACCTAAGGAGCGGAGCCATGAAAAGAGAGTTGATGATTGTTGTTCTGGCGGTCCTGATCACCGTATTTTCCGGGGTAACCAACGCGGAGATCCCGCCGGAGCATATGAATTACCAGGGGGTGCTACGAGATGCTGCCGGCAACCCGCTTGACGGGTCGTTCGATATGGTGTTCCGCCTATATAACGCAGAGACCGGGGGCGATCTCACGTGGGGGGAAGAACACCTGGATCCGGGCTCCGGCGGCACCGGGCAGGTGATGGTCACCGGCGGTCTGTTCAACGTTGCCCTGGGGACAGGTTTTCGGATGCAGGAGAGCTGGAGCGTATATTTCAGCGGGGCGTTTATCCGTCCGGACGTATGGCTGGAGGTTCAGGTAGGAACAGAAATTCTGGCGCCGCGAACCCAGGTGCGGGGAGCCGGCTACTCCCTGAACACTGCCTACCTGGATGGGAGACCGCCCACCGATTTCCTGGACACGTCCTACACGGCCCAGACCAAGCGGAGCACACTTTCAGTGGAGTCCACGGCGAGCCTAACTTACGGAATTGAAGGGAGTGGGCCCTCCGGTGGAGGATTGTTTGAGGACTCGGACAATACCGGCGTCGCCAGAGTCGGGTACGGTGACCGGGGCATCAATGCGTCCGGCAGCAATGCTGGAGGATTTTTCAGCGATACTGATAGCGGGGTCTGGGCTTATACGGCCTTTGGTTCCGAAGGGTTTTATACGAACGGCGGTGTCCACGCATTGGGCCGCATACGGGCCGGCGGCGATCTCGAAGTGAGTGGAACCAGCTACGTCCAAAGGCTGAACGTCAACAGCTCCGATCTGTACCTGAACCAAAACGGACCGGATGCCGACAGCAGTATCTACTTCCATGAAGGCACACCCACCGGCGCCCGGATGTTCTGGAACGATTCCAGCGTCCAGTTTGAGTTCAGCCACAAGTTGCGGGTTCCGGCTATCATCAGGTCAACCAGGTTTGAGGACGATGACAATGTGGCGTATTGGGTCGACCCGGCCGCGTCGGGGATCTCCGGTCAATTCTACGGTGACCTTCTCATTGGCCAGGGACAAGGTAGTGACAACGACTACCTGTATTTCGATCAGCTTGCCGAAAACCTGCAATGGAATAACTCCAAGACCCGATTCGAGATCAGCGATGAGCTTGCGATATCCGGTCCACTGCAGACGGGAAGTATTGGATTGAACACGGCCGCCTACAATCGCCTAGGGTCCAACGTTCCGATATGGGCGGATATACAGGCTAGTAATGACCTGTTCGTCAGCGACGACGTGGAAGTCGGGGGCGAGCTGGCGTTGAGCAAGGTGATCCGGATGGAGGCCCAGGAAACCGCAGGCGCCGACGGGGATCAGGCGATTTATTTTTACGATGCCGGGTCACCGACCAGCGCCTTCATCCAATGGGACGATGTCTCCGCCATAACCTGTGGGACCATCGGGAACATCGCCTCCGGCTTCAGGTGGAACATTGCCGACAACATCGATAGCGGATGGGCGTTCGCCAACGGGACCGACAATGAAGCGGTTATTGACGAGCTGGGGAACCTGGAGATCGACGGATCCCTGCATCAGTCCGGATCGTGTGATCTTGCGGAGACGTTTTTCGGCCCGTCCGGTCTGACCGCCGGTACGGTGGTGGTTCTGGATCCCGATCGTCCGGAAGGTGTTCGTGAATCTTACAGGGCGTATGACGGAGCTGTTGCCGGTGTGGTCACCACCCGGCCGGGGGTTCTGCTCAGCGGTCCTTCCGCCGATGCCTACCCGGTCTGGGAGGAACTGGAACAGATCGGTGAGAGGCTGGCGGCTCTTCCCCCGGAATCCGAAACGGTTTTGGACGAATCCGGCGAAGGCGAGATCCTGGCCCTCGATGATGAAAGCGCCGATCTGTTGGCTCAGCGCCGTTCCCTGGAACAGCGTGCGTCCGATCTCGAAATGGAGCTGGACACCTGGGAGCGTGGAAATGTTGCCGTCGCCCTGGTCGGCCGTGTGCCGGTGAAGGTGGACGCATCCTACGGTCCGATCCTGAAGGGGGATTACCTGACCACCAGCACAACACCGGGTCATGCACAGAGGCTGGACGTTCCCGGGCCGTACCTGGGGATCGCCATGGACGAGTTGACGGCCGGCACCGGGGAGGTCCTGGTATTTCTGAGCAAGGGTTGGTACGGCGGAACGGTGGATACCGATGGGGAATCGGTGGAAGAAGAACCTGCCTCGGTGATTGCTGAAGTCCAGACCATGGAATCAGGCCTCGAGATCGTTCTTGATCGTGACGCCAACGATCGCTCCCGGTTCTCGGTGCACAAGAACGGCGGGAATGGGCTGTCGTCGGAAGTATTCCGGGTGGACGAACAGGGGAATGTGTTTGCTACAGGCTCCTTCCGCCCTGCCGCCATGGATGTGGCGGAGTTCCACCTGGTGAGCGAGCCGGTCGGGGTGGGGGATGTGCTGGTGATCGATCGTGATCAGCCCGGTCACATGGCCCTTGGCCGGCTCGCCGCCGATCCGGCGGTAATCGGCATCGTCTCCACCGAACCCGGCATCCTGCTGGGAAGCGGGCTAAGGCGGATCGCCGATGCAGATCCGGATATGGCTGCTGCTCTTGAGATCGCCCGGACCGCCGGCGCCGATGGCGAAGAGGCCAGGCTTTGGGCCGAGCTGGAAAGTCGTTTCAGCCGGACCCACGCCGCCATCGCCCTGTCCGGCACCGTGCCGTGCAAGGTGGATGCAGGTTACGGCGCCATCGAAGTCGGCGACCTGTTGACCGTTTCACCCACCGCAGGTCATGCCATGCGGGCCGCCGATCCGGCGCCCCAGGGTACGGTGCTAGGAAAAGCGCTGGAACCGCTTGAAGCTGGGACCGGAACGATCCAGGTCCTGGTGATGATGCGATGAACCGGCGAAGGATACTTGTAACGCTTGGCCTGCTGCTGTTGGGCGTCACCACCGTGATTGCCCAGACCAGCGCAAGCTACCGGTTGGACGAGGCTGTCTTCAACAGCGGTGGCCACCCGAGCCAGGGGACAGTCTTGGCTTCCACCAGTTACCAGATCCGGCTGGACTCGCTGGGCGAGGGCCTGGTCGGTCCACCGATGACCGGCCCGTCCTACAACATCAATTCCGGCTTCGGCTCGGCCTACCTTCCTCCTGGAGAGGTCCGGGGACTGCGTTTTGAATCCACCGACATCCTGGCCTGGGATCCGGAGCGATCGGCCGGAACGTACAACCTGTACCGGGACCTGATAAGCGCTGCCGGAGGGTATGGCGCTTGCCATCAGCAGGGGGTTTCCGGAGCGTCGGCTACCGATACGGATGTAACGGCAACCGGCGAGGGGTATTTCTACCTGGTGACGGTGGAGAACAGGATCCAGGAGGAGGGCGCCAAAGGGTCCGACAGTGCCGGCTCGGCCAGGGGAGGAACGGTCTGCCCCTAGCCTTCTCGAACAAAGCCCATACTCGACCAAATAGATCGGATAGCGGGAGAATCAGGAAGACGGTCCCTCGTATCATTATCAAACGTGAAAAGGTGCGTCTTCCTGATTTTCGTCGTCCTGGTACTGGCCGCGGCCCCTGCTGTGGCCGAGAAGCTGCCGGTGCGAACCTATACCGTCATTGACGGACTGGGCGACGATAGCGTCCGGGGCATCCTGTGCGACTCAAGGGGGTTCGTCTGGCTCTGCACCCGGCAGGGCCTGAGCCGTTTCGACGGCCGTTCGTTTACCAACTACGACGTGCGGGAAGGGCTGACACATCCGTCACTCCAGGACATGCTGGAGGTGGGTGACGGCACTTTCCTGCTGCAGGGCAGGGACGGCCTGGTCCGTTTCGACCCCCGATCCGATTCAGAACAGTTCGAACCGATCGAACCGGCCTCCGACACACCGGTTGACGTCAACGTCATGCACCGCAGCCGGGACGGCAAGATTTATGTGGCAGGCAGCAGCGGGCTGTTCGTGCTGCTGTCGGAGAACGGGTCCTACCGCTTCCGGAAGATCGATCTGGATTTGTACCCTCCCGGTACACCGAAGGAGCGTACAGCGTTCGCCATGGAGGAAGATCGGGACGGCAACCTCTGGATCGGCCACAAGGGAGGATTGACCCGACTGCACCCGGACGGTAGCACCACACGGTACGGCCGTTCCGACGGACTTCCCCACGACGATGTCATCTGCCTGCTGGAGGATCGGCACGGCACGCTCTGGGTTGGAACCACCCTGGGCGTGGCGCGACTGACCCGGAACCCTGCTGTCCGGATCGAGGCGGTGCCGATCGATATCAACGACCCTTGGGTGCACGCCATGCTGGAATCCAGGGACGGCAGTATCTGGGTCGCCATCGACGGCGTGCTGGCTCATATCCTGCCTGACGGTCGTGGCGGTTTTGTCCCACCCCGGGTCCTGACCTCCGCCCACGGCCTCCCGACTACGGAGATCGGCGCCATGGCGGAAGATGCCCGGGGCAACCTGTGGCTCGGCACCACCAGCTCCGGTGTGTGGAAGGTGGCGCAGAGCGGCCTGGTCTCCTGGGCCGAGTCGGAAGGTCTGGTTACACCCCGGATCGCCGCGCTGGTGGAAGCGAAGGACGGCACCGTTTGCGCTCTCACCGGTATCCTCCCCAACCACATCAGCTGCCTGGCAGGGGACGGGTTCAAACTTTTGAAACCGAATCTGCCGCCTGGTGTCGGCAAGGGGACCTGGGGTTGGGGACAGATCAGTTTCCAGGATCATGCCGGCGAGTGGTGGATCGCCACCGGGCAGGGCCTGGTTCGATACCCCGCCGTCTATGATCCGTTCCGCCTGGAACAGGTGCGACCTAAGGCGGTGTACACCGAACGGGACGGCTTGCCCGGCTCATATATCTTCCGGCTTTTTGAAGATTCTGCTCATGACATCTGGATCGGGTTGTCGACGGCTGAGCCTCCCAACCTGGTGCGCTGGGAGCGGGCCACCGGGAAATTCCACCCGTACATGCCCCAGGAAGGGCTTCCGTTCAACTCACAGACCGGCTTCGTAGAGGATCGCCACGGTGCGATCTGGATCGGGTTGTACAACGGAGGAGTGAGCCGCTACCGGGACGGGGTCTTCCAGCAGTTCGGCGTGGAACATGGCGCTCCCCCGGGAGCTGGACGCGGTCTCCACCTGGACAGCAAGGGGCGGGTGTGGATCGCCGCTGCCGGAGGGCTTGGCAGGATCGATGAGCCGGGTGCGGACGTGCCGTTGATCCGGAGCTATTCCATGGATGACGGCCTGTCCAGCGACCTGATCTCCTGTGTCACCGAGGACCTTGAGGGCAGGATCTATATCGGCACCAGCAGGGGTGTAGACCGTTTGAATCCGGACACCGGGTCGATTCGGCATTTCACAACCGCAGATGGCCTCCCCAACAGTTTCGTCAACGCTGCCATGCGGGACCGGCACGGCCGGCTCTGGTTCGGGACGCTGGGGGGTGTGGCCCGGCTCACACCTGGAGAGGACCCGGCGCAGGCGGTGCCCACGGTGTTCATCACCAGCCTTCGGATCGCCGGGCGCCCCCAGCCGGTCTCCGCATTGGGGGAGACGGCCGTCGAGCTGGCGAACATGACAGCCGGGTCCGGTCCGGTTGAAATCAGCTTCCTCGCCCCGGGGGAAGGGATGCACTACCGCTACCGGCTGGATGGAGCTGAGGGCGAATGGAGTGAACTCAGCGACCAACGCACCGTTCACCTGGCCGGGCTGGCTTCCGGTGTCTACAACTTCCAGGTGCTGGCTGTCGGCCAGGACGGAGCAGAGTGCCTGTCGCCGGCCAGTGTCCGGTTTACCGTGGTTCCGCCTCTCTGGCTACGATGGTGGTTCCTGACACTGGTAGTGCTGGCTGTGGCGGCAGCAGCTGTTACGGCTCACCGGATACGGATGGCCGGTGTTCGCAGGCACGCCGAAGCGCTGCGGGAAGCGGAGCGGATGGCGGCTTATGGCACCATGGTGGCCAGCGTGGCCCATGAGGTCCGCCATCCGATCTTCTCCCTCAAGATCGCTGCCTATGTCCTTATGGAGCGGCTGAAGGGGAACCGGGAACTGGACGACCAGCTCCGAATCCTGGACCGGGAGACGAAGAGGATGTCCGCGCTCATGGACGACCTGTTGGAGTTTGCAAGGCCTCCGGAGCTGGCGCCGGCCGAGACCGACCCGGCGCGACTGCTTCACGAAGCTGCTGAAGAGTTCGCCGTGGCCCACCAGGGCGATAGTCCTGCTGCGGTGGCGTTTGATATCGAAGACGGCATCGGTCGGGTGAACCTGGATCCGGCCCGGATGCTGCAGGTGTTGATCAACCTGATGGAAAACGCCCAGCGCCACGCGGAGGGGCTAACCACCATCACCCTGGCTGCCGAGGCTCAGGATGGCGCCGTCATTATCGGAGTAGCAGACGACGGCGCCGGGATCCCGGACGAGATCCGGCCCCACATTTTCGAGCCGTTCCGCACCGGGGGGAAAGGGACCGGCCTGGGTCTGTCCATAGTGCAACGGGTGGTGGAAGACCACGGCGGGTCGATCCGGGTCGGTGACAACGGCGGAAGCGGCACCGTGTTCCGGATTACGATCCCGTGCCACCTGCCGGAATCCCCAGAGCGTTGACCCGGGCCACCAGGTCGGGCATGGAAATCGATTTCTCCCAGTAGGCGGAGGCGCCCCGGCGGAGCGCTTCATCCCGCAGGTCAACCGATCCGAGTCCTGTGATCAGGGCGACCTCGGTCTCCGGGTACCGTTCCTTGATCCAGCTGATCAGTTCCATGCCGTCGGTGTCGGTCTGGCCGCGGAGGCGGAGGTCGGTGATCACCAGGTCCACTGACTGGGAAGTAAGGAGGGTGCAGGCCTCATGAAGACTGGCGGCAGTGGCGACCTGAACCGCCGGCGATTCCAGAACCGCCGGCAGGCCCAGGAGCACCGCCGCATCGTCGTCCACGATCAGGACCTTCTTGACCCTCAGACTCATGGGCAGAGCCCTTCCCCGAACATGATCAGGTCGGAGGCCAGGTCGCAGCCGTTGCCGCCGGCGGGTGTGCAGCTGGCAGGCGGTGGACCTGCCAGAGCCGGGAGGAGCAGGGCTGGAAGGACGAATATCGCCGCTGTGAACCCCGAGAACCGTTTGCCGTTCATGACCTGACCCCTCCCGGTTGTGCTGCCGCTTCTGTACGAAGCGGGACGTCTCGCTTCCTGGTTCTGGGAAGGGAACAGCAAGGGGTGTGCCGGTGGTAAAGACACACGGGCCGGTCTTTTATGGATGTGTGCAGGAAAGGGTGTTCCGTTACGGAACAGTCGGGCTGGTCCGTTTCGCTACAGTCCGTACTTCCGGATCTTGCGGTACAGGGTGCCCCGGGAAACCCCCAGCTGCCGGGCGGCGGCCTGGATGTTGCCGTCGTGAGCCTGCAGCGCCTGTTCCAGTGCCCTCTGTTCCGCGTCGTCCATGGTGACGGCCGAGCTGGGCTGGGGCTGCTGCTGCGGTGAACCGCCGGCAGGAAGCGGGGGCAGGTGGGACGGTTGGATCGCCGCGTCAGCCGGGCACAGGATCGCCGCCCGCTCCATGACGTTCCGCAGCTCTCTTACATTCCCCGGCCAGCGATACGATTGCAGGATTGCGGCAGCATCATCGGACAGGCCGGCGGAACTCCCGTCGCCGCCCCGGTATTCGGCCAGGAAGCGGATGGCCAGGGGAAGGATGTCTTCAGGCCGCTCTCGAAGGGGCGGGATCGGGACGGCGAACACGTTGAGCCGGTAGAACAGATCCTGCCGGAAAGTTCCCTCGGCAGCCAACGCCTCCAGGTTGCGGTGGGTCGCCACCAGGACCCGGACGTCCGCCTCGATTTCCGTGACGCCGCCGAGGCGGCGGAAGTGCTGCTCTTCGAGGACGTGGAGCAGCTTGGCTTGAACCGCCGGATCCATCTCGCCGATCTCATCCAGGAACAGGGTGCCGTGATGGGCCGCCTCGAACAGGCCGAGTTTCCTTTCGGCAGCGCCGGTGAATGCGCCGCGTTCGTGGCCGAACAGTTCCGACTCGGTCAGCTCCGGTTGCAGGCCGGCGCAGTTCAATTCCACGAACGGCTGTTCGCTGCGACGGGAGGTGTGGTGGATCCTGCGAGCCATCATCCCCTTGCCGGTGCCGGTCTCTCCCAGCAGCAGGACGGTGGTGTCCCGGTCCGCCACCGTATCGATCATGTTCAGCGCCTGCTCCATGGCAGGGGACACGGTCACGATCTCCCGGGCTCCGTCGCCGCTGAGCCGTTCCAGCCTGGAGCTGCGGTGCCGCAGCTCACGGGCTTCGAACCCTTTGGCCAGTATTGCCAGGAGCTGGGGCGGGTCCAGCGGCTTGGTGATGAAGTTGTCGGCGCCCAGGCGCATCGCCTCCACCGCATTTTCCACCGTTCCCAGAGCGGTGATCATGATCACCGACATCTCCGGACGGAGTGTCTTGAGGCGGGGCAGCAGATCGAGGCCATGCTCGGAGCCGAGACGCAGGTCCAGCAGAACAAGGTCGGTAGGATGGGAGCCGACGGCGGCCAGGGCGTCCTTGCCGTTGCAGGCGTAGCGTACGGCGTGCCCTGCATGTTCGAGCAGACCGGTGAGCGACTCGATCAGGGATAGGTCATCGTCGACGATCAGGATGTTGCCCGGTGTATTCATCGTCTGAACCGGAAGTATCCGGTAAAAAGGGGCAGGGTGCAATAACCTCCGGCTACACCGGCTTCACCGCCCGGATGCTGTACATCAGCGGCACCGAACCGTCGCCCTCCTTCAGGCGGTAGGTGCCGTCGTCCTGAAGGTTCATCAAATTCGGGAACTGGGGGTAGGAGGTGTACGGGAATTCGTGGACGTACTCCAGTTTCAGGCCGGCGTTTATCAGGGCGTTCAGGACATCGGCCAGGCTGTGGCACCAGGAGTATTCGGTGAACGTGCCGGTGCTGCCGTCCGGATCGGCGTACGACCCGGTTGACGGCAGTGCCAGCGGTTCTCCGTCGTTGAAGTACGGGTACTTCACCTTGAGGATCTCGGACTCCTCGTCGAATATCCATGAGGTCGGGTGGAACTCGACGATGTAGAACGTCCCTCCCGGCTTCAGGAAATGGGCCACTACCTCCCCCCAGCGACGGATGTCCGGCAGCCACATCACTACGCCGTAGGAAGTAAACACGATATCGAAGGACCCGCCCAGGTTGTCCGGCAGCGAGTCGATGTCCGATTCCACGAAGGTGGCAGGCAGGTTCATCTCCTGTGCCAGCGATTTTGCCGTGTCTATCGCCCTGGGAGAAAAATCGATCCCGGTGACCTTCGCTCCCCGGCGGGCCCAGTCCAGGCTGTCCTGGCCGAAATGGCACTGCAGGTGCAGCAGGCTTTTCCCTTTTACATCGCCCAGTTCTTTCAGTTCCAGGGGCTTCAATGCAGGCGCCCCTCCCTTGAACGACTCCACGTCGTAGAACTCCGACTTCTTGTGGGCGGGAACACGGGCGTCCCACATAGTGCGGTTGGCGTCTGTGAATCGTTTCATGAGGAGAAGGATACGGTAGGATTGAGCCAACAGGAAGGGAGGAATCCGATGGGCAACAGGATACTGTTCATCCATGGGCGCAGCTTCAAGCCGGAGCGGAAGGTCCTGCGGGAGTTGTGGATTTCGGCGGTGAGGCATGGTCTCGCCCGATCCCGGCCGGACCGGCTGGCCCGGTTTGACGCCGCCCGGAAAGAGTTCGTCTACTACGGGGACATTTCAGGGCGGTTCCTCCGGGCCAAAGGAAAAACCTACCAGGCGGCTGCGGATGTGGCCGATCGCAGAGCCGCCCTGGCGGCGTTGAAGGATTACACCTCCGGTCAGTTCACCCGTGCCCGGTACAACCGGCTGCCCGGCAAGGAATCGTTGCGGGAGTTCTTCGCCGATGTCGCCGCAGGGCCGCTGAACTGGTTCGGTCTTTCGGAGAGGGCGATCGGCATGGTGGCGCCGGACATGCTGGAATACTGGAACCTGGACTCGTCATTCGGCTCCGACGTGCGCTGGGGGTTCACCGAGGCGCTGCGGAGGGGGCTGCAGTCCGGCGACCGGCTGATGGTGGTGGCCCACAGCCTGGGGACGATGATCGCCTGGGACACGATGTGGAAGTTCTCGTACCGTGGTGAGTACCAGCCGCTCCGGAACCGCAGGGTCGACCTGTTCCTGACCCTGGGCTGCCCCCTGGGGGACGAAACGGTGAAGGACAACCTGATCGGTTCACGGGCTACCGGTTCACGGCGCTACCCGGCCAATCTGCTGCGATGGGAAAACGTCTCCGCTGCAGACGATTACATTTCCCATGACCAGCGGGTGTCCAACGATTACAGGAAGATGCTGCAGTACGATCTGCCGATCCGGTCCATCAAGGACCACAGGATCTACAACCTGACGGTTCGTAATGGAGAGTCCAACCCGCACTCCTCCGCCGGCTACCTGATCCACCCGAAGGTGTCCCGGTTGATCGCCGACTGGCTCTAAAAAAAAGCGCCGGCCCAGGGGGGGTAACCTGGACCGGCTAGAGCAGAAGGAGAGGGGGGCCTTATCGAAGGGAGCCAGCGATGAAAACAGGTTCAGGTTCGAGGATGCCGGCGTTCCAGCCGTCAGCCTTCACTTGATGCTGATAGCGGAACAGCTTGCTGGAATCGTTTGTCATGAGGACGTATCCGGCCAGTACCAGGTGGCCCTTTGAAGAGCGGGTGAAGAACATGGTGTCCGTCCGGACCGGGTAGGTCACCTCGGCCTCGGCCTTGTGGGCGATGATGTAGCCGAGGCAATCACCGGCCAGCCACAGCTCGTTGATCGTCTGTGTCGGGGTATAGTCCCGCACCGTCTTGACCTGCAGGGTGCCGGCAGGGTGGACCACACCGTTGACTTCAAACGGCTCGGTCACCTGGACCGTCAGTTTCATATCCGCCGAGCTGACGACGGAAACCGTCATAAGAATGATGCCGGCCAGGATCGCCGCGTTCAGGGCGTGTCTTTTCAGGCCGTTCAATTTACCCATTTCTTCCACCTTAATTAGCTGCCCGCCGTGGACCGCGTTGGTTTTGTTTGGTTTCGCAGCCTTATAGAGCAATGCATATGCCAAACAGGAGGTTCGCCTATGAAAAATCATAAATACAAATATCTAATTAACACCAATACTACAAGTGCAGGTGTTGGAACGATTTGGAAGGGCGGCGGGAACGAGTACGAATTCGTTAAAAAAGTTAATCGTTCGGGGCCAAATCCAGCATAAGCCGACAGCCGATCCGCTCCGGAATAACGCTCGGACAACTGTTGGCACTTTGGGTGGAATCAGGTGACACACCAGGTCAGGATCGGCGCTTCGGGGGTCGTAGACGTACCCCGGCACGGGGTCTACACTAGTGTCGGCACCCGTTCCAACCGACACGGGCAAGGAGAGCCGAATGAATCAGATCCCCAAGACCCCGGTATCGGGGAAAAAGGTCTATGTGCGTGGAGAAAAGCACGGCATCAAGGTGCCGATGCGGGAAATCGCCCTGACCTCCCCCGAACCGCCGGTCCGGCTTTATGACACCAGTGGGCCGTACACCGATCCGGAACTGGAACTGGATATCCGGGAGGGACTCCCACCGCTGAGGCAGGAATGGATCTCTGAACGAGGCGATACGGTGACCCTGAACGGCCCTGCCTCCGAGTTTGTCAACCTCCGGGCCAAGGATCCGTCCCTGGATCCGATCCGATTCCCCGATCCTCGCAAACCGAAAAAGGCCGTTCCCGGGGGAACCGTCACCCAGATGCATTACGCCCGCCGGGGCGAGATCACCGCTGAAATGGAGTACATCGCTATAAGAGAAGGATGCACTCCGGAAAAGGTCCGCAGCGAGGTTGCCCGGGGACGGGCGATCATCCCGGCCAACATCAACCACCCGGAGCTGGAACCGATGATCATCGGCCGGGAGTTCCTGGTCAAGATCAACTCCAACATCGGCAATTCGGCAGTGACCTCGTCCATACCGGAAGAGGTGGAGAAGATGGTGTGGTCCGCCCGCTGGGGCGGAGACACCGTCATGGATCTCTCCACCGGAGAGAACATCCACGAGACCCGGGAATGGATCATCCGGAACTCGCCGGTCCCCATCGGCACCGTGCCGATCTACCAGGCCCTTGAAAAGGTCGGCGGAAAGGCCGAGGACCTGAGCTGGGAACTGTTCCGGGACACCCTGATCGAACAGGCGGAGCAGGGTGTGGATTACTTCACACTCCATGCCGGCGTGCGGCTGGCCTATGTGCCCCTCACCGCCAACCGGATCACCGGTATCGTCTCACGTGGTGGATCGATCCTTGCCAAGTGGTGTCTTGCCCACCATCAGGAAAATTTCCTGTACACCCATTTTGCCGAGATCTGCGAAATCATGGCGGCCTACGACGTATCGTTTTCACTGGGAGACGGCCTGCGACCCGGCTCGGTGGCCGACGCCAACGATGCGGCCCAGTTCGCAGAACTGGAAACCCTGGGCGAGTTGACGAAGATCGCCTGGGAGCACGATGTCCAGGTCATGATCGAAGGCCCGGGCCATGTCACCATGGACAAGATCAAGGAGAACATGGACAAGGAGCTGGAGCTGTGCCACGAGGCGCCGTTCTATACCCTGGGCCCGCTGACAACCGATGTTGCTCCCGGCTACGACCATGTGACTTCCGCCATCGGCGCCGCCCAGATCGGGTGGTACGGTACGGCGATGCTCTGTTACGTCACCCCCAAGGAACACCTGGGCCTCCCGAACAAACAGGACGTCAAGGATGGTTTGATCGTGTACAGGATCGCCGCCCACGCCGCCGATCTGGCCAAAGGCCATCCAGGCGCCCAGGAATGGGACGACGCTCTCTCCAAGGCCCGGTTCGAGTTCCGGTGGGAGGACCAGTTCAACCTGTCCCTGGACCCGGAAACCGCCAGGGCGTACCACGACGAGACCATGCCGGCGGAGGGAGCGAAGGTTGCGCACTTCTGTTCCATGTGCGGACCGAAGTTCTGTTCCATGGAGATCACCCGGGAAATCCGGGAATATGCGGCCCAGCAGGGGATGACCGCCGACGCCGCCCTAAAGAAGGGCATGGATGAGAAGTCGGACGAATTCCTGGACAAGGGAGCGGAAGTTTACGTCAAGGCCGACTGACCGGCACCAGGGCGCGCTCCTCCCGGTACAGTTCACGGATCCGGTCGTTGTCGTCCAGGATCGACTCCATCTTGCGATGGATCGCAGTGACTTCCAGGCGGCTGATCTTCAGGACGTTCTCGCTGAACACCGATGAGGAGCGCAGCGCCAGTGACAGTGTGCGCACCGCAAACGCCAGGGGCAGGCCGCAGAACAGGCGCAGGTCGGGTTCGCTTACCGGAAGGGCCAGGGTGTACTCCAGGGCCTCGTCCAGCTTGTCGAGGGTCCATGAGGCCAGGCCGGAAACCACTTCACGACCCCGGGGATCGTCAGGCCGGCTAAGGAGCGTGTCGATGGTGATCCCCGCTTGCCGGAACAGGCATAGCGGCAGGTAGCTGACCCCCCGGCCGATATCGTCGGTGACTCCCTTGATTATGTTGGTGACCTGCAGTCCCAGGCCGAAGGCGACTTCATGGCGCCGCAACTCGGCCTCGACCTCCGGAATGATCGACGGCCGGTCCAGTGCGTACAGGCTGGTCAGCAGGTGTCCGACAGTTCCTGCCACGTAATAGCAGTACCGCTCCAGATCCTCCATGGTTTCAAGGTGCAGGCCCTCACCCCGGAGTTCCCGCTTCACCGTTTCAGCCATTCCCCGGGCCATCTCCCGAACGGGCGGCTCCATGGCGACTCTGGCCTCGGGGCGAAGCTCGTGGAGGGCGAACAGAACCGTGATGGTGTTGCGGCAGAGTTCGTGGTCGGCGCCCTTGAGGGACGGCTGGGCAAAAAGCTGTTCGATGGCGCCGGCACATTCCGAAAATCGGGCCGGATCGAAAATCTCACCCTCTGCCCGGAGCAGCATGGCCACCCGGGATTTGGCAGGCAGGTCGGTGCTGTCTTCGATCGTGTCCAGGATGCGGCAAACCAGGTAGGCTATCCCGATTTCGTCCCGGAGCGGCTCCTTGAGAAGCTCGATACCCAGGGCGAACGTCCGGCTGACGCCGTGAAGAGCCTTGCGGCAATACCGTACCTTCTTGTCCAGCACCGGGGCCTCGTTTTCCGCGGATTGTGACGGACCGCAGGTATTGTCTATCATCCCAGCATGTTCTCTTCAAGGTTCACGCGCTGGAACCTGCATCCGAACAGGATTTCGCAGGCGGTTCAGGAACGCAGGCGGTCCGGGCAGGAACTCCTGGACCTGACCTGTACCAATCCGACCCGGGCCGGCCTTGCGCCTGGGGATCCGTTACCTGAGGCGCCGCCCTTTTCCAGGATGTACCGCCCTCTGCCCCGGGGGCTGCGGCCGGCCCGGGAAGCTGTGGCGGCGACTTACCGGCGGCAGGGTATCGATGTGGATCCGGACCATGTTGTCCTGACCGCCTCCACCAGCGAAGCCTATTCCTGGTTGTTCAAGCTGCTCAGCGATCCCGGGGACCGGGTCCTGGTCCCGGCGCCGTCCTACCCGCTGTTCGAGTTCCTGGCCGGCATGGAGATGGTGGAGCCTGCGCCCTACGCTCTCGTTTACGAGGACGGCTGGCGTATCGACCTGCCCGCCCTGCTGGCGCAGCTGGTGGAGAACCCCCGGGCGCTGGTCCTGGTTCACCCCAACAATCCGACCGGTTCGTACGTCAAGCGGGAGGAGTGGAAGGCGATCGCCGCCGCCTGTGGTGAATTCGACGTTCCTGTGATCTCCGATGAGGTGTTCCTGTCGTACACGCTGGAAGAAAAGGATGACCGTGCCGGCAGCCTGGCGGCTGCCGATGCATGCCTCACGTTTTCTCTCGGAGGCCTGTCCAAAGAGGCCGGGCTGCCTCAGATGAAACTGGGCTGGATCGTTGTGGCCGGACCGGCCCGATTGCGGGATCGGGCGCTGGCCCGGCTGGACCTGGTGGCCGACACCTATCTCTCCATCGGCACGCCGGTGCAGGAGCAGGCGGAGGCTTTGCTGGAATACGGCGGCTCCCGCAAGGCCATGATCCATACGCGGGTGCGGGAGAACTACCGGACCCTCCTCCGGATCGCTGCCGGGGAACCGTCGGTTACCGTATTGCAGGCGGAAGGAGGGTGGTCCGCCATCGTCCGTGTGCCGGCAGTCATGGAAGAGGAAGATCGGGTGGTGCAACTGGTTCTTCGTGACGGGGTGCTGGTGCAACCGGGGTTCTTTTACGACATGGCCACCGGTGTTCACCTGGTGGTCAGCCTGCTCACCGATCCGGGCGATTTCAGCGCCGGCCTGCACCGCCTGATCCGGAGCATGGGCGAGGCATGAAAAACCCCCGGCAGCCGTCAGGCCACCGGGGGTTGTCGTTGACTCGTTGGTTCGTTTACTCGTCGCAGGTGTAGGAACAGTCCAGAACCGAACGGCCCCAGACGCCTGTGCTGCTCAGGATCGCCAGGTCGACACCGTCCACCACGCCGTTGTCGTCGTAGTCGATGGTCTTCCACCAGACATCCTCAGGCGTTTCGTCGTCCCGGATGAGACCGAATGCCCGGCCGATCCTGGACAGCTCCTGGGAGTCGATGGTGCCGTCCAGGCTGGCGTCGAAGTCGATGCACAGATCCCCGACGGTGTTCAGGTAAATCTGGATGGTGTTGCCCAGCGCCGAGGCGGAAACGATCTCCGCCAGTCCGTCTCCGTTCATATCGTGGGCGATGGCGGCGCGGCTGCCGAAATTGATGTCGACAACGTGGGCATGGAATGTCGGTTCGGGGAGTCCATCGTTTTCCCACCAGGAGACCAGGTGGCTCAGGGCCGAAGCGTTGACGACGTCGACGTCACCGTCACCGTCCACATCGGTTACGAATACGGAGTTGGATCCGTCCGTGATATCACCGCCTGCGTTGACCTCCCCCATCCAGAAGAACGGGTCGATGGCGATGACGTTCAGGGTCGTGAATTCGATGGTCGCCCCTCCTGGTGTAAGGGCGGGCGTGTTCTCCCACCAGACGATGCCGTCATCGTAAACCGAGGCAACGAACAGGTCCATGTCGTTGTCGCCGTCGGCGTCGGCTCCGAAAATGCTGAGCGGCCCGTTGGTGCGGAACAGGTCGCGGAGATCCTCGATAACCTGGGGAATGAACACCGGCGGGTTGGCGCCGTCGTTCATGTACCAGGCGGTTTGGCCGTCGTTGAGGGAGGAGGAGGCTATGTCGATGTCGCCGTCCCCGTCCAGATCGCCTGCGAATACCGACCAGGCCCCCAGGGCCGCCCGGGTAATCAGGTGTTCGGTGAACTCCGGTGACGGTCCTCCGCTGTTCTCGTACCAGGCGACCTTGTTCTCGGCGCTGGATGCGGCCACGACGTCCACATCCCCGTCGCCGTCCAGATCGGCGGCAGCTGCGCCCCGGGCGCTGAAGGCGGTGGCGCTTACAGTGTGGGCTTCGAAGGTCGGGTTGGAGGAACCGCTGTTTTCGTACCAGCGGATCCAGTTGCCCGATTCCGATGTGGCCAGCACGTCGAGATCGCCGTCACCGTCGAAATCTCCTGTGGACACCGACTGGGCGCGCTGGGCGTTGGCCTGGATCGGCGTCGCGGCTTCTTCAAGATAAGGAAGGACTTCGCCGTCGTTCATGTACCAGGTGATGTCTCTTCTCTGGCTGGGGGGAATCGCCGGGTCCGGGTCGTTGTAGAACGCGGAGGAGACCACGTCCGGGATCCCGTCGCCGTTCAGGTCTGCAATATGCACGTCGTTGGCGCCGTAAGCCACTGTGGAGGGTACGTCCTTGAGCAGGAAGACGGAGGAACATTTGCGATTCTCGAACCAGGTGACCAGGTCTTCATCGTCATTGGCGGTGGCTATGTCCATATCGCCGTCACCGTCCAGGTCGCCGGCTGCCAGTCCCTGCATCGGGAGCCAGGAACCGAAAATGGTGTACGGGGTGAATGACAGGGGCATGGTGCCGTTGTTGTCGAACCAGGTCAGCTGGTCGTTGATCAACGGGTCGGCTTCTTCCTTGCCGCCTGCCACAACATCCATGTCGCCGTCACCGTCGATATCGCTGACGATGACGATGGAAGCTGCAACGATGGACAGGGGCAGGTCGGCGGGCGTGAACACGGGAGCTGCGCCGCCGCCGTTCCCCCACAGGGTTACGCGGTTGTCGCCGCTTGAAGCGGAAAAGATCTCGGGGTAGCCGTCGGCAGTCAGGTCCATGACGTCAACGGCGCGAATACCCATGACGTCGGCGGCGATTTCGGTTTCTGCGAAGGTCGGGGCGGTCTCGCCGTCGTTCTCGAGCCAGAGCAGCCGGTTGGTTGCGGTGTCGGCGACCACGATGTCGACGGCGCCGTCCATGTTCAGGTCGGCGGCAGCCACCATGTTCGGTTCGCCGGCGCCGGTGCCTGCGACGATCTGGGTCCAGACGATTTCCTCGGGATCGGACTCGTCTTCCTCGTTGATGAACACCCAGATCTCGTCCGCCGTGTTGTTGGCGGCGATCAGATCCAGGCGGCCGTCACCGTTCATGTCCGCGACCCTTACCGAGAGGAAATCGGTTCCATCGATACCGACGTTGTCGCTGAACACCACATGGTTGAGGAAGGTGGTGATGGCGCCTGGTACGACGTTGGCTTCATGCCACGATACCTTGCCCCAGGAACAGGAGATCACATCGGGGGATCCATCGACGTTGATGTCCGCGACCTCGATCCCCTTGGGCCAGAATACGCTTTGCGTCAGGCTGAAGTTGCCCGGCGATACCGCCCGAACCGTGTAACTCGGCGGGGTTGCACCGTTGCTCTCGAACATCTTGACCATCAGGGCGTCTCGGGATCCGATCGCTTCATCGTAGGCGATGGCGACGATGTCGTTGTCCCCATCCCCGTCGATATCTACAATCCGAACCCCCAGTGCCAGGGGAGTCTCGGGAAGAGTGCTCGCCACCTCGAACGGAACCTCGAAGGATAGCGAGGCGGTCGTCGAGAGCAACAAGATCACTGCGAGCAGGGTGCAGTATGTTGTGCGCTTCGGATTCATGATGGGTCTCTCCTCCTGACGTGTCATGGATCGTCGTTCCGGGACTTGGGTCAATTCACGGTTACGGTGCCGCCGATCCATACCGGTGCCGGCTGGATAATGTTGTTCGGCGGAATATTGCTGTTGAACAGGTTGGTATCCGACGGGAAGCTGAGGATCGTGGTGCCCTCTCCGGTCCCCTTGGTAAAGGTCAGGCGCAGCAGGCGCTCCGGCGCAGCCCCTACATTCACACCGGGCGCGACTCCGGAGAAGCGGCTGATGCCGATGGTGACCTCTCCGAAAAACTGGCCCAGGGGCCGGCACCAGTTGCCACTGGCATCGGGACAGGCCCGGTCACCGGCCACCTCTACTGCGACGCCGTTTTGAGCCAGCGTGGACCCGGCCGAACTGATGCCGGTGTAAGTCATGAGGTTGGTGGGAAACGAAAGCAGGGCGCCGCCGCCGAACAGGTCGTTGACGTCGGTAACCATCATGTTGAGCACCAGGATGTCGCATGTAGAACTGGCGTCGACTTCCGGAGCCACAAATCCGGCTGCCGGCGCCTGGGCAGGGACAAACGTCATACAGGCCGGGGAGCTGGTAGGCGTGCTGTTGCTCCCGCCGCACCCGAAGATCACCATTGCTGGCAGGATCAGGGCGGTGAACAGAATCAGGGCCGGCCGCTGATGGCGAATCATCGAAATCTCCAAGCTGGTATCGGTTGCCCGCTTAAACTATTAAAACTAACTGGCGATTACATAGTCCCGGCCAAGGCCGGTCTTGAGCCGTCCGTGCCGCTGGAGTTTACGCCCCCCCCGGAAACCGGTCAAGGAACCGATATCCGGCTGCAGAACCGGTGCTGCATATCCGCAACCCTGCATTATTTGACGACGAACGTGGTCCGGTCCAATCCTGTGTTCCCGTTCCCGGGATCATGGGCAAAAACCGTCACCTGGTAAGCCCCCGGTTCGGTGACGGCAACCGTTCCCCGGAACTGGCTGGTACTGCCGGCGTACTCCATCGGGATGGTGCCTGCCGGTTTGCCGTTGCGCTCCAGGAGGATGGCGACCTCAAAACGGTTTGCGTCCCAGAGCCCTTCCGGTTCGATGGGGCAGCCGCACATCATGGTGACGTTGGCTCGTACTTCAACGTCCTGTGGAGCACCTGTCAGCTTGATGTGGCTGGGCGGGGCCAGAACGTCGACGGAGAATCCCGCCAGTTGCAGCACCCACCCGTCGCCGCCGGTCACCGGACGGCCCGGGACCACCCACATGGTGGACGATACGGTATTGGCCGCCTGGCGCTGACCCAGGGGCCCGAACGCCCGGGCTTCCACCAGTACCGGCCGGTCGATGTCCAGCGTGGCGGAGAATGCAGCTGAACCGTCGGTGCTGATCGGCACGTTCCGCTTGCGGTCCGACTTCATGATCTTCGAAGTGTCGCCGGTGGAGCCGGCTGTCAACCCTGTGGCCAGCAGTTCACCGGTTTCCACATTCCGGAGATTGATCCGAACCCCTCCCATGGAGGTGCCGACGAACTTTGCATCCTTGCTGAGGACCCGGACCACGACTTCCGTCGGCTCGGCCAGGGCGAACGGTGTACACAGGACAAACAGAGCCAGGGTGGTGACCAGTAGTTTCTTCACGGTGTGATCCTTTCAGCTCGCTGTGATTAGGGCCCTTCGATCAGGTCCCGGGTCAGGTCCCGGGGACCGTCCGGCGTGCAGACGATGTTGTCTTCGATCCGGATGCCGCCATGGTCGGACAGGCGATCGACCTCGGCCCAGTCCACCAGTGCGGCGTCGGCGCCGTTGCGCACCGGCTCGAGAAGCATGTCGATGAAGTAGATACCCGGCTCGATGGTGACCACGTGGCCGTTGTGAAGGGGCCGGGTGGTCCGCAGCGCAGGGTGCTCTTCCGGCGGAGCGACCTTGCCGCCGTCCGGTCCTTCCTGGTGCCCGCCTACGTCATGGACCTGCAGCCCGAGATGGTGCCCAACACCGTGTGGATAGAACGCCCGTGTGATCCCTTTCTCAAGAGCCTCGTCGGCCGAGCCTTTCACGATTCCGGCGTCGGCCAGGATTTCGGCAATGAACCTGTGGGAGGCGGCGTGGATCTCGCCGTACGGCCGTCCTGTGGTGACCATATCCACCAGCTTGCGCTCGATGGTATCCACCTGCCGGACCATCTCCACGAACACCGGGTCGGCGTCGGGAGCGCACCAGGTCCTTGTGATGTCGGCGGCGTAGCCGTCGCTGGCGGCGCCGGCGTCAATCAACAGCGCCTTCCCGGGTGCCGCCTCGTTCCCCCGCTTGTGCTGGTAATGCAGGATCGCCCCTTTCGGGTTCAGGGCGACGATGGTCTCGTACGGCACCTGGAATTCCAGATGATCGGCCCCTTCCAGGTACGCCCAGTGGATCTCCCGTTCCGACCCGCCGGCCAGGAACGTAGCCCTGGCCGCCTCGTGACCGGCGGCGGAAAGAACCGCCGCCTGACGGATCTGCTGGATCTCGTACTCGGACTTGTACCCGCGGTGCCAGTCCATAGGCGCCATGAGCCTGTCCGGCTCGTACAGGTCGGCCGGCACGCCGGCAGCTTCCGAAGCCGCTTTGCAACCGCCGATCCAGGCGATGTTCGTGAGGTCGCCTATCGCCTTGAGGCCGTCCTCGAAACTGACCGCTTCTTTCAGGTCCACAGCCGTTTCCCAGAACGACAGTTCCGGCGCCGACATGTCGTACCAGTAGTCTTTCGGGCGCACCCGGACTACCAGCGGCTTCCTCCCCGGCCGGGCCAGGACCATGCTTTCCGGGCCGTTCTCCGGCACCCAGCGCAGGAAGTGCGGGGTGGGACGGAACGGGACCATCTGGTCGTCGGCATGAAAATATTCGAGACGCCCGGAATGAAAAAGGACACCGTCCAGTTTCAGGCCGGCGGCGGCCGCCCGCTCCAGGCTGTAGGTCAGGTGACGGTCCAGAACCGCCAGATGGTCACGATAGAGGTCGGTGTCGATCATCGGTATCTCCAAGGTTTCTGTGGGACGGAGATTGTACATCGTTAACAACGGACCGGCAGTTTCCCCCGGAACCTGGCTGTTCCATCTTCGTTCAGCCGGTACCGCACCGCATGAAGGCTTACTCCTGCAGTTTTCGCCTGCTTCAGCGCTTCGGCGAAATCCGGGTCGGTGTCGACCTTCGGCTCCACATGGTCCGCGTCGTCCCGTTGCACCACGAACAGCATGGCAGCCTGGCCACCGTTCCGGACGATTTCGGTTAGCTCCCGGACATGGCGGGCGCCTCGCACCGTGGGGGCGTCGGGGAACCTGGCGACGCCGTCTTCCACCAGGGTGACCGATTTGACCTCAACCCACGTTTCGGTGTCGTCGTCGTGTGCCAGAAGGAAATCGAAACGGCTTTTCCCACAGGTCACTTCCCGACGGAGAGATGTGCACGGTCGGATACCGCTTATGCCGTTGCCATCCAGCAGCTCGCCGGCCAGCCGGTTCGGCAGCGAAGTGTCCACAGACACCCAACGATTGGGCGGGTCCTGGGAACGGACCAGGGCGACGGTGTAGCGGGTCTTCCGGGGGTTGTCCTCGGGCACCGGCCGCAGGCGCAGTTCGGCGCCGGGCAACAGCAGTTCCCGCAACCGGCCTGGATCGGCCAGGTGGGTCGGGACGATCTTTCCGGATTTCAGTTTCGCCTCCACCACGAACCGGTTCGGCCGTCGGGCGAAGGTTGCAGGGATGAGCGGGAGTGTTGCCATGGGAACTTCTTATATACGATAGCGATGATGAAATCTCTCCCGATGTCGTTCTTCCGTCGAGATGGCCTGGTGGTGGCCCGGGACCTTCTGGGCCGGATTTTGTGTCGCCGTTTGGACGACGGAACGATCCGGAGAGGGAGGATTGTCGAGGTGGAGGCGTACGATGGTCCTGAGGATGGTGCGTCCCACGCCCGTTTCGGAAGAACCAGGCGGAACGCACCGATGTTCCGGGCCGGCGGTATCGCCTATATCTACCTGATCTACGGTATGCACCACTGCATGAACGTGGTAACCGGCACGGAGGGCTACCCCTCGGCTGTCCTGTTCCGTGGTGTGGAACTGGAAGGGGAGGAGCAGCCTGCCATGGGACCGGGGAGATTGACGAAGGTGTTCCGGATCGATCGATCCCTGGACGGAGAACCGTTGCGGAAGGCGTCGGGGTTGTGGGTCGAGGAGGGGAAGCCGGTGACGGACAGCCAGGTCGAGGTCACCCCAAGAATCGGTATCGACTACGCCGGAGAGTGGGTGGATGCGCCTCGAAGGTTCATTGTGGAATCCGGATAATCTCGCCGCTGCGGACCATCCAGAGTTCGGTGCGGACCGGCTTCTCCGTCGCCTTCGCCACCGCTTCCGCGTAGCGCTTCAGCTGGCCGCCGTAACGCTCCTTCGCCTCATCCGGTTCGATCCCCGCATCGGTCTTGAAGTCTGCCACCACCAACTCATCCCCGTCCCGGTACAACAGGTCGATGGAGCCTCGCCATGCGAAACCGTCGTCCTGCATCAGCATCGGAACTTCCCGGCCGACGATTTCGATCTCCCGGAACAGTTTGCCGAGGGGACCTGTTTCGAAATCCTGAAGCAGTTTCAGGGCGTCCGGGTTGTTCGAGTGTGGTGAGCCTGACGCAGAGTTCCAGTTCTCCAGGGCGACATGGACGGCCGTGCCCAACTCTTTTGCTTCGTCGCGGCTTGCGCCGTCATGGCGAGGGAGGCGGT
>JACXWD010000035.1:12433-34154 GCA_014764515.1 Candidatus Polarisedimenticola svalbardensis | reverse complement strand
TTCGCCGACAAGACCTCCTGGGGCTACCGCCTGGTAGGCCGGATGGACTTCCTGAACGCCATCGGGGCGATCGCCCTCAAGCCCCGATTCGCCTGGCAGCACGACGTGAGTGGCGTATCTCCCGGTCCTGGGGGAAACTTCATTGAGGACCGCATGGCCCTGACTGTGGGAGTTTCGGCCGAATACCAGAACACCTGGTCGGCGGACCTGAGCTACACGCGGTACATGGGGGCCGGACGGCACAACCTCATCAATGACCGTGACTTTGTGGGCGCCAACGTCAAATACTCGTTCTAAGGGGCGACAGGAGACCTTCAATGCGAAATAAACCGATTACTCTCATAGCCTGCACCTGTGTGATGGTGCTGGTAGCCACGGCAGCCTGGTCCGCACTGGGAGACGGCCTGACGCCTCTCGGAGCAGAGAAGGCGGGCAACGCCGACGGCACCATCCCCGAATGGACCGGCGGGCTCACCTCACCCCCGGCCGGCTACACGCCGGGCATGCACCACCCGGACCCGTACGCCGCGGACAAGGTGCTGTTCACCATCACCGCCGCCAACATGGACAAGTACGCCGGCAAACTGACCCCCGGCCACCAGGCGATGCTCAAGACTTACGGCACATTCAAAATGAACGTCTACCCGACCCGCCGCAGCGCTTCGTGCCCGCAACGGATCTACGATGCCACCGAAAAGGTCGCCGCCACGGCATCGCTGGTAGAGAACGGCTACGGCGTCACCGGCGCCGCCATCGGCATCCCTTTCCCTGAGCCGGAAAGCGGCGTGGAAGTGATCTGGAACCACCTTCTGCGTTACCGCGGGGACATCGCATCCCGCAAAATCGCCCAGGCGGCGCCGACCCGGAGCGGCAAGTACACGCTGGTGGAGTTCGAAGACGAGTTCAACGTGCTGTACAGCCGGGAGGGCGCCACCGAGGAGAACCTGAACAACAAGATCCTGTTCTTCAAACAGGAAGTGGTGGAGCCGGCACGGCTGGCCGGCGGCATCCTGCTGGTCCACGAAACGCTGAACCAGGTCAAGGAACACCGCAGCGCATGGCTGTACAACCCGGGACAGCGCAGGGTTCGCCGTGCACCGAACGTGGCCTACGACAATCCGGGCACCGCTTCCGACGGCATGCGGACCAGCGACCAGTTCGACATGTTCAACGGGGCCGTGGACCGCTACGACTGGAAGCTGGTGGGCAAAAAAGAAATGTACGTGCCGTACAACTCCTACAAGCTCCACAGCGACAAGCTCAAGAACAAGGACATCCTGACGCCGCTGCACATCAACCCGGACCATACCCGGTACGAACTGCACCGGGTCTGGGTGGTGGACGCCACCCTGAAAGCGGGCGCCAGGCATATCTACAAGCGTCGCACCTTCTACGTCGATGAGGACTCCTGGCAGATCCTGCTGGTAGACCAGTACGACAACCGGGACCAGCTCTGGAGGGTCTCGGAAGGCCATCCCATCAACTACTACGAGGTCCCGACCACGTGGACGACCCTTGAGGTCCACACCGACCTGCAGGCCGGACGGTACCTGGCTATCGGGCTCGACAACGAGAGTTCGATGTACAAGTTCGGCATCAAGCGCACCAACGAGGACTACACACCGGCGGCTCTGCGCAGCTCAGGCCGGCGTTGATCGATCGTGTAAGGCAGGGAGGGCCGGGAATCATCCTGGCCCTCCTGCTCATAGGGACGGCCTTCCCACTTGTCGCCCAGGATGAGGGCGACCTCTCCACCATCGCGCCCCTGGCCTCGGAGTCGCTGCTGCTGGACGGCGCGGCCAGGGACGGCCTGGCCGTGGTGGTGGGTGAACGGGGGCATGTGCTGGTCAGCCGGGACCAGGGCCGGACATGGGACCAGAAGCAGGTCCCCACCGTGTCCCTGCTCACCGCGGTTTACCTCCATGACGGTAATCTGGGCTGGGCGGTAGGGCACGACGCCGTCATCCTGCGGACACGGGACGGCGGTGAGACCTGGGATCGGGTGCATTACGCTCCGGAAGAGGAACGACCTCTCCTGGATGTCTGGTTTCGGGACGAAACCAACGGGTTCGCCATCGGAGCCTACGGGTTCTTCCTGGTGACGGAAGACGGCGGTGCCACATGGGCGCCACAGGAATTCGCCCCCGTAGAAGAAGATGATGCTGATGACTTCTACGGCGGTGGCTTCGATTACCACCTGAACCACCTCTCCAATCCGGGTGGAGATCGATTGTTCATTGCCGCCGAAGCCGGCACGGTCTACCGCTCCGACGACGGCGGCGAAAACTGGGAATCCTTGCCCTCTCCTTATGAAGGTTCGTTCTTCGGCAGCCTGCCCCTCGAAGGTGATGCGCTGCTGCTGTTCGGACTGCGCGGCCATCTGTACCGTTCCGATGACGCCGGGGAGACCTGGAATCTCCTGGACACTTCCACGACCGCCATGCTCACCGACGGCATCCGGTTACAGGACGGTTCCGTGGTCGTTGCCGGCCTGTCCGGCACCTTGCTGGTCAGCCGGGACGGCGGCCTTACCTTCACCCTGATACAGCGGGAGGACCGACTGGGGATCTCCAGCATCCTCCAGACCAAAGACGGCGGCCTGATACTGGTCGGCGAGGGCGGCGCACACCGGATCGAGGAGTTGTAGGAAGATGACCTTGCGCGACAGGATCGAACAACTGCTGTTCGAACACAGGAAGTGGGTCATCGGGATCTTCATCGCCGCCACCCTGTTCATGGGGTATTCCGCCCGGAATATCCACATCGACGCCGGATTCAGCAAACTGCTGCCCCTGGAACACGAGTACATGCAGACGTTCGTCGATCATCGCGAGGAGTTCGGCGGCGCCAACCGTATCCTGATCGCCCTGGTGGCGAAGGACGGCGATATTTTCACCCCGGAGTTCTTCGATACTCTCAGACGATCCACCGACGAAGTGTTCTTCATACCGGGGGTGGACCGTCCCAGGGTGCAGTCGATCTTCACACCGAACGTACGGTTCACCGAGGTGGTGGAGGACGGCATCTCAGGCGGCAACGTCGTCCCAGACGACTATCAGCCGACCCCCGAGGGCCTGGCCCAGGTTCGGGAAAACATCCTCAAGGCCGGTATCGTCGGGCGGCTTGTCTCCAACGACTTCACCGGAGCCTTGATCAGCGCTCAATTGCTGGAAATCGATCCGAACACCGGCGAGCCCCTGGACTACTTTTCCGTCGCCAACGAACTCGAGGAAAAGATCCGCGATGTGAACAACGCCGAGGGCGTGGCGGACACACACATTATCGGCTTCGCCAAGGTCATCGGGGACATCACGGAAGGGGCCGGCCGGGTTGCCATCTTCTTTGCCATCACACTCCTGTTCACCACCCTGGCCGTGTATATCTTCACCCGGTCGTTCCGGCTCACCCTGATCACCCTCTCCTGTTCCGTAACGGCCGTGGTCTGGCAAATCGGACTGCTTACCCTGCTGGGGTACGGCATCGACCCGATGGGGATCCTGGTCCCGTTCCTGATCTTCGCCATCGGTGTGAGTCACGGTGTTCAGATGGTCAGCACCGTGCGGGCGGAAGTGTTCGAGGGGGCCAAGGGTCAGGCCGCCGCGCGGACAGCCTTCCGGCGTCTTTTGATTCCCGGCGGCATCGCACTGCTTAGCGACACCATCGGTTTCATCAGCATCCTCTTCATCAAGATCCAGGTCATCCAGGAAATGGCAATCACCGCCAGCATGGGCGTTGCGGTGATCATCCTCACCAACCTCATCCTGCTCCCGGTTCTGCTCTCGTACGTGACGTTCACCGACCGCTACTGGGCGCGTCTGGCCCGCCAGGCTCGAAGTTTCGCCCCGTTCTGGAACACCGTCGTTCGGGTGACGGAGCCCCGGAAAGCGCTGGTCATTCTGGTCGTCAGCCTGGCCCTGCTGGTCTTTGGGGTACTGAAGGCAAGGGACGTGGCAATCGGTGACCTGCGCCTGGGTGTGCCTGAACTGCGGCCTGATTCCCGGTACAACGTCGACAGCCGGGCCATCACGGAGAAGTTCTCCATCGGCGTGGACATCATTTCCGTGATCGTGGAATCCGAGGCGGAAGGCTGCATCGATCACGAAGTGATGAGCACCATGGACGATTTCTCCTGGCATATGAGCAACGTGGAGGGGGTGCAGTCGATCATCGGGCTGCCACGTATCGCCAAGGTGATCAACAGCGGATGGAACGAAGGCAGCCTGAAATGGCGAGTCCTGCCCCGCAACTCCTCGGTTCTGACCCAGTCGGTGGCATACGTTCCCACCGACAGCGGCCTCCTGAACGAGGACTGCAGCGTCATGCCGCTGATGATATTCACAACCGATCACAAGGCAAAGACCATCGAGCGGGTTGTCTCGGAGGTCAAACAGTTCCGGGATGAGCGAGGATCGGAGAAGGTCCGATTCCGCCTGGCCACCGGCAACGTGGGGGTCATGGCGGCCACCAACGAGGAGGTCGACGCCAACCAGTTCCCGATCCTGCTGGGGGTATTCTCCGCGGTCATTCTGCTCTGCCTGATCACGTTCCGTTCGATACGCGCCGTTTTGTGCGTCATCCTTCCGCTGGGACTGGTCTCCCTGTTGGCCTACGCCCTGATGAGTGTTCTGGGTATCGGCCTCAAGGTTTCCACCCTCCCGGTAGTCGCCCTGGGGGTCGGCATCGGGGTGGACTACGGGATCTACATCTACACACGGTTCAAGGAATTCCGGGACGGTGGTGAACCGCTTCAGGAGGCGTTCCGCAAGACTCTCGTCATCACCGGCAACGGCGTGGTATTCACCGGCCTGACCCTGGCGATCGGAACCGGAACCTGGATCTTCTCCCCACTGCAGTTCCAGGCCGACATGGGAACCCTGTTGACGTTCATGTTCCTGGTGAACATGCTGGGGGCGATTATCCTGCTCCCGGCGCTGGCGGCCTGGTTGCTGCCCGGAGAGAGCCGCAAGGGTTGACCCCTGCGGCTCACCCGTTGATCAAACCGATTCCGTCTGGGCCCGGGGGAACAGGATGTTGTTCTCCAGGTGGATGTGGGAATGGAGCTCATGCTCCAGCGCCTGCAGCCCGTGCCACAGCGCCCGCCAGGTGTTGCAGGCCTCTTCCGGCACCTGGTAGTCGTTGGTCAGGCTCCGCAGCCGGGCCAGGGCGGCTCCGGCCGACTCATGCTCCGCTTCCATGACGTGGATAGGGCCACCTGCCATCGCTCCACGGCCCTGCCGGATCATCGGAAACAGGATCTGCTCCTCTTTGGCCATGTGCTGTTCCAGCTCCGCCTTGAGTGCCTGATACGTTGCCAGCAGATCAGTGAGGGTCTGTTCCGCCTTGTCCCGGTGCACATCCAGGACCTTCACCGCCATGTCGTGCAAGCGGGGTAGTTCTTCGTCCAGCGGCCGGTGGTAGGTCACCAGGATATGGTCGATCAGGTCGGTCAGCGGCTCCTGGTCCCAGCGCCGCGTGTCGTTCGGTCCCTCGCCGGTTTCCTTTTCGATCTCGGCCAGGACGAGATCAAGGTCCAGGCCGCGTGTTTCGCATGCTTCTTTCAGGGACACGCCGCCGCCACAGCAGAAATCGATGCCGTGACGGGCGAAGACCCGGGTTGCCAGCGGGTGCTCGGTGGCGATCTCGCCGACGGTGGTCAGGGTATCCATAGTCATGAGTCGTTCTCCTCTTCTTGTTCGGGTGTTATCGGGGGGCAGCTGCCAACAGCTGCATCAACCCGTTCAGTACCTTGATGGGGGCGTTCGCTTTCCCTGCGGTCAGTTTCTGAACACCGGACATGCCGATCAGGGAGTGGATGGTGCCGGTTACGATCAAGAGCAGGTGCTGAGCCGGCACGTCACTGCGGATGCTGCCCTGGGAAACGCCCTCCCGAAGCGCCGCCAGAATGAACCGTTTCGAGCGATCGGCCAGAGCCCGCAGCTCTTCTGCAGCCTGTTCCGGAAGAGCCAGCATCGCCTGTTCCGACCTGACGAACCAGGCCAGTCCCGGATCCGGGCCAAGCAGCGACACCCGGTTGGCCGCCAGAGTATGGAGCCGCTCCACTGCAGGGAGTGAGCCGTCCGGGAACGTAGCTGCAATGCGCTCGGCTGCGTGCCGGGTGGCGTGGGTCAGGATCGCTTCCTGGGACGGGAAATGCCGGAATAATGCCCCGGTGGTCAAACCGACTTCCGCAGCCAGTGTGGAGGTAGTCAGCGCCGGGAAGCCTTGTTCGCCGATGATCCGGATGACCGCTTCGGCGATCTCCTGCCGCCGCTCCGCAGTCGGCCTTCGAGTAATCGTCTTCATGCCGCCATTGTAAGTAACTACTTACTTACTGTCAACCCTGCCGCGCCCGTTCCGTCGGAGAGCCGCCTCCACCAATCGGCGAGTGAACCCTTCGTGGCCTTCCGGGTCCTTCAACAGGCACAGGTCGGCGGATCCCGGGTCGGTAGGCGGGTAGTATACGCCGCAGTTCGGATTGATCTCCAGGATGTACGGTCTTCCGCTGCGATCCACACGGATATCGCAGCGGCCGAAGCTGACGCCCCCGATCGCCGTGAAGAACCGGGCCGCGATATCCCGCAACCGGGCATCCAGTTCCGGATCGTTCACCGGTGTAACCGCCATGCCGTCGTAATCCACCCATTTCAGGCTGGCGTGCTTGAACTCCTCCCCTTCCGGGAAGCGGTACTGCATCGGCATGTAGGTTTTCGGGTTCGACGGGTCGTCCGGGTTCTCCGAGACCAGCACGGTGCATTCCACACCATCGATGTATTCCTCAATCAGGGCGGCGCCGTACTTCCGGATGCATTTTCGAGCCTGCTTGCCTAGCGCCGCTGCGGTCAGGACACGGGACGCCCGGGTCAGGCCGACGCTGGCGTAGCTGCTGGGGTGTTTCACAAACATCGGGAACCGGAGTGTTTTTGCGGCCCGTGCGATGTCCACATCCTGTTTCGCCATGACGAACGCCGGCGTGTCGATTCCCTGGGACCGGCAGGCCTCTTTCATCGCTTCACGGCTCGGCTCGTAGAAACCGGATGTGCCCCCGGTAAAAGGCACCCCCATCGCTTCCAGGGTCTCCACGACTTCGATCCCCGGACTGTCTTCGTCGGCGGCGCCGTCACACAGGTTGAAGAACAGGTCAAAACCGTTCTTCCCCAACTCGGTTACCCGGGCAACCGAGGTCGCCTTGGTCAGGACCGCTACGTCCCAGGTTGCATCCGGCAGGAACGGCCGGGGATCGCACGGCCAGTCGTCCTTGGGGAACTCCTCGGCGTCCAGGTCCTGGTTGGTCAATAGGCAGATGCGCATAGCCGCATGAGTATACGTTGGAACATACAAAAAGGGGACAGACACCGGAGGGGATCGGCGCCTGTCCCCGGCCGCGGATGCGGCGTGCGCGAATTACATCGTAGTCATCTCAATCAATTCGATCCGGATCCCTTCCTCCGGTTTCTCCTCCAGTACAAATCCGACGCCCCAGGCGTAGTACTTGTATTCCAGGGCGTCCGGTTCGATCGGCGTGAAGTCCCGGGTCTGGACACAACCGTCATAGTCACCGAACTCGACGCTGACGGTCGCATCCACGGCCAGGACCTCGCCCATGTCCTCGGCCTCTCCCAGCAGCATCTCCTGGCGGTAGTAGTCCCCTACCGCAGGAGCCGCCGGCATGACGATCCCCGGCCAGGCGCCGTCCCTGCCGCCTTCCCAGGACCCTTCCAGGCTGACGATCTCTTCGTCTTCCAGTTCGAAGGTGATCTCGCCGAAGTACCAGACGTTGCCTTCTACGTCCTGGGCGTACCAGTCGAAGGTGTCCTCGATCAGCTCACCGTCCAGGTAAACCCGATCCCGGACCACGGTGCATTCGACGCCCATGATTTCCCGGGTGTCGCCGGTGACTTCCACAACGATCCGCTCCAGGCCGTCTTCGGTCTCGCCTTCGTAGACCCAGGTGGTGCCAGGCAGATACGGCAGCCAGGGGTTGTCGATGACATCTACGAAGTTTTCAGGATCGATTTCCGGGTTGTACGGGTCCTCGCCCAACTCCTCGCAAATTTCCATGCGGGCCTCATGCTGATCCCCGCATTCCTCCATCGCCTCTTCGAGATCTTCACCGGCCTCTTCCCGGCACTCTTCCACATCCTCTTCATCGACCATGTTGAGACAGTTGGCCACAGCCAGCCAGCGATCGGACTTGGCGCCATCTCTGCAGGACTTGGAAACCGCCTTGGCAGTCTCAGTGCAGGCTCTCGCTCCGCCATGGCCATCATCGTCGTCATCGTCGTACCGCTCCAGGGCATCTCCTGCGGTCCTCCGGGCCTGAATCCGGTCCGGGTCGATGCCCCGCGGGGCTGCTGTAGCGGTGAAGGTGAACAGGATCACCAGCGCAACACCGAGCCATAATCCCAACATTCTCTTGAATTTCATGTGCTTCCTCCCTAATCGTTCGATCCGGAACCGCCTGCCGGCCGGTCAAACATTGGAGGCGATACCGGAAGGAAATCCTTCGGGGAAATGCAACAAAAAGAGCTAAAAGCGGCGGGAATAAAGCGACTTTGTCAATCCGCACCATCTGGACCAAACACCCCAACTTGATAGGGCCTGAAGAGGTGCCGGACGGCCCTATATTTGCTGTGATCGATTCTCACTTGGACGATAAAGAGGCTGTATGGTGGGAAATTCCAAAAGCAGAATCTGTGTCATCTTCGGAACCCGCCCGGAAGCGATCAAGCTCCTGCCCCTTGTCATCGCAGCTAAATCCGATCCCCGGTTCGACTGCCGCATTTGCGTCACGGCGCAGCACAGAGAATTGCTGGATACGGTTCTGGACGGCTTCGGAATCTCCGTGGACCGCGATCTGGACCTGATGCAGGAGGACCAATCGCTGGGAAGCCTGACCTCGAGGGCGATGGCCGCCCTGGATCAGTATCTGGAACAACATCGCCCCGATCTGGTCCTGGTCCAGGGCGATACGACAACCTCCCTGTGCGCCGCACTAGCCGCTTTCTATCGCAAGATCCCGGTGGGGCATGTGGAGGCCGGCCTCCGGACCCGTAACGTCGAATCACCCTGGCCGGAGGAGGCGAACCGGGTTCTGATCTCCCGCCTCGCCGACCTGCATTTTGCGCCAACGGAAACCAATAGGGATCACCTGCTGCGCGAGGACGTACCCGCCGACCGGATCTTCGTCACCGGCAACACGGTCATCGATGCTCTTCGGCTGGCCCTGAAACAGATCGAAAAGAATCCGGCTCCCATGAACGGTCTGCCCCGGGACCTGCTGAGATCGGTCAACGGGAATCTCATCCTGATCACAGCCCATCGCCGGGAAAACTTCGGAGAGCACCTGCGATCGATCTGCCACGCCATCACCGAAATCGCCGAACGCTTTCCGGCCTACCAGTTCGTGTACCCGGTCCACCCCAACCCCAACGTTCAGGAGATGGCCCGGAAAATCCTGGTCCCGGCCGGTCTGGCCAACATCCATCTGCTCCAACCTCTCGGCTACCTGCCGTTCGTCTACCTGATGACCCGATCCAAACTGCTGCTCACCGATTCGGGCGGAATCCAGGAAGAAGCGCCCTACCTTGGAAAGCCGGTCCTGGTCATGCGGGATACGACCGAACGACCGGAAGGGGTTGCCACGGGAACCACCCGGCTCATCGGCACATCCGCCGGCGAGATCGTGGAGGCGGTTTCTGCATTACTGGACGGCAAAAACGGGGATTACACTTCGATGGCCCGCCGGGTAGCGCCGTTCGGTGACGGCATGGCCAGTGGGCAGATCCTGGAAGCCTGTGCCTCCTTTCTAGACTGGGACGATTCCACACCTCCGGGGTGACCTATGAAAAAAATCGTATTCGTTCTGCTGATCCTCCTGGTTCTTGCCGCCGTGGTGTATTTCACCAGTGGCCGGCTTGGGGCGCTAAACGGACCTGTCGTACAGATCGAGGGCTCGGAATGGCGCCAGGTTCTGTCATGGGATTTCAGCTCAGGCCTTGCGCCTCGGGGTTGGGGCTGGGGTGAAATCGGTATCGTTGACGACACACTGGAGCTCTCGGACCTGTCAGGCGAGATGACGGTCTATTTCGTCCCGGTCCACCACGGCTCCGAATTCGTGCTGGAGACCGAGTTCAAGCTGATCTCCGGTGCGGGAAACCTCGGAGGCGCCGCCCACCTGATCACCAGGGAAAACGAAAAACTCAAAAACGAAAGCGGGATGGCAACTTTCGGTGGCGACAGCAAGGTGTATTTCCGACAGACGATCGAGGGCGAGGATTACACCGGCGCCATCGTCAGGAGCGGGCCGATCGTACCCTACGATACCTGGCACACCATGCGGCTGGTGGAACAGCGCGGAGTCTTCAGCGGCTACCTGGACGGCCGGCGCCTCCTGACCAGGCCTTCCAGCAGAGCCACGGTGGACTACCGGGAGCCGCATCTTGCGGCGGAAGGCGGTATCGTCCGGTTCCGCAATCTGAAGGTTTTTGCCCGACCCGATTTCCGTGGGTTCGATCCGGATACGACCCGCGGCGCTGCCGCCAGGATCCTGGCGAGAGCCGAAGACCTCCCCCCTCCGCCGGCTGAGCCGGGAGCCGTTCCGCCAGGATCGGATCGTCCCTGGTGGGTTCAACTGATGCTGTACCTGTTCTATGCGGTCATATTCCTGGTCTGCCTTTACATGGTGCGGCACTACGTCTTTACCCTCAACCGGCTGTTCGGCGCCCAGCGCCACCCTTATCTCGACGTGAATGAGGCCGACTGGCCCCGGGTCACGGTCCTGATCCCCGCACACAATGAAGAGGCGGTGATCGCCGTTCTTCTCGACGCCCTGCTGGAATCTGATTACGAGAAAGACAAACTCCGTATCCTGCCGATCAACGACCGCTCCGAGGATCGGACCCGGGAGATCGTCGACCGGTTCGCCGAGCGTCATCCAGGCAGGATCACGCCATTCCATCGCAGTGAAGGCAATCCCGGCAAGGCTGCGGCGCTACAGGACGCAATGGAGCTGGTGGACGACGATATCTTTCTTGTATTCGATGCTGATTACATCCCCGGGAAAGGGTTGATCAAGCAGTTGGTGGCGCCGTTTTTCGATCCAGAGGTCGGCGCGACCATGGGTCGTGTCGTTCCCCACAATGTCAAAAAGAACCTGCTGACCCGGATTTGCGACCTGGAACGGGCAGGTGGTTACCAGGTTGACCAGCAGGCCAGAATGAACCTGTTGCTGGTCCCGCAGTACGGCGGAACCGTTGGAGGTATCCGCAAACAGGCATTGTTGAATGCAGGCGGCTGGCGCACCGATGCCCTGGCCGAGGATACCGACGCCACTTTCCGGCTGCTGCTGGACGGGTGGAAGGTCGTCTACCAGAACCGTTCCGAATGTTATGAGCAGGCGCCGACGACCTGGGGCATGCGTATGCGCCAGATCATGCGCTGGGCACGGGGACACAATCAGGTCATGGCGCGTTACGCCGGCCGCCTGCTGTTCAACCGTCGAATCAGACTCCGTGAAAAGCTGGACGGCATGATGCTGCTGCACATCTACCTTCTGTCCCCGGTGCTGCTGATCGGCTGGGGGCTGGGCCTGGTCCTGTGGTTCCTGGGAGTGTCGAAACCGGGACTGATCATCATCCTGGCCGTCACCTGTTACAGCACCCTGGGCAACTTCGCAATCTTCTTCGAAATTTCCACGGCCTGCCATCTGGACGGCTCCAAAGAGCGCATCAGGCTTCTACCCTTTATTTTTCTGGGATTCCTCATCAGCCTGGTTGCCGTAACCCGGGCAACCCTGACCCAGGTGCTTTACCGACCGTTCAGTTCGGATGTCCTGTGGCATAAAACCGAGCACGGTCCAGTGGAGCGGACATGGAAGTAATCATCGCCATACTGCTCTTCGTTATTCTGCTCGCCGCTTGGGTATACCTGCCCTTCATTCCGGCTGTCAGTGAACTTCGCAGGCCGAAGGACAATCAACCGGTGCGTGTAACTCAGGATTCGGAGGTGCGCGTCCATTTCTTCGCATACGGGCACCATGAGTTCATGGAAAAGCACCTGGCCGAGCCTGTCTCCCGATGTCTCGCCGAGGGCCACACCCAGCAGGGGGAACTGGAAGACGGAACACGGTTCGTCATCCTCAACGGAGTCACCGATCAACAACCTCCGGAGCAGAGCGAAGCGGTCATCGTCTCCTGCGGCGACCTGCGACTTCCGCCGGAAAAAGAGTACACGCTGGAGATGTACGCCAGGGAATCGGTGCACGGCGGCGCAGGTAATACGTATCGGGCGGTCCTGTCGGACCACGATATCGCGCTTGGGCCCAATAGCACGACGCTGCGCTGGGTCCATGCCTGCCAGTCCGTCAACGCCGGTGAAGGCTGCACCCTTTGGGGGCGGGTTTCCGCCGGTGAGCGGCTCACACTGGACAAAGATACGGTGTTCGAGCGACTCAACGCACCCTGCATCGAGTTCGGGGAGCCGGTCGACCCACTCACCCCCGCCAGGGAAGGCGAACGGCTGGATCCTGGTGATGTCCCGCACCTGATCGATGATTCCGCAGGACGCTGGCTGGTCAAAGGCAAGCTCGATATCCCGGATAACAGGCGTGTCGAGGCCAACCTTGTCGTTACAGGCGGCGGGCGTATCGGTGACGGCACAACTATCAAGGGCAGTATCAAGAGCCATAAGGATCTGTACCTCGGGCGTGGGGTCAAAGTCGACGGCAGCGTCGTCAGCCAGCGTGACATCTACCTGGACGAAGGCTGCCGGATCCGGGGACCGATTCTGGCCGAACGGGTTGTGCACATCCAGCGCGGCTGTGTTCTCGGGTCCCCGGAACAGGCCACAACGGTGAGTGCACGCCGGGCCAGGGTCGCTCCCGGCGTCGTAGCCTACGGCACGTTCTGGGCACATGAAGAAGGGCACGTCATGGTCGTGCCTCGGAAGGACGGGTGATATGGAAAACCATGAACTGAACTGGCGGGATGAAGAACTGCGGTTCCGGGGTTGCCGGGGCGGGTTCATCACGCGGCACCGGGCTTTGCTGTTCTCGCCGTGCGATCCCAGAAAACTCTTCTCTGCGGTGGCGCTGGTGGTGGCGGCAGCCGGGCTGTTTTACTTTTTCCAGGGGCTGGTAAGCCGGATCTGGATGGAGATGATGGAGTTCTGGACAACCGTGCTTCGCATCGGATCCGGGGTCAGCATGGTGCAGTATGAGCTGGGCGGTGTTCCGTTCAGCGTCCCCTTCCTCCACGTACCGTCCGGCCTGCCTGGTCCGTTCCTGTGGTGGGCCGGTGTCGCCGGGACCATCCTGCTGGTCCTCATCTCCCTGCTGCTGCCCCGCAAATATTTGCCTGTTTCATACTTCCTGAGAATCGTGGCGTTTTTCCAGGCCAGCTCCCAGGTGTTTTTCGCATTCTGGCCGGAGGCGTTTCCGTACAGCACCGGCGGCTATGTGCATACCATGCTTATCGCGGGGATGATGATCATCCCGCTGGTGCCGGTGGTCCTGGGATTCACGTACTACATGTTCGACTTCAGCTTTGGTCGCAAGGTATGGCTGACCGCCATGCTGATGATTCACCTGGTGCTCCTGATCCCGCTGCAATACGTGGCACACGCGTGGATCATTTACCACACCTCGCTGCTGTTCCTTCCGCTGTTGTTCTTCGTTGTCGGCATCCCTCTGAACGTACTCGTGTTCATTGCCTTCTACTCGTGGGGATTCAGCTGGAAGAGCAACCTGCAGGACCAGCAGGTTCAACTGAAGGTCCGCAGGCGGTTCGTGTGAACAGGCTCGGCATGGCAGGAGGTGCAGCATGATCCGTCGACTGGGAACTATCCTTACAGTCGCAGTCCTGGGCTGCATGGTTTTCCCGGCCGGGGCCGCCGACACGGGCGAGAGGCCCTCGGTGGAACGGACATTCGATCTCGCCCTCGCCCTGGGGCGCTATCCGGACCAGGAAGACGAAAATTCCGATGGGCAGTCTTTCTCACTCCGCTGGTTCAAACCGAAGAACTTCGATTTTCGGCTGAACGGCGGGCGGCAGCAACGCTTCGGAGAATCAACGCTAGGCATGGGTGTGGCCTACGGTCACTTCCTGACCGACAAGTCAAAACTGACCGTCGGTGTCTCGGCCAGTACCGGTGAACTGGCTCCACAGTGGTCGACCTCCGTCACAATACGCAGGCCGTTCTTCAATAATCTCCCGCTCTGGTTCGGCTACACCCACGACCACTGGGATAACGGCGGCCGCCAGGACCGATTCGCCCTGGGCGGCGAGAAATGGTCCAAACACTGGATCCTGGAGGCAGCCGCCCGATACAACATGAACGACCCGGGCGATCATTCCGGATGGGGCGGCAACGTCGGGCTGACATGGTACAGGTGGAAGGAGTTGTACATCGGCGGCGGTTATAATTTCGGGGATGTGCGCTACGAGCCGGCCGGGTTCGAGAATGTCCTGGTGGAATACGAAGCACGGGGTTATTACATGACACTGGAACACTGGTTCAGCCCCAGGTCCGGCATCGGGTTCCGCCTGGGCCAGGCCGATAACCCGGAATCCTACGGGATCCGGGGCCGGTGGTTCACGAAGTGGTAGCCGAATATGTCCCCTGCGATTAGGGCGTTGTCGCGTCTGGCGGTGATCATCACCGCACTGATGCTGATGGCGTGCAGTTCGGATGCGCCAAAGCCGAACATCGTCCTCATCGTCATGGATACGACCCGCCAGGATCATCTGTCCTGCTACGGCTACGACAGGGCAAATACGCCTAACCTGGAAGAGCTGGCCCGTGAATCTACGCTGTTTCGGTCAGCATATTCGGTGGGCAGCTGGACCCCGCCGGGGCACGCGTCCCTGTTCACCGGCCTGTACCCTGCCGCACACGGTTGCACCCAGGAAAATTGGACCCTTTCCGGGGATCTGGTCACCCTGGCCGAAATTCTTGGCGGCGCCGGGTACCGGACCGTCGGCATCACGGAGAATGCAACGGTCTCCGCCGCCAGTGGATTCGATCAGGGGTTCGATGAGTACCACGAAACCTGGCGCCACGACATCCCTCAAGACAATCCGGCGGTGGCGCTGTTCAACAGCAGCATGGCCACCATCGACCCGGAATTTCCTTTCTTCCTGTTCGTCAATTTCATCGAGCCCCATGCGCCGTACAAATCCTCCGGGGAGTTCATCGATACTTACGTCAAGGATCCGGGGAGCGGCCCGGACGGAAACGATACCCAGGATTACTACCTGGGCCGCCTGAACTGGAACGAGCCTGAATTCGCCCATATGCAGGCGCTGTACGATGCGGAGATCCTGTACACGGACCAGCAGATCGGGCGGATCATTGACCGCCTTAAACAGGACAACCTCTGGGACAATACCGTTTTCATCGTGACATCGGACCATGGCGAGAACATTGGCGACCATGGCCACATGGAACACTATTTCACCCTCTACGAGTCGGTTGTCCGTATCCCCCTGTTGATCCATTACCCCCAGGCATTCCCACCGGGGGCGGAAGACAACGACCCGACCCAGCTCACCGACCTGGTCCCCACGCTGCTCAACCTGCTGGAACTGGGCGAAGGCGACACCCAGGGCATTGACCTGCTGGAGACAGGCGCCCGCAAGGACCGGCCCGTTCTTTTGGAGTTCTACTGGCCGGCCGAGGCAATCGAAACGTATGGCGAAGACTGGGACAGCGTGGAACTCAACCGCTGGAAGCGTCACCTGCGAGCGGTGATATACGGGGACGATAAGTTGATCTGGGCTTCCGACGGTGACCATGAGCTGTACGACCTTCAGGCCGATCCGGCGGAAGAGAACAACCTGACCCATTTGCCAGGCGGTGCCGACAAGGTGGAAGCCTTGACCTCCCTGCTGGAGAATTTGATCAAACGCTACCATCGGGACATCCCCGGTGACCGGATATCCGGCGGACCGGAACTGGATGAGGAAACCCGGGAAGCGCTGCGGTCCCTGGGATACGTTCGCTAACCGGCCGAATCGATCTAAACGCTTGACTTGCCCCCCTTCCGCACTCAGACTGTGCGGACTCTCGGGGGGGGAACCATGCTTTTCAACTCGATGACTTTCGTGGTGTTTTTCGCCGTCGTGCTGGCGTTGCACCACGCACCGTTCGGATCGTGGCGGATCAAGAAGATCCAGCTGCTCCTGGCCAGCTACCTGTTCTACGCCGCCTGGAACCCGCCGTTCGTACTGCTGCTCTGGATATCCACCATCGTGGACTGGAACGTGGCGAAACGGATCCACACGGCGGAGACCATCGGCAAGAGGCGCGGCTGGATGCTGGCCAGCGTTCTGGTCAACCTGGGGATCCTGGGCTACTTCAAGTACGGCGGCTTCCTGCTGGCCAACTGGGTGGCGCTGATGGGGAGCGCCGGGATCGAATGGCAGGCTCCGGACTGGAACATCATCCTGCCGGTGGGGATCTCGTTCTACACGTTCCAGACCATGGCGTACTCCCTGGACGTCTACCTGCGCCGGGCCGAGCCTTCGAAATCGCTGTTGGACTTCAGCCTGTTCGTGACGTTCTTCCCCCAGCTGGTGGCGGGGCCGATCGTCCGGCCCACCGACCTGATCCCCCAGTTCGCCGAGAAGCCCGCCCCGCGGCGCGGCCGGTTCACCTGGGGACTGTCCCTCATGGTCCTGGGCATGTTCCAGAAGATCGTCATCGCCGATGCGGCGCTGGCGCCGGCGGCGGAGAAGGTGTTCGAGGCCGGCGGCAAACTGTTCTGGATCGACGCCTGGCTGGGCACCCTGGCGTTTTCCGGGCAGATCTTCTGCGACTTCGCCGGTTACTCCACCACCGCAGTAGGCGCCGCCATGGTGCTGGGATTTTCCCTGCCGAACAACTTCCGATTCCCCTACGCCGCCATCGGCTTTTCCGATTTCTGGCGCCGCTGGCATATCAGCCTGTCCACTTGGTTGCGGGACTACCTGTATGTTCCCCTCGGCGGCAACCGCAAGGGGCCGGCCAGGACCTATGTCAACCTGGCGGTCACCATGCTGCTGGGAGGACTGTGGCACGGCGCCAGCTGGACGTTCGTAGTCTGGGGCGGCCTCCACGGCCTGTACCTGGGGGTGGAACGGTTCATCCGGGAAAGGGTCGGGCCGACGAGACTTTCGAATACATTACCGTTCCAGATCGCTCTAGCCATGGTGACCTACTTCCTGGTGAACCTGACCTGGGTTTTCTTCCGGGCAAAAGAATTCGACACGGCGTGGCGCATGATCTCTTCCATGCTGACCTTCGGCGCCGGCGACAGGGTGCTTCCCGGTGTTGAAATCGTTCTGGTCGGCTTCACCATCTTCGCCATCCTGTTCGTCCACGGCCGGATGCGGGAGAAACGTCTCGAGGATGTGGTCGCACGCACACCCTGGTGGGTGACGGCGATCGTCGTTGCCTTCATGCTGTTCGCAACGATCATTACGCAGGGGTCCAACGATGCCTTCATCTACTTCCAGTTCTGATCCTCAGATCCGTCCGGTACCGGCGCTGCCCTGGGGTCGCGTTCTGGTGACCGGCATCCTCTTGACGGTAGTCGGATTGGTGTGCTGGGAAATTTACTGGCGTTCCCAGGATTTCGAGCCGTCGTTCCGCAACAGCGACGGGCTTTGGGCCATGACCCGGAACAGGATCGACAGGGAAGGGCCGGGCGGCACGGCGGTTGTCGGTTCGTCCCGCCTCCTGTTCGACCTCCACCTGGAAGCATGGAGGGAGGAGACCGGGACCCTGCCGGTGCAGCTGGCCCTCGAGGGAACCGACCCCCGGCCGTTCCTGGCCCACCTGGCGCAGGAGACCGACTTTGCCGGCCTGGTACTGGTCGGGGTCGCCCCACCTCTGTTTTTCACGCCGGATATCGGCCTGAGGGCTTCCCTACTGGAGTATTACCGCAATGAATCACCGTCCCAGTGGGCAAGCCAGCGGATCTCCATGGCGGTGGAGCCGTACATAGCGTTCTACAGCTTCGACACGGCGCTGTTCACTGTCCTGCGCCGCCAGACGATCTGGCCCGAAAGGGACGTGGGCTCTGCCCTCCCCGTGGTACGTAAACTCTCGAACATGCAGATCACGAGACAGAGTCCGATGTGGGAGAAACTGGAGCACGATGAAGCCTATCGCGACATGGCCCGAAGCACCTGGCTGGAGTTCCTGAACATGCCAAGGGAACTCCCCCCTCCGGAAGTTTTGAAAGCAGGTTTCGAAAACCTGCTGGCATCCGTCAAGACCGATGTGGATACGATCCGATCACGTGGCGGCGAGGTGGTGTTCGTGCGAGCACCTTCCACAGGGCCGTTCCGGGAAGTGGAGAACGGCGGCTTCCCCCGGGAACGGATGTGGGACGTGCTGCTGGAGCATACCGGAACCCTGGGAGTACACTTCGAGGACCACCCCGACCTTCAGGATGTGGAAGTGCCGGAATGGTCCCATATACGGGCCGGCGATACGGAACGGTGGACCCGGGCTCTCATCGGGCACTTGCGCCGCGGTCTGGACGCCAGGGGCACGTCGAGAGTGGAGCTTAAGCCATGAATATCCTGATCGCCGTGGATTTTTCTGAAGTTTCCCGGAAGGCGCTGGACGTTGTCCGGACCTTGCCGCGGGCGGAAAATGCCAAGGTATTCGTCATCCACGTGGCCGAACCTGATCCGGAGTTCGTCGGATGGGATACCGGCCCTGAAGTGGTTAGGGAACAGGTCGCCGCGGAGTTCCACCGGGAACGCCAACAGGTGGAGGCGATGGCCGATGATCTGCGCAAGAGCGGCATCGAGGCCGCCGGCCTGGTGGTCCAGGGACCCACCGTGGCGACCATCCTGGACGAAGTGCAACGCCGCGATGCAGGTCTGCTGGTGGTAGGGTCCCATGGCCACGGCGCCGCTTACGACCTTACCGTAGGAAGCATCTCCACCGGGGTCATCCGGAAATCGGTTGTACCAGTACTGGTGGTGCCGAACCGCTAGCCTGCCACCGGTTTCCGTCCGCTGAACATCAAGTGCAGCATTCCACCGACCACCAGCGCCGCCTGGATGCCGATCGCCGCCGACAGACCCGGGTTCTTGACCGCTACGTCCATGAAGTACGGGAAGTAGTGCTGGCCGGTGTAATACAGCCCGAAATGGACTATTACCGCAGTCACTGCTGCGCCGGCAACGGCTATCAGCGGTGTGTTCTTCAGGAAAGTTCCGAACAGCACCGGCACGAAGGCGGCGGCGAAATACGCGTACACGCCCCACTGGGCGAACAGCGCCACGCTCAGGTTCGGCGCTACCAGCTGGCGGTAGGCCAGGCCGAAACTGACCACCGCCAGGCCGGCGATGACGAACCGGTTCATGATGAACATGGTCCGTTCCGGAAGCGGTCTGCCGGTGACCCAGTCATGGACGTTGCCGACCAGGTCGTTGGTCACCGTAATCGACATCGACTGGATCAGCCCCTCCAGGGTGGACATCCCTGCGGCGATCAGGCCGAGGAACACCACGACACCGACGTACCAGGAGAACCGGGTCACCAGGTAGGTTGCGATCACGCTGTCCGGAGCGACGGCCACACCGTCCACCACCAAGTCGGGGAACGACAGCCTGGCGTACAGCCCTGCCACCACCACCATGAAAAAGATCGCCTGAACTAGGCTTTAAAATCGGGCTATTTCACCGTGAACCGCTGAAGCATCGCTTTCTGGTCCGCAGAAGGCACTTCTGCGATCCAGGCGTACTCACCCGGCTCCAGGGTTGCCTTGAAGTAGGCTGTGCCGCCGGCAGGCAGTTCGTTGGTCCCTCCCAGGAACACTGCTGGGGCGGGGGTCTGAAGACCGGCGGGCAGGGACCAGTTCATCCAGGCTACCAGCGCGTCCTGGTCGGTTTCAGGGGTGAGCCGAACCAGGTGGACGTCGTGGCCAAGGAAATGCTCATGGACAGCCTGGTCCGTGAAGTGAACCGCCACCTGGTGTTCCCCTGCCGTCGGCTCTCCTGTGATCTCCATGCCGGTTTCGTTGCTGATGGCGATCTCGATGGACGGAGTCGGTTCCTGAGCACCGGAAGGTTCCGCGGTCACGGTGAACTGGGCGATCATACCGTCCATCTCCGGGGCCGGATTGTACGAATGGAATACACCGTCGGTCTTGACGTAGCACTCCAGGATGTAGGTTCCCGGCTCCAGGTAGGCCGAGGTTTCGGTAACCTGGCCCGGGGCCAGCAGCCCTGGGCCTCCCAGGAACACGATCCGGCCGAACCATTCGGGGAGCTCTCCGAATATCGCCATGGCGCCGTCCATGTCCCCCTGGATGATCAGGTTCATCCCTTCCTGGAACACCGGCGCGACCTGGTCCTGCTGTTCGCGCAGGCCGTACCCTTCCGGCATCCGCTCCACCACGCCCATATGGACCATGGCCGAGTTGTTGGTGGTGCGGAAGGTGGTCCAGCCCGACGGGATTTCATCCGGCATGGTGAAATCCATCGCCTCGATGGTTACTTCCACCAACCCTGGCGGGATCTCCGGCACCGGTTCGGCCTGTTCGCCGCCTGCGCAGCCGGCGATCAACAAGATGAAGGCAAGGACAGCAGTCGCAGCTTGTTTCATAGGTCCCCCCATATGGGCCATCAATCGTTCGGAAGCAGTTCTGCAGCGCTCTCCGCCGTGGCGGCCAGCACCAGCATATCTTTCATTTTGCCTGGATCTTCCACAGCCTCGATGGCGGTTCGGGAGTCGTCATCGACGACAATCCCCCGCCCCTCCAGCAGGGTCAGAACCGCCCCGGCAATCTGCAGCGCCTTCGCCTTCTGCTCCGCCTTCAACGCCAGCTCCGCCGGCATGCGGCGCATCTGCAACCGGTCGTCGGTGGAGGTTGAGACCTCCTCGTACCACGAATCCGGGTAACCGGGATGGGTGACGTTGCCCTGGGCATCCTTGACGTTGCCGTCCAGGTACTTGTACAGCAGGAAATCGCTCAGCTCGCTCCAGCGGGCCATGACCGTTTCCCCGGTCGTACGGGTGTAATCGGTGAGGTACTCCCGGGCCAGACGGGGTGACTGTTCCATCAGGGCCACCGCCGCCTGATCGACGGCGTCCTGATCCGACAGGAACCTGCCTTCCAGTTCCTGCTGCACCTTCTGTATATCCAGGATCATGTCGGAGTAGCGCAGGTAGGCGAAGTTGGAGACCTGGTTGAACCGCCAGAAAGCGGCATCCAGATCGACCTCCTCAAAAGATCCGGTTCCCTCGGCGAATGCGTGGGGCACTGCGGTCACGCCGGCATAGACCGGGAAGTACACCGTGCTGTAAGTGTCATCCACCCCGTACCACAGCACGCCGCCGATCTCCCGGGGAAGGTGGCCGCGGGACTGGGCCACGAAGGAAAACCCGGTCTGCTGGGTGGAAACCGCCCGCTCGTTGAAATACTCCTCCTCCCCCGATTTCCAGGTCAGAGGCCTCCAGCGATACGGCAGGCCGTACGGTCCGGCGCCTCTATCGGTGGTCATGTCCAGTTCGGTGCCTTCGAAATGATCCCGCATGAACCCCATGACATCGGCCACGGTCAACTTGCGGTCCGGTTTGATCCAGAGCGGCACCGGCTCGGCCTCTTCATCCCCCAGAACCCAGTCGGCAGGGAGATTTTTTGATGGCGCAGCCCGCTTGAACATGCACCACACCCGGGCGTCGCAGAACCTGCGTTTGCCGAAGGCATCCGGTGAGTAGG
>JACXWD010000035.1:0-12333 GCA_014764515.1 Candidatus Polarisedimenticola svalbardensis | reverse complement strand
TCCACCGCCTCCCGGGCGGTCCTGGCCCGTTCCAGCGCCAGGTACATCAGGCTGCCGTAATCCACGATCCCCTCAGGGTCCCGCAGTTCCTTGCGCCCACCCCAGGTCGTCTCCCCCACCGCCACCTGGTACTCGTTCATGTTGCCGGCGCGGGAATATGTCTGGGTTACCTGGGGGATCTGCCCCCGGATCTCACCGGTCTCCCAATCGACGACGTCGCGCATCGTCCCCGGTGCATAGCGGGCAGCCGGGCGGAAATACAGCACGCCGTAGAACTGATGAGAATCGGCGGCATAGGTGATCATGGTGGAACCGTCCGCGGAGGCTCCCGGCGTGATCAGGTAGTTGGTGCAGGCGGTGGCCTCAGGGGCCGCCACCAAGGTCAGGATTATAAAAATAGCCAGGGTCGTCGCAACGGGCTTGTTCATCAACATCTCCAGAATGTGTATCCTTACCATCTTACGCTATAGTTATCGCCGCCATCATGGCATCCTGCAATACACGGACAGGACAGGAGACCGACATGGCCGAAGCGTTCATCTGCGATGCGATCCGCACCCCGGTAGGGAGGTACGGCGGCGTACTTTCAACGGTCCGAACCGATGACCTGGCCGCAATTCCGATCAAGCTCCTGCTGGAACGGAACACGAAGCTCGATCCGGCCGCCATCGACGACGTCATCCTGGGATGCGCCAATCAGGCCGGTGAGGACAACCGCAACGTCGCCCGCATGTCCCTGCTGCTCTCCGACCTGCCGGCATCGGTCACCGGAACCACGGTCAACCGGCTGTGCGGCTCGGGGATGGACGCCGTCGGCATGGCGGCCCGGGCGATCAAGGCCGGGGAAGAGTCGCTGTTCGTCGCAGGAGGCGTCGAGTCGATGTCCCGGGCCCCGTTTGTCCTGGGCAAGGCGACTGCCCCGTTCAGCCGGCAGGCGGAAATGTACGACACCACCATCGGATGGCGGTTCGTGAACGAGGCGATGCGGGCTCAGTACGGCGTGGAATCGATGCCGGAAACGGCTGAGAACGTAGCGGAAGAATTCAAGATCTCCAGGGAGGATCAGGACCGCTTCGCCGCCTGGAGCCAGGCCAAGACCGAGGCCGCAGTGAAGAGCGGCGCGTTCAAGGACGAGATCTCACCGGTGGTGGTGCCTCGCAGGAAGCAGGAACCGCTCATCGTTCATAACGACGAACATCCGCGACCCGGCACCACGGCAGAGAAGCTCTCGAAACTGCCGGCGCTGTTCCGCAAGGACGGAACGGTCACCGCCGGCAACGCCTCCGGTGTCAACGACGGTTCCTGTGCCATCCTGGTCGCTTCCGAACCGGCGGCAACAGCCCAGGGTCTTACACCCAGGGCCCGGGTGCTGGGCATGGCTACCGGCGGTGTGCCGCCTCGGATCATGGGGATCGGACCGGTCCCAGCCACGGAGAAGCTACTGGCCCGGACCGGCATGAAACTCGACCAGATGGACGTCATCGAGCTGAACGAGGCGTTCTCCGCCCAGTCACTGGCAGTCACCCGGGAGCTCGGCCTGGCCGACGACGACCCCCGTGTGAATCCCAACGGCGGCGCCATCGCCATAGGCCATCCGCTGGGCATGAGCGGGGCACGGCTGGTGACCACCGCCCTGTACCAGTTGCAACGGACCGGGGGGCGCTACGCCCTGTGCACCATGTGCATCGGCGTCGGCCAGGGCATCGCCATGATCATCGAGCGGGTGTGACCTAGAGCCCGATCTTCTGCAACATCGCCTGGTAACGGGGATCGTCCGCCAGTTCGTCCAGGTAAAGATCCGGGGCCGGCCGGATGTACACCAGGTTCGGCGAGCGTTCTGCAATCGATTCCTCAAACCCCCGGATCGCGTTTTCGATATCACCCAGGCCCAGGTAGATGACGGAGTAGATCGAAGGATCGACGTATTCGGATTCGGAGCGGTTTTGCAGGTCGGCCAAGGCGGACCGGGCCTTGTCCTCTTCGCCACACCGGGCGTAGGTGAACGCCAGCCAGCAGCGGGCCGCCGGAGTTCCGCTGCCGGCCAGCAGTTCCTCGGCGCTTGCCGTGGCCACCAGGGCCTCGTCGCACCGATCCAGGTGGCTGTACGTCTTGGCCAGCTTGATGTAACCCCAGGTCCAGTTCGGGTTCAGATCGATGGCCATCTTGAAATAGCGTTCGCTCTGTTCGTAGTTATGGAGCGCCATGTAGGAGATCGCCATATCGTGGGCCGCACCGACGGAAAGCGGATCCAGCTCCATGGCCCGCGAGTAATGCACCAGGGCATCTTCGTACTCGCCTTTAAACAGCAAGTAATCACCGAAGGCCATGACGGATGGCACACTGCCGGGACTGAGCTCCACACCTTTTCGAAGGTCGGCCTCGGCTCCTTCCCAGTCCAGATCGAAATACATCTTGATCGACCCGATGGCCGTCCAGGCGTCGCCCAGGTCCGGGTCCAGGCTCAACGCCGTCAGGGCAGCGGTCCGGGCCAGCTCCACGCGCTCGTCCCGTTCATTGCCTCTCAGATAGGACTGCGTGGTATAGGCTCTCGCCAGACCGGCATAGGCGAGAGCGTAGTTCGGGTCGAGACGGGTGGCGTCCTGAAAATATTCGATCGCCTTGTCCATCTCGCGCTGGGTTCCGGTGGTGAACTCCAGCCCCTTGAGATACAGACGATACGCCTCCGGGTCCCGTACCGTTCTGGATCGGTCATCCAGGTCCTTCAATCCCAACCGTTCAGCGACCTTCAGTGTGATTTCCTCTTCGATGGACTGGATCTCACCGGCTGAACGGCTGATCCTGGATCCCCACAGCTGGTGGCTGTCCCGCGTATCCACCAGTTCGGTGCTGACCGTCAAAACCCCGTCCTTCTGCAGGAGTCGCCCGAACAGGACCACGTCCACATCCAGTTCCCTGCCGACAGTTGCCGGATCCAGATCCCTGCCCTGCATGGCGAATGCCGAGCGGCGGGAGATCACTTTCAGCTCGCGGAACTGGGCCATGGTGTTGATGAGACTTTCGGTGACGCCGTTGCAAAGGTAATCGAGCTCCGGGTCCCCGGTTTCGTTCTCGAACGGGAGAACCGCCAGTGCATCGGCGTTCCCTTCGGTTCGGGGTGACAGGTACCAGGCTGCCACTGCCAGGATGATGATGGCAGGAATCACCAGGGCAGGAAGGAAGCTCCGGCTCTTGCGCCGGGGCGGGATCACCGTGACGCTGCCGGAATCGGAGCGCTGCAGGTTGCGCAGGTCCACCACCAGGTCCCGCGGGGTCTGGTAGCGATGCTCAGGGTCTTTCTGAAGACACTTCAGGATGATCCGTTCCAGTTCCGGGGGAACGGAATCGTTGAGCTCGCGCAGCGGCTCGGGCTGTTGGTTGACGATCGCTTCCTGGGTGCCGAAACTGCTGGACCCTGCGAACGGCGGACGCCCGGCCACCATCTCGTAAAGAACAACACCCAGGCTGAACAGATCGCTGCGGGTGTCGGCTGTCTCGCCCCGAACCTGTTCCGGGCTCATGTACCGCACCGTCCCCAGCACCGTCCCTGCCACGGTCTGGGACTGGGTTCTGGTTTCCTCATCGGCACCCGGCCCGACCGGCTCCGTCATTTTCGCAAGGCCGAAATCCAGCACCTTCACATCGCCTCGTGATGTCAGGGCAATATTGGCCGGCTTGATATCCCGGTGGATGATCCCCTTGCCTCGGGCCGCTTCCAGGGCGTCGGCAACCTGGATGGCGATTGCAAGGATCGTATCCTGATCAAGAGCACCGCCGGCCAGACGCCGGCTGAGGTCTTCGCCCTCCACGTACTCCATGGCGATGAAGTAGGTGCCATCCTGCTCGCCTACATCATAGATGTGAGCGATGTGGGGATGGTTCAGAGCCGAGGCGGCACGGGCTTCCAGGTCGAAGCGTGCGCGGCGAGACGGATCGGTTGCCAGTTCACCGGTCAGGATCTTGAGAGCGACCGGACGTCCCAGACGGGAGTCATCGGCCAGGTAAACCTCACCCATGCCTCCGGCGCCAAGCTTGCTCCGGATCTCGTAATGTCCGAGCCTGTCCCCCGTCTGCATCAGAAAAGCCCCATTCCGGTCCTGCCCCCTCTAAAGCCGGGCGAGTATAACATGTGGACCCCACCACCTGGATCAGTGCAGAAACCGCTCCTGGTAACGTTTTTCAGGCAACGGACAGGCATCGTACTTACCGAACCAGCGGTAACGATTGCGGGCGATCAGGCGGTACAACCTGTCCCGGATTGAGTGCGGCAGAAGGCGGATCAGACCGAAAACGCGCCACCAGCCACCTGTTTTGCGGATGATGAACAGGACTGCAGCGCTTCTATCCAGGAGCTGCTCCGATGACTCGCCGTAATCGGCCAGCAGGATCATGGAGTCGAGGTGATCAGCCGGTCGGCCGTAGCGCTCCAGAAGTTGCCGCCCCAGGTCACTCTGCAGCGAGGCGAACAAAAACAGCCCCGCCTGGTCTCGTTTCAGGATCGTTCGGACGGCACGGTTGCACAGCCCACAGACGCCATCATAAAGTACCAGGTGCGGCATAACGCAAGAGTAACCCATGAGGTGATCGATGTCCTTTCCAAAGAACTGCCTGATCCTGCTCCTGGCAGCACTGGTGGTATCCGTTCCGACCCTGGGAGAAGAACCGGTGAAACAGGCCAAAGGTCTCAAGATTGGCGATACGGCGCCGTCATTCGAGCTGATCGGCTCCGACGGCAAGACCCACCGCCTGGCCGATCACCTGGGGAAGCGCCCGGTGGTGATCGCCTGGTTCCCTAAAGCTTTCACAGGAGGCTGAACGGCCGAATGCAAGTCGCTCCGTGAGAGCGGCGAAGAGATCCGGCAGTTTGACGTAGCTTACTTCGCGGCCAGCATCGATCCGGTGAAGAAGAACACCGAGTTCGCCAAGTCCCTGGAACTGGATTACCCGATCCTCAGCGATCTGGACAAATCGGTAGCCAAGGCGTTCGGCGTACTCAAGGCGATGGGGCTGTACGCTGCACGAAACACCGTGTACATCGGCGCCGACGGAAAGATCCTCTATGTCGATCGCGACGTCAGCCCGGGAACCGCAGGCAAGGATCTGGTGGCCCGGCTGCAGGAGCTGGGGATTCCCAGGCGCAGCGAGTAACCTGTCAGTCCACCGGGAACTCCCGGAAATGGGGCACCGGGGTGCCGCGGGCATCCAGCAGCCAGTCCCGGACCGGCAGGGTCGAGTACCCGTAGGACACGGTCGCGGCACCGTCCAGACGGCCGCCCAGGGCCAGGGTCACGACGTTGCCGGACACCGCTACCGACCGGACGTCCATGGCGGCGCCGTCATTCCGAACCCGGAACAGGGTGGCCTCTCCCCCGGTGACATCCCCGTCGAACTCGACTTCCAGGGAACGGTTGTTGCCGATCCTCCTTGCGTTGACCACACTCAGCGAGGCATCCAGCAGTTCGCCCAGGACCATCTCCCGTGCCGCCTCGGCGAACCGCACGCCGATGTTCTTGTACCCTTCCACGCTGAAATGGATGCTGTCCGCCCGGGGCTGGTCGGCGGTGGGGATCACGGCGGTCCCGGGATCCGCCGCCGCCACCCTGCGCTGGGCTTCCTGGATCGACAGCCAGGCTTCCAGGTCGGTCTGGAACTGGTACGTTCCCAGTTGGGCCTGCAGCACCCACAGGTCCGGATTGCCCAGGTCTTCCCGGTACTGGGCGATGAGACGGTTCATGTCGGTTTCGTATTGCTCCGTACTCCTGCCGGCGTCCGACTCACCCTGGAACCAGATGAAGCCGACCGGCGGGTTCGGGTCGTTCTGCAGGAGGGCGCGGTGCAACAGGGAACCGTACAGGGTGTTGCGGTCGTCATGGTCGGCTTCGTTGCGCTGCCACTGCGTGTACAGGTTGGTGCCGCCCAAGGGTCCCGGGATGACCGCCTGGGGCACACCGGAAGCCGCCTCCATCTCCTTGGCGAACCTTAGCATCAGGGAATGGGCCGGAGTTTCCGACGACACGGCGTCAACCTGGTCCAGGCCGGAGTCCATCGGTTCCGTCCCCCGTTTCCAATACCTGTCGTTGCCGAACAGGTGCACCCGGTCCACCGGCTCCTCGGCGCCTATCAGGTTTCCCGAATACCCGGACATATTGCTCTGCCCCCCGGAAACCCAGATGTCGCCGACGGCCAGTTCCAGCAGTGCATCCTGTGCGATGACAGCGCCGTCGGAATCCCGCACCATGCGGAGTTCCACGTCATAGTTCCCGCCGGCCGGAACGGATGCCAGCATCAACTCCCCTTCGCCACCGCCCGGTGCTGCGGGAAGCGGGAGTTCATGGTCGGCCCAGTCGAATCCGGGAAGAACGGAGCCGCCGACGGAATGGACCAGCCTGGCCTGGGCCCGGCCCTGCTGGTCGATACGGTGGAAGAACCGTATCGGGACATCGGCGATCCCGGCCGGGCTGCGCTGGAACAGTTTCCAGTCCGTAGACCACGCCGGGTCCCGTTTCAGGGTCAGCAGCCCCGCAGGAAATTCATGAACAACCGTGGCCCGGAGAACCGGCCGGGCTCCGGTGAGGTAGTCGGCCAGCACCACCGCCCGGCCGTGGTAGAAGTGGTCGTCGGCCACCGGGAAGAAGGCGTAGCTCTCCGACCAGGCCTCGCCGGAACGGACATCGACATGAACCTCCGACGTGTTCCCCGCACCTTTGACCAGCCGGATCCGGAGCCGGCCTTCGGTCGGGATCACCGGCCCGGCCACACCGGGCACACTCTGGTGTATGCGGTCATAGAACCACAGCTCGCCGGTGTCCCGGATCTGGACGATGACGCCGCCTCCCGCCGCCCAGCCGTAGGCGCCTTCGGACCACAGTTCAACACTGGCGGCTCCCGGCGTATCGGCCACATCCAGGTAGACGGTGGTGTCCAGGAACGGCGCTTCGGCCATGACCCGGTCGAAGCGGTCGTGCTGGCCGGTGCCGCCGTTGTACCGCACCGCCCTGTCCCCTGCCGTGTCCTGCACAACGAACGTGCCGTTGACCCCACCCAGCTGGGTCATGCCGGCGGGACGGTTCCCCGGCGTATCGGTTTCGAAGTCATAGGTGTTCGGATCGCAGCGGTCCCCGGTTCCGTTGTCATCCTGGTCGGCCTGGTCCGGATTGGCCGCCTCGGGACAGTTGTCCCGGTTGTCCGGGAGGAAGTCACCGTCCAGGTCGAGGCACGGTTGCCCGTTGACACGGGCTGTTCCGGTGGAGTCGGGCCCGAACGGGCCTTCGCCGTCATCGTTGACGCCGGTCACCAGGACGTAAAGCTGCCGGCCGGGGAGCGGGATGTCCGGGAGATCGGTGGTGGTGGCCGCCACACCGAAGCGGTAACAGGCCGCATCACCTGCGGCAGGGTCGGATCCCAGGTAGACGTAGTACCGGTCGGCGCCGGGCACGGCGGACCAGGCCAGTGTGTCCGGGTCGGTAAACCGGACATCCTCCGGCGCGGAGGCTGGAGGTGCAGCCAGTGCGAGCCCTGTGGCGAACAGGAAGGCGATGCTGGCGGATCGGATTGTATTCACGACGGATCCCCCCGATTCAGAAGGAATATACGACGATTTCGGCCAGATGTGGATCCGGGCCGGAGGACAGCCTACATTCACTCCATGAAGTCCTTTTATCGGATCGGCATGGCGATTCTGACGGTCCTCGCCCTGGCCTCCTGCAACGGAACCGTCCCGGAAAAAGAGGTTGTCCTCCTCCCCCTGGAACTGTTCACCTGGACCGGTGACCAGCCGATCTCGTTCTCGCCACCCCCGGCGGACTGGAACCGCTCCCGCTATCAGAACGGCGGAACCGAAGGGGTCGATTTCGTCCTGGCCGGCTCCGGGGGCGAACAGATCCTCATCGCCGAACGATTCTTCCTGGGCAACAGGGATCGCTGTATCGCCATACGGGAACTTCAGGATAGCCTGGGCGATTTCAACCCACGGTCATTTTCGGAAGCGCTGCAAAAGGGCAAACGCTACAAGGAGAGTGCGCCCAGCGTCCAGGACGAGAAAATCACACCGCTTATCAATGACACGCTGAACCGGGCCAGGGATCATTATCGCGCCGGCGACATGGCACTGGTTCAAGTGGAACTGGACCGGGCTCTGGAACATTCCGCTGAGATCCGGTACACCCTGGTCGAAACCGTGGATGAGGTGCTGTTCACCGCCAAGGGGAACTCGGTGTACCCGAAGATTCAGGTCGATGCTCCGGTAGACGACGAGCTGGCCGGTGAACCAGCGGTGAGGGTCAACTTCACTTTCGACAGCTACAGGGTTCCGTTTATCGGTCGCAGGATCTACACAATTAACAACAACCGGATGTTCGAGATCGGATTTCAGGGGACCGAGGCCAACTTACCGTTGTTCGAGGCGGTCCTGGAATCGATCACCTTCCCGGCAGGACCATGCGAACATTGAGCCCCAGGGCAACCGTTGCGGTTCTGGTCCTGCTGTTGACGACGGCCTGCAATCCGGCGCCGGAGCCACCGCAGCCGGTGCAGTTCACCGTCGGCCTCCACAACATCAGCCTGATGGAACCTGAAGGATGGGAGCATCTGGATCACGGGCTGGAGCACCGTTTCCACAAGGAACTGAACAGCATCTCCGTGGCGGACATCGGCCCGGTAACCGGTGACGGTTACATCCGGGAAATGAACCACGCCCTGGCACTGTTCCGCGAGGAACGGCTGGAAGACGCCAGTGCGCACATCTCGAGTCTGCCGCTCCGGAAAGTCCATGTCCGCCCACCGTCTGTGGTCCTGCCCAGGATCCCGCCCTCGATGTTGTGGCCACCACCGACGATCCATCCGTTGAGGGGGTCCAGGAAGAACACGTCCCGGAACTCTGCCAGGGTGCCAAGTTCTTCAACAACCCAGCGCTCGGCCGGCTCCGGAGGCTGCTCGGCGCAGCCGACTAGAATAAACAGGGAGATGGCGACAATGATGGCAGCGGGTAACTTCATAACCCGATTGTACGCCTGGACTTGGTTCCGGCTCTAGGGAACGTCGATCTGCCCCCGACAGGCTACAACGGCGCCTCCGGCCACACGGATCTCGGCCACCTTGCCGTCGCGCCGTTCGGCGGTCAGGCGCAGCCGGCTGGGCCTGCCCATCTCGATCCCCTGGGCCACGTTCCACTTCAACGTCGCATCCTTCTCGTCGTTCAGCGAGGCAAGGATGTTGGCCAGGCCGGCGTTGGCGCTGCCGGTGGCCGGGTCTTCCATGACGCCGTGAACCGGCGCATAGACCCGGACCCTTAGGTCGGTGCCGTTGCCGTTGTCTTCGCCGACCCGGACATAGGCGCACACGCCGTCCAGACCCAGGGTCGCGGAGATGCGGGTCACCGGGCCTTGAGCCGCCTCGGAGGCTCTTAACGCTTCCAGGTCGGTCAACTCGACGTAAAGGAACCGGATCCCCAGGGACATGACCTGGGGCGCATGATGCTTGCTGACCACCTGGTCCGGCTTGACGCCCAGCGCCTTGGCCGCGTCTTCCACCGCAACTTCCTGATCGAATCCGTTGATGACCGGCGCGATGAACTCCGCCGCCTCCACTTCACCGTTCCGGCCTCGGAGGAACACCGAAACCACGCCGGCCCCTTCCTCGAACAGAAGCCTCTGGCCGGGAGCACAGGCGCCCAGGCCGTCCACACGGGCAAGAGCCACCGCCGTGCCGACATTGGGATGGCCGGCAAACGGGATTTCCGACATCGGCGTGAAGATACGCACCTTCCGGGTATTGTTCTCATCCTCGGCAGGCAGGACGAAGGTTGTCTCGGAATAATTGAATTCCCGGGCGATGGACTGCATCTGCTCGTCGGTCAAACCACGGGCATCAGGCAGCACCGCCAGCGGGTTGCCGCCGAACATCTCGTCGGTAAATACGTCCAGCGTCACGAACTTGTATGGCATGAATTTTCCCTCACGGTGATGTCCCCCTAACGTAGCAGCAACGGCACAATCGAGCCAGATCGGGGCCTGAACCGGCACCCTTGAAAAAGTTCCCAGTTCTCATATCATCCTTGGTTCCAGACCTCTACCCATCATTATTATTGAGGGAACATCATGGCCTCCTCCAAGATCATCTGGACCAAAATCGACGAAGCTCCGGCGCTGGCGACCTACTCTCTCCTGCCGATCGTCAAGGCATACACCCAGGGCACCGGAATCGATGTGGAATCCTGGGACATTTCCCTGGCCGGCCGCATTCTTGCCAACTTCCCGGAGAAGCTCACCGAGGAGCGGAAGATCCCCGATTACCTGAGCCGGATGGGTGACCTGACCCAGGACCCGGAAGCCAATATCGTCAAGCTACCCAACATCAGCGCTTCCATACCCCAGCTCCAGGCGGCCATTGCCGAGCTGCAGGGCAAGGGCTACGACATTCCCGACTATCCGGAGGAGCCGCAGAACGAAGCCGAACAGGAGCTCCAGACCCGGTTCGCCAAGGTGCTTGGCTCGGCGGTGAACCCGGTTCTACGCGAGGGTAACTCCAGTCGCAGAGCGGCCGCCTCGGTGAAACGATTCGCCCAGAAGAACCCTCACAAGATGATGAAGGACTGGCCGGCGGAGGGGTCCAAAGCCCGGGTCGCTCACATGGAGCGCGGCGATTTTTACGGCAGTGAGAAATCAGTGACCCTTGAGAACGCCTGCAGCGTGCGGATCGAGTTCCAGGGGAACGACGGCGGGAAGAAGATCCTCAAGGAAAACCTGGACCTCCTGGAAAGCGAGGTCATCGACACCGCCGTGATGAACGTCAAGGCGTTGCGCAACTTCTACGCCGGCAGCATGGAAGAGACCATGGCGGAAGGCACGCTGCTGTCCCTCCATCTCAAAGCGACCATGATGAAGATCTCCGATCCGATCATGTTCGGCCACTGTGTCTCGGTGTACTACCAGGAGGCACTGGACAAACATGCCGCTGCACTGAAAGAGGCCGGGGCCAACGTCGATAACGGCCTGGCCGGTGTGCTCTCCAAGCTGGACAAACTTCCTGCGGACAAGAAAGCGGAGATCGAGGCGGACATTCAGGCGGTCTATGCCAACCGTCCCCCGCTGGCCATGGTCGATTCCCGCAAAGGGATCACCAACCTCCATGTTCCCAACGACGTCATCATCGACGCCTCCATGCCGAACGTGGTCCGGGACGGCGGCAGGATGTGGAACCGGGATGACCAGTTGCAGGACACGGTGGCGATGATCCCGGACCGGTCCTACGCCACCATCTACAAGACGATCCTTGAGGATTGCCGCAAGCTGGGGCAGTTCGACCCCGCCACCATGGGCGCCGTGGCCAACGTCGGGCTGATGGCCAAGAAGGCGGAAGAATACGGTTCCCACGACAAAACCTTCAAGGCTCCCGGCGAGGGCGTGATCCAGGTGATCGATGGTTCCGGAGCAGTCCTGCTGGAACAGCCGGTAGAGACCGGAGACATATTCCGCATGTGCCAGGCCAAGGACGAGGCGATCCGGGACTGGGTCAAGCTGGCGGTCAGGAGAGCCCGGACTTCCGGTTGGCCTGCCGTGTTCTGGCTGGACGAAAACCGGGGACATGACGCCCAGATCATCGCGAAGGTGGGAAAGTATCTGCCGGACCACGACACCGATGGTCTGGACATCCGGATCCAGAAGCCGGTGGATGCCATGAAGTTCTCCCTGGAACGGGTGCGACGGGGAGAGAACACCATCGCCGTCACCGGGAACGTCCTTCGTGACTATCTCACCGATCTGTTCCCGATCCTGGAACTGGGCACCTCCGCCCGGATGCTGTCCATCGTTCCCCTGCTCAAGGGCGGCGGGCTTTTCGAGACCGGCGCAGGCGGCTCGGCTCCCAAGCACGTGCAACAGTTCCTGAAGGAAGGCCACCTGCGGTGGGACTCCCTCGGGGAATACTGCGCCCTGGTGCCGTCGTTCGAGAAAATCTACAACAACGCCGGGAACGACCGGGCGAAGATCCTGGCCGAGACCCTGGATGCAGCGATCGGCATGTACCTTGAGAACTCCCGCTATCCATCACGGAAGGTGAACGAGATCGACAACCGGGGCAGTTCGTTCTACCTGGCCATGTACTGGGCCCAGGCCCTGGCCGCACAGGATTCGGACGCTGAGCTCAAGGAGCGCTTCTCCAGCGTGGCGGCGAAACTGGAAGCAGCCGAGGACAAGATCACAGCAGAACTGCTGGCCGCCCAGGGAGACGCCATGGATATCGGCGGCTATTATCACCCTGACGATGGGGCGGCCAAAAAGGCGATGCGGCCCAGCGCGACGTTCAACCGGATCATCGACGGGATATAGCGGAAAAGTGGGA
>JACXWD010000078.1 GCA_014764515.1 Candidatus Polarisedimenticola svalbardensis | reverse complement strand
ACCATTTTGCCCCAAAAAGGGACAGGCACCTTAACCCGGGTTAAGGTGCCTGTCCCCTCAATCTCGGTCCTGATTAGAAGTTGTAGGTCACCCCGACCCGCAGCTGGAACGGGCTGACGCCGATCGATTCCGAACTTCCTTCCGCCGTCAGGTCGAGGAACAGATAGCTCAGGCCGGCGTTGAAGCTCCAGTCGCTCTCACCCAGGGGGAGGTCCAGCCCCCCGTTGATGCCGAAAAGGAACTCGTCGTCGGTGGGTTCTGCATCGGCGAAGTCGTCCTGGTTGATGTCGTCCCAGAACGCGTATCCCACTGCCGGGCCGACGAACAGGTCCAGGCCGCTGTCCCGGGGGAAATGGAAGTTGACATTTACAGTCAACGCCATCAGGTCGGTGTCACCGGTTCCAGTGGGGAAGGGTCCGGTGACGCTGAGGTCGAAGCTGGTACTGCTCAGGGTCGGCTCGATGCCGATCATGTCGGTGACGTGGAATTCGAACCCGACCAGGAAGCCCAGGGCGCTGTCCAGTTCGGTGGTCAGATCCCCATCGGTGAAATCGTCGGTGGGGGAACTGTACAGGAGGCCGAACCGTAATTGCTTGTCACCGGTCTCGGCGGCCAAGGGGGAAACCAGCCCCAGAAAGGCCAATGCGGCGCAACATGCGTATACTACAACTCTGTTCCTCATACGGAAACCCTCCAAGGGAATTTTGCAGGCATGTCAAATAAAGCACGCGGTCTGTTTCGATCGATGCGATTCTACATGAATCGCGCAGGCGAGCAGCCGATGCTGTGTAATTATTCTGACAGTCATTGTCTTTAATCGCTGATTCCTTTGGTGTGAAAATGGAGATAATGTCCACATATGTTACCGGGGACAGTGATACCGGAACGCAGCGCGTATCGGGGCCGACGGCCCCGTTAAGGGAGTTCGAGATGAAAATTCGGGGATTCTGGGTCAAGGCAATCCTGATCGCGGTTGCAGCGCTTTCATGCACCCTGGCGGTGCAGGCGCAGGTAACCGTGGTTGACACCGAACTGGGCGGCTCCTTCGCCGGCACCATCGTCACTGCAGGCGGTGACGTCGTACAGGGCCGGTTCTACGCTGCCGGAGGCGAGTTGGTCAAAATGACCGTGCAGGCCGCCCGGGGCTCCAGCCTGGTGCCGACGGCGACGATCCGGGATGCCGGCGGAGCGCCTGTAGCCGGAACGTCCCGCAGCCTGTCCTGGATGGGCGTCGGAAACGTGATCCACGCCTTCACCGTTCCCGGCGCCGGCTGGTACCTGGCGGAGATCGGCGGGGCGTCAGGCAGCGGCTCGTTCAAGGCCCGGCTGTCGGGCACTGCGGTCCAGGCCCCGCCCCCCACAGAGGTTGCGGTTTCCGGGACCGTCACCGACAGCGCGACAACCAACCCGATCGCCGGTGCAACGGTCACGGTCAACGCCGTGGCCTACGATACGACCGACGCGGCAGGTAACTTCTCGGGCACTCTGGATCCGGGCAATTACACCTTCGCCTTCAGCGCCGCCGGGTACACCTCGGCGAACCAGATGGTAGCCGTAGCTGCCGGAACCCCGATCAACGATCTGGATGTCGCCCTGGATCCGCTCCCCGCCAGCGTGCTGGTTGAAGCCAGCGCAACCGGCGACATGACGCCAGGCGGCGTAGTCAACGCCACGGTGGATGTCACCGGCCCTGCCGGACTGGTCATCAACTCCTATACGTGGACCCAGGAATACGGCGCCGACGCCACGATCGCCGGAGGCAACACCGCCGCCGCCACCGTGACACTGGCCGGTCTGGGGAACTACAAAGCCGCGTTGATCCACCATCTCGAGGCACCGCCGGTGACCGCAGACCAGCTGCCGCCCAACGTGCCGCTCCCTCCCGGTGAGTTCCACGGTGGTCTGCAGGATCGGCTTCAGGCCGTCGGCATCAACCCGTTTGCCCTGGAAGAGGCGGCTCTGGTGGTCCTGCATGTGGAAGTTGACACCAGCGCCGGCGTGTTCTCCGACGAAGTTGAAATTCATGCCGGCGTGCCCTGGAAATGGGCCAGCGGACTCCGGAACGTTCCCACGAATGTGCCGGTGCTGCTGCAGGCCGTGGAACACACCTCTTACGCATGGACCATGTTTGCACCTTCCGGTTCCACCGCCGTCTTGATGGATGCCGATACCCGGCATCCGTACTTCACCCCCGATTTGGAGGGGAGGTACCGGTTGACCCTGGCCGACGTTCCCAGCGGGGTGAACCGCCTTGACGTGTACGCCGGAATCTGGCGGGGAATCATCGTTGACCAGGACATGGACGGCAGGCCGGTTTATGACGACGCCTGCCTCTTATGCCACACACCGGATCTGGGAGGCGACAAATTCGTCGATTGGGCCCAGACCGGCCATGCCGAGATCTTCACCAACAACCTGAACACCAGCACCCATTACGGTCCGAACTGCTTCCCGTGCCACACCGTCGGTTATGACACCAGCGCCGACAATGCCGGCATTGACGAAGCAACGGATTACCCTGATTTCCTCGACTCCGGGCTGATCAACAACCCGGGGGACAACTGGACCACCGTCCTGGATCAGTACCCGGAAACCGCCCGTCTGGCCAACATCCAGTGCGAGAACTGCCACGGGCCCCAGGACTCCCTGGGCCACGGTTTCGGCCCGCCTTCAGGAACTCCCCGCATCGACATCTCTTCAGACGTCTGCGCCACCTGCCACGGCGAACCGCTGCGCCACGCCCGGTTCCAGCAGTGGCAGCTTTCCGGCCACGCCAACTATGAGCTGGCCATCGACGAACACGACCGCGGCAGCTGTTCCAAGTGCCACACCGGCAACGGATTCCTGGCCTGGCTGCCGGTGCTCCTGGACAACGATCCGCTGACCGACCCGCAGGACGACGTCAACGTTACCTGGACCGCTGAAGAGACCCACCCCCAGACCTGCGTGACCTGCCACGATCCCCACGCCAACGGCACCACGACAGGTGTTGACACCGACGCCACGGTCCGGATCACCCGCAACACGCCGCCCCTGGCCGCCGGATTTACCGCCAGGAACGTCGGTCGCGGGGCGATCTGTATGACCTGCCACAACTCCCGGCGGGGGGAGCGGAACGACAGCGTCTGGGACGCATTGACGGACAAGGAACGGGCGCCTCACGGCTCAGCCCAGACCGACATGATCATGGGCGAGAACGCCTACCTGATCGAGGTCGGCCAACGGGGCGGGCACTCCTATATTGAGGACACCTGCGTCGATTGCCATATGAACGCGACGCCGCCACCGGCCGTCCTGTCCTACAACCAGGGTGGCACCAATCACACCTTCTTCGCGCAAAAGGAGATCTGCGGCGAGTGCCACAGCCCGAACCTGCTGGCCGGCGACGTCCAGGACGGCATCCAGTTCCTGATGGACACGGTTGAAGAAATGTTGGTGGAAGAGTACTTCGCCATCATGGAGCAGGAGATCGGAAGCGGGAACCGGATTGATCTGAACGGCTCCGTGTTCATCACGGACGCGGCGGACATCGACGAGATCCAGCTGACCGAATCCCGAGGTCGGCAGGCCCTGGCGGTAACCGTAAGCGGAACCCCGGTCGGGGCCCGCGGCCTGCACCAGATCAACGTCCAGGAGTGGAACGGCGCCGCCTGGGTCACCATCGCTCCCATCCGCGATTTCGCCCATGAGGATCTCCTGAAGTCCGGCTGGAACTTCTTCCTGGTCCATAACGACGGCAGCACCGGCGTCCACAACCCGTTCTTCGCCAACAGCGCCCTCATCGCCGCCCGGGACGCCATCGTCGCCCTGGACGGCCCAGGGGCGGCGGCCAGCCGCAGGGCGTTCAGCAAGGACCGACCAGGTATCGGCGGCATCCGGATGCCGACTCCGATGGAATCCAGACGCAGTCTCAGGAGGTAAGGGGTAACCTGCTCCTCGTTTTTGTTTCTGCTGAAAAAGAGGGGCCGCCGGTTTACGGCGGCCCCGTCAGTCCAAGGGGGCGCGATGCGAAGACTCATTCCCTGCATGTTGTTCTCGTGCATAATCCTTGTAGGTGCGGCAGCGATTCCGGCGGTTGCAGAGGTGGATGACTCGGATTGCGCCATGTGCCATGAAGAACTGGCCGCGGCGTTCGAGAAAACCGGCCACCCCGGTTGCCAGTCCTGCCACGGTCCCGGCGATGCCCATATGGATGAAGGCGGGGATCCGGAACAGATCATCCGGCCCCAGACCTTATCTCCTGAAGCGTCTTCCGACGGATGCCTGACCTGCCACGACCGGCAGGAGAACCATTTCGCCGCCCGCCAGGGGATCCATCGCCTGGCCGAGGTCGGCTGTATCGACTGCCACACCCCTCACGGCGGGGCGGATGTGATGATGCGGGATCAGGGCGCGGCGCTTTGCTCCGGTTGCCACCAGGGGGTGGCCGCCCGGTTCTCCATGCCCCGTTCCCATCCGATGGCCGAAACAGGGCCGGGGTGCGTCAGCTGTCATGACCCTCACGCCTCCGGGAACAATCATCCCAGCCGGACAGCGGACGAAGTCTGCGGCCGCTGCCACTTCGAAAAGACCGGTCCGTTCCTGTACGCCCACGACACCATGCTGGTGGACGGTTGTTCGACCTGCCACGAGGTCCATGGATCCACCGGCCGCCATCTTCTGGTTCAGGAAACCCAGGTCAATCTCTGTTATTCCTGCCACGGAGCCGGCGTCACCCCGGGCTGGCACAGCGCCCAGCGCTTCCTCGGTGAGAAATGTACAGCCTGCCATACGGCGATCCACGGCTCCAACACCAGCCAGTTCTTCCTGGAGGAGTAGGCGATGCGAAAGAACATTGGCTTGATCGCGTTTTCGCTGCTGGTCGTTCTCATCGCCGCATCGCCTCTGATGGCAGAGGATGACAAGGGCGAACTGGATCTGGAAGGATCGGTGGAGCTGCTCTATCGCAACGTGACCCAGGACGGCAGCACGCGGAAATACGAAGAGGATTTTGACGACCTGGAATCGGGAATCCGTCTGTCCAGCGTCGAGCTCGACTGGAACAGTATCAACTCCAGCATGATCGATTTCCTCCGCCTGGACGCCGGCGGACTGGGCGGTGATCCGTACGAACGAACCGCCCTGCGGCTGGGCCGGAAAGACTGGTATGACCTGAAGATCTCCCGCACGAAACAGTCGTACCTCTACAACCTTTTCGAGCTGGAGACCGACCAGGACGGATCGACCTGGAACACCGATCGCAGCATCACCGATCTCGGATTGACGGTTCACGCCACCAAGAACATCGACCTGTTCTTCGAATTCCAGGATGTGGACCGCAGCGGTACGTCGTTCATCATGAAAGAGGCCAACACCGACCTGTTCCAGCTGGAAACACCGCTGGACCAGAACATCCGGCGTTATTCCGTCGGCGGCCGGTTCCAGATCGGCAAGGCGGACCTGCTGTTCCGCCAGACCCTGTCGAAGTACGATTACAACTTCCACAACAGCACCAGCGCCAACCCCGGCCTGGCCATGTTCGACCTGGCCACCCTGGACCAGTACGACTGGGTGCAGTCCGACCACGGTGACACCGACCTGACCACCCTGACTTTCAGCATGCCGCTGGGGGACCGGTTCCACCTCAAGGCGACCGCCTTCGGCACACTCCTCGGCAAGGAAGAGATCGACAGCCAGGTCTCCCTGGACGCCACCGGTACATCCTCCCTGGGGACCTGTACGGTGACCGGCGCCATATGCAGTGACTTCAATCCGTGCGATTCCGGCATCCCCGGCAACGTCTGCATTGCCAACCCGTACAGCGTGAGCGGTGGAAGCAGCACTGCGTTTATCGAGGCCGACTACATGGCATTAGGCGCGGACCTTTCGGTAAAGATCGCCGATCCTCTGGACTTCCATCTGGAGGTGCAGACCCTGAATCGTGAGATCACCGGGATCCATGACAGGGACCTGGACGGCAACGGCGTCCCTGACGACACCGAGGGCATCATCAACGATACGACTCCCGGCAGCACCACGTCGGTGGACTACACCCTCAACACGGTCACCGGCCTGTTTGTGTACGAGCCGATATCCAAGGTCCGTGTTCGTGCCGGATACCGCACTATCGACCGGGACCTGGAACGCAGCGGCTTCGAGTACGGAACCAACGAGTACCGCAATACCGATTACGACGCCGGCAGCGACGACACCATCATTCTGGGACTGGTCCTGAAACCGGTCTCCTGGTTCCATTTCGACGCCGGCTATGAGCAGGGCGACGTGGCCCAGGCCCTTACCGCCCTGTCGCCTGCGGAAACCGATCGCCTGCAGGTCCGGGCCGGTTTCCGGTTCAACCCGGAATCGAAGGTTGACGTCAGTTACCTGGCCTGGGAGAACACCAACACCGGTATCGATTTCCGCCGCCCCGGTGAATGCAGCCTTGGTGACGATGTGGACAGCGGCTGCTGGAACAACCAGGCGGAAGGGACCTCCTACACCGTATCGTTCTGGCACAAGCCGACCGACGCATTCGACTTCTGGTTGCGCTGGGCCCAGCATGAAGTCGACCGTGTCACCCGGACCCATTTCGACACCGACCTGTTCTTCGGAGCCACCGATGTAGGCAGTTCCGTTTACGGCAACAACAACACCGAGTACGCCGGACAGTTCAACTACAGCTGGGCGACGCGCTGGAAGGCGTTCGTACGGGCCCAGTTCAATGAATCCGACGGCGACAATTCCATTATCGGATCGACGTACTCAAGCAGTCTGACGATACTCCAGGATTATTCCGATATGGAATTGGGAGTGACCTACACGTTCCCCGAAGATTATTACGTCGGGGCACGGATCCGAGCCTTCGACTACGACGACCACAACGACGATCTGGACTACGACGGCGACATCCTCTCCGTCCTGTTCGGCCTCCGCTTCTAATTCGGTAATTCGGGGACAGCAACCGATAGGTCAGCGGAGCTAACCGAAACCCGGGTTTCGGGGGCACCATGTCAAAGATGGTTGCTTCGCATAGCTGTCCCTGAAACTGAAAGGGGCGGCCCTGAGGCCGCCCCTTCCCTATCAGACTGCTGAATCGAGAGCTAGAACGTGAAGCCGACCCCCACGTGGAAGCCGTCGAAGTTCACGTCGCTGGTGTCGGTCTGAATGAACCCTTCCGAAACGTCGTCGGGGAACAGCATGGTGTCCACCACGTCGTTCCACTGGGTGAACTCGTACCCGAACCAGACGTACCAGGCGTCGACCGGGTGCCACACCAGGGAGGCCGAGGCGCCGAACATGGTGAACATGCGGTCTTCTTCCATAGTGACGTCGGCGTCCAAATCAAGGAAAGTGCCGGCGATATCGGTGTCGATCATGGTGGTGTTGGATTCGACCTCACCGGTCAGGAATGAGTACTCGAAGCCGGCGGTGGCGAACCACTTCTTGTTGATGTTGTACGTGCCGCTGACGCCGCCCATGAAGCCGATGCCGCTGGCCTCGCTGGTCAGGTCCACCAGGTGCAGGTTGATCAGATCGTTGTACTCGACGTTCATCATCTGGTCCAGGCTGGCCTGGCGCAGACCGAACATCCAGCGGCCGGAGAACTTTTCGTTGCCGAAGGTTTTGCGGCCGTAGGTCAGATCGATGGTGGTGGCGTCGATGTTCCGCATGGCGGACGCGGTGCCCTCGAAGTCGTCCCACGCGTCGTCGGCGTGGTACAGGGTGTCCCAAAGAGTGTCCGGAGCCGCGGCGGAAACCGAGTCCAGGACATCGTCATCCCACTGGGACCACGACACGGCCAGCCAGCCGTCGCCGACCTTCCAGCCGAAGGACACCCGGGGAGCGAACGCTGCATCCATCTCGGCGCTGCGGGTCATGCCGAACGGCACGCCGATGTCTTCGCCCATCAGGGTGTACAGGCCGCCGCCGCCGTTGGCGGTGGTGGCTGCCCCTTCCAGCATGATGTAGAACGAGGTGTCGTCACCATCGTCGTCACCATCGTCGTCGTCAGCGGCAAAAACTGGCGTCGCCAGGATCAGGGCAAAGATGGCCACACAGATAAAGAAATGCTTCAGCTTCATGAAAAGAAACCCCCTATTGGTTGTGAAACAGGACAGAATTCAAGAACCTGTCCTTTGTGGTTGAATGAAGGGGAGCTTACACAATTCCGCATGGGTACGCAAAGACAGAAAAAGGTGCCAGATCTATTTTTGTGGGACTGTCCCCACAGGGGACTGTCCCCATTTTACTAATTCGGGGACAGGCACCTTAACCCGGGTTTGGGGGACAGTCCCCTTTGGGGACAGTCCCCAAAAACTACGGCTGGATCAGCCCCAGCTCCTGTGCGCCCAGGTTCAGGGAGGTGTACCCCGGGAACACGTCGTCCACCGTGGCCGGTGAAGCGCCCATGTGGTCTCGCAGCAGTTCCCAGAACACGGCACGGAAGTCGGTGCGCTCCATCAGGTAGCGGCCGTCGATGCCGAACTGCACGCCGGCCGGCCAGGTGGACGGGTCACAGTTGTACACCCCGCCGTTGACCCCGCCCCCTTCCAGGAACAGGCAACTGGCGTTGGCGTGATCGGTGCCGAAACTGCCGTTTTCCCTGGAGGTCCGGCCGAATTCCGACAGGGTGGTGACCACCGTCTTGTTCCAGATCGACCCGTAGTTCCGCGGTTCGTTGGTCGCCGCTCCGGACAGGACTATGCGCAACGACCGCATGCCGTACGATAGCCACGACAGCAGGACCGCCTGGGTTCCGCCGGCCTGGCCCTGGTTCTCGTGGGTGTCCCAGGAGATCGTGCCGGTGCCGTCCAGTTGGACACCACTGACCTCACCGGGAACCTGTGCCAGGAGAGGGATCGTTCCGGCCCACAGAAGAATCAGGAAAAACAACGCGAACCGTGTTCGGCGTAGAATGGCCATATTAGCCTCCTGTGAAGTCGGAACGAATACCCAAGAATTACGGACAGGGGTGCGGAGTGTCAAGAAAAACGGAAAAAGGGGACAGATCTATTTAAAATAGTCCCTGACCACCTGAGCCGCCGCTTCATTCTTCTTACAGATCGATTCATCCACGGCAGAGCCGTCCCGGCAGGCCCAGGCGTCATGGATCCCGGTCTTCTCCGCCTTCGACAGCTGCCAGGACATCGGCCCGGCGCCGCCCAGTTCGAACACGGCGGGCTGGATGGTGATGCCTTTATCGGCCCAGCGGCTGCTCAACAGATCTACCTCCAGGTCGTTGCGTGCGATCTGGCTCGCCCCTCGCACCATCCCCAGGGTCACACCCGGTCCTGCCAGTGCGTACAGCCAGCCCCGTTCGGTGGTCTGTTCCTCCGGTTTCTTCTCGGCCCGGATCTGGACCAGCAGAACACGCTTCAGGTTGAGCTCCTCACTGGCGTACGGCAGGATTTCCTCCAGCCATTCCACCACTGACATGATCCCGAAGTTGTCGTAGTAGCCACCGTCCGCCATGTGCAGGGTCGGCGCCATCGGTTTCCCCTGGTAGCGGGCCTGGGCGATGGGGGAGATGTACGGAAAGGTTGCCGAGAGACGGGCCGCCGTGACAACGCCGATCGACTTCCCCGGGTACTGCCCCAGGAACGTTTTGGCTTTCCACGATTTTGGAATGTCCACCGGGGTCAGCAGGAAGCGCTCGCCGGTTTCGGTAACCGTGGCGTTGAAGATAGTGGCCGGCCTCCAGCCTTCTGCCACACCCCGCCGCCATTGGTGCAGGCTGGATCCGCCGTTATCCATGCTCTGGCGCCAGAGCTGCTCCTGGGCCCAGGCCCGGTCCCGGGCCTTGCGGCGGATCAACCATGGCGCAATGGTGCGCCACAGGTCAGGGTAAGCCATACCCCAGGTCGTCGCCGCCAGGCTGGAACGGTGTGAGGCGGCTAGCGCTGCTGCTCGATCTTCAGGGTCTGGCGGGCCGTCTTCGTCGTAACCGTCGATGAAGTACATCGACCCGATACCGCCGCCGGATACCGAACTGACCAGGACGATCGATTTTCCGAAGTTCTCGCCAAACGTTTCATGTTCCGTAAGGGAAGTCAGCACCTTCGATGTCCACATCGATGCGCTGATCCCTCCGCCGCTGGCCGCCACCACCACCATGCCGGTGGCTTCCGGGTTGCGTTGCCTCCAGGCCTGCATCACGTCCCTGGGGAGGAGCGGTTCTGCTGCGGCCTGCTGCTGTTCCTGCCTGACGTCGGTGATGTCGTAGTAATGATCCGAGTCGGACAACAGGTAGAACACCAGCACCGCTACGATCATGACCAGGATCGGCGACAGCCGCAGCCGGTCGAAGTACATCGCCAGCGCCGGCATGACCCAGCCCAGGATGACCACGATCAGCAGCACGTACGCCATGGCCGGAACGTGATCGGCGATGGCCAGGCCGTACGCCGGATCCAGGAGGAATGCGCCGGCCAGGTACAGTCCGGCAGTCACGATGATCAGCCCCAGGGGGGTGCGGAACTGCAGGTCTTTGAACACTTCCCGGATGGAAGCTCTGAACTCGTTGAACAGTGCGGCGGTGATCCGGCCCGGCCGGGTGTCGTGGAGTTTGCGGACCGGCTTGATTGCGGTGAACCGGCGCAACAGAGCGGAGGTTCCGGAACCGATCTTTTCGAGCCACTCCCGCAATTTGTCCCGGACCCGGTCGGCCAGAACGTGAAGCAGGATCGCCGCCGCGATCCCCGGGATCATGGCCAGGGCCGACTCCCACCAGGATCCGCGGGTGGCGTACAGCATGCCGTACAGAGTGGGAAGCGCCGGGATGGCGTACCACAGCAGTTTCAGTTTGACGATCCACCGCGGCCAGACGAACGGTTCGCCCAGAGGGCCTTTTCGGAAGCGGATGTCGAGGCGCTCCCGCGTGGTGGTCAGGATCATCTCGGCGGACGTGCACAGCACCCAGGACGTGATAATCGCCAGCCAGGTGACCACGAACACCTGGGCCGGGGTCAGGTAAAACAGGTTCCCTAGTAGCAGTTTGGCGCCGGTGTGCAGTGAAACGAACGGCAGTGTCAGCTGGGCCAGGCCGAGGAAGAGCGGGTAACGGATGAAGAACAGGTACTGCAGGAGATGGTAGCGCAGCTGGAAGTAGGCGGTGACCAGGATGCCGGGGAGGAGGATGGTCAGGATCATCAGCTTGATCATGAACCGGATTGTACTCTTATTTTATTTGGGGACAGGCACGTCATTTAAACTGATCCGGTTGCAGACCGTGGCGGCGCATCCGGCTTTGGAGGGTGGTCGGGGGGAGGCCCAGGAGGGCTGCTGCGCCGTCAGCACCGTAGACCTTTCCGGCGGTGGCGATCAGCGCCTGCTCGATATACTCCCGCTCATGTTCCTTCAGCGTCACCCACTTCGCAGGCCGGCCCCGCCTGCGTCGGGTCGAGCGCTTCGGCAGTTCGATCTCAAGATTCCCACCTGCCGGTGTCAGGACCCTGGCGCGCTCCAGTGTGTTGACCAGTTCCCGGACGTTGCCGGGCCAGTCGTAGCGGGCCATCCGTTGTAGCGCTGCAGGTGGTACGGTCCACGGGCCCCGGCCGGTGCGCCGGGTGGTCCGTTCCAGAATCTGTCCGACCAGGCTGTCAATGTCTTCCAGCCGCTCCCGCAGCGGCGGCACTGTCAGCGGGAAGACATGCAGGCGGTAGAACAGGTCCTCCCGGAACCGGCCGCTGTCCACCGCCTGTTCCAGATCGACATTGGTGGCGGCAACGACCCGGACGTCCACCTGGACAGTCCGGTCCGATCCGACCGGTTGGAAGCTTCCTTCCTGCAGCACCCGCAACAGTTTGACCTGCACCGCCAACGGCAACTCACCGACCTCGTCCAGCAGGATTGTGCCGCCGTCGGAGGCCCGGAACCGTCCAGGTCGGTCGGCTTCCGCGCCGGAAAACGCCCCTTTGATGTGGCCGAACAGTTCGCTTTCCACCAGGTTCTCCGGGAGTGCGGCGCAGTTCAGTTGCAGGAACGGTGCATCGGCCCGTCGGCTCCAGCTGTGGACCGCCCGGGCGACCACCTCCTTGCCGGTGCCGGTCTCCCCGGTGATCAGGATCGGCGCGTCGGTGACCGCCACCTGCTTGGCCAGCCGGACCAGTCTCCGCATGATCCGGCTGTGGCACCGTTCAAGGGCCTTGCAGGCGTCGGTTTCGGCGTCAACTTCCTCCAGCAAGATGCGGTTGCGCTCCTCCACTATATCCCGGTAACGTTCGACCTCGTCGGCCTGCCGGGTTGCCAGGATCCCCAGGCCGATGAGGCTGCCGCACAGTTTAGCAATGCGCAGTTCCTCCGGACCGTAAGCCGCTTGAGCCCGGCTGTAGAACAGCAGCAGGCCGATCAGGTTTTCCCCGGCAGCAACCGGAACCAGCAAGGTCTCCCCCGGCCCTGCCAACGCCTGCGGCGCCCCCAGGGCAGTGGCGATCTGGTCAACCAGTTCCGGCTCCGTTGCCACGTGACAGTCCCGGCCGGCCAGGACCGCCTGCAGCAGGCTCAGCCCTCCCAGCCGGTCCACCCCGGTGCGGTGCCGGGTCATTTCCGCTGTGGCCCGCTCCCCGGTGGCCGCCCGGACCACCATGCCCCCTGGGTCCAGCTCCATGAACGCCGCCAGGTCCGAGGGCAGAGCATCGGCCAGGGCGTCGAAGCCGCTGCGCAGCAGCTCGTCCTCCCGGTCCGACACGGCAGCCGCAAGTTCGGCGACCTCCAGCATGTCTTCGGTGATTGGTGTCTTTTTTGAATCCATACGAGGTAGGGTAGCACCGAAATATCGGTGTCGCCACCGGAATATCGTTGTGATCTGTGTCC
>JACXWD010000077.1 GCA_014764515.1 Candidatus Polarisedimenticola svalbardensis | reverse complement strand
CGGTCCAGCCGCTTGTTCTCTTCCTGGCGATCCTTCAGGGACACCGCCGAGCTGGTGACCAGGACGGAGCAGACCAGGCAGACCGCAGCGGCGAAGCCGATGATGTATCCGGTGCTACGCTCCATGACGCGCCAGCCTCCGTTTGATGTTCGCTTTGATGAAGAAGTGGTCGATCACCGGGGCGAACAGATTCATGAACAGGATTGCGAGCATCATCCCTTCCGGGTAGGCCGGGTTGACCACTCTCACCAGGACCACCAGGGTCCCGATACCCAGGCCGTAGATCATCTTGCCTTTGCTGGTAAACGCCGATGAAACCGGGTCGGTAGCCATGAACACGGTACCGAAGGCCCAGCCGCCCAGGACCATGTGCCAGTAGAACGGTACCGAGAACATCGGGTTGGTTTCGGAGCCGATGCCGTTCAGGAGCATCGACATCCCGATGGTGCCGACCACCACGCCGGCCATGGTCTGCCAGGCGCCGATCCGGGTCAGGATCAGGATCACCGCGCCGATGAGGCAGAGCAGGGCGGATGTTTCGCCCATGGAGCCTGTGATGAACCCCAGGAAGCTGTCCATCCACTGCTCGCTGCCCAGGGCGCCCAGGGCGCCTGGCTCCACCGCCGCCTTGGACAGCAGGGTGGCGCCGGAGAAGCCGTCCACCTGGCTGAAGTTGGCCGCCAGCCAGGGGGTGTCGCCGGAAATCGCCGCCGGGTAGGCGAAGAACAGGAACGCCCGGGCGGTCAGCGCCGGGTTCAGGATGTTCATGCCGGTGCCGCCGAAGATCTCCTTGCCGATGACCACGCCGAAGGCGACCCCCAGTACGACCTGCCACAACGGGATGGTCGGCGGGAGGGTCAGGGGCAGGAGGAAGCCGGTAACGAAGAACCCTTCGTTCACTTCATGTTTCCGGATGATGGCGAATACGACCTCGATGCCGCCGCCGACGGCGAAGCCGACGATGAACACCGGCAGGAAGAACAGGGCGCCGTAGACGAAGCTGGGCAGGAACGCCGTGGTGTGTTGAAGGCCCAGGGCGCCGAACACCGCGTTCTGCCACACATCCAGCGGCACGGCTCCCTCTGCCATGGCCAGGTGGGACTGGTAGCCGGTGTTGTACATGGCGAACACCACGATCGGCATCAGGGCGACCACCACGGTGATCATCATCCGTTTCAGGTCCAGGCCGTCGCGGACGTGGACCGTCCCCTTGTTCACCTTGCCGGTGGTGAACGCCAGGGTCTCCATCGCCTCGAACATCGGGTAGAATTTTTCGAGCTTGCCGCCCTTCTGGAACATCTTGCCCTGGGCGTCGAGAAGCTTCCGCAGCAATCGCATCAGCCTTCCTTCCATACTTGGGTGAGGTTTCGCCGCAGGGCGACACCGTAATCTTCCTTGCCGGGGCAGACCATGGAGCAAAGGGCCAGGTCGTCTTCGTCCAGTTCGAGGCAGCCGAGTGCCTCGGCGTTCTCAAGATCGTCCATGACCAGGGCCCGGAGCAGGTAGGTCGGGATGATGTCCAGCGGCATGACCCGCTCGTACATCCCGATCGGCACCATCGCCCGGTGGGAGCCGTTGGTGGTGGTGGTGAAGCCGAACTTCTTCCCGGGGATCAGAGCGGACAGGTAGACGTTCACCATGGAGTAGATCTTCCCGCCCGGCATGATCCAGCCCAGGAAACGCTGCTTGCGATCCTCTTCCAGGATGGAGACCTGGGCGTGGTAGCGGCCCAGGAATCCGTTGATCTCGCCGGAGGCCGAACGGCCGGCGATCACCGATCCGGAAACCACCCGGTTATCACCGTCACGGGCTTCGCCCTGGACCAGCTCGTCCACTGCGGCGCCGATCCGGGTTTTAAGCAGCCGTGGCTTGTTGACCTGGGGCCCGGAAAGGGCGATCACCCGGCCGGTGTCGATCTCTCCGGTCCGGAACAGGTGGCCGATGGCCAGCACGTCCTGGTAGTCCAGGTAGAACGCTGTTTTTTCCCGGTTCACCGGATCCAGCAGATGGATGTGGGTGCCGGCCAGACCTGCAGGGTGGGGACCTTTGAACTGTTCCAGCGCGATCCGGTCCACGCCGCCGGCGCTGATGCTGGAGCTGGCTGCGGTGCATAGATAAGTTTTGCCTTCAGTAAGTTTGGAGACGATCTGCAGGCCTGCGCTCCAGTCCGCTTCCCGATCCTTCAGTATCAGGTCCGCAGAGGGCGCCCCCGGGTTGGTGTCCATGGCGGTGACGAACACCGCATGGCAACTCTCTCCGGGAGCAGGCACCTTGCTGTAGGGACGGGTCCGCAGGGCGGTCCAGAGGCCCGACTCCACCAGCAGGTTGCGCACCGCCTCGCCGTTCATGGAGGCAGGCGAGTCGCCGCTGAAGTGCTGGAACGAGACCTGGTCGTTTCCGGACAGCTGGATGACCACCGAAATCAGCGCACGGCGCTCTCCCCGGTTGATCGCCTCGACCTTGCCGGCGCCGGGGGAGGTGAACAGCACCCCTTCGGTTTTCCGGTCTTCGAACAGCAGTTGACCCAGCTTCACGTCGTCGCCGACACGGACATGCATCCGCGGCTTCATGAACGGGTAATCCTCGGCCATGACGGCCACGCGACTGACCTGGGATGCGCCGTCGATCCGTTGTTCGGGATCTCCGGTGATCGGCAGGTTCAGGCCGCGCTTGATGACATGCAGGGCCATGGTGTCTCCCTCGAGATCGAAGATTTCCAAGCGCAGGAGGCACTCATTCCCCCCCACTTTGAAGGAGAAGGATAGCAGACCGGAAATAATAAAAAAGACCGGGAGTGTTACAATTGTGGACAGCCAGAAGGTTATTGATGGAGGAGACGACGATGGCGAAAGAAATTCCGGTGGTCCGGGACTGGATGGCTCCGCCCAGCATGACGATCCGGCCGGACGAAGAGATGGCGGAAGCGATCCAACTGCTTGCAGGAGACCAGTTTGCGGCGATTCCGGTCGTGGATGACGAAAACACCGTGATCGGCCTTCTCAGCGAAAAGGATTGCCTGCGGGCGATCTCCCGATGGACCTACGAAGGGGTGGCCGGAGGGAAGGTTCGGGACTACATGTCACCGGTCCGGGCTGCGATCTCCCCGGATATGGACCTGTTGGGTGTGGCCGGGAAGTTCCTGGAAAACAACTTCGCCTGTCTTCCGGTCATGGACGGCAAGGAACTGGTCGGCCGGATCCACCGCCACCACGTTCTGGACGCCTTTTTGAACTGGATCGCCGCACAGTCAGGTGCAGGCGAAGGTGTCGACACGGCCCGGCCATCGTCCATCGAACAGATGCAGAAGGTCATCGCCTCACACAACAAGGGTCAGAGGGTGGAGCGATTCAAGAAGCACTGACCCGTTCGGTCCTGTACGTGCCGGCGTCCAGGCCCGGCATGCTCCGGAAGCTCGATTCCCTCCCGGCGGACCGGCTGATCCTGGACCTTGAAGACGGAGTTGCCCCAGGGGACAAGGTTGAGGCCGGGGCCAATCTTGAACAGCTCGTCCCTTCCGGTGCGCATCACCTGATCCGGATCAACCCACCCGGTACCCCGTGGCATGAGGACGACCTGGCGATGGCGGAGCGTTTGCGGCCGGCCGGAGTGGTTCTCCCGAAGGCCGAAGAGCCTGAGATTGTTGCCGGATTGGCCACTGGCGGCCCGGATGCACAACTGTGCGGCGATCGATGCGGTCTATTTCAAGTACAAGGACCGGGACGGCCTGATCCGGGAAGCGGAGATCGCCCGGAATCTGGGATTCGACGGCAAGTCCTGCATCCATCCCGGCCAGGTGGAGCCGATCCATCAAGTCTTTTCAAGTACACCTGAGGAACTGGCCTGGGCCCGAAAGATCCTGGCTGCCTGGGAAGAGCGGGGCGGGGGATCCAAAGGGGTTATCGTGGTGGACGGGGAGATGATCGAACCGCTTCATCTGGAGGTGGCCGGTCGGATTATTGCTCGAATCAGAGGCAGGCGAACGGCAGACCGATGATCTTCTCGTCGTAGAGCCTCGCAGCTGAATCATTATTGATGACGAGACCGAACCGGCAACCTCGCTCGGCAATGAAATCTCTCAGCGGGCGCAGTTCACGGCGGGAGACGCTCTGCGTGTGCTTGATTTCCACCGGGATCAATCCGAAATCTCCTTCCAGGATCAGGTCAACTTCGGCTCCAGCAGCGGTGCGGTAATAGTAATAGTCAAAGTTGGAGCCGAGACTGTTGAGCTGCCGAATCAGTTCTTCAATCACCATCCCTTCCCAGGAATTACCCATTTGCGGATGCCCCAGTAGTGCATCCCGGTCCGGTATGCGCAGCAAATGGTGAAGAAGCCCGCTGTCCCTCAAGTATCCCCGGGGGTGTTTTACGATTCGCTTGACCGCATTTTTTTCGAAGGCCGGAACCTGGCGCCAGAGGAATGTCCCGTGGGCGATTTCGAAATAATCCCGGGCCGTCGGCTGCGACACGCCCAGCGACCTCGCCACATGAGAATAATTCAAGACCGCGCCTGAAAGGCCACTCAGCAGTTGAAGAAAGAGACGGAACTTGTTCTGATCGAGACCGGGAAAGAGACGGCCGACATCCCTGTAAAGATAGGTGCGTACGTATTGGTCCATCCAGAGATTACGGAATCGATCGGTTTTCTTCAGCCAGGGTTCCGGATACCCTCCTCGGAACCAGTAATCATGGATGGTCTCGAGATCGCCGCGGCCGGCGCCGACCTGAGCCAGATCATGAGGCGTGGTGGAACGATCGACGATCAAGGAGACTGTAGACGGCTCCTGGCGAGCTTGGGTCTCCGCCCAGGAAAAGGGCGCCATCTCGATAATACCGATCCTTCCGGCTAGTGTTTCCGATATCGAGGAGAGCAGAGCCGGTGAACTGGACCCGGTGATCACGAACCTTCCGGCCCTCGAGCGATCCCCATCGATCGCCACCCGGAGTGCGGGGAAAAGACCGGGGAGGTCCTGTGCCTCGTCGATGGCAATCCTGTCAGGATTCAGCCTGAGGAACAGGTCCGGATCGTCGGAGATGACCTGGAAGTCGCTGCTACGCTCGAGATCGAATCGTCTCCAGTCTTTTGGCAGGGTTTCCAGAAAGGTGGTCTTCCCGCACTGCCTGGGGCCGATGATCCCCACACATGGGAAAGTCTTCAGAAATTCCCGGAATAGCGCTGAATAGGCCCTGTCCATACCTTGTATAATATAGGCTAAGCTTTCATTATGCAAGGTATAATTGACTGCTCGAACGGTATAGGTTTCGCTGGACAATTCTGTTTCATTTCTTTATATTATTATCATGTGTGATAATAAAAATAGAGAACTCGGTCAGCCGATTGGCGCCAGGATCCGGTCACTCCGGACCGCACGGGACTGGTCCCTGGCCGAGTTGGCGAAACGTGCCGGGACCAGCGCTCCCACCCTCCACCGGTACGAAAGCGGCTGGGATCGGTTCGAGCTGGCGACCTTGCGTAAAATCGCATCGGCGCTCGGGGTCCTTCTTGAGGTGAATTTCGTGGAGGAGAGCGTGAGCACCGGTGCGCCGGCCGATCTGCGAGCACTGATTGCTCCACTTTTCTGGGACAGGGAGCTTCGTCCGGCCGATCTTGACCAGTACCCGGACTGGGTGCTGGAGCGGGTCCTGATGTTCGGGAGCCGGGATCAGGTATCGGCAGCGCGGAAATATTTCGGCGACGAAGCGGTGGCCAAGGCAGCCGGGCGGAGGGGTGTGGATCCGAAGACCAGGAATTACTGGAACACCATTCTGGAAGGAGCAGCCGGTGCATCCTAAGGTCCTCAGCAAGAACGCCTGGGATCTTGTCCGGCGGCTTGCAAAAAGCGGCATCCTCGAAGGATGGATGCTGGCCGGAGGGACCGGCCTGGCTCTGCAGTTCGGGCACCGCTACTCGGAGGATCTCGATCTGTTCCGCCCGGAGTCGTTCGATACGGAAAAGATGCTGCACGAACTGTCCGGGATCGGGAAGGTGGAAGTCCAGCAGAGAGCATCCGGTACGTTGCACACCGTTCTGCAAGGAGTCCGGTTGTCCTTCCTGGAGGCCCAGGCAGACTTCCTGTTCCCGGGTTCACGCTACCGCGGATTGACGGTGGCCGACCCGCTGGATATCGCGGTCATGAAACTGATCGCCGTTGGCGGGCGGGGGAGCCGCAAGGATTTCGTTGACCTGTATTTCCTGTTTCGTCAGGGCGTATCTCTCGAGTCCATGTTCAAGAAGCTCAGGCGCCGGTTCCAGGGGATCGACTACAACGAATACGATCTCATGAAATCTCTGGTCTATTTCGAAGATGCGGAATCCGAACCGATGCCGGACATGATCCGGGATGTCAGTTGGGAGGAGGTTCGGGATTCGATTGTTCGGGAGGTGCGTCGGTTGAGCTGACCCTTCCTCGAAGCCCTGGTCTTTTGCTCCACCCATTTTCGAGAAGGAATGCGGACATCTTTGCGTAAGGACTATAGGAGTAATATGCTCCAGTTTACAGATTGGCCCGTATCTGTCTTGACCGTAGACTGATGCCAGATCGTGCATGCTATTGGGCAACATTTGCGGGGGGAAAAATGAAAAAGGCATCCGTCCACACGTCTAGAGCTCTTATTCTGATCATCTGCCTGTTATATGCTGTGACGGCATGGGGGGGGGCTTGCGCCCGGTAGAGATCGCCTTCCGGTTGTCCTTAAAGGTGAAGTTCTCGTCGACTGGGTAAACACTGAACGTATCGATCAGATTTACCTCTATACGTACCGATCATCAGGTAACCCGAACTGGGTGCCGATCCCGTTCCAAATCGACAAACGGCGGGAAGTCAATTTCATTCACAATATTGATACCCCGACAGGGGCTCCCGAATTACTCACGATTGCCGACAATTGTGCGCTCTCATATTTTCCACCAGCGTTTTGTAATGATTGGAGCGAACAAACGGGTGTTAAAGAGTGCCCGGCTAATTATGGGGCGGCTTGGCAATCCCCGTTGCTTGGGCCGACCGATGAGATAGTTTTCATGGCAAGGGATCTCGTTAGCTCAGAGATGGATACTGCCCCTTACAGTTGGCTGGATCCCAACTCTGCAATCCTGGCGAATGAGAGGATGGAGATCCTGATCACTGATGATGGAAACCAGAACGGCTCCATTGAGGAGGATGAGAAGTTCTGGGTGTATGCATATGTTTGGGCGGATGCGCCCCCGACGGGTATGCAATCGACAAATCCAACACCCTCGACATTTACTCCGGATTCTGAGTGCGCTCCCTGTTCTGGTGTCAACTCGGGGAACAATGTTCATAATCGAGATTGCGGATCGTTTGTAACCGTGCCGCCAAGCGGATATGAAGGATTCGAAACGAATACCCTGTCAAATTGGCAATCAGACGTATTTGGAGTGATCGATGGAACAGGTACGGCACTAGGGAACATTCTGCAGGCATTTGGGATGAGTGCGTCACAAGAAACAGGACGTGCGTGGGATTGTATCAACGTGCCTCGCCCCCTTGGCATTATCGAAGCAGGAATCGGGCAAGTACGCTCCATTCGCGGGATACAAGGCGCTGCAAGCGGCGCAGCGACTATGAAATACGACAAGATTTATGACACGTATTATGAGGTGGAAACTGAGCTGCGCGTTCATGACATCAGTGATATTCGGTTCTTCCAAGGGCATAACGCGAATGTAAAGAACACTGGAGAAGGCGGGATATACGTTGAGAGCCATACAGACCAATATATGGTTCCTCAGCTCTATGATCAAATAGATGGCGGGGGAGAGGACAATTCTGGTGCTGGAGCTTATGACTGGACTCAGTTCCTAGATACAAATCTCGGGGGAGTTGTTTCACTAATCACCGAAGACCCAGCACGAGGACCCATTGATGCGGATGAAGTGAACTACTATTACGATGATCCCGCCAGTACCTCATTTGGCAATTTCGGCCGAGAATGGATTGGTGTGTCATGCATGCAGGATGGTGATTACCCTGGGGCTGTTAATCCAAATTTTGGGGGCTGCGGCACCACCGAAGATCCAGAGTCGGAGCATCTTCTCTTTCGCCGTTTCTTTAGGCAAATGATCACATCACCCGCCGATGGCTATGCAGATCCGGCCGGTGTTGTTGGAGACAATTGGTCTTATGCCGTAAGGCACCCACTAATCGCAGGAGTATCCGCTATACAGCCAAAGGGTGGAGGCGCTGGTGGTGGACAACCTCCCTGTATCGTTCATCTCAATACGATCCTCAACGCCAATGGAGAAGTGAAAACGGCACCTGGAATCGGTTCGGGGCCAGATTGTACGAGTTCCGTTGGCGGATTCGGCATAACAGCCCAGGTCGGAACGGAGACCGAGGAAATCCTTGGGTACGTTCCCCCTGGGGAATCATACGTTCATCGCATGACGGAATTAGGACAACCTCATAGCTACAGAGCCTTCGCTGTTACATTCGATGGAGCCATCTCTGCGAAGAGTACCCCCGTTGTCCTCGTTCCGCAGGATAACGAACCGCCGGATTCACCCTCGATTACCGCAGTGTCGGCCCTAGATAGCGGCGGTTCGATCGATTTTGTGTCTTGCAAAGGGGAGGGTGTTTACTTGAATGCCTATATCTCCACGACTAGCGGCGGCCCATACGTCCAGGCCAATACTGCGGTTATCTACGCACAAAGCTCTCGTTCATTCACATTCTCTAGCTTAAGCAACGGAGTTACATATTTCGCAGCTATATCGCTGGTTGACGCGAACGGAAATGAAAGTACCTTCAGTAATGAAGTTAGTTTTACTCCCCAGGCTCAACCGTGATTGATAGTCGAATCTTAAAGCGCCGCTGGTTGCAGATTGCAGTCAAGGGATATGTGCTGGTGTGCCTCATTGCTGTCGTGATCTGTCTACCTGTTATTGCAGGATCATTGCAGTGGCAGTTGATAGACCCCGGAACACCACTCGGTGACGAAATCTCCTCCATGGTCCACTTGACGGCACAGGGAGAAACCTGGCTCAGGATCGAAGACCAGTACATGGTGCCTCAGGCCTGGCTGCTGCAGGCTGATACCTGGGTACGGGATCTGGAGACGAGCTATCCCGCACCGATGTTCCGGGCGGTGTGGGCGTACGATTCGGATCGACAGGTGGTAGTGCGATTCGGTGGGGTAGATAAGGATCTGAATGTCAGTAGCGAAACTTGGGAGTTCGATGGTAATGCCTGGATCGAGCGAACGGATATAGGTGCTCCACCTGCTAGGCTTCGTGCATCGATGGCGTATGACACGGTCAGGAACGTCATCGTCCTATTCGGTGGGTACGGTGCTGATGACCTTGCGCGTAATGATGTATGGGAATACGACGGGGCAATGTGGGCCGAAGTCCAGCCTTCGCTACCGTTACCCATCCCAAGATATGACGCCTCCATGGCCTACGATGAGACCAGGCAGAGGATGGTGATGGCGTTCGGACGAGGTGTTGACACGCCGGACCTGTTCGATACCTGGGAGTACGACGGTTCTCAGTGGATCAAGTCGCCTTTTCAGCCACCGTCCTCGCCAAGAAGCAACGCTTCCATGGCCTATGACCGTGTAAGGCAGAAAGTGTATGTATTCGGTGGAGAAAGCACAGCTGAAACCGCTTACTGGGATGGAGAGGAATGGCAGGTTGTTGAGACCAATACCTCCCCGACGGCTCGACGCGGAGCCGGAATGACCTTTGATGATGCCCGCGGTGAAATACTGATGCAAGGTGGAGCACTCGGAGCCTCGTATCGGTATGACTTCTGGAAGTTCAATGGAACCGATTGGGTGGAGATTACTGTTTCGCATCCGGCAGTCAAACGCCGTATCTCAAGCCTGTCTTATGATCCTGTATATGATCGGTCACTGGCATATGGAGGCTCGTTCTGCTGCAATATTGTGAACCTCGAAGACACGCTCGTGTTTGACGGAGTGAACTGGAGCGCGCCTCTGCCCGTATTTTTCCCCGGACGACTGAATGGCCACACGCAGAAACATATACCTGAAATAGGGCACCATATTGTGTATGGTGGAATGAAGGACAATATCGAACAAGACAGTACATACGCCTATGATTTTGATCTGGATGAATGGGAGGAGTTATCTCCTGCGAACCGGCCTAGTGCTAGAACTGGGCATAACATGGTTTATAGCAGTGGTCATGGTGGTCTGGTTTTATTTGGTGGCCAGGATCCTTGGGGCAAAAGAAATGATACCTGGCTTTACCAAGGCGGTGACTGGTCCGAGTTAGTCACCCAAGGAGCCCCGGACAAGCGTACCAAGTGTGCCATGACCTATGATCAGGAACGAGCAATTGTATTGCTTTATGGCGGAAACCTGGCGGATAGTCTGGCGGATAAAACATGGCAGCTTGACGGAGACGTATGGACCGAATTGACTGTATCTGGCCCTGGTATCCGCAAATCGGCTTCCATGGTTTACGATCCAATAAGGGAAAGAAGCGTACTGTTCGGCGGTGCTCACCGTTCCGATGGCACGGAGGATACTTGGGAGTTCGATGGGTTGCAGTGGACGAGTGTTTCCACGACCTATTCACCGGATATGCGACGGACCTCGGGAAGTGCCACATGGGATTCAAGGCGCAAGGTGATTCTATTTGCCTTTGGGGAATCAAGGACATCCGGCGGAGTATATAACGATCTTTGGGCCTACGGTTGGGACGAGGATGACGATCTCGCCGTAGGTGGGTACGACAATTGCCCGGAAACCGCCAACGCGGATCAGGAGAATCTCGACGGGGATCCGGCCGGGGATGCCTGTGATTGTGCGGGCAGTGATTCAGGCAGTTTCGCGGTACCTGGCGAGGTGCTTGGAATGGTGCTTTCCGGAGGGGCAAGTACCTCATTATCCTGGAACGATCAGTCGCCACAGTCTGGAGCAGACGTTCTTTATGATCTGGTTTCAGGGTCGATCTCGGATCTGCATATGGGAGGCTTCTCCGCCTCGATTTGTCTAATGCCTGGCTTAACGGCTCCATCTCATAGCGACGCCAGGCTTCCCGTTCTCGGTTCTGGCTATTACTACCTGGTGAGAGGCCGAAATGTGTGCGCGGCTGGAACTTATGGCCCTGTCCGTATCGACCTGGATCAGAATTCCCCCTGCCCATGACCAGTTGATGCGAGTAGAGGGGTTACTCCGGGTTGTTGTTGCCGCGACCTTCGGAATCGTGAGTCTTCATTAGTTCCCGGTTAACCGCCTGCTTCAAGATGAATTCGATCTGGCCGTTGACGCTGCGGAGATCCGCCGAGGCCCAGCGGTTCAGTTCCTCCCACAGGGTGGGATCGATTCGCAGGAGGAACTTCTTGCGCTGGGCCATGGCGTCGCTCTACTGGTACAGGGTGCCGGCGTTGACCACCGGAGTTGCGGACGACTCGGAGCAGAGCACAACCAGCAGGTTGCTGACCATGGTCGCCTTCCTCTCGTCGTCCAGTTCCACGATCTTTTTGCTGGCCAGCTTCTCCAGGGCAAGTTCCACCATGCTGACGGCGCCTTCCACGATCTGGGTCCTGGCCGCCACCACCGCTACCGCCTGCTGGCGGCGCAGCATCGCCTCGGCGATCTCCGGTGCGTAGGCCAGGTGGCTGATCCGGGCCTCGATGACCTTGATCCCCGCTCGCTCAAAACGATCGGAGAGCTCTTTCTCCAGCTCTTCGCTGACCTTCTCCTTGCCGGCTCGCAGGGTCAGCGTTTCCTCGGCGTCATCTTCAAAGGTGTCGTACGGATACGAACCGGCCAGGTGGCGCACGGCGGCTTCACTCTGGACGATGACGTACGATTCGTAGCGGTCCACGTCGAAGGAGGCCTTGAACGTGTCCTCCACCTGCCAGACCACCACGGCGGCGATCTCAATCGGGTTACCGGCCATGTCGTTGACCTTCAACTTCTCGCCGTTCAGGTTCCGGGCGCGCTGGGTGATTTTAGCCTTCGTATAGAACGGGTTGGCCCAGTAGAAACCGTTCGCCTTCACCGTCCCCTTGTAGGTGCCGAACAGCACCAGGACCCGGGCGTCGTTCGGGTTGACCACGAAATAGCCGACCAGGGACAGGATGAACAGCAGGATGCAGGACACCAGAGGGAGGACGAACCATGGGTTCTCGGTCTGGATGGTCCGGACCAGGCTGGTGACCGCCCCGGCCAACAGCAGCAGGGATACCAGCAGCATCGGGTACCCGGAAATCGCTTTGCGTATTCGCTCTTGTTGCATGGCAACGCTCCTTGGAGTTGGGTGATACCAAAATGATATCACATTGATAGCTTCACCATCAACTACCGATGAGCGCGCCTTTTATTCGGATTCGCGAAAAAGCCTCAAATTCAGGCTCTTTTCGATTCTCGCCAGAGCCGGCCCGTTGCCCTCGTCTGTTCCGAACGGGTCGTAATCGAACTCCTGGCCGGTCGCCTCCAGGATCAATCCGTACGCGTCGTCCCGCACCAGCGGCGGCGAACTGCCGGACAGCAGGCCGAAGGCGATCTCGAGGCCATGAAGGTCGTCGGCCTCCACCAGGGATGCGGCCAGATCGAACCGCTCCAGAGGGTCGGCCGGTTCCGGTGCTCCCGCTGCCGCGGCCTCGGCAGATCCGGATTCCCAGTCGTGCTCATGCGGAATGGCAAGGATGCCGTGTTCCCCGAACGACAGGTACATGCCGATGATCAGAACCGCTACGGCGGTGATGCCGGCCAGGGTTTTCATTACTGCGGTGGTTTTGCGCGGCGCAGACCGGATGTAAAAGATCAACGCCGCCAGGATCAGCGTCACCCCCAGGGAGGTTACAACCGCAGGTCCCGAAGGCATGTCCAGGCGGTAGGAGCCGGCCAGTCCTGCCAGGCAGGCTGCGATCCCCACGGACCAGCCGATAGCGAGGCGCGCCCCGATCCGCCGGGCGAACAGGTTGGCGATTACCGCCGGTATCACCAGGAACGAGAACACCATCAACACCCCGGCGATCGCTACCGAGGAGGTGATGACGAA
>JACXWD010000034.1 GCA_014764515.1 Candidatus Polarisedimenticola svalbardensis | reverse complement strand
CGGGATCATACGAGATGCTGGGGGAGAAGACCCTGCTGGAAATGATTTCCCTGGCCGGGGGGCTGGACGCAGACCTTGGCAACGAGCTTTTCATTTTCCGTGAACTCGAGGACGGAGTCACCAGGCGAATCCCGGTAGAGTTGCACGGACTGGTCTATGCCGCCGATCCCGACCTGAACCTGGCGGTCAAGCCAGGCGACATCATCTACGTTCCCACCGTGGAGAAGATCCGCATCTTCGTCACGGGAGCGGTGCGGGATCCGGACCGCTACGAAGTCCCTCGATCGGAACCGGTTACCGTGCTCAAGGCGATCACCCTGGCAGGCGGCACTACCGACCGGGCAGCGCAGAAGAGAGTGACCATTTACCGGACCGACGAGAATGGCCAGAGGGTCTCCATCGTCGTGAATCTCAAACTGATCAAAAAAGGGAAACAGGAGGATCCGATCCTGCAGAAGGATGATCTGATCCTGGTTCCCGAGGCGTTCTTCTAGATGATTTCCGAAGTCAACACTTACCAGCACCTGAACAAACTCTGGAACGTGGTGGTAAAACGCCGCTGGGCGGTGATCATCACCGTGGTGGCGGTTATGACCGTCGCCCTGTTCTGGTCCCTCCTGGCCACCCCGTTGTACCGTTCAACGGCCACCATTCAGATCGAGCGTCGTGGCCCGGACATACTCAACTTCAGGGATATCTCGCGCATGGATTATTCCATGACGGCCTACATGGATTTCTACGAAACCCAGCACCAGATCCTGAGAAGTGACGAGATTGCACGACGGGCATCAAAGCGGCTCGGATTATCCAGCGCCACGGAAGGCACAGCCGCTGAACCGAGCCTGCTGGACCGTCTGGCCAAGGTCCGCAACCTGATCCCGAGGAAAGGTTCGACACAGCCGCCGTCCCGGGAAGACATGGGGTTGGCGCAGGTCAAAGCCGGGCTGTCGATTACGCCGTCCCGCACATCCCAGCTGGTGGAGATCGCCTACAGCGCACCGGACCCGGAAATGGCGGCCAGGGTCGCCAACGCCGTCACCGACGCCTATATCGAATACAACATGGAGTCCAGCACCAACACCAGTGCCGGAGCATCCGAGTTCCTCATCGACCAGATCGAGACTCTGAAGCAAGAGACTCACAGGATGGAGGAGGAGCTACAGGATTACGGTGAGGCTAAGAACATCGTATCCATGGACGACAACAGCAATATCACGCTGCGTGCCTTGTCCGACATTGCCGCCCAACAGACAGCCGCCAAGGCCCGCCTGGCGGAGAAAAAGGCCTTCCTGAGCGCCACCAAAGACACGCCGCCCGCCGCCCTGCCTCAGATACAGGAGTCGGAACTGATCCTCCATCTCAAACAGCAGACCTCTACCCTTGAGGGGGAGATCAACCGGATGCAGGGCCGGTTCAAGGAGGGCTGGCCTGAGTTGCAGGCGATGCAATCCAAGTACGATCTGCTGAAGACCCGACTGGGCGAGGAAATCGATGCGATCGCCGCCACAACCCTCGAAGCCGCGGAGGCGGAACACCTCAAGGCCAGCAAGGAGGTAGAGAACCTCGACGCCCTGCTTCTGAAAGCCGAGGAGAACGCTCAGAACCTCCGCCGGGACACCATCGATTACGGCAGCTTGTTGGCGGAAGTCGAGAAAAAACGCGAGACCCTCCGATCCCTGCTCGCAAGGCAGGATGAGATGCAGATTTCAAGCAGCCTCAGCGACCCGAAGATCAAGCTGACCAACGTGCGGATCGTGGAGCGGGCCCGGGCTGCCGGCGTACCGTACAAGCCGAATACTAAAAAGAACCTGGCCTATGCCCTGATCGGTGGGCTGCTGCTCGGCCTTGGCCTGACGTTCCTCCTGGATTTCCTGGACAATACCGTGGACTCCACCCGGGACCTTGAGGAGCTGATCCGCTTGCCGGTTCTGGCGTCCATACCCAGGGTCAGCAGCCAGGAGCGAAGTATCCTGCCGGTTTCCAGGAAAAAGGCCGGGAGCTATCCCGGCGGATCCCAGGTGGAGCTGATCACCCATCGAGATGCCATGTCACCGGTTGCCGAGGCGTACCGCGATCTGCGAACCGCCATCCTGTTGTCCGGCGCCGGCAAACCACCCCGTTCGATTACCATCACCAGCGCCATGCCCGGGGAAGGCAAGTCGTCCACCATCTTGAACCTGGGGATTGTGCTTGCCCAGCTGGGAAAGCGGGTCGTCGTGGTTGATTCGGATCTGAGGAGACCCCGTTTGCATCTGGCACTGGACCAGCCCAACGAGGCAGGAGCCAGCACCTACCTGTCGGGTATGGAGACCGATGTCAAACTACTCATCCAGCCGACCGTCGTGGAGAACCTGGAGTTCCTTCCCAGTGGCCCCATACCTCCGAACCCTTCCGAGCTGTTGGACGGACCGGTGTTCACCCGCCTGCTGCAGGCGCTGAAGGCAGCCGGTTACGATCACATACTGTTAGACGCGCCTCCCGTACTGGCGGTTGCGGATCCGATGATCCTGGCCAGCATTGCCGATTGCTCCCTGCTGGTCGTCCGGGCCGGCAGCACACCCAAGCAGGCGATCAGGCACAGCACCGACAAGTTCCGAAAATCGGATATCCGCCTGGTCGGCGCGGTCCTAAACGACACCGAAACCTCCTTGCCTGACTATCGCAACTACCCCCGCAAGTACAGTGAGTTGTCGTCCCACAGTTCCGGAGGGGCCTGATTACACCGATGGACGGTCTCAGTAACGACAGGATGGTACGGATCCTGGAAGCCGGTCTTTGCGCCGTGATCCTGATCGCTCCCCTCCCGTTCGGAGCCGTTCTGCCCCTGGGTCGAACCGGGCTGGAACTGGCCGCCGCAATCCTCCTGGTACTGTGGCTGGCAAGAGCTCTGCTGCGACCGGAACCGGGGCCCGGCCGTGGCGTCATCGTGTCCCTGGTCGGCATGCTCGCACTGGTCCTGCTTCAGGCCGTACCGCTGGGCGCACCCCTGGCCGGCACTGTCTCTCCCAATGTGATCGCCGCCCGGCAGGCAGGCATCCCGACGGGAGAGGCCCTGGCGGCGGAGAGCCGGCTTCTCGACACCCCACCATCCTCCCTGGAGCCGGGGGCGAGACTTTCCCTGGCCCCGGACAGCACCGTCTCCGCCTTGCGCACCGGAGCCGCCTTGGCGGCATTGCTGCTGGTGGCCTGCACCGTGGGCCGGGAGCTAGGCCTCAGGCGCCTGGCCTGGGCCATGGCCCTCTCCGCCGGATTTCAGGGCACCCATGGCGCCCTGGTCCTGCTCTCGGGCCACGACCAGATCTGGCATATCCCCAAACGGTATTTCCTGGACTGCGCCACCGGCACCTTTGTGAACCGTGGGCACTTTGCCATTTTCGTCGTAGCGTGCCTGGCTCCCGCCGCAGCAATGGCCCTCTCGGTTTCGGCGCCGGCGGTCCGGGGAGGGAAACGTCTGGCTTACTGGTTCGGCCCCCGAGGCGGCCGCAACATGCTCCTCCGGATTCTGGTGTTGCTGGGAGCCGCCGGACTGCTGCTGTCCTTCTCCCGCCATGGCACTGCCCTGGGTCTTCTGGTCCTGGCCTGGGTATGGTTCCGCTCCGAAAACAGCGGCGGGAAACGCCGGTTCATGATCCCCGCCCTCCTTCTGATTCTGGTGGCGGTGCCCTTGTTGCGATTTGATCCCGGCCGCCTGGCGGATCGGTATACACGAACGGCGGAGTCCCTCACCGACGAGGCCGGACGCCGGACAGCCTGGAGCGACAGCCTGGGGATCATCCGGGATTATCCGGTGGCCGGAACCGGTCTGGGCACGTTCTCCCAGGTCTACCCGTCCTACCGCTCACCGGAGATACGAAGATTCTTCGACCATCTCCACAATGACCTGCTGCAATGGATCGTCGAAACCGGCTTTATCGGCCTCCTGCTCCTCCTGCCCCTGGCCTGGAACGTAGCTCGGCGAACCGCGGCGGCGGTTGGCGGCCGTTTCGGCGCCACGGCCGTCGGTTTCGGAGCAGGGCTGGCCGCCATCGTCCTCTATTCCATGTTCGACTTCCCGTTCCATCTCCCGGCCATCGCAGCATTGGCTGCAATTCTCGCCGGCGCACTTCTGGGGATACCATGTCCGCAAACCACGGACTGAGACTGGTGCACCGCCCGACGGCGGAGGACGGTCGACCGGTCCCCCTGGCAGGCCCGGGAGTCGCTGCGTTCATACTCATGATCGCCCTGGCAGCCACCTGGCTGGGCGTAGATCGTGGGCGGAGGCCGCTGGACGTGGAAGGCCTGGCAAGGGAAACGGCGCTGCTGGCCCTTGAAGAAGGGAACGATTCCCCTGCGGTTCGAAACCGGTTGCAGGAACTGCGCCGGGCGCTGGGCCGGACGCCGGTGGACGCGGGCAGGAGAGCTGTATACGCCAGCCTGCTGCTCAGTGTCAGCCGCAGTCTTGACGACACCCGGGCGGCCTCATTCCACGCTGCGCGAGCCGCCGAAATTGCGCCTGTGACGGTGCCGGTGATCCGCCAGTCGGCTCTTGTACTCGCCCGGTGCGGCCGAGTCGAAGAGGCCCTGGACATCGCCAGGAACACCTTCCTGTTCGATCCGCGCACCGGCGTTCGTATCCTGGAGAGCCTGCTTCCACTGCTGGGCAAAGAAATGGCATCCACCGGCGTGCCCGACGACCCGGACGCCTGGCTGGCCTGGAGTCGCAGCCTGGAAGCGCAGGGCGCCATCGAGGAGGCCCTGGCCCGCATGGAAGAGGCCGCGAGGCGCTGGCCGGGTCGACCCTGGATAATGCAGTTCCTGGCGGCTCGGGCGTTGGCTTCAGGTGACACCGATCGACTGCAGGCCGTCTTTGCCGAGGAACCGGTTATTCCGGAGGAGCCGGAGTTCGCACTGCTCTACGGGTTCCGGGCCGTATCCCATGCGGTCAACGGGAACAGGGATGAGATGACCCGGGATGTGGAAACCGCCCTTCAACTGTTGGGCCGCAACTCTTCGGTCCTGCTGACCTGCGGCGATGCATGGAACCGGCTGGGTGACTCGGATAAGGCTGCCGATCTATGGCGCCGGGGACTATTCCAGCCTACCGGCAGCTACCCTGATTCGGTACGGATCAAACTACTGATGCACATGGCCGGGTACGAGGAAGATAGAATGCACTTCAGGATCGCGCTGGATTACTGGCGCCAGATCCTGACCCTCAAGCCGGATCATGACAAGGCCGGACAGAGGGTAGACGAACTGACAGGCTATCGCCGGTAGCATCCGGCAGGAACGGAAGGAAGGCTCGATGTGACCAAGCTATCGATCATCATCCCGGTCTACAACGAGGCGGAACTCGCGGGCAGACTGATAGAGACCGTGCTGGCCGCGCCTCTTCCCGAGGGCATGGAACGGGAGCTGGTAGTAGTCAACGACGCCTCCACAGACGGCACCGCAGCGGTGCTGAACACGTTCGAAGCAGATCCCAGGATCCACCTGTTTCACCAGCCGGTCAATCAGGGTAAGGGAGCTGCCCTGCGAAGGGCGTTCACCGAGGCCCGGGGCGACCTGCTCCTGGTGCAGGATGCCGACCTGGAGTACGACCCGAGGGAATACCCGAAACTGCTTGCCCCGATCCTGGAAGGGAGGGCGGATGTGGTTTACGGCTCGAGATTTGCCGGGAGCGATGCCCACCGGGTTCTGTTCTTCTGGCATATGATCGGAAACCGGCTGATCACATTGCTCTCCAACATGGCGACCAACCTGAATTTCACGGATATAGAAACCTGCTACAAGGTGTTCACCGCCGAAGCGCTGTCCGGCATCCGGCTGGAGGAGAACCGGTTCGGCATCGAACCGGAAATCACCGCCAAGCTGGCCCGCAAAAAACTCCGGATGTACGAGGTTGGGATCGGATATTCCGGCAGAACCTATGAAGAAGGCAAGAAGATCAACTGGCGGGACGGTTTCAGCGCGCTGCGCTGCATCGTCAAGTACGGCTTGTTGGGAATGTAGCTACGATTTCACCGGTTCCTTGATTCGCGATACGCCTTGGAAGCGAGAAGACCGCCGACAACCGCAAAAAGGATCCCTGCTCCCAGCAGGCCGACGGTGGAGCCGTCTCTTGGTATTGAGACATTTGAAAGGCTCATACCCACGGCCAGGAACCCGGCTCCCAAAATGAATCCCCAGATCGCCGTGGCGAGAAAAAAACCGATTCGCAACCGGGCACGACGGCTGCGTTTCACCGGAATCGGTCGGCTTCTTCTTCGGCTCAGAGGAGGTGGGGCAGTTAGAGAATCGCCGGACGTTTGCGTTTTTGACATAATGCTCCCCTAGGTTCGCCCTCGCATAAGTCCGTCCGGGCTGCTAACCTGTTATGACAATTTTACATTGTTGGACTTTTAGGGGTCAAGATTAAAAATGTCACATAGAGCTCAAATATCCCGGATCGCCGTCCTCAGCCTGGCTGTCATGCTGATCAGCCTGCTCCCCGCCATGGCCCAGGATGGGGCCGCGAGTACTGAACCTGCCGGCAGGGGCACCATCGAAGCGAAGATCCAGATCCGCGGACAAGGCGGCTCTCCGGAAGGGACGGTGCTCACCGCCTACCATATCGATTCCAAGCAGGTGTTCCGATCCGAACCGGCCAAACAGAAAGGGACGGTGACCATCGTCGGCATCCCCTACGGCTACTTTGACCTGGCCGTGGAGCTGGACGGCAAACTTTATGTCGCCAGTCAGGTGGTGGTGGTTCCGCCCTCCGGCAAGGTCGTTGTGAGCCTGGCGCTGGAGCCGTATGAGGATGACCGCACCGGTACGGTCCGAAGTTTCCAGGGCAGCGATTCTCCGGTAGAAGGTGTGGCGCGACTGTCCCGCAAGGCTGTCGGCAAGGAATTCTGGCGAGGCCCGGCAGGGATCGCCATCATCACCGGCATCTCCGGCGCAGCCCTGCTGGCTATCGCCTCAGGATCGGATCCGGCTCCGGCTCCTGTTTCGCCGACCATTCCCTGAAAAATATAAATCAATTTCATTAGATGCGGCGATTCAGCTGCAGATTAATTCATGCCGGGGTTGACTTCCGCAATCGATACCGGGACAATTCGGCCGCTGGAGTGCGGTTGTATCCCCGTCATGGGGGCAAAGATATCAATTGGAGATTTTCACTTCATGAACAGCAATAGAACACGACGAATTCTCGGGACGGTCCTTGCCGTAACACTGGTCCTGTTTGCCGTTCCTTCCACCAGCCTGGCGGGTACAGCAGTATTCCAGGGCAAGGTTGTGGCGGAAGACGGCATCACCCCAATTGAAGGGGTCGTGGTGCGACTCGGCGTGGAGGAGACCGGCACCACCTACAACTCGGAACCGACCAACGGGTACGGTGCGTTCCGGCTGGAATCGGCTCCGGCAGGAAGCTATGCAGTCCTGGCCCAGCGTGGCGATGTCGGGTTCCTTACGGCGGAGAACATCACTCTGGCCGACGGTGAGAACGCCCCCGTCTCCATAGTGATCAGCACAGCCGTCGAACTGGCTCCTGCCCAGACCACCGCCAGTGAGCTCCCGATGTGGGGCAAGATCGGCATCGGCGCAACCATCGCCGTTCTGACCTGGGCGATTTTTGAAGACACTTCAGAGGAAGGTGCGGACAGCGCAACGCCGTTCTGATCCGTCCGCACTTGACGAACGAATCGAGGCGGCCGACCGGTCGCCTTTTTTCTTTTGAGGACCTCATCATGGCCAGTGACAAGGGACTGTTCGAATCCGGCAGTGCACCGCTGGCGGATCGTATGCGGCCGGCTTCGCTGGAGGAAATGGCAGGGCAGGACAGCGTGGTCGGCCCGTCCTCCCCTCTCCACAAGGCGATACGCCGGGATGACCTCGGCTCCATCGTGCTGTGGGGTCCGCCCGGGTCGGGCAAGACCACGCTGGCAAGGATCATAGCCTCCCATACCAGGGCGAACTTCGTTCCGATGTCGGCGGTCATGGCCGGCCTGAAGGACCTCCGTGAAGCGCTGGCCCGTGCCGAGGCCGACCGGACCGCCGGTCGCCGCACCATCCTTTTCCTGGACGAGATTCACCGCTTCAACAAGGCCCAGCAGGACGCCTTGCTGCCTCATGTGGAATCGGGAGCGATCGTCCTGATCGGTGCAACGACGGAAAACCCGTCATTTGAAGTCAACGCCGCCCTGTTGTCCCGAACCCGGGTCTACCGCCTGGAACGGATCTCCGACGAGGCGTTGTACGGCGTGCTTGAGAGCGCCCTGAAGGACAGAGACAAGGGGCTGGGAAGGATGAACCTTCAGGCGGAAGAAGGCGTTCTGGAGGCCCTGGCCGGATCCAGCCAGGGCGATGCCCGCTTTGCCCTCAACGTTCTGGAGTTCATGGCGTCCACCGCAGGGGAAGGGGGCAAGCTGGACCGGGCCCTGCTGGAAGAGACGATCCAGAATCAGGCGCTGTACTACGACAAACAGGGGGAAGAACATTTCAACCTGATCAGCGCCCTGCACAAGTCGATGAGGAACTCCGACGCGGATGCAACGATGTACTGGCTGGCCCGCATGCTGGAGGCTGGAGAAGACCCGCTCTATCTCGCCCGACGGATCGTCCGGTTCGCCAGTGAAGACGTCGGACTGGCCGACCCCAGGGCACTGACACTGGCGCTGGCCGCCAAGGATGCTGTCCGGTTCGTCGGAAGACCGGAGTCCGACCTGGCCCTTGCCCAGGCTGCCGTGTTCAACGCGCTGGCGCCGAAATCCAACGCCCTTTACGCCGGCTGGAAGAAGGTCCGCAAGGTGATCCGGAGCGGCGCCACCGATCCGGTGCCGATGGCGATCCGTAACGCCCCGACCCGGCTCATGAAGGCGGAAGGTTACGGCGAAGGGTACCGTTATGCCCACGACGAACCGGGCGGCGTGGCCGATCTCGACTGTCTGCCGGACCGCCTGCGCGGTTCGACGTTCTACGAACCGACGGAACGGGGTATGGAGAAACTGCTTTCGGAACGACTGCAGGCGCTCAGGAACCGGAAGCGTCGGCCCTAGCGGAAACCTGCTTGCGCACCGTTTCGATTTCCTCACCGGCAGCCCTGCGCCACAAGCCGTTCTTGAGCTTGCCGCCGATCCCCTCTCGACTGTAGCGCACGCTGCTCACCAGCCGGCCGTCGGCGCTGAAGAAGTGGGTACGGCCTCGCTGCCCCAGTACCACCAGGGTCCCGTTGCGTTCGTCCAGGTAGAAATCGTCGCTGCCTGCAGCTTCCAGATCTTCCAGAGCCTTGCGGGTGGGGCGGTCCCCTGCATCATGGCGCTGGCCGGCATGACGGGTGCGGCGAGACCGGGATCGCTGTTCCTGCTGCAACCTTCTTGCAAGGCCGTTCAGAATCCCCTCGATGCGACCGTCGAGATCGTCCTGCCTGCCGCGACCCAGTGTCGCCAGTGCGGACTGGGCCCACTGCACCGGCCTGCGCCACGGGAACAGTCCTTCCTCCGGCGTCCGGCCCAGGATGTTCAGGCCAAAGCTTTTCTTCCCTCCGGCTCCTGCGGCGGAGGCGACCTGGAAGGTCAGCGCCAGCACCGCCCGCCCTTCAGTCACTTTTCCGGGAACCGTATAGAACCCGGCGGTGACCTGGCCGTGAAGCCGGTACCCTTTGGCGCGGAACGCCTCCAGCAGGTCCCGGCGCAACGCCTCAGGGTCCCGCACCAGGGTCAGGAATGCCGGCTTGTCGTCATAAAGCCGGTCTACCTGTTCGTGGCGTTCCTCCAGACATTGCTGGGCGAAATCCTTCCAGACCGGCGTACCGGTCGGTCTGTAACCGGCAAACACGTGCCGTGATGACGGCGGCTCGGCATGTTCGCATTCAGGGCCTCCGCATCGATGGCAGAACGTCCTCCCCGGCCGGAACATGGCGACATGCTGGATGGCGTCATCCAGAACACGATCGATGTGGCGGGTCAGGACGTCGGCAAAACAGGCAGCCGAATCCTCGGCGTCATTCAGGGAAACCACGAGTTCCAGGATCACCTCGTGGAGCGTCGGATCAACCAGGTGTCCGCCCGGTTTGCGGGACAGAATTTCCCGCACCAGTACGGCCATGTCATCGTGGATCTTCTTCCCGAGCTTGCCGGCCCGGTCACTCACTCTGCTGCAACACCCACCGGGCCAGCAGCCGGCGTTCGTCCTCGGACAGGTCGGTGTAGGGCGGCATGTCGATGTCGAATCCCGGGTTCCGGCGCTTCACCTCCGGATGAGAGACCATGAAGAATTCCGGATTGTAGATGTACTTGATCAGCAGATCTTTGGTCCAGTACTGCCGGACGGCGGCGAGAGCAGGGCCGGTCTCGGTCCCCTCAAGGTTCTCACCGTGGCACTCGGTGCAGATGTTGTCCTCCACCAGGACCTGTACCTGCTCCAGTTCCTCGGCAGTCAGCGGGACTACCGGTTCCGGTTCGGGAGCGGCCTCCTCCACCGGTTCGCCGCCGCCGCAGCCGGCAAAAGACAGCACGGCAATCAGCATGCTCAGGATGATGATGGATTTTTTCATGATCGCAGCCTCCCTGTTCCAGTTGGTATCGGTATGGTACAGCCGATGCGTGGAATCAGGAACAACCGGCTGCGATAGCCAGCGCCTGGCAGACCTCGTTCATCTTTTCACCGGACAGCGAGCCGACGTATTTGTGGAGCCGGTTCTGCTGCACGGTCTGGACGTGATCCAGGTTCACGGCCGAATCGTGCTTCAGCCCTTCGGCAAAGCCGACTGTCACTTCGCCAGGGGAGCCTCGCAGGGTGGAGGTAATCGGCGCGACCATTACCGTGTTCAGGAAGCCGATGACCTCCTGGCGGGTCAGGACCAGGACCGGACGGCGTTTGTCCGGGCGGCTGAACTCATACATCCAGATCTCGCCCCGGCTTACTCGTCCGGCCATGCGCCCTGATCCTCCCAACCCTCGAATCCTTCCAGGGAGCCGCCGTCGGCAACATAGGCTTTGCGGTACCGTTCAGCGATTTCCCACTTGCGTCGCCGCTTCAGGTACATCTGGACGGCTCTCCGCATGACGGCGGAACGGCCATCTTTTTTAACTTCTTCGGTGGCGTCCAGGGCGGCCAGGAGTGATTCGTCGAAGGTGATCTGTATCGATTTCATGTATATGAATATACATCATGATCAATGCGGATTCAATCCATCATCCGGTCACCGTCTGCATGGTCTCGTAGTCCAGGGTCGAACCGAGGGCGCTGTGGGGGATCATGTACATCGCCAGGAGGATGATCGCCGCCACCACCGCCGGCCACCGGGATCCGGTGCGAACTCTCCAGGCGGCGAACGCCCAGGCCAGTACCGCCACCGCCAGTTTGTTGTCGGTGAGGTCTCCACCGAACGGCCAGCCGGTCCAGTACGCCCCGAAGGCGTACTTCTGCACGATCGGACCCAGGATCAGTCCGCCCACCACCAGTAGAAGCAGCGCCCAGGTGGACTGGCGGACCAGGTTGTTCCCCTTGACCAGCGCCTCCAGGGCGGCACGGTTGGCCCACACCATGGCGAAGAACATCAGGAAGATATGGGGAATCAGAACAGCCGCCGGGACGTCGCCCTTGAACCGGGCCACTACGGCTTCCACTCCGGAAAGCTGCAACTGCTCTCCGCCGGACTCCAGCATGACGCTGTACTCCAGCTTCCCGGCCGATAGTTGCTTCGGCAGGGACGCGGTCAGTTGCTCCCCGTCACGGTTCATCGGAACCGCGGTCCAGTCGTCACCCGATCCCAGGCGACGAAAAACCACCTTGCCTGTGATGCTCTCGTCCGCCGCAGTCACCGTCACCGGCAGGTCGGTGGATACGCTGTGGGAGGTCAGCAGCTTGGCGCTGACCGCCTGCCCGGCGATCTCCGCCGCCACACGCACCGGGTAGGTCGGCCCGGTCATGCGCTGATAAACCGCAGAGAACAAGGTCAGAACGACCGCAAATACCCACAAGAGCTTCGTGTTCACCGGAATCCTCCTCCCATCGCAGGTGGAAGAATATCGCATCCGGCGTCATCCGCCAGCGGCGCGATCCACGGGACGCACCCCGTCCACGTTCAGGGTCGCCACGCCGTAGTTCTCCTCCACCCGTCCGGTGAGGAAATACGGCCGGTGGCGGGAGATCATGGAACAGAAACGGTCGTACGCCCTGGGAAAGAACGTGGTCTCGTACAGGGCGGTGGTGTCCTCGAACGACAGGAACTCCATCGCCTCTCCGTGTTTCGTCATCACCGGCTTGCCGGTGACGTACCAGCCGACCAGGGTGACCCTCCGCCCTACATGACGGTTCAGGTCCCGGGCCGGCACCGCCTTCGCCTTCCGGATGACGTCGGTGTACAGGGTCAGCGGGTGGCGGCTGACCAGAAAGCCGAGGCAGCGGACCTCGTGTTCCAGGAGCGCCCTGTCGTCGTAGCGGCCCATGCGGGGGAGGCGGGACGGTGGCTCAGGTTCGACCCGGTGGGAGGCAAACAGGCTTGCGTCTGCAGGGGTTCTTTCCCGGCTGCGGCTCCATGCCGCCAGCTTCCATGCCAGGTCGGCCCGGTTGCCGCCGGCAGGGAGCAGGCCGTCGCACGCCCCGGCTAGGATCAGGGTCCGGACCGCCTCCGGTCCTGCAACGTCCCCGGCCCGTTGCAGCAGGTCGTCAAAGTCCCGGTAACGCCCGGACCGCGCCCGGTCCTGCAACAGGTGATCCCGTGCACTGCCGGGAAAACCCTGGAGCTGCATGAGCCCGACCCGGATGGCGTCGTTCCGTCCGGTCCAGTGTTTCATGGAGCGGTTGATGCACGGCGGAAGAACCGCAAGACCGATCCGCCGCGCTTCGGACACGTAGGCGAAGGCGGAGTAGTACCCGCCCTGGTTGGAGATCACCGCCGCCATGAACTCCGCCGGATGGTGGGCCCTGAGGTACGCCGACTGGAACGACACCATGGCGTACGACGCCGAGTGCGGCTTGCAGAACGAGTACCCGGAGAACGACAGCATCATGTCCCAGATCTTCCCGATGACGTCGTCGCCGATCCCCCGTCGCCGGGCGCCGTCGATGAAGCGGTCCCGGTAGTCGGCCAGCTTCGCCGCCTTGTGTTTCTTCGACATGACCTTCCGGAGCTCGTCGGCGGATCCGGCGTCGAAACCGGCCAGGGCGATGGCGGCCCGGGAAACGTCTTCCTGGTAAACCATGATCCCGTAGGTCTCCCGCAGGACATGGTCGAGGGCCGGATGCAGCGGCTCCCAGGACCCGCCCTTGAGCCGCCGGACGTACTCCTGGATGTAGACGTTGGCGGCAGGCCGGATGATGGAGGAGTGGATCACCAGATGTTCGAAGTCGCCCTTGCCGCACTTGGCCTGCAACTGCCGCATGGCCGGCGATTCCACGTAGAACACCCCCATGGTCTCTCCCCGGGACACCATGGCGCAGGTTTCGGCATCCTCGGTCGGATCGAAGCGGTGGAAGTCGATCGACTCCCCGCCGTGATCCCCAACCTCCCGGCAGGCGTCCCGGATCACCGCCAGAGAGCGGTTTCCCAAGAGGTCGATCTTCACCAGGCCGGCGTCCTCCGCCTGGTCCTTCTCCCACTGCACCACCGGCAACCCCTTGGGGGTCGGCTGCACCGGCACCACCCGGCTCACGCCGCCTGGGACGATGACCACACCGCCGCAGTGCACCGACAGGTTCCGGGGAGTTCCCTGCACCGTCATCGCCAGCCGGAAGATCTCCGGCCACGGCTCCCCCAGTTCCACTCCCCGGAAGCAGGGGTGCTTCCTGACCACTTCCATCGGATCGTCGGCGTGCCACGGGAACCGCTTGCACACCCGGGAGATCTCGGCGCCGGGCAGCCCCAGGACCTTGGCGGTCTCCCGCACCGCCGCCCGGGTTCCGAGGGTGCAGTGGTTGGCGATCATCGCCACCTGGCCCTCCCCGAAATGGTCGAAGACCCATTTGAGGACATCGTCCCGCTCGTCCCAGGGGAAATCGACGTCGATGTCCGGAGGGTCGCTGCGGCCGTGGTGCAGGAAGCGCTCGAAGTACAGGTCGTGACGGATCGGATCGACGTGGGTGATCCCCAGAAGGTACGACACCAGGCTGGCGGCGGCGGACCCCCGGCCGCAGGTCCGGGGCGCCTGGGCAACGATATCCCGGACCACCAGGAAGTACGGCGAGAACCCTTTGGCCCGGATGATCGCCATCTCGTGATCCAGCCTGCGACGGACCGGTTCACCTACGCCGCCGTACCGCCTGTAGGCGCCATCAAGGCAAAGCTGCTCCAGGAGAGCAGCAGGATCGCCGCCGTCGGCGGTGACGTACGCCGGGAAGATCGGTTTGCCCAGTTCCGGGGTGAAGCGGCAGGCGTCGGCGATACGCAGGCTGTTGGCCATCGCCTCGGGCTGATCCGGGTGCCGCCCTTCCATAACCCCCGGGTCCGCCAGCCAGCAATCCGGCGGCGCGGTTCCAGGTGGGTCGTCACCCCGGAACGACGCCAGGGTGGAGCCTGTGGCGATGGCCCGGAGCAACCGGTGGGTGCGGTGCCCCTCCCGGTGGGCGAAACAGGCGGCGGCGGTGGCCACCGGGGGCAGGCCGTGGTCCTTCAGAAACCGTTTCAACCGGCCTCGCTCCGCCGGGGCCAGGTCGGGACGGAGTTCGCCGTACAGATCCTGTGTGGACCGGTGGACCGCCAACCGCTCCAGCAACCGGGTGGAACGTGTCAGGATCACCACCCCGGCAGGAAGGTCGACCAGGGCCTGGCCCAGATCGAACGGCGCCGGGGAGCCTGCCCCGATGCCCTCTGAGCCGACAGTCGGCCCCGCCGCCTGGTGCAGGTTCGAGAGCAGGCGGCACAGACCGGAGTACCCTTCCTCGTTCCGGACCAGGACCACCGCCTGCTCCCCGCCCCAGACCGCCTCCGCCCCGACGATCGGCCGGATGCCTTCTTCACGGGCGAACTGCAGGAACCAGATCAGGCCGTACAGGCCGTTGGTATCGGTGACGGCCAGGGTGTCCATGCCTCGCGCCCGGGCAGCCCGGCACAGCTCACGGAGCCCGTCCACCCCCCGGCAGAAGGAGAAATGGGAATGGACATGGAGATGGACGAACTGCCCTGAATTTTCCATAGGTTTTCGCTTTATTAGGTGCCTTTTTCAAAATACACGAAAGTAAAGCGAATATCAAGGACAACAAAAAACCCCCGGCTCACTCCTTTTGATTGTTCTCATCACCCTGGACCCAGGCCGTCATCAGTTCCTTGATCCGGGTCTGGTATTTTACCCCCCGCTCGCTGCATTTGAATCGGAAAGCAGCTAAAAGCGACTCCGGTACCTTCATACTGATCAACTTGCTGGCCGCAGGCTTCTCGTGCATCAGCCGGAAGTCTTCCAGGAACCGGAGGATTTCCTCCGGGCTCATGCGCCGTGTTTGTTTCAGGTACTCCCTGGAGAAGTACTGCACCGGCCTCATGAGAGGTCCCTCAACGCCCTGGCGTCTTCCAGATCCTGGGGCCGTCCGCTCTGTTCCTTCATGCGGATCAGATCTGCCACGGAGATCACACGGACGGTCTGGCCCTGAACCTTCAACCGACGGACCTTCACATCCGCCAGGTTCTCCGTGAGGATGACGTCCACGATTTCCGATGGGCGATCGGGATTCACGAACGACCAGGCATGCAGGTTGCGGTTGCGGATGTACTCTTCACGGAACCGGAAAACTTCCCTGGCGGTCACGGGCAATCGGGGGCGGAGGCCGATAGCCTCCAGAGCCTGTTCGGCTGCCGTGAACTGCTTCTCGGAGAACCGCAGGATCAGGTCGACGTCCAGCGTGCCTCGCACGGCGCCATGGAGGGCCACGGCGAAACCGCCGACCAGGGCGTACGACACCTTGGCCTTCTCCAACGCCTGGGTAACTTTCAACAAAAACATAGTATATATAAGTATATACTTTGCTCAACTCCAGGCAACCCTATTTCACCTGCCGCTAGAGCCCCTCCTGCCCGCAGGCGTTCACCCCCGCGACCTTGTAGTAGTACCGGTTGGCGTTGGCACCGGCGCCGGTGTCGTCCAGGAACGTCTCCGAAGTTTCCCCAAGCTGGAGGAACGTCCCCGGCTGGGGATCGGTGGAGCGGTACACACGGTAGCCGGATGCGTTCGGAGGAGCGCTCCAGCTCAACCGCACGTGGACGCTGTTGGACAGGTCGACGGCGAACCCGGTGACTTCACCCGGCACCGCCTGGGTGTCGGTATCGGTCACCGCCGCGTAGACGGTGCCGCTGTCGGTCATGCCGCCGTTGTTGGGGCCTCCCCCGCAGGTCTCGTCGCTCTCGGCCCGAACCAGGTAGTACACCTGCTGTCCCGTCGGCGCCGTATTGTCCACCCAGGACAGGCCGGCGATCCCCGACGCCACCTGGTTCGCCGGTGACGGCGCAAAGCCAGGCGCCATGTCCCGGTAAACGGCATAGGTGCCTCCGGAGCCGCTGCCCCAGGAGAACGCCGGGTTCCAGGACACGGTGACGCCGTCCAGTCCGCAGGCGTTGTTGTCCATGGCCGAAACGATCCCGGCGAAGGACGGGTTGCCGGAGCAGTCGGCACAGACGCCGTTATCCGGGAGGCTGCCGTCCTTGAAGATGAGGTCGTCCACGTTCCAGCCGGAGTACTGGGTGGCGCCGTCGGCCTGTTGCTTGAACTCCAGGCGGATGGCCGGTTTGCCGTCCACCTGTTGGGGGATGTCCAGGACCTGCACCTGGTAGCTCGACTCGTTCATCGTGCCGTCACTGAGGAACAGTGGACGTCCGGAATCGGTCCACAGCCACATGGATGCCGTGTCGGTGGTGTGCACGTTCAGCCGCCGGGTCAGGATCAGCCGCGTGTTGGTCCACGATGTGGCGTCCAGCGTCGGCGAGCTTGCGGATTCGCTGGTGTCCGGCTCGTAGTCGCCGCCGTAGGCCCCCTGCCCCGAAAGGTCGTGGCCCAGGATACCGGCGTTGTTGAAGGCATCGGACGGGTCGCCGCCGCCGGAAGAGCCGCCCAACCCCTGGGGCTGGCCGATTTCCCACTCCCCGTCCAGGGTCCAGCCGCCGGACCCGTTCTCGAAGGTGTCCTGCCAGTACAGGCCGGGGATCATCCCGGTTGAGGTGACATACGGCTGCCCCCCAAGATCGGCAACGGCGAGATTGCCATGGATATCGGTGCCACGGACCGACAGGTACCCGTGGCCGCAGGCATCGAACTGATTCAGGGTCACCGCATGGCTGGTTGTCAGCCCGGGACTGGATACTGTGGTGCCCAGGGACGGGGTCGCTCCCCACTCCAGCCATGTGTCCGCCGGCTCTCCGGTCTCCCAGCGCACGGTGAAGCGCTGGTCGGTCAGATCGGTGACACGCAGGTTCTGGATCGCAGGCCCGCTGCAGTCGGCTACCGCCGTGGCGAACGACACCGCCGTGGCGCCGAAACCGTCATCGTGATCATGGTAAGTCACGGTGAGCAGGTCACCGCCGGCGGTCTGGAGCTGTCCGTCCGAGGCCGCCGCTCCAGGCGCCGTGCCGATGGAGCCGGTGAACACCGCAGTGTTGGCGCCGGTCTCGGTGGCGACGACCGGCTCGGCGGCAGGCTCGGAGCTGCTGCTGACAAACAGGGTAACTGTCTCCACCACAGCCGGGTCGGTATTCAAATCCAGGTCCACCACCTGGAACGACAGGGTGTCGGCGCAGGACACCACCGCCTGGTCGAAGTCAACCTGGCCTGCATGACACGGCTGCAACCCCGAGCCGAAATCACCCATGGTTTCGAAGTGGTAATACTCGCCGCCGTTGTCGTCCACCGCCATGTTGCCGTAGGGATCTTCCGACCGGACCTCGTAGTGGTAAATGGTGCATGCGGAGAGACCGCTCAGGTTGATGGCATGGTCGGTCCGGTTGCCTGCACGGGCAACGGAGTTGGTCGGAGGGATCACGCCGCCCCAGACCAGTTCGCTGGACGCATTTTCGTCGGTAGTCCAGGTAACGGTGGCGGCGACATCGCTGACGCCGCTCTCGCCGACCCCTGTTATCAACGGCTCGGAGCAATCGATCTCCGCCTGCCGCGTCTTGGACAGGTTGGTGCCGCCCTCGCCGTTGTCGGCATCGATGTACTCGGCGGTTATCAGATCACCGTTGGCGACCTGCAGGACCCCGGACGCATCGGTTTCACTGACGGCTATCAGTTCCTGGAACGTTCCTGAAGCAGGATCGGTTTCGGTGAGGATGAGCGTTTCCCCGGCAGGCTCCGAACCGGAGGTCAGGGAAACGGCCACGGTCTGGATGGTGCCGTCGTCGGTGTTCAGGTCGCAATCCACCACCCGGACCCTGGCCTGGTCCTCACAGGCGTACTTCGAGCCATTGAAGGAGATCCGGCCGTCAGAGGTGCACTTGGTCATGAATGCACCGGAAACGACCAGGGCGAAGTCGGCGTCCAGTTCCGGTGTTTCCACATGACCGTCCTGGTTGATCTCCGCCGCGGTGAGTTCGATGATCCAGAGCCCTTCCTCCGGGTTATCCACGAAGACGTTTTCCACGGTGTCGTAATTGTTGGGCACGCCGCCGGGGGTGGACCAGTTGCCGTCCAGGAGGCCGACGTTGCCGTGGTACACCACCGCGGATGGTGAAGTCACCTTCACCGAAATATCGTTGACCCGGTGCTGGGACGCCGCCGGGTTCCCGGCGGGATCGGCATAGGTCATGGTCACCCGCAGGGCCGGTTCGCCGGGATCGACCAGGGCGTTGAACTCCACGCCCTCCATGTTGGTCAAGAGGAACGACTCGTCGATGAATGAAATGTTATCGCGCATGTCGTACAGGTTGCGGATATCCGGCACGCCCCAGCCCTGGTGCACCCGGGTCAGGTCATGGGACTGGCCGGTGAACGGGTGCTGGTCGGCGGTGTTGATCATGAACGCCTTGGCGGTGGTCATGTGGGGTCGGTTCTCGAACACCGTCCCCAGCGGGTCGACTTCATTGCCGAAAATGCCGTCGGACCACATTTCGAAGAACAGACCGCTGTACCCGCAGATCGACGGCGTGGCGCCGCTGGTGCCGCCGAATTCGCCATAGCCCGCACCGGTGGAGTAGGTCGTGTAGGTATCGTCGTAGAAGAAACTCAGGTCCGGCTTGATCCGGCCGTCGGAGGCTGGCCCGATACTGCCGCTGTTGCACCAGCAGTCATCGGTTCGGGTGAGGGTGTCGTAATGGTTGAACGCCCCGCCGGAGAGCACGTTCTTGGCCCAGGCCTGGGGCCTGGAGTCCTGGTTGCCGGCGTTGCTCTGGGACTGGCAGTGCAGCAGGTCCCAGTCGAACAGCAGGGTGTCGTGGTCGGCGGAGATGGTGGTGTAGTTGAAGGTACGTCCGTCACCTACACTGGAGGTCTGGAACACCGCGTAATACGGGTCCTGCAGCAGTTCCCCGGTGTGCGCGTAACGGGTCGCCCCGTTCAGTCCGACGTTGCTGTAGTCGGCTACGATGCCCTGGCCGTCCGGCATGATCCCACGGGCCCTGGGGTCGCCTGTGCCGTCGCCGAAATTGACCCCGGCGGTGGCGGTACCGTGGGAATCGTTGCCGACGACGCCACCATGTTCGATGAGCGGCCGGGACTGGAAGTCAGGATGGGCGATATTGAACCCGGCATCGAAGATTTCCGCCCGAACCCCGGCGCCGGTGTACCCGGCCACGGTCTCCAGATAGTTTGCGCCGCCGATCTCACGGACGATGTCCATGTCCTTTTCCATCGGAGTCCAGCGGTCGATGAACTGGACCTCGTCCCAGCGGGCGACCCGGTAAAGCTGGACCGGCGTGAGCAGCGCCGTGGCCAGGTACTTGCCGCCGGGATACGGCTCCACACCGTCACCCAGGGCCTTGAGCCGCTGCAGGACCTTCTGCAGACCACTTTCCCCTTCCTCAAAAGTCAGGATGTTGTAGCGCTGCGACGGGTAGGCTTCCGTCGCATTTTCCCGGTTGTCCCTGAGAAACTCCTCCAGGCGGTAGGCCGGGTGGTACGGGCCGGACCAGCGCACGAACGGCAACTGGTGGACACGGGCCAGGTTCCCCGGGCTGACCCGCACGATGACCGCGTGCCCCGGCAGGTAACCGAGAGTCTCCCCTCCTAGGAACCGGAGCGCCCTGCGGTACTCTGCCAGGGGCTGGGTTTCGAACTGGACGATATGCAGGTTCTCACCTTCCCCCGAAGAGAAGAAATCGTCTACCTCCGCCACCGAACGGGACGGGTCAAAGTCACCGTGACGGAGTCTCAACGTATAGGAGGTTCGCACCGATTGTCCCATCGGCTCCCCGGCCCGGCTGATGGCGTAGTACGGCGACACCGCACCACCGCCGTCGGTCTCGTTCCAGAGCGCCAGACGGGTGCCGGTACCCGGCACCTGGATCAGCCGTTCATCCGTGATCCGACCTGTCGTCGTATGGAACGGCGCCGCACCGGTAAGACCGATGGCGGCTCCGGACTGATCGGAAGACACCTCAAGCCGCTCTTCTCCCAGGATCGGCACCGCCAGGGAAACGACAGTAAAGAGAGATAGAACAAAGACTTTCTGGATGCAGGATTTCATGGCCCCCCCCGAGAAAATACCGTTGATACTGGCTGAAAGACAAACCAACCCAGCTGAATACATACGCCGAAGAGGTGCTGTGAGCATTGATATTCACTAGGATACCGGAAATTGGCCGCCTTACGGAAGTTGCAGGCCGTGGAGCAGCGCCGTCTCGCCGAACCGGGTCCGGATCCGGTCCATGGCGGTGGTCAGCGGCCGTTCCGGCGAAGGCTCGCCGAACAGTTCCATCTGCCGTGGGCGGCTGGCCAGGCCGGCAAGGCGGAACCGGAGATGGCGGACCCGGACCCGTCGGGACAGGGCGGCCTCCAGCAGCTCTTCGGCGCTGCGCCACAGTTCGGAGATCTGCTGCAGGGGCCGGCGGGCACGAACCGACCGGGCAGTGGCCCGGGAATCGGCATACCTCAGCTCCAGCGCCATGCGGGCCGCCGTCAGCCCCCGGACCCGCAGTTCCAGGCCGGCGCTCTCCACCAGGGTGCGGAAGGCGGCGCGCAACACCGCCGGATCGTTGGAATCCTCCACCAGGGTTTCCTCCCGCTGGACCTCCGGCTTTCGAAGAGGCGGCTGTACCGGGCGCGGATCGATCCCCAGGGCCCGTTGCCGCAGCACGGCGCCGAAACGGCCGAACGCCAGATCCAGGTGGGCCGGCTCCATCACCGCCAGCTGCCGAACCCACCGGATGTTCAACGCATCCAGTTCCCGCCCCACGGCGGCGCCGACCCCCGGAAGCCGCTGCACACGGAGCGGCGCCAGGAACGGCGCCTCATCCCCGGTCCGGACATCCAGCAGGCCGTCCGGTTCGGTCAGATCGGCGGCCACCCGGCTCACCAGCTTGTTGGCAGCCACACCTACAGCAGCGTCCAGGCGCAACCGGGCCGACAGTTCACGACGCAGCCGGGCCGCCAGGTCCAGAGGCGGGCCGAACAGCCGGTCGGTGCCGGTAACGTCCAGGTAGATCCGACCGGGAGAGACAGGTTCCAGCACCGGGCTGAACCGGCCGGCCACCTCCCCCACCGCCTTGAAGGCCCGGGCGTACAGCGGCTCGTTGGGCCGGACCACCCGAGCGCCGCCACAACGCCGCAACGCCTCGCGGAGGGGCATTCCGGGTCGGACCCCTTCCCGCCGGGCCTCCCTGGAGACAGTGGCCACCAGCGCCCGGTCCGCATCCGGGGCCAGGATCACCGGGCGGTTGCAAAGACCGGGATCCACCACCCGTTCCACCGCCACGGCAAAATCGGCCACATCCAGGTGGATGACCTGCATACCCACCTCCTGATTTTCGTCTTACTTTCGTGCCTGGAGGTAGTGTAGGCGAAAACAGGAAACAAAAAAGGGGACATCGCACATTATATTCTAATAATTACTCCCTTTTAATTATTGTAATATAATGTGCGATGTCCCCATTTTTTAAAGATCCAGGACCGCGTCCACGTCCGCCGGGAGAGGGACCGGGCGGGTCATCAGGGTGACGGCGAACAGCACCACGAAAGAGGCGGCCAGGGCGACGGCGGATGGAGGCAGGCCTTCCGCCCAGGGTGGATTGTCCCAGAATTCCAGGGCGATGCTCAGGACGGTGCCGGTGGCGATGGATGCGGCGCCGGCGGTTGGCGTGACCCGCTTCCAGTGCAACCCGACCGCCAGGGCCGGAGTCAGGGCCGCCGCGAAGATGCCGAAGGCGAAACTGCCCAGAAGGGCGATCAGGTCGTCTTTCCACCAGGCCAGCAGGAAGGCCGCCAGTCCGATGGCCACCGTGGCCAGCCGCGGGAGCCCCAGGCCTGGCCGGACCGGGCGTCCCAGGGCCCGGGGCAGGTCCCGGACCAGGGCGGCGGCGCCGATGTTCACGAACGAGTCGGAAGTGGACATGAGGGCGGCCAGAACCCCTGCCAGGGCCAGTCCGGCAAGCAGGTCCGGCGTGTGGTGCAGGAGGAACGCCGCCGCCGCGTCGTCCGGGCTTTCCGGCAGGATCATGCGGCCCTTGGCCACCAACGCCGGCACCGCCAGTCCGACGCCGATCCAGATCAGAAGGCACAGGCTCTGGCCGCCACCGAGAATGAACGGCATCCAGCGCAACCCGCGAGGGTCCCGGAGCATGTAGAACTTGTGCAGGACATGAGGCTGCCCCAGGGCGCCGATGCCGAAGACGAAGAAGAACCCCAGCACCTGGAACGACGGCAACCGTCCCAGGGGATCGAGGAACCCTTCCCCGTAACGGGGATCGGCGGCAATACCGGCGGTCATCCCCGCCCAGCCTCCGCCGTCGGTAACGGCCCAGGCGAACACCGCCACCGCCACCAGAAGCATCAGACCGCCCTGGACCAGGTCGGTGTACACACCGGCCAGGATCCCGCCGGCGACACTGTAGATCAGGACGACCACCAGGCCTGCGATCATGGCCAGAGGCAGGCTCCACTCACCCAGCAGTTGCCGTGTTCCGAACACGATCTCGATCAACCGCCCCGCCGCCAGGATCTGGACTCCCAGGTAACCGATCGTACCGGCCAGTACCGCCACCGCCGCCAGCCCGCCTGCGGTCCTGCCGTAACGAGCCGCAACGGCGTCGGGGACGGTATAGAGTTTTCGGACAGCAGCCAGAAGGCGCAGACGCCGGCCCATCACCCTGCAGATCAGTCCGGCAGTGAAGCCGACCGGTATAACGATGAACAGGGAACCGGAGCCGACCTGGCTGAAGTAACCCGGGCCGCCCAGGAATACGAAACCGCTGAAGCCGGCGGACATCGCCGCCAGGCCGGTGACCCATAACCCGAGCCGGCCGCCGGCAACAAAGTAATCTTCCTGGGTGCGGGTTCGTCTCGCCGCCCAGACGCCTATCCCGATCATCCCGGCCAGATAGACCAGGGCAACCACCGCCGTCAACGGTCATCCTCCCGGTTTCCGAACCGGCGCTGCAGTTCGGCCAGAGCATCGTTCAACCGGTCGTCCCGGTCGTATATGCCGTGGAATGCAGCGACCAGAACCAGCGGCAGGAACCACAGGCTCAGGATCAACCAGACCAGGCCATCGGCGCCGCGGCCTGCGGCGGAAAAAAGAAACAGACCGGACAGACCGGTCAGAAGAACGCTCAACAGCAGCACGGGAAAGGCGACACCCCGGCGGCCGGATCTCCCCGGAACCGGTGCACTCAGGTACAACGCCGCCGGAAACGCCGCGCAGACCAAAACCAGGACCCACTCCCCCCACTCTCCCGGCGCCAGGAAAGCGGTCAGCGCCGCCACTGGGAGGAGCGCCGTAAGTGCCAGGCCGATTGTGCCGCTTTGCTTCACCGGAGAGCATGATACCTTTTCATGGAGTCCTGAGGGTTCGGTATGAATCGATTGCAACAACCTGTGGTTTCGGCACTGCTGCTCCTGCTGGCGGCGCTGGGGACCGTACCGGCCAGTGGCGGAAAGAAAGACCGCCCCGAAGTGGACCGTGAGTTGCTGGCGAAAACCGTCCGTACTTTCGATGTCGCCGTTCATGGGGACCGGGCCTATATCGGAAGAACCTCCGGCTTCGATATCCTGAACATCGCCGACCCGTCCAACCCTGTCGTTCTGGGCAGCCTGGAATTGACGTCAACAGTCACCGGAGTCACCGTCGAGGGGGACACTGCGTTCCTGGCCGCCGGCAAGCTCGGCCTGATCATGGTCGATCTTACCGATGAGGAAGAACCGTTGTTCCGGACCCGTTACGACACACCGGGCCTGACCCGGCAGGTGGTGGTCCGGGGCCAGGTCGCCCTTCTGGCCGACGGCGTGCAGGGCCTGGTGGCGCTGGACATTTCGCGGCCGGACAAGCCGGTTCGGAGATCGGTGGTCAGCTCGCGGAACCGGATCCGCAGCATGGCGGTTTCCGGAGATCTGCTGGCCACCGCCGAGGGAACGGCGGGAGTAAGGCTGATCGACATCAGCCGGGCGGATCAACCCCGGGTGATACGGTCTGTGCGGCGAACCGAAGGGGCGATGGACGTGGCCCTCGACGGCAACATCCTGCTGGTGGCCGCCGGTAACCAGGGTGTCCTTGTGTTCCGGCTGGAGTCCGGCCACCGTCCGGAACAGGTGGCGGTCATAGAGGGACCGGGGAAAGCGGTCAGCGTCTCCCTGGCCGACGGTATCGCCAGTATCTGCCGCAGCGGCCAGGGGGTCCAGGTCATGGACCTGGCCGATCCCTACACACCGGTGGAGCGTGCCGCCACCAGGCTGCCCCGAGGGTTCCCCGCCTTGCGCTCGGTACTCCACGACGGCCTGTTGTACATCGCGTCGGATATCGCAGGGCTGGCGGTTCTGGATCTGGGGCAGGCCGGGGAACCGCAGTTCATCCTGCCGAAGGAACGGACGTTCAAGGTTACCTGGCCGGATTAGACGACGACAGCCGCACCTCGATCTGCGTCTCGTTTCCGGAAAACAGTTCGGTCAGAAACGGTTCTTCCTGGCGATAGCCGGCGATCTCCCCCCGAACAGCTACCGACCCGGGACGGAGCGATTTCACCCGGGTGCCGGAAGCGCTGACCGGGAACGGTCCGACCCGAACCCCTGCGGCGTTGTCCAGCCAGAACTGGCCGAGGGTCAGAGATTCGCCGGTGAGGTCATCCAGGAACACCACCAGGATCGATGCGGCCCGTTCCAGCCTCACCGGGTTGACGTGGTCCACCGCCGGGACCACCGTCGGGATAAAACCGGCCAGGGTGACCTCCACCCGGGTCATTTCCGAATCCGGAAGAATGTACTCACCGCCTCCGTCGGTCATGACGCATGGCCCGGTCTCATCCCCTTCCACCAGGCACACCTGGGCGCCGGGAAGGGGGAAGAACCTGGAATCCACTACCACGCCGGAACTGCCCGCCTCGGCCGGACCGGGAGCGATCAGCGTGCAGATCAGGAACAGGATCATTGCGGCCGAACGGAATCTCATGTCAGGTCCGCCTCGATGGTGCCGTCCACGACCCGCACCGGGTAGGAGCGGACCTGAAAAGACGGCGCTTCAGGACAGACCCCGGACTTGAGGTCGAAGCTCCAGGAGTGCCAGGGACAGACAACCGTTCCACGGAACGAAGAGCCCTCACCCAGGGATGCGCCCTGGTGGGGACAGGCGTCATCCAGAACGCGGTACTCGCCGTCGTCGTCGAACAACGCCAGGCGGCGCTCACCCAGAACGATCACCTTGCCGCTGCCGGGGGCGGTATCCCCTACCCTGCCGACTGCCACCCATGCCGCCATCAATCCGCCGCCAGCCTGCTCTCGAGGATCTGGGCGATGTCCAGGACCTCCATCGTCTCTTGCCGGCCGGTGTCGTTGACGCCGTCGGCCAGCATGGTGATGCAGAACGGACACGATGTAGCCACCACCCCGGCGCCGGAGCCTGCCGCCTCTTCCACCCGGTCCAGGTTGACCTTGGTTCCGAGGGTCTCCTCCATCCACATCCGCGCACCGCCGGCCCCGCAGCAGAAGCCGTTTTCGCGACTCCTGGGCATCTCGATCAGTTCCAGCCCCGGCACCGCGTTCAGAGCGTTCCGCGGCTTGTCGTATTCGCCGTTATGCCTGCCGATGTAACAGGAGTCATGGAAGGTAACCGGCGGCATGTCGGCGGCGGTCTGCATCAAAGGGAGGCGGCCGTCGGCCAAAAGGTCGGCCAGGATCTGGGAATGGTGCACCACTTCGAAGTTTCCGCCGAACTCCGGGTACTCATTCCCCAGGGTGTTGAAACAGTGCGGGCACTGGGTGATTATTTTTTTCACCCCGTAGCCGTTGAGGGTCTCTACGTTCTGCTCCGCCATCATCTGGAACAGGTATTCGTTGCCGGCACGCCTGGCGGAATCGCCGGTGCAGGTCTCCTCCGTTCCCAGAATGGCGAACTTGATCCCTGCGGCGGTGAGCAGCCTGGCGGTAGCCCGGGCCACCTTCTTGCTGCGATCATCGAAGGCGCCGGCACAGCCGACCCACAGGAGGTACTCCACGTCTTCGGGCCGGTCGGACATCAACGGTATGTCCATGCCCTCGGTCCAGGCGGTACGCTCCGAAGGATCGATGCCCCATGGATTCCCCTGCCGCTCCAGGTTCTTGAACATGCCGGTCAGTTCGGCGGGGAAGGAGCTCTCTTCCAGAACCAGCTTCCGCCTCATCCCGACGATACGGTCGATGAATTCGATGAACAAGGGACACGCTTCCTCGCAGGCGCGGCAGGTGGTGCAGGACCACAGCACATCTTCCCCGATGGTTTCGGCAGGCAGGACCGGACCGGCCGTATCCGAACCTTCACCGCCCCGGCCCAGAAGGGTGGGCAGTGCAGGGAACAGCGCCGCGCGCATGTCTTCATTTATCTGTTTGGGGTTCAGCGGTTTGCCGGTGTTGTACGCAGGACAGGCTTCCTGGCAACGTCCGCATTCGGTGCACGAGTAAACGTCCAGGATGTCTTTCCAGCTCATGTCCTTGAAACCGGTCGTGCCGAAGTTCTCCAGGTTTTCGAGATCCATGGACGGCAGGGAGCCGCTGTCCAGGCGCCGGAACAGAACGGAAGGCAGGCCGGTGACCACGTGGAAATGTTTCGACACCGGCAGGAAGGTCAGGAAGAACATCAGGGTCCCAAGGTGAACCCACCAGGACACGTGGTAGAACTTCACCGCCGTTCCCGATCCCAGCCCAGCCATGAGGGGAGCCAGCGTCTGCCCGGCGAAGGAGCGGTACCCGGTTCCGGCATGGTGGGCCGATTCGATGCCTGCCATGAGCAGATCGGTCAGCATCAGGGCGCCGATCATACCCAGAACCAGAAGCGCATCGCCGGACAGGGTCAGGCGGGTCGGCTTGACGAACAACCGCCGGGCTATTGCGACCAGGACCATGGCCAGCACCACGAACTCGAAGACGTCCCGAACCAGGACATACCCTTCACCGAGCACGCTGCCCGGACCGAACCAGGGCAGGTGCCAGCCTGCGCTGAAACCACCGCCGATGAAATGGACGGTATTCAGGCCAACCGCCAGGAACCCCCAGAAAATCAGGGCATGCATCAGACCGGGGAGCAGGTGTCGCGGATTGAGGATCCTCCTCTGTCCGATGAAGAACACCAGGAGTCCCCGGATCCGTTCACCCCAGCGGTTGAACCGGTCCGACGGCATGGCAGCTGCCAGCAGGGCCAGGCGGCTCTCCATGAGATACCCGAAGGTACCGAGGGAGCCAAACACCAGGACGAGGAAAAAAATAAAGGCCGGCAAACTTTCGGTCGGTCTCACGGTACCTCCCATGGCGTCGAACGCGGATCGTACCATAGGTCGCCAAGCCCCCTCAAAGGACTGGAATCAGCCGGTTTATCCATGATTTAAGGCTGGACTCCGGCTCGCTGCAGTTGGCGGGCGATCTGGCGGATCGCAGGGTTGCCCGGCTCCAGCAGCAGGGCGATACGGATCTGGTCTGCAGCCTCCGCCGGCCGGTTGTCCTGGATCAGTGCGATGGCCAGATTTCGGCGGATGATTACCGAAGTCGGCTTCTGTTCGGCGGCGGCACTCAGTTCGGCGATGGCGGGCTGAACCTCCCCGTTCATCAGATAGGTTGTCCCGAGAGCCCGGGCGTAATTGGAGCGATCCGGCAGGACTTCCCGGGCCTGCCGGAGAAGCTCCAGCGCCCCGGGCAGATCTCCCGACTCCCGCAGCAGGATGGCCAGGTCCAGCAGGCTGTCGCCATGATCCGGCGCCAGCTCCAGCATCCGGCGGTAGATCGTCATCGCCTCGGCGTCCCTGTTGAGGCGCATCAGGCAACCGCCCTGCCTGCGCAGGGCGTAGGCGGTGAACGGCCCGACCGGCAGCCGGTCAAGGTAGCGCTCGTACTCGGCCAGGGCGGCGCCGTACTGCCGGTTGAACCATAAACGGTCTGCGCTGAACAGAGCTTCATGGGCCAGGATCGGGTCCAGGGCGACCGCCTGCCGCCTGGCCGCTACCGCTTCATCCTGACGACCCGCATTCTGAAGGGCAGCCGCGTAGGAGAACCAGGCGCAGGCGCTTTCCGGCTCGACCCGGGTCCACTCGCTGAACAGTTCGGCGGCCCGTCCGTCATGCCCTGCTTCCATCGCTTCCTGGGCCTCCATCCTGGCCCGGTCACCATCCGGCAGGTCCGCCCGGGGGTTCCGCAGGCCCCGCACCAGGGCCGGGCCGATCCAGCGGCTCCCCGGCGGCAGGAAACCTCCAATGGTGGAATAGGACAGGGTCACCAGATCGGTCCGGATCTGTTTCTTTTGCAGGACGTCCAGCACCGCCCTGGGGGTGATCCACGGCTCGGCGGTGACCTCCTGGGAAATCGCCGAACCGGTGGTGAAATAGTCCAGATCCACATCCAGCAGGACCGGTTCGTGAATTGCCGGCAGGTCGCCGATCTCGCAAACGAGGATCGGTACGCCGAGAATCTCTCCCTGAATCGCCCGGCCCACCGGTCTGAGGCTGAGCGCCTCGTCAACCGATACCATTTCCAGTTTCCCGACCAGGATCTCCCTGGCCATGCGCACAACCGACTCGGCGTCGCCCAGGGAGCCGTCGGGTACGACCCAGACCAGTTCCCGAACGATCCCCATGCGGGCCGCAGGATAAATGAAGTTCCAGATCCCGAACCGGCTCAGGGCGGTGCCGTCCATGGTGTACGGGTGCAGTTCCAGCGCCGGGAGTTCGTCGGGGCGGGCGGCGGCGATCCGCGAAACCGTGATGTCCGGCAGCCAGTCCAGATCGGAGTGGCCGTCCAGATGGACCAGTACACGATCCCGCACACCGGCCCGTCGCCATTCGATCAGCGCGGTGGAGTGGTTCTCGAACAGGCGGACGGCCCGGATGGAATCGACGCCGACCTCGCCTGAATCTCCAACGACCTTGCCGCCTACCGTCGGCAACGGTTCGCTGCATCCTCCCAGTAGAAGGACCAGCACCGGCAGCAACCGTGAGAACAACCGCATCGGTTCACACCTCATATAAAGGAACAGATGCAAAATAATATACAGCCTACCGGCGGTACGGGTCTTCAAGACCGCCCAGCCGGGGCAGATCTCCGCTCCCGCGATACAACACCAGGACCTGGAACATCCGGCCCATTCCTTCCGGATGTATCAACTGCATCGCCTTCAATCTTCGTTTCACGCTTTCCGGGTCCTGCCAGTCCGCCTCGTCACGGGCCTCAAACAGCTCCAGAATCCCGTTGGCCACCAGGAAGCGGTCCTGTGTGGTCAGGGCCAGCCGGCGCCAACCGGCGGCGGCGGCGTGGTCGGTCAAACCGCTCCAGTTCACATGGGCGGTCAGATCCTGGTCTCCGACCCGGCTGTAGTACTCCTCATTGGTCTTGTGGCGGTGATAGGCCAGCAGGGTCCCGCGGGGCCGGGAGGCGTCGTACAACTGGGCGGCCGGGTGGCCGTAGTCCACCAGGATCATGAAGCCGGACTCCAGGGTGGACGCCATGCGGTTGAACTGCGCCTCCGCCGCCAGGCAGACCTCGGCTTCCTGGCCTTCCCCCGAGGCGACGTCGTACCGCCCGGCGTAGGCGGCGACCTCCTCCGTCGGTTCGACCTCCACAGATGCCAGTTCTCCCCCACGGTCCAGTCCGACCCGTATCTCCCGCAACGATCCGTCTCGACGAACCACGCGGTGCACCGGCAGGGCGTCGAACAGTTCTACCGCCACCACGCAGCCGGAGCCTGCCGGTTCGGCCGGCAATTCCTCCGCAGAAACGGTGTGAACCTCCCCGGCAGCCATCTCACGCATGCCGGCGCTGCGATCCACCAGGGTGTACCGCATCCGGCCGCGGAACGATTCTTCCCCGGCGCCGATCGTATCCAGGATGTCCTTCGCCAGCAGTCCCCGTCCACCGCCGAACTCGAGCAGGCGAAACGGCTCGGGGTTTCCGAGGACGTCATCCATTTCCTGCAGTTGCCTGGCTATGCAGGCGCCGAAATAGGTCCCGACGTCGCTGACGGTAAAGAAGTCGCCGTCCCGTCCGATCCGGCCGCCGCCCCGGGTGTAATAACCGTGGACCGGGTGGTACAGGCACAACTCCATGAAACGTGCGAAAGTAACAGGACCTTGTTCCAGGATCTCGTCCCGGATCGAAGCTTCCGGCTCCAGCCTTTCAGAATCGGAATGGTTGGCCATAAGGGCCGGAATTGTAACATTCTTGACGCTCCACCGACCTAACGATACATTGAGGTTTTCCCGGCAGAGGAGTCCAACGTGTCAGCGAACGAGCAGTTCGACCTCACCATTATCGGTTCCGGACCCGGCGGTTACGTCGCCGCCATCCGCGCGGCTCAACTGGGGCTGAAAACCGCGGTGATCGAAAAATACAAGCTACCCGGCGGCACCTGCCTGCACTGGGGGTGCATCCCCACCAAGGCGCTGCTGCATTCGGCGGAGGTCCTTGAGACCACCCGGACGGCAGGCGGTTACGGCGTGAAGGTACAAAACGCCGAACTGGATCTGCCCGGTGTCCACAAGCACCGCAAGAAAACAGTAATCACCAACGCCAAGGGTGTGGCGTTCCTGTTCAAGAAGAACGGCATCACCCTGATCCAGGGCACCGGCAGGCTGGCAGGGGCCGGCGCCGTGGAGGTCACCCCGGAACAGGGCGACCCGTTTACCGTCAAGAGCGGCAAGATCATCCTGGCCACCGGCTCGGTAGTACGGGAAATGCCGGGTATGGAGTTCGACGGCAAGAGCATCATCAGCTCGGACCACGCCCTGGAACTGGACCGTATCCCCGAATCGATGCTGGTGCTGGGCGCCGGCGCCGTAGGCGTCGAGTTCGCCTCGATCTACGCCACTTTCGGCAGCAAGGTCACCCTGGTAGAGCTGCTCCCCAACCTGGTTCCCCTGGAAGACCCGGACCTGGGACAGGAGCTGGAGAAGGCGTTCAAGAAACGCAAAATCGAGGTCCATACCGGCACCAGGGTGCAGTCGGTGAAAAAGGTCGATGGCGGTGTAAAGATCAAGGCGGAGAAGGACGGGGAAGCGGTGGAGATGTCGACAGAAGTCCTGCTGGTAGCCGTCGGCAGGAACGCCGTGACCTCCGGCCTGGGGCTTGAAGGAACCGGCGTCGTAATGGACGGCCCGTTCATCCAGGTGGACGGCATGATGCAGACCGGCGAGCCCGGTGTCTACGCCATCGGGGATATCGTCAAGACACCGGCCCTGGCCCACGTGGCGTCCCACGAAGGGGTGATCGCCGCGGAACATGCCGCCGGAGGCTCCCCTCACCCGATCGATTACGACAAGATCCCGTCCTGCACCTACAGCTCGCCGGAGATCGCATCGGTAGGCCTGTCGGAACAGGAGGCGAAGGACCGGGGCTACGAGGTTGCCGTGGGCAGCTTCCCGTTCACCGCCAACGGCAAGGCCAAGATCATCGGCGACGCCCGGGGGTTCGTCAAGATCGTGTCCGACAAGAAATACGACGAGATCCTGGGGGTGCACATCATCGGCCCCCACGCCACCGAACTGATTTCAGAAGCGATCGCGGCGGTCAACCTGGAGGCGACTACCGAAGCACTGTTCCATGCCGTCCACGCCCACCCGACCCTGGCCGAGGCCATGCACGAGGCGGCGCTGGGTGTTCACGGCCGCAGCATCCACATTTAACCAGGAGTAACCGATCATGCGCATAGACGTACCGATGCCCCAGATGGGCGAATCAATCGCCGAGGGCACCATCACCCGCTGGATCAAGAAAGTGGGCGAAACGGTCAAACGGGACGAGCCGCTGTTTGAAATTTCCACGGACAAGGTCGACGCGGAGATTCCGGCGCCGGCTGCCGGAACCCTGGTTGAAATCAAAAACCAGGAAGGCGAAACCGTACCGGTGAACGAGATCGTTGCGATCCTGGAAACCGACGCAACGGCAGCCGCAAAAGCCCCTGCCGCACCAGCAGCGAAACCGGAACCTGCCAAGGCGCCGGAAGCTCCGAAACCGGTCGTTGCAGATCCTGCGCCGGCGACGGCAGCAGCCCCGGCCGCGCCAGGCGTGTTCGTCTCCCCGGTGGTGCGCAACATCGCCGCCGAGCACGGTATCGATCCGACCCGGGTGCCGGGCACCGGCTCCGGTGGAAGGGTCACGAAGAAGGACATCCTGGCGTTCATCGCACAGGGCGGCGCCACGGCCCCGACAACCACCCCGGTCACCATGCCGGCGGCGACAGCCAGCCAGCCCGGGGCTCCGGTGTTCGCCTCGGGTGAAAGAGACCTCCGCGAGGCCATGACTCCGATGCGGCGCAAGATCGCCGAGCACATGATCGATTCCCAGCGCACTTCCGCCCACGTCCAGTCGGTGTTCGAAGTGGACATGAGCCGGATCGTCTCTCTGCGCTCCAAAATGAAACAGGCCTACCTGGACCGTCACGACACCAAACTGACCATGACGCCGTTCTTCATCAAGGCGGTCTGCGACGCTTTGCGGGCCTGGCCGATTATCAACTCATCGGTTGACGGCGACACCATCGTCTACCACAAGGAACTGAACATCGGCATCGCCGTCGCCCTGGACTGGGGCCTGATCGTGCCGGTGGTCCGGAACGCCGACGAGCTTTCCATGGCCGGCCTGTCCAAGCAGGTCAACGACCTAGCGGAACGGGCCCGGACCAAGAAACTGAACCCGGACGAGGTTCAGAACGGAACATTCACCATCACCAACCCGGGGATCTTCGGCGGCCTGTACGGCCTCCCGATCATCAACCAGCCCCAGGTGGCGATCCTGGGGATCGGCGGCATAGAGAAGCGACCCGTGGTCATCAACGATGCCATCGCCATCCGGCCGATGGTGTACATCTCCATGTCCTACGACCACCGGGTCGTGGACGGAGCGGTAGCCGACCAGTACCTGGCACGCCTGAAGAACTTCCTGGAGAACTTCGACGAATCGCTGTTGTGACCGGATTGCGCTCATGCGACACCCTATCCGCCCAAACTCGGCAGACGTGAGACATCGCCTCCGTGGGCATGAGTACGAGACCTGACCCCCGGGTCGTAACCGCGAATATCCCAGCGTACGGTCCGGCCGTAATACGCCGCGTTCAGGGCAGCCGCGTATTTCATCATTCGCATCCCTCCCGGTCTTAGCGCCATCCGGGCCAGTCTGCGGGCAATGCGCCAGGGGCGGTAGAACTCCCGTGTCACCCAGTCATGGCCGGCCTGGAGTTGTTCGGCGGTCATCCGAGCCGGCCGGAAGACGACATGGTGGTAATCGTAGCGAGACCAGTCGTGCTCACTTATGCGCGACACCAGCCTGTCGAACATCGGCGTGCCTGGCAGCGGCGTCAGGACAGAGACCTGGATGGCATCTATGCCGATTTCATCAAGCAGTTCGAGTGTCGACCGGAAAACGTTGGGGCCGTCGGTATCGAAACCGAAGACGATGCCGGCTTCGACACCGATGCCATTGGCGTGCAGGGTGGCGATGCGGTCACGATACTCCGCCACCCGGTTGAACCCTTTGTCGACCGAACGCAGGCTCGATTCCGAGAACGATTCCAGTCCGACGAACATGCCGATGCAACCAGCTTCGGATGCCGCCTGCACCAGTTCCTCATCGTCGGCCATCTCGAGTGTCGACTGGCTGATCCAGATCTTTCCGAGTGGTTTCAACGCCTGGCACAGTTCAAGAGCGTAGCCACGTTCGGCTGTCAGGCTGTCATCGACAAACATAAAGAAACGTCCTGACAGATCTTTCACCTCACACACAACCTCCTCTACAGGGCGACAGCGCAGGCTCCCCTTATGGAATGCCGACACGGAGCAGAACGAGCAGCGGTTGGGGCATCCTCTGGTCGCCTGAACCGACTGTATGGTGCCGTAGCGCCGGGCGTCCAGCAGTGCGCGCGGCGGCATGTGCAACCCAACCAGGGTGTGCTGTTCATCGGCGCGGTAGATGCCGGACACCTTACCGTGACGGGCATCTTCGAGGATATGCCGCCACACACCCTCCGCTTCACCGACACAGACCGCGTCGGCATGCTGGAGGGCCTCGTCCGGCAGGAACGTCGGGTGCATTCCTCCGAGTACTACCGGAACTCCGCAGGTGCGGAAATGATCCGCGATATCGTACGCCCTGGGCGCTGCGGCGGTCATGCATGTGATTCCGACCAGGTCAAAATGCTCGTTCCAGGGAACATCCTGGACCTGTTCATCGACAATGCGGATCTCAAAACCGGGTGGTGTTTCCGCCGCCAGCGACAGAAGGCTGAGAAGTGAAAAACGAAACGTTTTACCGCCAAAAATACGTTGCTGTCCGACATGATGCCAGTTTCCGCTTGCCGGAGCGATCAGGAGGACTTTCATGACGATCTCCTTTCAGGAGACCAGAAAGTGCAAGAGGTGTGCCGGGGCATCAGTCGCAAAAAACGGTCTATTTATAGGAAGTTAATAGCGACGCCGTGAACATGATTGCGCACCGTTGCCGAAATGGGCTAAGAGTCGTTTACACATCTAAAGACGGTTTGCTTTCCACCTCTGCGCGCTCAATATTGACCCCACGCCTGGCAGGTGGGAGGGGACCATGAGCAACAAACCCGAGCAGACCTGTTTCAACGAGGGCTTTCGCCTGACCCGGTGGGCTGGTGGGATAAAGATCGAAACGACCGACTACCACTCACGTCCCCTGTTCCTCGACCGGTTGAGGTTGGCCAAGTTGGGACTGGCCCTGGTAGAGGATGTGGCTACCAGCGGACTCGAGGTTGAAAAGCCACAATCCCACTCGCCAAGGCCGAGCGAAAGGAAACCTGAGGCAGACTAAAAAATGGCCACCTGATGGCGGCCGGATATAGCTTTGCCCTTCAGTACCTTGGATTGGAGCGGGAAACGGGACTTGAACCCGCAAAGCCCGCCGTAGGCGGGCATCAGACAACGCCCCGCAGGGATCCTTAACGGGACCAAGTCCCGTTGAGGTTTGCTCTACCTGGGGCTGGAAGCGTAGCTGTAGCCGTGAATTGGCTGGAGTTTGGAGCGGGAAACGGGACTTGAACCCGCGACCCCGACCTTGGCAAGGTCGTGCTCTACCACTGAGCTATTCCC
>JACXWD010000005.1:77355-99482 GCA_014764515.1 Candidatus Polarisedimenticola svalbardensis | reverse complement strand
TGAACTTCGATCCAGGCCTGCTCCCCTTCGTCGCCTACGTGCACTTCCAGGACACCACCCTGCTCCATGGCCTGGATCGCATTGAGCACCAGGTTCAGAACGGCCTGGCGAATGCGTTGTTCGTCGGCCTGGACCGGACCGACTCCGGGCTGAACCCGGCAGTTCGCCACGATGCCCTGTTGATCCATCTGTTTTGCTGTCAGCGCCAACACTGAGCGGACAACACTTTCGAGATCGCAGGGACTCAATTCGTGGGGCGTAGACCGGGCAAGATCCAGTTGCCTGCCGACGATCGTGGACAACCGGTCGATCTCCTTGGAAAGGATCTCCACGAACTCCCGGCGCTGGTCACCTGCCGGCGTGGACTCCTCCAGTATTTCAACCGCACCGGAAATCGCACCCAGCGGGTTCCTGATCTCGTGAGCCATGCCGACGGACAGCGCCCCCAGAGATGAAAGCCTGTCCAGGAGCCTCAAGCGTTCGAACGTCGCCTGCAACTGCTCATACGCCCGAGCCAGTTCCTCGGCAGTGCGCCGGTGCTTTTCACGTTCGTTGCGCACCCGGTCGATGAGAAGCCCGGCCAGGGTACCGACTACCAGGAACATGACCAGCTCGGCCATCTGGTTGGCCCGGTACAGCGGTTCATGGCCCCAGTGCAGGACAATGTGTGGCAGATACAGTATCGATGTGATGATCGCCAGCGCCAGCCCGCCGCGAAGCCCGTAGAACCCGGCACCGACCAGAAGCGGGATGTAATACAAGCGCTGGTACACAACATGAAGTGTCGTATGCACAGGATCGGTGAGATAGTGCGCCAGGCTGACGGCAACAACCGTGGCCACCGCTGCCAGGAACGGGTACGGAAAGCCGCCGGAACGGGCTGGGGCTTCATTCTGCATACAGGCCAGAGGTTACCAGATGGCCCTGGTCTTGACAGAGATATTCACCGGTGCGGACCTCAGGAGCGATGCAAGCATCCGCACCATGGAGGTGAGACCGCAGCGCCCCGATCAGACCTGATGACCCGCCATTTCCATCAGTTCTTCCTGCACGACATTCCCCGCCACTATCTGGGCGAGAGTCGTCTTGTCCAGGATTCCGGAAACCGCATCGCTGACCTGCAGAAGAACAGCATAGAAACCGCGTTGGCGCGGTTTCTTGTCCATCAGGGCCTTGAGTTCGGCCGAGTTGGACATCGGCGCCAACGGTCCGTCGAGAGCACGGAACACTTCTCCGACGATAATCTCGTGGGGAGGCCTGGCCAGGGCATACCCACCCTCGTTGCCGCGGCGGCTTTTGACAAAACCGGACCGCTTCAGGGCAAGGAGGATTCCTTCAAGGAATTTCGCCGGGATTTCTTCCTGTTCCGCAATCTCGCGAATGTGGGTCAATCCTCCACCGTACCTGGCCGCCAGATGGCACAGAGCGCGCATGCCGTACTCGCCTCGTTTCGAAACTTTCATGATGTCTCACGCGCCCCCGCTTCCCCTGCACAACCGATTTTGACAGGGTTTGATCGCGGGGATTCCCTCGCTTTGGAGAATACACAAGATAAGGATGGAAAGCGTCGGCGGAACTGGACTGGATTGGGAGATTATGCCGCCTGTGCGTCGAAGAAATCGATCACCGCCTGAATGAAATGATCCGGTGATTCCAGTGAGGCTATCCGCACGCGGAGATCACGACCTTCAGCCCACCCCCTCGTATACCAACCGGTAAACGTGCGCAGTTTGTGCATCGCGAGGCGATGCTCTTCCTCATCGCGCAACAGCCGGAAATGTTCCAGAATCAGGTCTCTTCTATCGAGAAGGGTCGGTTCGACCGGCGCTTCACCGCGAAGCAGGGCAGCAGCCTGGCGGTAGATCCACGGGTTTCTCATGGAGGCGCGACCGATCATGACGCCGTCGCAACCGGTCTCCTGCATCATGCGAAGGACATCGCCGGGCTGCTCCACATCACCGTTCCCTACTACCGGGATAGAGATACTCTCCTTAAGACGGGCGATCCGGCTCCAGTCGGCGCGGCCGCTGTACATCTGCCGAGCGGTTCTGGGGTGCAACGCCACCCCGTCGGCTCCCTCATCCTGGCAGATCCGGCCCAGTTCCAGATAGTTGAGCCGGCCGTCGTCCATGCCGGCCCGGAACTTCACCGTCAGCGGAATGGATACCGAGGCGCGGCAACGCCGTATGATGTCGCGGGCCAGCGGCAGGTCCGCCATCAATTTCGCCCCGGCGCATCCCTTCAGGATCTTGTTGGCGGGACAGCCCATGTTGATGTCACAGACATCGGCCCCCTGCTCCTGAACAAACCGGGCAGCCTCGGCCATCAGTTCCGGATCGGAGCCATAGACCTGGATCGAGATCGGGCGCTCTTCCGGCGAGTACCGCAGGATCGTCGCCAGCCGCTTGTGTCGTAGATGGATATCCCGTGATGACACGAATTCCATGGTGACCAGCCCGATACCGCCCATCCTCTTGAGCAGAAGCCGAAACTGCCGGTCGGTGACGTCGGCCATCGGCGCCAGGATTAGCGGTGACGCGAACTGGACTGGGCCGTATTTCAGCATCCCCTGAAACGCGGCGGCCGTTTCTCTGCAAACGCCTTGAGCGCCTCTTCCCGGTCCGATGTGTCCAGCACTCCCTGGTACGCTTCCCATTCGATCTGCAGCGCTTCGTTCAGTGGTAGCCCGGAGCCTCCGTCGATCGCCTGTTTCGCCAGGCGGATTGCAACCGGTCCATTGGCTGCGATCACCCCGGCCAGATCATCCGCCGCAAGGTCCAGCTTGTCGTCGGGCACGACCTGGTCGGCCACACCGTCGGCCCACGCCTCGGCGGCGCCGAACATGCCGGCGGTGAAGATCCAGCGCTTTGCGGTAGCGGCGCCGACGATCCGGGGCAATCGCTGTGTTCCGCCTGCTCCCGGGATGATGGCAAGCGCCGTCTCCCGCAGCCCTATGGAGGCATCCTCCGACAGGACTCGCAGGTCGCAACCCAGAGCCAGCTCACACCCGCCGCCTGCGGCAGCGCCTCGTACTGCGGCGATAACCGGGACCGCCAGGGAAGCGAAACCGTTGACCGCTCCGGCCACCCGGGGCACGAATTCCCGGACCTGTTCCACGCTCATTCCCTGTCGTTCCTTGAGATCGGCTCCGGCGCAGAAATGCCGGCCTGCAGAACGCAGGACCACGCAACGAACTCCGGAGTCCTGCGACAGCGCGGCGGCGGCGGCGGTAAGATCGGCCACCATTTCGCTGCCGAGAGCGTTCACCGGCGGTTTGTTCATGGACACCGTGGCCACGCCACGATCATCCTGTTCCACCTGAACCCAGCGCAAGTCACGCCCCGCTGTCATCACGCCCCTCCCAGCTCACCATCCGGAGCCATGGAACCTGCAGTCCCCGCCTCAGGCGGTTCGTAATCGTCCGGCACTTCGATCTCCATCCTGAGCATCGCCATGCCATGGGTCTTGCCCTGGGCGTCGGTCTTGAGACTCGCCGAGCCGGATCCACCCAGGGATTCCCCCAGCAGAAAGTTCAGGGCCATCAAATTCGGCAACTCAAACCGGCGTACCTCCCCGAACACGATGCCGGAAAAATGTTCCTTCACCTTTAGAGGGGTCAGGAACTCCCTCAGGATGGCGAATGACGTTTGGTCATATGCGATGACCCCTACATTGGAACCGTCACCTTTGTCCCCGGACCGGGCATGGGCCAGGGCGTAAAGCGGCAAGGTTTTCACTGCACTTCCTCCACATCGACATGGGTGACGATCCGGTCCTTGGGGATCAACGACGGCCAGTAGCCCAGGACCTCGGTCGCCTTCGGCCGACCACCGGCAAACCCGGTGATCCCTGGCGGCCCCGACGTCACCAGCGGCGCCAGTTCCTTGCCGAAACGGTCGACCTTGGCCCGGTCACCATCCTTGACACCGACCCGCAGAACCACTTCGTGGACATCCGGCGGCGGCCCGGGAATCTGCCCGTGGCAGGAATCGAGACCGACCAGTTCGGTGATGGTCTTTTCATACGTAAATCCGGCCCGTTCCAGGCGACCCCACAACGCGTCGGCGCAGACCTTGGCCTTGGCAACCGCATCCGGACCGCTGACCGTCAGCTGCCCTGTCGCCTTGTACCCTTCCAGGTAGGCGATGGAAACCTTGAAAGTCCCGGTCGCCTCGCCGCCCCGAATTCCGGAGACCCGGACCCGGTCCTTGCCATCCTGGGCCAACTGGATGGACGTGAAGTCCACGACGCAATCCGGCGTAAGGTAAGCCTTGGGATTGCCCATCTCGTAGAGCAGCTGCTCCGATACGGTATCCACACTGACCAGGCCCCCGGTGCCGTCATGCTTTGTGACGATGAACTCGCCGTTCTCTGCAAACTCCAGTACCGGATAGCCCAGGCGGTCCCATCCGTCCACTTCCCACCATCTGGAAAAATTGCCGCCGGTGCACTGGGCGCCGCACTCCACTACATGACCGCCTACCGTGCCGGCCGCCAGGAGCGACCATTGATCCTGCTTCCAGCCGTACTCGGCGATCAGAGGCGACAGGACCAGGCCCGGATCGGTGGTTCGACCGGATATGACGATGTCCGCTCCCCGGGCCAGAGCCTCTGCGATGGCGAAGGAATCGATGTAGACGTTGGCGGACACGATGCGGTCGAGAACGTCGGTGATCGGCCGGCCGTCGTCCATGTTCTCGAAGCCGACCCCTGAGGCGATCAGCTCTTCCAGCCGATCGAGGATGTCGTCCCCTGTGACCGTGCCGATCTTCAGCCCACGAGCCTGGTGTTCCTCGGCGACCTCCACCAGCGCCTGACGGCACGCCGACGGATTGACTCCGCCTGCATTGGCCACAACCTTGATCCCCTTCGTTCTCAGGGAAGGCAGGATACGGTCAATGAGTTGAACGAAGTCGGTGGCATAACCCCGGGCCGGATCCCTTCGCTTCTGCTTCTGGAGAATCGACATGGTGACCTCGGCCAGGTAGTCCAGGGTCAGATAGTCCAGGGGGCCTTCCTCAACCAGGCGGACCGGCGCATCCACCGAATCTCCCCAGAACCCCTGGCCGTTGGCGATACGTATTCTGCGCGGCTGGCTCACATTCATGGCCCTCATAGACTTCACCCACGGCCCCCTGCGGGAACGGCGTCGGTGCATTTCAGCGAGATGAAGGGAGGATTATAGCGGATCGTCGGAAGAGGCGCGGCCGAGGATACTGGTGGTCACATTCACGAGGCTATCGATGTCGAACGGCTTGTTCACCACCGCCGCGATGCAATTCTCGGCTATTTCCTCTTCCGTAAGGGTCGCTCCCCAGCCGGTTACCAGGACTACAGGCAGATCCGGGTGATTTTCCCGAATGGTGGAGGCGACTTCCCAGCCGGAAACGTCAGGCATGCCGAGGTCGGTAAATACCAGATCGAAAGGGGTCCCGGCGACCTTTTCGAGTCCTTCCTGTCCGCCGCCGGCCATTTCTACCGAATGCCCCTCGGCGGTAAGCACGTCCCTCAGGATCTCGGCGATATCCTGCTCGTCGTCAATCACCAGGATCCGGGACGGCGGCACCTCCCCATCATCGGATTGGACCGATTCAGCCGGAAGGTCGGCCAGCATCGCCGCCACCGGGAACTCGATAAAGAAGGTGGTCCCTTTCCCGATGTCCGAAGTGACGTCGATCCTGCCGCCGTGGCGAGTGACGATACCGTAGACCATGCTCAAGCCGAGGCCGGTTCCGCCCTGCCCCTTGGTCGTAAAAAACGGATCGAACAGGTGGCGTCGCGTTTCCTCCGCCATGCCGACTCCGCTGTCGGTGACTTCGGCGATGACAAGCCCGTCATCCTGCACGCATCGGATCCGGAGGACCCCGCCGTCGGGCATGGCGTCCAGGGCGTTCAATATCAGGTTGGTGAACACCTCCCTGAGCTCCGAGTCCTTGCCCAGAATGGCGGCGGTCCCGGGCAGGGAGAGATCCAGGCGGACGTTGATATTGCGCCGTTCCGATTCGGTCTTCCAGCGGGTGCGGGTGATCTCCACCGCGTCCCGGATGATTTCCGGGAGTTCCAGGCGATTGAAATTTCTTTCCTGTCGTGTGCGCGAGAACTCCTGGATTCGCCGGACAGTCTCCCGGCCGTCCACAGCCGCCTTTTCAATAACGGACAGGCTGAGATCCACCGACTCGTCCAGGTTCTCCCGGCGCAGCAACTGGGCGCGACCGAGGATCGCCCCAAGCAGGTTGTTGAAGTCGTGGGCCACGCCGCCGGACAGTTCACCAAGGGCCCGGAGCCGTTCGGTATCCACCAACTGCTCCCTCAACGACTTGGCCACTGTATTGTCGATGACCACGCACTCCGCAGCCGGGGCGCCCAGGTATTCGATGCGGCTTCCCCGCAATTCCAGATGCAGCACAGCGCCGTTGCTGTTGCGGCCTACCAGTTCGCAGGGACCAGTGGAATGACCCTCCTCCCAGGCCCTGAGCCGTTCACTGGCCACCCGTGCCGACTCCGGCTCGAACAGACTCTCCAGTTTGAAATCCGGCTGTAGTGCACGGCGCGCAGATACGCCGAAGGCGCCGATGAAGGCTTGATTGACAAACCGGACCTTGCCGCCCTGAATGATCAGGATCGAGTCCGGCGAACTGTCCACCAGGGTCTTGTACTGTTCCTCGGATTCCTCAAGGGCTCGGGTCCGCTCGCGAACCTGGTCCTCCAGGGTGGCATTCAGCGATTCAAGAGCTTCCTGGAATTCACGGGACTCCTCTGCCTTGGACTGGGTGCGGTCCATCATGGAGTTGAAGGCTGCGGCCATCTGCGCCAGTTCGTTGGAGCCCGACACCGGCACACGATAATCATATTTGCCCTCGGCCAGGGCCTCGGTGCCTTCCACCAACCGGCGAAGCGGGGCGGTGATCGCCCGGGCAACCCAGCGGCCGAAGAAAATTGCCAGAACACTGAAAAGGAGACCGGACAGTACCAGTCCGGCGGTCAGGCGCCAGAGATGCCGGGCTACCGGCTTCCGGGACATGCCGACCCGGACCATGCCCCACGATTCGGTTACCCCATCCACCCAGACCGGAACCGCCACCTCCATGACCGGCACGAAACTGCCATCGTGGGCTCTTATTTCAAGATCCCGGCTCGCCACGGTTCCGGCAATACCTCCCGACTGGAGATCTGCTCTGACCGTGCCCTCGCTATCCAGTCCTGCGAATCCTGCCAGGTCCCCTTCCTTCGTATGGATCGCGACATAGGCAAGGTCCAGTCCTTCCGCCGCGTTCTCCGCCGCCATCTGCAGCGCCACGTGGTTGTAGGCCAGGAGCGAGGGCGTGGCCACGGCGCCGATGCTGCGGGCCACCGATTTTCCACGTTCCTCAAGACCCTGGCGGAGTGTCGCAGCCACCATCTGCTGCACCAGCAGGACAATCACCACCAACATGACGCTCATGATCAGGCCTATGGAGAAGATGAAGCTCCTCTCCAGCGTGGACCGTCGGTAGAGCTCGCGGATCATGATCCGCCTTCCTCTTCCAGGATCCATACCTTCTCAAGAGGAAGGGTGGATATGCCCAACGGCCCGGGGTCGAGTCCGTGAACCTCCTGGCGGTGAGAGAGAACTCCGGTGGTGTGATAGAGAGGCACAACCGGCGCCTGGGACAGGATCCGGCGTTCCAGGGAGCGATAGAGTTGGGACCGCTTCATGGGGTTGCGTTCCCGGACGCCAAGCTCCAGCAGGCGGCCGACCTCATCGTCCTCGAAGGCGAAATAATTGCTCGCTCCACCACTCTCGAACAATCCCCGCAGGAAAACGTCCGGATCCGGCAGGTCGGCGACCCACGCCAGAAGGAACATTGGCGCCTTCCCGGCGGTGATCGCCTCCCCCAGTTCCGACCAGCTCACCTGCCGGACATCCAGGCGGATACCGACCTGGGCCAGGTCCTTGCGGACACTCGCCAGGGTGCCGAGGGCGGCAGCGCTGCGGGCCGTGTTCAAGAGCGAGATTGGCGGCAGCGGATTTGCCGGCCCGTAGCCCGCTTCCTGAAGCAGCCTGCGGGACAGGTCCGGATCGTAAGGCAAGGCCTTGGGGTCCGGTGAATAGGCGTTCATCCCCGGCGGGACCAGACCGATGGACGGCCGCCTGAATTCGGGCGATGCTGCCACCAGAGCGTCCCGGTTGACGGCATGGGCGATCGCCTGCCGCACTTCCAGCTCGTTAAGAGGCGGGTTACCGGTTCCAAGGCCGAGGAACGAGAGGCCCAGCTCCTGGTAATTCCGGACCGATACGCCGGGGCACCCTTTCAGGCCGGATATCTTGCTCGTCCCCGGTTCCACCATATCCAGCTCACCTTTCAGGAACTGGCCGAGACCGTAATCCACATTTTCGGAGAGCGGGAGGAACCCGATTCGGATCCCATCCAGGAACGGCGCCCCCCGGAAATAGTCCGGGTTGGCCGTAAGCTCCAGGCTGTCGTCCAGCCAACGGCCCATCTGAAACGGGCCTGTTCCCACCGGCTCCCGGCCGAACGCCTCCTCACCGATCTCCCGGATCACCTTCTCCGGAACAATCCGGAGACCGTCCATGGACAGGACTTCCAGAAAATAGATCGACGGGTAGAGCAGTTCGATTTCCACGGTGCGATCGTCCAGTGCGCGCACACCGGAGAGATCAACTGCTTTCCCGGACGAGAACTCCTCTGCTCCCGACACCGTCATGGCGTATGGACCAGCCAGCGAGTTGGCGGCATTCCCGGGACTGAGCAGGCGCTTGAATGTGAAGACCACATCGCCGGCGGTGAGCACGCTGCCGTCGTGAAAGGTCACACCATCACGGAGATGGAACCGGTGGGTACGGCCGTCGGGAGATATGGTCCAGGTATCGGCCAAAGCCGGCATCACATGGAGGGAGGGGTCCAGTTCCACCAGACCGTCGAACAGCTGGTTGACCGGGAGCCCTTCATAGACCGACTGGCTCAGGATCGGATCCAGACTGGCCGGGGCCTCGGTCACCAGCCTGAAGGTCCCACCGCTGACCGGCTCCACAGCCGGCCTGGCATCCGCGTCGCGGCGCTGGGCGGCGTCGTTCTCGGAGCAGCCCGGACACACCAGCATGATGGCGACCAGACCGGCCGCCACCGCCGCCAGGCGGACAAACTTCGAACTCGACGGAGCACCGGACAAGTACAGGCCTCCCACAAGTGCATATACATAAATGATGATTTGAATATGATTCCCTTGTTGGAGGGAGTCAAGGAGGGGCGGAACCGACCTCAGCCTTCGAATTCAGCAGTAAAAATCTGCTCTTTTCCCCTTACGCGGCGCACGATCTCGAACAGGGTGACCAGCAGGACCCCGATGCCGACGGCATGGACCACCGGAACACCCCACGGCCCAACGATCCCCTCCTGGACGGCGACCAGGATCAAGGCCATGACCGCTCCACCGGCGGCCTGAATCCCGCAGCGCCAGATATCGGCGCCGACCTTCGGCCGCAACCCGGCCTGGGCCAGGGAATTATCCACACCGCCCAGGACCAGCTCCGCCGCCAGGATAATGAGGATGGCGTAGATCGGGGCGCCGCCCAGCATCATGACCGGGAGTACGCCGGCGGGCACCGCCAGAGCCACGGCAGCGAGTCGAACCGCCTCAAGCGGCGTCTGGCTGAACGACTTGGCCAGGACTCTCCGCAACCCCCAGAAATACTCGGCTCCGGAATAAAGGGTAAAACCGATTATCACAACCATAATCAGCGGTATCGCCCTGGCCGGGCCTGCGAAGTAGTGCAGCCCGACTACCGCCTCCAGCAGGATGAAGCCCGAAATGGAGCGCCAGCCGGGCTTCTTCCCCATGAGCACCAGGGCGACCACCGGCAGTGCCGCCCCGATGGCGGTCACCCACATGACACGATTGAGGATGGTCATGTCCTGCAGGAAAAAGAACAGGAAGATAAAGCCGGACCCTGCGCCCTGAACCGTGGTTTTGAGCTTGGCAATCCTGCTGGTCCGGAAGGTGACCTTCCTTTCGAGGGCTGTACTCCGGAGGGCGGTTACCGCCAGTTCCCGGACAAAGAGCAGCCCGACCAGGATCGGGGCGACGATCTTCAGGTCGGCCAGCGGACCGAACGTGGCGACCAGGAAAATCTTGTCGACCATCGGATCCAGAAGCGCCCCAAGCGGCGTACCGCCGTATCGCCGGGCCAGCATGCCGTCCACGGCATCCGTCAGACCCAGCAGGATAAAAAGGCCCAATCCTGCTGCCGCCCACGGCAGCCCACCCCCGTACAGCACCGCCTTGTAAATCATGTAGACCGGCAGCGGCAGCAGAAGCAGTCGCAGGAGGGTGACCTGGTTGGCGGTAACTCTCAAGCCGGCGCTCCTTTAGCCGGCGTATGGTATAGTCCAGTTTCGCTGTAGTGACCGGTGAGGATCCCGGATCGGGAGCCGACGCCGAAGAGACACCGGGGCGAAGTGAGCCGGGAAACCCCGTTGAGGCCGAGATCACGGCTTCCGGAGGAGGATTCGACGGCCCCGATAATCAGGAATTGGAGAATCATTCGGACATGTCCAAAATCATGCTTGTAAACGTGACCCATGTGGAAGAATCCCGCGTGGCGATCCTCGAAGACGGCGTGCTGGCCGCGTATGAAATCGAAACGATTAATCGAACCAGCATCAAGGGTAACATCTACAACGCGGTGGTCGAAAGCGTTCATCCCGGACTTGAGGCCGCTTTCGTCCACATTTCATCCGACCTGAAGGGGTTCCTCCCCATCGACGAGGTCAATTTCCGCCTCCTGCCCCCCCGGGATGAGAGAGGCAACCGGGGCCGCATCGGCCAGCACCTGCAGCAGGGGCAGCGTCTTATGGCCCAGGTGGTCCGTGAGCCGTTCGCCGGCAAGCCGCCGACGGTCAGCACGTACTTCTCTCTCCCGGGCCGCTACCTCGTTCTGATGCCGGGAGTGGATTCCGGAGGGATTTCCCGGAAAATCGGGGACACCGCCCAGCGGGACCGGCTCAGGGAAATAATCGAGGAATTGAAGCTGCCTGAAGGGTTCGGAGTCATCGTTCGCACAGCAGGTATCGGCCGCACCAAAACTGAACTCCAGCGGGACCTCAAGTATCTCTTGCGGCTGTGGGAGGCTATTCAGAAAGGATCGGGCGCCGGCCAGTTCCCCGGCCCGGTCTACCGTGAGCGCGACCTGGTGATCCGAACCATACGGGATCACTTCACCCCCGACATCTCCGAGGTCTGGATCGATTCCGCCGAAATGTACGAAAAAGCGATGGAGTTCATGAAGGACGTGATGCCGACCCGGGCCAAGTCCTTGAGGCTCTACACCGGCGACCGTCCCCTGTTCAACAAATACAACCTCGAAGAGCAGATCGAAACGATTTACAAACGCCGGGTGCTTCTGCCTTCCGGCGGCGAGATCGTCATCGACGGTACCGAAGCGCTGACCGCCATCGACGTCAACAGCGCACGAACAAAACGCAAGATGGAGGCGGAGGAAAACGCCACGCAGACAAACCTGGAGGCGGCCAGCGAGATTGCCCGGCAATTCCGGCTCCGGGATCTGGGCGGTCTGATGGTCATCGACTTCATCGACATGATGGCTATGAAAAACCGCAAAAATGTCGAAAAAACCATGCGGGACGCCATGAAGGGCGACAAGGCGAAATACGACATCACCAGCATCTCCAAGCTCGGTCTGATGGAAATCGCCCGGCAACGCCTCAAGGGTGAAAAGATGGGCGCGACCTATGCCACCTGCGTCTCCTGCGACGGTCACGGACTTCTGAAGACCATCGAGGCGGCGGCCCTGGCCGCCCTCCGGAAGATCCAGACCCGTTCGGCGCGAGGCGGGTTCGGCCGGCTGCTGGTCGGTCTTCCGCCTGAAGTCGCCGAGTGGATCCTGAACAGCAAGCGTGAGGAGATCCTGGGGCTGGAAAAACGTCACGGCATCCAGATCGTCGTGGAAGCTACGCCGTCGCTCCTGCGTCACGAATGCGAATTCAACGCCCTGGCGGCGGAAGCGGCAGCCGAACCCCCGGCTGCAGAGAGGGACGGCAGACCGGCGCCGGCAGCCGCCCCGGACCTGCCCTCGTCCGAGACCGGCCCCGCCAGGCCTGCTCCTTCCGCACCACCTGTGCAGGAGCCGGCTTCCCCCCAACCGGAAGCACCGCGATCCGAGGCAGCCGGTGAAGAGACAACCGATAGTGCCGCCACAGAGGGCGGCGAGGAAGCGCCTCGAAAGCGGCGGCGGCGGCGGCGGCGGCGCAAGCCAAGGAGCGGAGCCGGCCAGGACGGTTCGGCCGAACCCCAGGACGACGCCAAATCCAAGCCGGAGCCGGAGCCCAAACAGGAACCGGAGCCGGCGGCAGTGCCGGAAAAGGTGATCAGCAACGAACTGATGCCGGCGGCGGTCGGGGCGGCGGAAGGCCAGCGCAACCGTTCGGGGCGCAACGGCTCCAGGCGGAAACGAGGCTGACCGTGGCATCCGACGAGGCTGCGACGTAGTATTTATCTCCGAAAGGAGAACCGGCCTTGGACCCCTGGACGGCGACGGAAGATCCGCGGCGGGAAAAGTTTGCGGGGCTCCTTGAGCAGGGAGGCCCGGCGGGCCTCGTGCAGGGTGCGCTGCTCATCGCCGCCGGCGAATACCCGGACCTTGATCTGGACCGGGAAATGTCCAGAATCTCAGAAATCGGGTCTGAAACGGCCAGGCGCATCGCCGGTATGGAAAACGGTGGGAACCCATTCGCCCGCCTGGAAGTGATCCGTGCCTACCTTTTTGACGAATTGGGGTTTCACGGCAACGCCGGCGACTACGAAGACCCGAGGAACTCGTTCCTGAACCAGGTCATGGACAGGCGCACCGGCATCCCACTGACACTCTCGATCATTTTCATTGAAATCGCCCGGGCAGCCGGATTCGAATCCCGAGGCATCGCCCTTCCGGGACACTTCATTGCCCGGGTCGATCTGGACGGCAGGACCATCCTGGTGGACCCGTTCGGTGGAGGAAGGGTTTTGACCCGGGAAGACTGCCGAGCCCTGGTCGTTCGGTCCACCGGCCGTGCTTCCCTGTTCCGGCCTGAAATCCTGGACGGCGCCTCGACGACGCGGATCCTGACCCGGCTGCTGCGCAACCTGAAGCGGATATTCCTGTCCCGTGAGGACTACCCCCGTGCCCTGGCGGTGGTGGATATGCTCCTGGTCACCACATCGGGAGAGCCGATGGAGACCCGGGATCGAGGGATTCTGATGTCCCATCTGGGACGGGTCCACGAGGCGATTTCCGATCTGGAATCCTACCTGCACCACCGGCCCACGGCCCTGGATCTGGAGTCGATCCGCGGGAGGCTGGACTGGCTCAGACAGAGGAGCCCGAATCCGACTCAAAATAGTCCGTGAAACAGGCTGCAATTCGTTGAAGCGGTTCCGGGCATGCTCCATAATGCCCCCGGGTACCCGCTGTCCGGGCCCTGGGACGCAAACTCCTAACGACGAGGAACACCCCTCATGACTATCGAAAGTCAGACAACTGGCGCAGGCACCAAGGTAGAGACTCTGGACCGTGTGACTATCCGGTTCGCCGGTGACTCCGGCGACGGCATGCAGCTCACCGGAAACCAGTTCACGGCGACCACGGCTATAGAAGGATGCGACCTTGCAACCTTCCCGGATTATCCGGCCGAGATCCGGGCTCCAGCCGGCACCCTGGCCGGTGTCTCCGGATTCCAGATCAACTTCTCCTCTGAAGAAGTGTTCACTCCCGGCGATGAACCGGACGTGCTGGTTGCGATGAACCCGGCGGCGCTTCAGGTCAACCTGAAGGATCTGAAACCAGGCGGCATCCTCATCATCAACACTGACAGCTTCAAGACCAACGATCTTCGCAAGGCCAAGTACGATGAAAACCCGCTGGAAGACGACTCGCTGTCCGGCTACCGCACCTTCAAGGTCGAACTGACGACACTGACCCGTAAGGCGCTGGAGTCCACCGGTCTCGCCACCCGGGACGTGGACCGCAGCAAAAACTTCTTCGCTCTCGGGATGATGTATTACCTGTACAACCGTACAATGGAAAACTCCCTGGAGTGGATCCGCTCCAAGTTCAAATCCAAACCGGAAGTGCTGGAAGCGAACGAACTGGCGTTGAGGGCAGGGTTCGCCTACGGCGAGGTCAACGAGTTCTTCCAGGTGACCTACCAGGTTCCCAGAGCGAAGCTGACTGCCGGGACGTATCGCAACGTCAACGGCAACGAGGCTCTGGCTCTCGGCCTGGTGGCCGCCTCGGTCAAGACCGGCCTGCCGCTGTTCCAGGGCACCTACCCGATCACACCTGCTTCCGACATCCTCCACGAGTTGTCGGCGTACAAGAGATTCGGTGTTCTGACCTTCCAGGCTGAAGACGAGATCGCAGGCATCGGCGCAGCCATCGGCGCAGCCTATGCCGGCAACCTGGCGGTGACTACCACCAGCGGACCCGGTATGGCGCTCAAGGGCGAGTTCATGGGCCTGGCGGTGATGGTGGAACTGCCGCTTATCATCATCAACATCCAGCGCGGCGGGCCGTCCACCGGACTGCCGACCAAGACGGAACAGTCCGATCTGATGCAGGCGATGTACGGCCGTCACGGCGAAGCGCCGATGATCGTCATCGCCGCCCGCTCCTCCGCCGACTGCTTCGATACGGTCTTCGAGGCTGCCAGGCTGACGACCAAGTACATGACGCCGGTCATTCTGCTCAGTGACGGCTACATCGCCAACGGCTCCGAACCGTGGAAGCTTCCCGAGGTTGACGACCTTGAAGATATCAAGGTGGAACTGGCAACCGACCCCGGCGGAGAGCAGTTCATGCCGTACAGCCGGAACCCCAAGACCTTCGCCAGGCCCTGGGCGGTCCCCGGCACCCCCGGGATGGAACACCACGTCGGCGGCCTCGAAAAGGACCACCTCACAGGCAACGTCTCCTACGACCCGGAAAACCACCACGAGATGGTCAATCTTCGCAGGGACAAGGTCTACCGCATTGCCGACGACCTTCCGGCGGCGGAAGTGGAAGGGGACGATTCCGGCCTGCTGGTACTGGGCTGGGGCTCGACCTACGGCTCGATCGCAGCAGCCGTGAAGATGGCCCGGAAGCAGGGCAAGAGGGTCGGCCATCTGCACCTGCGGTACATCAACCCGATGCAGAAGAACGTCAAGGATATCCTGCACCATTACGACAAGGTGTTGATCCCCGAGATGAACCTGGGCCAACTGGCGAGGATCGTCCACGAACGCTTCCAGCTCGAAGTGCACAAGCTGGACAAGATCCAGGGCAAGCCGTTCAAGGAATCGGAGATTCTTGAAAAAATCCTGGAATTGGCCGAGGAGAACTGAACCATGACCACCGAACTGAAACTGACCAAGAAAGACTTCGTCAGCGACCAGATGGTGCGCTGGTGCCCCGGCTGCGGCGACTATTCGATCCTGAACGCGGTGCAGCAGACGTTCCCGGAACTGGGCATCCCCAAGGAGAAATTCGTGGTGGTGTCGGGCATCGGCTGCTCCAGCCGGTTCCCCTACTACATGGACACCTACGGGTTCCACAGCCTTCATGGCAGGGCTCCGGCCATCGCCACCGGCATCAAGCTGGCCAACCCGGACCTCTCGGTCTGGATCGCTACCGGTGACGGCGATGCGCTGTCCATCGGAGGCAACCACATCATCCACCTGCTGCGGCGCAATGTGGACATCAAGATCATGATGTTCGACAATCGTATCTACGGCTTGACCAAGGGACAGTACTCCCCCACTTCGGAAACCGGCAAGCGGACCAAGTCCACACCGTACGGTTCCCTGGACCGTCCGTTCCGCGCCCTCGAGCTCGCTCTGGGAGCCCAGGCCACATTCGTCGCCCGGGCTATCGACACCTACGGCGCCCACCTGAAGGAAGTACTCAAGGCGGCCTCGGACCACAAGGGCGCCTCGTTCATGCAGATCTACCAGAACTGCAACATCTTCAATGATGGAGCGTTCGAGCAGTACCGGGACAAGAAGGTCCGGGATGACAATCTCCTGGAGTTGAGACACGGTGAGCCGCTGATCTTCGGCAAGGACCGAGACAAGGGCATCCGGACCACCGACTGCTACCAACCGGAAGTAGTGCAACTGGGGAACGGCATCACCGAAAAGGACCTGCTGGTCCATGACGAGGACGGTCCCCTGGGATATCTGTACATGCTGGCGAACCTGGAACCGCCGGACTTCCCTGCGCCGATCGGTGTGCTCCGGAAAACCAAGGCGCCCTGTTTCGCCGCAGCCGCCCACGAGCAGATGGATTACGTCAAGGAGAAGGAAGGCGAAGGCGATCTGGAGCAGCTGCTGAAGTCAGGCGGCACCTGGGTGGTCGAATAGCCGGGACTCTTCGGCGGGGATTCAGAGGCCCGCAGTGAGGATGGCGTCCCAGTAGGAATCATCCTTGCTGAAGTGCAGATGCCGGAGAGGTATGTCCTTGAAAGCCTGCTCCATGCTGCCGAACAGCTCGGGCCGTTCGGCATACGCCTCCGCCACAAACGGGAAGTTGCCCACCAGCTCGCCGAACACCCGGACCCTGCTGACCTCATGCACCGAGGCGGATTCAGCCTGCACCAGACGGAATCCGGCCACCAGGGGGAAGCGTCCGACCACCGGATCGCCGCCTTCGTAAGTGCCCCGGAACGGGCTGCCGACCAGCTGGGGGCGGCCCTCCCCGTCAGGAAGGACCAGGGAAAGATCGTCGCTGATGACGGTTGCCCGTTTGTTGCATTCGGAGAGAGTGGATTTACCGGCGCCTGACGGGCCGAAAAAGAGATACCCCCGGCCTTCCAGCACTGCGCTGGCTCCGTGGACCAGGGCGCCGCCCCGGGAAGCGGCCTGCCACGCCACCGCAGCCCGGATGTAATTTTCCACGGCCCTTTCGGCAGGCTCATACCTGCCCCGAGCCAGTAGCAACTGTCCCTCGCCGCCCTGGGTGTCAAACCAGCCGGCGACGCGATAACCCATGTACCGAACCCGTTCGCCGTCGCAACGGATCAGGATCGGGTTGAACTCCGGTGTTTCCGGAGGATCGATGAAATAACCCCTCTTCGCCTCGACCACCGCGACCTTCAAGGCATCTCGAGATACGGGGCCGTCGACCAGGTACACGGCGAACCGCCTCCTCAGTCGAGCGGCCAGGTCCTCGGAAAGGCCGGAGAGGACGATTTCCAGTCCTCCCATGGATATTCCCACACGCCAGGGGCCGGCAGCCGGCCGCGCCTCGGCGAAAAACTTCATCTCGGGTATCGTCACCTGTTTCGACAATCCATGCCTCCCGGCGCCTCACGGTCTGAGGAGATACCGTAGCAGATCCTCAGCATTCCTGGCCCAGCGCATCGCCGGGAACCGGCTCCGACACACGGACCGGGCTGGTTCGCAACCGTTTGCGAAGGATGGTGTGCCCTCCACCCCGCCGCCCCATGACGAACCCGGCCGAGCCGGTCTCCCGCACCAGCATTCCCAGGGTGAAGTGCTGCACAAACGAGCGGCGCAAGGTCGCATCCCCTGCTATCCAGCGCGTGTGCCCTGCTCCCCAGCCTCCTGAAAGGGACCGTATCAGCCGGAGAACCCACTGTAACGACAGGACCGCTCCCATCCGGACGCCGCCGACCCTGCGGGCGCTGAGAAAGACCACGCCCTCCGGCCGGAGCCAGTTCCCGATCCTGGACAGGACGTTGATCCGCTCCGTCGCTTTCGGGATAAAGCTGTACACGTCATAGGTGAACAGCACCGCGTCCAGGGAGCAAACCGGTTCATTGTGAGTCCGGAGGTCGGCCACCTGGAACCTGATTTCCATTTTTCGACTCGCTGCCGCCTTTTCCGCCAACTCGATCATCCCGGGGGAGAAATCGATGCCCACCACCCGGTAACCTTCAATGGCGAGTGACATGCATTCCCGGCCGGCGCCGCAGCCTGCAACCAGGATCTTTCCACCTGCCGGCACTTCGCTCCGGATCCACTCGAGAAGGTCCGGGTCGATACCGTCGCCAGGTGTGCCAGCATAGAACGGAGCCTGATAATCGTACTTGGTGAGGACGGAATCAGAGGGATCGCCGTCCGAGTCGCTCCATGTCCGAACCGTTTCTCCCAGGTCCAGCATGTGCCGGCGCAAGCTCCGCCGCACGCCGGACACCGGCTGCCCGGCGGCGGAAATCAGACCCAGTACCTGCTCGGGGCGGATGCTGATCGTCGCGCCGGCATCGGAATCGCCGGCCAGGATCAGGGCGCCGGCGCGAACCTCGTTCACCCGCAGGATGTCTACGACGCCGTGAAGGTCGCAGAGAACCACCTGGCCGGGACCAGGCTCGCCTTCCGAAGGCATGACATGCACCCGGCAGCCGTCCCGCAACGCCGGCCACATACGGTCCCCGGCATAGATCAATTCCGTCCCTGTCCCGGAACGCAACAGGAGGTTCAGCAGTACGGGCGTCGCCAGCACCGGCGGGTCCGGCATGAATACCGACGATACCGGGTGCCAGATATGCCTCATGGCTGGATGGAGGGAACCTCCTCTTCCACCTTGAACACCGCACCGCCGATGGCGCCGCCAATGGTGGAGAAGATCGAAGTGATGATCAGCCACATAATGAACAAGAACAGAAGAAGGACAAAACTGGGAATGTCCTGCATGAACTCAACGAAACCCTCGATGGTTTTCATTGATTCTGCGGGTATATCCGGATTTGACCCTACCTCCTCCAAGATTTTCTCGAACGGATCTTCGGTACTCCTCATTCCCTGAATCGCGGCAACGACCGTAACCGTGATGGAAAAAAACACGGCAGACACCAAGCCGACAACGGCGCCTTTCCCGGAAGAAAAAGGAGCACTTGCTTGTTTTGAAGCTCTCGAGTGAAGGAATGCAGCGAGAAAACCACATCCTAAAAGCGCCAGACAACACGTTCCCGCTCCTAGCAAGCCAGGCATCGGAATCGAGGCAAAAAGTGCGGTACCAACACCAGCGATCAAGGTCGGTTTCAGCATCGGGGGCGCGGCAGACTGCATGGAAAAATCCTCCTTCAGCCGCCGAGGTGGACGGCGGACCGGCACCAGTCTACTTCAAGTCGCACCGGGCGAGGAAGTCCGCCTTGAGACGTTCCATCAATTCTTCCCGGCGATGGTACAGCCGGCGGGTTGTACGGGGCGGATGGCGCTCCAGGGCATAGGCCGCCAGAAGGGGGGCGGCGATGGTCGTGTCCGCATACACCACCACGGCGTCCGGGAGCTTTAGAGGGTCGACCTTTCCCCAGGAGACAGCTTCCGCCGGGGTAGCGCCGGACAGACCGCCGGTATCCGGCCTGGCATCGGTAACCTGAATGAAATAATCGTGTCCCGCATCGTCCAGCCCCAGGACTTCCTGGATCTGGGGCTCGGTCTGCAGCACGAAATTCTTGGGTGATCCGCCGCCGAAAATCAGAACTCCGGAGCGGCCGGGGTTCTTCTTGGCGCCGTAGACAATGGCGGCCGTCTCGTTGACGCAGATGGATGGGTTGATCCTGGGTCCGGTCCCCCGCAGTGCCAGCTCGGCCACGTTCATGCCGATTGAGGAGTCCCCCGGCGACGAAGTGTAACAGGGAACTCCACAGCGGTAGGCGGTTGTCAGGACACAGGTATCCTGCACTCCCAGCTCATCCTCCCGGGCGGCAAGGTACCTGCCCATGAGGTAGTGCAGTTCGGCAGTTCCCATCTCCTTTCGAAACTCTTCCGCTTCCAGCGTTTGCCGTACGAATGCATCCGTTTTCAACAGGACGTCGTAATCGAACAGGATGTCATAGATACGAACCACGCCGTCCTGATGGAGGATGCGGTCATCCACTTCGTGGGTTCCCTGATGCAGCGCCAGGTCGAGACCGTAGTGCAGGTCGTGGTAAAGGTTGGCCCCGGTGGATACGACCCAGTCCACGAAACCGGCCCGGATCAGGGGAACGATTACCGATTGCCCCAGCCCGGCAGGGGTCATCGCTCCGGACAGGCTGGCTCCGACCACACAATCGTCGTCCAGCATCTTTTCCACCATCAACCGGCAGGCTTCCTGAAGCCTGCGGCCGTTGTAGGCAAGAAAAGCGGTGTCGATCAGGCCTGCGACGTCACGACTGCCGTCCACCGCTACGGGCTGAATCCTGTTCCCTGCCAGCCATTTCGATTTGTTCCCGGCCACGGCCGCCTCCTGTCGCGATGTCGGTTCAGGCGGAGTACCGAACCGGAGCCCTGAGATCGAACTTCCTGCGGCTGACCAGGAGCAGCTTGCCTCTGCGCCGTAACTTGCGATAACCGACCAGCCGGAAAATCTGCAGCGGGAACCAGCGCGCCACTCGAGTATCGACTATGAGGACCCCTTCCCGGTCCGGATGTCGCCGAACCCCGGGGAACAACGGCAGCAACGAGGCGGTCCTGAGACGTCGCAGCGCGCCGGAAACCTTCAACCAGAACGGACGGAATTCGGTAGCCAGGAAAAAGCCATCGTCGCCCTGGCCCTGGTACAGCGGCAGAAGAACCATGCCGGCCAGGATCGCCCGGATGTCGCCGGCCCGGTCCCGGGCCAGCAGCTCACCCTTGCGTACATGGTGGAAGTTGGCATAGCCGGGCTGCATTCGAAAATCGTCGGCAGGCGTGATGGCGAACCGGTAGCGAACCTCCACTACCCGCGGCATCCCGCTGGCGGCGGCGGCCAGCAGTTTGCGGTATCGGTCCAGCGCCGGCAGCTCGTGCGCCTGCAGCATTCCGGCGCTCACCATCCCGAGCCAGACCGCTGCCATAAAATGATCCACCGACGTTGGGGCATCGTGCTGGCCGGCCTCAACACCCAGGGTGATCATTCCCCGATTGTTGAGGTATTCCAGGAGAGAACCTTCCAACTGCTCCTCCAACCCAAGGATCAGGGGCAGCGGGAAGTTCATGGCGAACCGACGGTTCCTCAGCGTGTCGCCCACGGTCAGGAAAGGGCAACCTTCCGCCGAACTGGTGTGCAGATCGAGAAAATAAGCTTCGCCCTGGATGCCTGCGAGGATGGCGTCGATCGCCTCAAGCAACTCCCGCTGCTCAAGGTCCTCCGGGTTTCCGCCTGCGATGGCGCCGGTTTCCCGGAGCTCCCGTATCCGCTCCGGAGTCCAGACCCTGTTCAGGTCCCTATGCTGGTAACGAACGGACCGCTCCAGCGCCCGCAGGTTCCCGGCCAGAACGACGATCTCGCCCCGGAAACCGGTCTCCGCCTTCTCCAGATCGGCTACCACCTGCCGGGCGGCTACCAGACCGGCAGGCTCGTTGCCATGGAGACCGCCAACCACGACCAGGGTCGGTCCACCCTCACCGCCCTTGTGGCGGCACTGCAGTCGTGCTGTTGCAGGCGAGCCTGCGGGCCGCATGTTTCGAGGTGTTTCCATTGGTGGCCTATCCGTCATCCTGCTGCTGCAGTTTCCTGGCTACATCCACGCATTTGCGCACCGTCATCATACCTATCGGAAGGCGATCCTTCACCACCTCCGGCGTCCTCAGCTTCCCCGGGAAACAAAAGCAAGCACAGGATCCGCAACCTGCCGGTCCTTGTGGAAATGCAAATGGCCGAACCGCCCCTCCGCAGCGAAGCGTTCGACATTTTCGAGAACAGCTTCCTGGAGATCGGCGAAGAGGCCGGGGAGCATTACGGAGTTCAGAAGGGATGCGGTACGCACCACAGGAGTCGGAGCTTCCACACGCAACGGTTCGCCGGCGTCGGCCTGGAACAGCCGCAGGATAGCTGAGAGGGGCAACAGGCCCGCAACAGGCCGGCCGGGGGCGCGCTCACTGTTGTCGAACGGAACGGCGCAGGTCGTCCACACGCCGTCCCGGGGGAACGTCACGGCGAAATCATCCCCCAGACTTTCGCACGGTGCGCTCAGACGCACCGCCGTGCTCTTGCCGGCGCCGGACCTTCCGGCGTAGATCCAGGTATGTCCGGATCGACGCACGCCGGCGCCGTGGAGGGCAAACCCGCCGGCTGTGAGGGCCAGTCTCGAGACCATGCAACGGACCGCGTTTTCAATGGTGCGATCCAGTGGTTCCCCTCTGGCGCCGCCAAGCACCAGTTTCCAGCT